>CAZTZR010000068.1:0-20922 GCA_964618145.1 uncultured Kofleriaceae bacterium
AGATCGAGAAGCACAACCCCCAGCTCGCAGGCGTGCTGCCCAAGACCTTCAATCTGTTCACCAGCGGGTTGCTCAAGGAGTTGCTCAAGAAGGTTTCCGAGATCCCGGCGACACTGGACTACGATGCCTTCGGGCGAATCTATGAATACTTCCTGGGTGCGTTCGCGATGACCGAGGGACAGGGCGGCGGCGAGTTCTACACACCCCGCAGCCTGGTGCGCCTGCTCACCGAGGTGATCGAACCTTATCACGGTCGCATCCTCGATCCTGCGTGCGGTTCCGGCGGCATGTTCGTGTCCTCGGCGCGCTTCGTCACCGAGCACCGCGCCAACCCTGCCGCCGAACTGGCCATTTTCGGCGTCGAGAAGACCGACGACACCGGGCGCCTGTGCCGCCTGAATCTGGCGGTCCATGGCCTTGAGGGCGACATCCGCCATGGGGGAAACGTCAACAGTTACTACGACAACCCCCACGACGCTGTGGGGCGCTTCGATTTCGTGCTGGCCAATCCGCCATTCAACGTCAACGCCGTGGACAAGGAGCGCCTCAAGGACGCCGTGGGCCCTGGCCGCCGCTTCCCCTTTGGGCTGCCCAACACCGACAACGCCAATTACCTATGGATCCAGTTGTTCTACTCCTCGCTGGGGCCGGCCGGCCGTGCCGGCTTCGTCATGGCCAACTCCGCCTCGGATGCCCGCTCCTCCGAGCAGGAACTGCGCCGCGGGCTCCTCCAGGCCCGCGCCGTCGATGCCATGGTCGCCGTGGGACCGAACATGTTCTACACGGTGACGCTGCCCTGCACCCTGTGGTTCCTGGATCGTGGCAAGGCCGATACCCCGCGTGCGGACACGGTGCTCTTCATCGACGCCCGGCACATCTACCGTCAGATTGATCGTGCCCACCGCGAATGGACGCCGGCGCAGATCGGGTTTCTGGCCAACCTGGTGCGGCTGTACCGCGGCGAGGCTGTCGACCCCACCCTGGGTGGCGAGGAGACCGTCGCCAAGCTCTCCGAGGTCTTCGGAAAGAAGCCCAAGTATGCCGACGTCCCTGGCCTGTGCAAGGCCGCCACGCTCGCCGAGATCGAGGCCCAGGGCTGGTCGCTCAACCCCGGCCGCTACGTGGGCGTGGCCCCGGGCGAGGAGGTGAGCGACGAGGACTTCAAGGAGAAACTCACCGCACTGAACGAAGAGTTGGTGACGCTCACCGCCCAGGCACGGGAGTTGGAAGTCACCATCGCCGCGAACGTGGCGGGGATATTGGAATCATGACCCAGAACACCGGGGACCTCATTCCTTCCAGCGGTGAATTCTTTCTATATTCAGCCGCAGATGGTGCAGTCCGGGTGCGCGTTCTGTTCCAGGACGAGACGGCGTGGCTCTCTCAGAGAGGGCTCGCGGAACTCTTTGGGGTAAAGGTTCCAGCCATCACCAAACATTTGAAGAACATATTCGAGTCCGGGGAACTCTTTCGGGAGGCAACTGTTTCCAAAATGGAAATAGTTCAAACCGAGGGAAGCCGCGAGATTGCGAGGGTGATTGATGTCTACAACCTCGACGCCATCATCGCCGTCGGGTATCGTGTGAACAGTTACCAGGCCACGCAGTTCCGCATCTGGGCCACGAAGACGTTGAGGGAGTTCATCATCAAGGGTTTCGTGCTCGACGACGATCGGCTCAAACAGGGCAAAGCGGCCTTCGGCAAGGACTACTTCGACGAACTACTTGAGCGCATCAGGGAGATCCGGGCCAGCGAGCGTCGGTTCTATCAGAAAATCACGGATCTCTACGCGCTCTCCGTGGATTACGACGCAAAGGCTCCCCTTACGCAGGAGTTCTTCGCTACGGTGCAGAACAAACTCCACTGGGCCATCACCGGCCAGACGGCGGCGGAGTTGATCGTGACCTCGGCGGACGCGAAAAAGCCGTTCATGGGACTTACGACATGGAAGCATGCGCCCAAGGGCAAAATCCTGAAATCCGACGTGACCGTCGCGAAAAACTACCTGTCCGAATCGCATATCCAGGAACTGAATCGTCTCGTCTCTGCATATCTGGACCTGGCGGAGAATCGCGCCCGTCGGGGTATCCTGATGAAGATGGTTGACTGGGTGACCTTTCTCAACGGTTTCCTGGAGTTGTCGAACTACCCGATCCTCAAAGACAAAGGGAAGGTCAGCGCACTGGAGGCCAAACTCAAGGCCGAGAGTGAGTATGAGGTTTTTCGCAACCTCCAGGATGCCGTGTATATCTCCGATTTTGACATTGTCGTCGAAGAGACCCGCCAACTGGAGGCATGGAAAAAAACGGAGAAGGCAGGTCCCACAAGGAAGGGAACGAAGTGATGAGTTTTTGGGGTTCGAGCATCCGACTGGCCCGGTTTTTCGTCATAAACGGCGTCCGGGGCGTGAATCCATGTTCTTTCCTTGGTGGTTACGTCCATTCCCGGGGCGGGGTGCAACTCACAAAAAGTGCTTGTCGGTTCGCCCAGAAGTCACACTCATGTATTCTGACATCCTGCGTTTCTGATTTCTGTACAAGGGGGCACGATGGTTGACTGGAAGCGAGTTCCTTTGGGGACAGTAGCAGACCTTTGCTTAGGCAAGATGCTTGACAAAGAGAAGAACCGTGGGGAACATTTTCCTTATCTTGCAAACGTAAACGTCCGTTGGGGTGAATTCGCGCTGGATAGCCTGCGAATGATGCGCTTCGAGCCCCACGAAATGGATCGCTACGGCCTCAAATTCGGTGACATTGTCATGTGTGAAGGGGGTGAGCCCGGCCGCTGTGCAATTTGGAAAGACCAAAGTCCTGGAATGATGATTCAGAAAGCACTGCACAGAATCAGGCCAAGAGAATCATTGGATCATCGTTTTCTCTTTTATAATTTTCTTTATATAGAGCAATCAAAGGGTTTTGACCAGTTTTTCACAGGTGCAACGATCAAGCATTTGCCTGGTGAAAAACTTGCCAAGGTAGAAGTCCTTGTGCCCCCGCTCCCCATCCAACAACGCATCGCGGGCATCCTGTCGGCCTACGACGACCTGATCGAGAACAACCAGCGCCGCATCCGGATTCTGGAAGAGATGGCCCGCTCCCTCTATCGCGAGTGGTTCGTCCACTTCCGCTTCCCCGGCCACGAAAACCACCCCCGCGTCCCCTCCCCCCTGGGCGAGATTCCCAAGGGATGGGAGGTGAGGAAACTGGGTGAGATTGCAGACGTAAACCGGGCACAAATCAGCCCAAAGAAAGCGCCAGACGAAATCCACTACATCGACATCTCATCTGTCAGTCCTGGCCAAATTGACAGCATCACGACCTACGCCTTCGAGGACGCTCCTGGTCGTGCGCGTCGCATCGTTCGACACGGCGACGTGATATGGTCTTGCGTCCGCCCGAACCGCCGCTCACATGCTCAGGTGATGCACCCCGAAGCCTACACCATCGCATCCACTGGCTTCGCAGTGCTGACGGCGACGAAGGTTCCGTTTACATTCCTTTACTTCGCTACAACAACGGATGATTTCGTCGCTTTCCTGACAAACAACGCGACCGGTGCAGCCTACCCGGCAGTTACCGCGTCAACCTTTGAAAAGGCTGACCTGCTCGTTCCTTCAGCACCGTTGTTGGTGACATTCGCTGATGCGACGATCCCGATGGTCAACGAGATCCACACGCTCCAGCGACAAATCCAAACCCTCCGCCGCACGCGCGACCTGCTGCTCCCACGCCTGCTGTTGGGGCAGATTGAACTTCTGGAGAATAATTGATGCACCTCCACAAGATCGAGATTCAAAACTTCAGGCTACTTTCTAAAGTGGAATTGCTTATGGAGCAGCAAACCACAGTGATTGTTGGGCGCAACAACAGCGGCAAAACCTCGTTGACTGAACTGTTCCGGCGCTTGCTTGGAGATTCGACACCTGGTTTTCGATTGGAAGACTTCTCTCTCTCTGCGCATGAGGGGTTTTGGCAGGCTTTCCAAGCATGGGAGCAAAAAAAGACTGACGACGAGATTCGCGCACTGTTTCCAACGATTGAGGTCAACCTGACCATCGTCTACGACAAGGCGGCAGTAAAACTCGGTGTTCTTGGCGACTGCATTATCGACCTTGATCCAAACTGCGAACAAGCCGTTGTTCAAATCCGATACGCGATTCGCGGGGGAGCGATATCTACTTTCTTCGCAGATATTAGTATCGATTCAGCCAAACCCGAGGCTGAGAAAAAAGCAGCATTTTTCCGTACTATTCGCGACCTCGTTCCCAAATTCTATTCGTGCTCAGTCAAGGCCGTTGACCCGACCGATGCGACGAACACTAAGGCTTTGGACTGGCCAACTCTCCGCGCAGTGCTTGCCAGTGGATTCATCAACGCACAACGCGGTCTCGACGACGATACCAAAAAGGAGCGGGATGTTCTCGGCAAGGTCTTGGAGGAGTTATTCAAGAGCGCAAAAGCGGACTCGGCAGATGAAAAGGACAGAGGAGTCGCAAATCAGTTGGAGACTGCTGTTCAAGGAATCCAAACCAGTATCGATACGGGTTTTAATGTTCAACTTCAGGAACTGCTTCCCGCCTTCACCCTCTTCGGCTATCCTGGTTTTGCCGACCCATCTTTGCGCACGGAAACGACGCTCGACGTTGAGCGATTGCTTAAAGATCACACCAAGGTTCATTATGCAGGAGTGAATGGAATCAATCTCCCAGAGGCATACAATGGCCTCGGCGCACGGAATCTGATTTTTATACTGCTCAAGCTGCTAGAGTTCTACAAAGCCTTCCTGATCCAAAAGACCGCGCCATGCGTGCAGTTGATTTTTATCGAGGAGCCTGAAGTCCATTTGCATCCCCAAATGCAAGAGGTCTTCATCGCTCAATTGAGTCGAATCGCCGCCGAGTTTGAGAAGACAATCGGCAAGGGACGCAATTGGCCAGTTCAGTTTGTGGTGACAACGCATTCATCACACATTGCCAACAAAGCCGAGTTTGCAACATTGCGATACTTCCTTGTGAAGGGCCATGGCAGCGCGGCAAATCTGCGCTCAACAGTCATGAAAGACCTGAGGTCTGGTCTCGCAGACACGCCTGTTAAGCACCTAGAGTTTCTTCATAAATACATGACTCTGACACGCTGTGACCTTCTGTTCGCTGACAAAGCAGTGCTCATCGAAGGCACATCCGAACGTCTGCTTCTGCCCAAGATGATTCAGGTGTTTGAAGAAGAGAATCCGGCCATGCCGAAGCTGTCGAGCCAGTATGTATCGGTCGTCGAGGTTGGCGGGGCGTATGCACACCTGTTCGTTCCTTTGGTGAAGTTTTTGGAATTGCCGACGCTCATCATCACCGATCTCGACGCCACAAAGGAGATGACAAACGAAAAGGGCAAGCAATGGGTTGCGTGCAAAGTCTCGGAAGGCGAACGCACCAGCAATGCCTGCATAAAGGATTGGTTTAAACTACCAGAGGTCACACCAACCCAATTGATTGCTAAAACAGATACGGACAAGACGGACGGCGATTTGCGAATCGCCTATGAAGTGCCTGAAACCGACGGCGCACCGTGTGGAAGAAGTTTTGAGGATACCTTCATTTTGGCCAATTTTGCCATGTTCGAGCTCGCCACACCTTCCGAAGATAAGGCGTGGGAGATGGCTGTGAAAAAAAGGAAGCCTGATTTCGCGCTCACATACGCAATCGAGATAACCGGTTGGACCGTGCCACGCTACATTGCCGAGGGAGTGCGTTGGCTTGCACAACTTAACCAGCGACAACTGCCGCAGCCTGTGACAGCAACTCCGGTCGTCCACGCAGTCCCAACTCAACCACCGCGAGGAGCAAATGTCTGACGCCGTTCAAAATCCCGCACAGGTGGCTGCGCAAGAGGCATGGACGCAGTTGCAAGCGTGCCTTGACCAGCGCCACAGTTTCCTCTTTGAGGCCGGGGCGGGCTCAGGCAAAACCTACTCGCTGGTCGAAGCCCTGCGCTACCTTATCAATCGGGACGGAACTGAACTCATTCGAAACCACCAGCAGGTTGCGTGTATCACATATACCAATGTCGCAACGAAGGAAATTGTGACGCGAACGGACCAACACCCAGCAATCTACTCTTCGACGATTCACTCGTTCTGCTGGACGCTGATCCATGGTTTTCAGCCGTTCCTTCGAAAGGAGATTCCGAACATTGAAGGCTGGCCAGATCGACTCAAGGACTCGGCAAAGCACATAGTGAGCCGAATGGTAAAAGAGCGTGTTGAATCAAGTGGGGAAAAGGGCGCCGACGTTCACGCGCTCGAGGCTTCTCTTCAGCAAGATCAGAAAAGACTGGAGTCTGTTGGAACTCGAAATGTGGAATACAGCCTCGGACATTCCAGAGCGGACCAGACCACAATATCACTCGGTCACAACGATGTCTTGGTCTTAGCCGCCAAGCTTCTGGCGAATGAGAAATTCCGTCGAATCCTCGTGAGTCGCTTCCCCATAATTCTTATCGACGAATACCAAGACACCGACAACGTAATTTTCGATGCCCTGAAGGCGCATGTGCTTGGAACGGACGGTAGCCCTTTATTCGGATTCTTCGGCGACCACTGGCAAAAGATTTACGGCACAGGTTGCGGCAAGATCGACCACCCCAAGTTGAAGTCCATCGGGAAGAAAGCGAATTTCCGATCCGTCCCTGCGATAGTGGATTGTCTCAATCGGATGCGTCCTGAGCTGCCGCAGGAGGTCAAAGACCCTAGTGCTACCGGCAGTGCGGTCGTTTTCCACACGAACGAGTGGGAAGGTAGTCGCCAAACCGGCGGGCACTGGGTCGGTGATTTACCTGCGACAGTTGCCCACTCGTATCTCCAAGCGGTCCAAAAGAAATTGGTGGACATAGGGTGGGCCTTTACGCCGGAGGCCAGCAAGGTTCTCATGCTTACGCACAAAGTCCTTGCCGCTGAACAAGGATACCGCCAACTCGCTGCCACATTTTCGCGGACAGAATCCTACATCAAGAAGGAAGACCCGCATATCTCACTCCTTGTGGATACAGTTGAGCCCGTGAGCAGAGCGTTTGAAGGAAAACGGTATGGAGAGATGTTCGGGGTGCTCGGTGGGAAAACACAGGTAATCAAATCGTGCGCAGATAAAAAGGCGTGGTCTGAACACATCGCAATCCTGTTGAAGTTCCGTGAAACTCAGAATATCGGCACGGTGTTGGACCATCTTCGGAATGGCCAACTATTTCCCGTACCTGAGGCGGTCGAACGGAAGGAGCGGGCAATAGAGATGCTGGGCGCTTCGCCCGTGCCTGATGAAGACGATGAACTCAAACACTTGCGGCAACTCCGCGACGTGCCTTACAAGGAAGTTATCGCGCTGACGAAGTTCATCGACGAGAAGACTCTTTTCTCTACCCAGCACGGAGTAAAGGGAGCAGAGTTCGAGAACGTTCTGGTTGTATTTGGCCGCGGTTGGAATCAATACAATTTTGCTCAGTTTCTTGAATGGTCAGGTGCTGCAGGAGTTCCATGCGACAAAACCGACACTTACGAGAGGAATCGCAATCTATTCTACGTTGCTTGCTCACGGCCAAAGCGAAGACTCGCGCTCCTCTTCACACAAAAACTGAATGCCGGAGCTCTGGCGACTTTAGAGGGGTGGTTCGGAAAAACTGCAGTAATTCCTTTACCGGATATCGCATCATGACCACGCACGCCTTCACCGAAGACCAACTCGTCGAGCAGCCCGCCATACGGCTGTTCGCGACGCTGGGGTGGCAGACGTTGTCGGCCATGGAGGAGACCTTCGGCGAGGGCGGCCTGCTGGGGCGCGAAACCCGTGGTGAGGTGGTGCTCCTTTCCCGGTTGAGGGCGGCGCTCATGCGGTTGAACCCGGCACTGCCGGTGTCCGCGATCGATGCCGCTGTGGACAAACTCACCCGGGATCGCCTTGCGATGAGCCTGGAGGCGGCCAACCGCGAGGTGTATGCACTTCTGAAGGAGGGTGTGGCAGTGTCGGTGCCCGACTCCGTACATGGGGGGCAGCAGACCAAACGGGCGCGGGTGGTGGACTGGGAGACCCCCGAAAACAATGACTGGTTGCTGGTCAGCCAGTTCAGCGTGACCGGGGACCTGTACACATGCCGGCCGGACCTGGTGGGCTTTGTCAACGGACTACCGTGGGTGGTCATCGAACTGAAGAAGCCTGGCGTTCCGGCCCGGGCGGCCTTTGACGAGAACCTCACCCATTACAAGGAGCAGATTCCCCGGCTGTTCTGGTACAACACCTTCTTGATTGCCTCCAACGGCACCGAGAGCCGCGTGGGCTCGCTGACGGCGAACTGGGAACGCTTCTTCGAGTGGAAGCGCGTGGCACGTGAAGACGAACCACGGCGGGTGTCCATGGAGATCATGCTGCGGGGCTGCTGCGAGCCGGCGCGCCTGCTGGACCTGGTCGAGAACTTCACGCTGTTCTCCGAGCACAAGACGGGGCTGGTGAAGATCGTGGGACAGAACCACCAGTTCCTGGGGGTCAACAACGCCATCGCATCCATGCTGGAGGCACGCAGGATGGGCCACGGCCGCGCGGGCGTCTTCTGGCAGACCCAGGGCAGCGGCAAGAGCTTCTCCATGGTCTTCTTCGCGCAGAAGGTGCTGCGCAAAGTGACCGGCAACTGGACCTTCGTGGTGGTGACCGACCGCGTGGAGCTCGACGAGCAGATCGCAACGACGTTCAAGGCCGTGGGCGCCGTGAGCAAGACCGAGAGCGACGAGTGCCACGCCAAAAGCGGGGCGCACCTGCGCGAGTTGCTGCGGGGCAACCACCGGTACGTATTCACGCTGGTGCACAAGTTCCAGACGCCCGAGGTCCTGTGCGACCGCCCCGATGTCATTGTGCTCACGGACGAGGCGCACCGCAGCCAGTACGACACCCTGGCGATGAACATGCGTGCGGCACTGCCCAACGCGCTGTTTCTGGCGTTCACGGGTACGCCGTTGATCGCCGGCGAGGAGCGCACGCGGGAGGTCTTTGGCGACTACGTGTCGATCTATGACTTCCAGCAGTCCGTCGAGGATGGCGCCACCGTGCCGCTGTTTTACGAGAACCGCACACCCGAACTGCAACTGACCAATCTGACTCTCAACGACGACCTCTATGAACTGATCGAGGCGGCCGAACTGGATCCGGAGCAGGAGGCGAAACTGGAGCGTGAGTTGGCCGGCCAGTACCACCTGATCACGCGGGACGATCGTCTGGAGACGGTGGCGCGTGATGTGGTGAGCCACTTTCTGGGGCGGGGTTTTGCCGGCAAGGCCATGATGGTGAGCATCGACAAGGCCACTGCACTGAAGATGCACGACAAGGTGAAGAAGCACTGGGACGTTGAACGCGAGCGGATCAAGTATGAGTTGGGGAAACTGCTTTTCAAGTCCCAAGACCGTGCACCTACGGAGGCGAACCTCGCACGGATCGCCGAACTGAATTTGCGTCTGGAACAACTGAGTACGGCCGACTTCGCGCTGGTGGTGTCGCCGGGACAGAACGAGATCGCCCAGATGCGGGCGGTGGGGCTCGACATTGAGCCGCACCGGCGGCGTATGAATGATTCCAGGCCGCCTCTGGCGGAACGCTTCAAGGACCCCGAGGACCCGCTACGGATGGTGTTCGTGTGTGCGATGTGGCTGACCGGATTCGACGCGCCTTCATGCTCTACGATCTATCTGGACAAGCCCATGCGCAACCACAGCCTGATGCAGGCCATTGCGCGGGCCAACCGCGTGGTCCCCGGCAAGCACAGCGGCGTGATTGTGGATTACGCCAATGTGTTCGCGTCGTTGGAGCGTGCGCTGGCCATCTATGGGGCGGGTACCGGCGGGGTGCGGCCGGTGAAGGACAAGCAGTTGCTGGCCGATGCCCTGGCTGATGCCATCTTGGATGCCACTGCGTTTTGCACGGCACACGGGGTGAGCCTGGATGCCCTTGAGCAGGCCACTGATGGTCTTGTCCGGCTTTCGCTTATCGAGGACGGCGTCGACAGGCTCATCTCGCCGGACCCACTGCGCCGCGAGTTCCTCGGTCATGCACGCCTTGTGCGCACCCTTCTGCGAGCGGTGAAGCCCAGCCCTGCAGCACTCGCGTTTGCCACCCGGGCGGCCAGCCTGGAGACTCTGTCCCAGGCCATTCACGCGAAACTCAATCCGTCGCCTCCGGACATTGCCCACGTGATGGGAGACATCAATGAACTGCTTGATGACTCCATCGTGGGGATCACCGTACGCGAGAAAGGCCCGGCGCCGCTGGATCTGTCGAAGATCAACTTCGTGGCGCTGGCAGAGAACTTCAAGAAGTCCAAGCACCGCAACACAGACCTGGAGGTGCTCAAGGCGGCCATCCGCGTTCAATTGGAACAGATGATCCGCCTCAACCGCACGCGGGCGGACTTCGGCGTGAAGTTCGAGGAATTGATCGAGAGTTACAACGCCGGCAGTCGCAGCATCGAGGAACTGTATGAAGAACTGGTAAAACTGAGCAACAGCCTGAGCGATGAACAGGAACGACATGTGCGGGAAAACCTCACTGAAGAGGAACTGGTCATCTTCGACATCCTCACACGACCCGCCCCCGAATTGAACACGGAAGAACGTACCGAGGTCAAGAAGGTCGCCCGCATGATCCTGGAGAAACTTCGCGCACTGCTTGTGCTGAACTGGCGCCAGAAATCCAGCGCGCGTTCCCGCATGAAACTTGCCATCGAGGACACCCTCGACGAAGGGCTTCCGCGCTCCTACTCGCCCGACCTGTACCGACAGAAGGTCACCGCCATCTTCGAACACGTGTACGAGAGTTACCCCGAACCCGGCGTCAGTGTGTACGAGGCAGGATGATGTTTGCCAACATCGAGTTACAAATACGTTACAAATGGCGCTGCACGCCAGTGTGCAAAATTGAAAATTCCTTGATATGACTTGGTGACCCCAATGAGAATCGAACTCATGTTTACGGCGTGAGAGGCCGTCGTCCTGACCGCTGGACGATGGGGCCGGGTGCTTTTTAGCTCGGGGACAAGGACTCGAACCTTGACAACTGGGACCAGAGCCCAGGGTCCTGCCGATTAGACGATCCCCGAAGACCGGCGAGCACGGCGGGAGTATGTATCGTGGGAAATGCGGTTTTTGTCAAGCTGAAAAATGTGGAAAAATCCGGAATCGAAGCGGGGGCAAAAGGCCTGCAGACTTACTGGATTGTGCCGGAAATCTGCTGGGTGAAGGAAAACTCGTACTGGTTGAACTCCTGATATTCCCCTTCCGGGCCCGGGGACAGTTTCGCATCCACTCCGAGAAGCCAGTTGGAAGGTTCGGTGGACGTCGGGTATGCATCCACGAAAACACAACTGAACCGGGTGGAGGCTTCGTCGTAGGACAAAAACCGCCAATTCTGGTCCAGTTGCAATGCACTCCGGTTGGTCAACGTAAAACGCCCGGGGGAAGAAGACGGTTGGGTGGGGGTCAACGCATAGAAGTGCTCACGGAAATTCAGTTCGTCACCCGGTGAGGAAAAGGCCGCCACCGGGTTCAGGTTCTTGTCCACGAGCCGCACATTCACAGTGAACGTGGATCCATTGGGCAAAGAGGTCGTGGCCGGACTGTAGGTGATCCAGGAGGCCGTTTCATTCTCCTCCGGTATACCGGTCCACAGGATCTTGAAGACGGCGCTGATCATGGTGTCATCGTCATAACGGCCGTTGGCCGCCGTCCACTGGCCATCCCCGTTGGAATCGAAGAACCACTCGCCCTGATCATATTGACCATTGTCATTCTCGTCCAGGAAAGGCTCCGGCAGATCATCAAAGGGCTCTCCGTCATCATACATCCCGTTGCCATTGCGATCTTCAAATGCCTCGGCACCGCGGGTGACCACCATGAGGGTCACCAGACCATCCCGGGGATTGCAGGTCAGACCGCCACAGGGACGGGACGGTTCCCCGGACAGGGGTGCCACATCCACCGGGAGGGCTTTTCCGCCGCGAACCCGGTAGGTGACCGTGTAATTTCCATAGTAGTCGGTGGCACCGGACAGTTCCCCCGCCTCGGCGACAAAGGTGAGGTTCATGCTTTCGGGGGGAATCACGTTGTTGTTGCGGTTGCGGGCGGAAACCTGGCAGGTGACACTCACGTCCGGCTTGGGGTTGATCAGCCCGCCCACGTTCACATGATCACAGTTCAACTGGAAATTGCTGGCAATGGGCAGGGAGGCAGCCGTGGGAGGTCCGAAGGTCACGTTGATGGTGGCCGTGGCCTTTTCATAGGTTTCTGGATTGTTGTACTCGGCGGTCACCACGGCGGCACCCGGGGTGCGGGCACTGTACAATTTCACAGTAGCCATACCATCGTTGTTGGTACCGACTGTGGTTTCGGTCAATTCCTGGGTGGCAGAGAAACTGCCATTGGTGGTGGAAAACTTGATGCTTTCGTTCTTGGCCGGCTTGTTTGATTTTTTCAGCAAGGCCGTAACATCCGTATACTCGTATCCCCCAGCGGGAATTTCCGCGGGATTGACCGTCAGGGCAATCTCGTAGCCCTTGAGTTTGTCACAACCGGCACCGTACAAGGGGAAAATGACGGCAATGACCGAACTGACAAGGACCAACCGGAACAATGATGATGAAAACAATAATTTCAAGGGATTTTTCCGCATGACAGGTTCCTTTCGAGGGCGTTGGTGACGAATGACATAAAAGACAATCCATCACCACAAGTGCCCCATAGTTTATAAGGCAGGTTCCCGGAAACTCCAGAAAAAAAATGCGACTGCCCCTGAATGAGGCCCGGAATGGGGGTTTGTCACGGCATTTCCTCCACCAGTTCCCGGAACCGCTCTCCCCGTTTGCGGTAGTTTTCGAACATGTCATAACTGCTGCACGCAGGAGAAAGGATCACACTGTCCCCGGAAACGGCGAGCCCCGCAGCCAGTTCCATCGCATGGTCAAACGAGGTGGCCATGTGGACCGGCAGGTGGGCCGACAGATCGTCCCGGATCAACTCCGCACTTTCGCCAAGGGCCACGACTGCCCTGCAGTTTCTCCGCAGAACGTGTGCCAGGGGCTCGTAGGGCGCACCCTTGTGCCGTCCCCCCAACAGCAGGACGTACGGGGTCTCCCAACCAGACAGGGAACCGATGACCGAACCGACGTTGGTGGCCTTGGAATCGTTGTAATACCGCACCCCGTGAACCTCTCCACAATACTCCATGCGGTGCTTGAGTCCGGGAAATGCCGTTGCCACCTCCCGCATTTTTTCGGCGTTCGCCCCCATAAGCAATGCAGACCCGATGGCGGCCAGGGCGTTGGCCATCATGTGGCGACCGGTGATTTTCAGTTCTGCCGAGGGAATCCTGAGGCCGAAGTCAGGGAACGCCAGATGCTCCCCATCCATATGGAAGGCACAGCGGGCATGAACCACGGAAAAACCGAAAAACTCCGGCTTGTCACTCCCAACACTGTCAAAGAACCGCCGGGTCTCCCGGGACACCAATTCGTCATCTTCGTTGAACACCACAAACGGAGGGTGGTTCTGATAAACGTTCAACTTGGTCTTCCAGTAGTGCTCGAAGGAATCGTAGCGATCCAGATGATCCTCGGTGAGGTTCAGCAGGGCCGCCACCTTCGGACGCAGGGAGTGGATGTGTTCCAGTTGGAAACTGGAAAGTTCCAGGGATACAAGTCCCCCAGGGCCACCGGCGGGCGTATCCACCACGTCCGAGAGGGGAGTTCCCAGATTGCCGCCGGTGAAAACGGGTCTTCCGGTGGTTTCCATGGCAGCACCCAGGAGGCTGACGGTGGTGGATTTTCCGTTGGTGCCCGTGACGGCGGCAATGTCTGACTGAATGTGACGCAGCGCAAGTTCCACCTCGGAAATGACCTCCACACCCTGCCCTGCCGCTTCCCGTACCACAGGGAGTGGCGGCACACCGGGACTCAGGACAATCAGATCCGCAGAACGAAACAATCCGGCCGGATGACCGCCAAAATGGGTTTTTGCCCCTTCAGGGATCCCGGCAGCCGGCTTTTCATCGAGATCGTTCAGGATTACCCGGGCGCCCTTGCGCAGGGCCAGACGGGCAGCAGCGCAACCGGACCCCCCGGCGCCTACCACCACCACCAGTTTGTCATGGAGATTTCTTGGATTATTCATGGTTTTTCCGCCTTGGGGCAATGTCTGGCACCTGGCCCCGGAAGCCCGGATATACCATGTTTTCTGGCGGGTTGGAAATTGTGTCGTTTTCTGTTAGTTTCCGCCACGGGCCGACCCCGTTGAACCCGAAAGGAAAGAATGCGGCTATCCCGACTGGAAATCCATGGCTTCAAATCGTTCTGCAACCGCACGGTGCTGGATCTTCCCGATGGCCTGAACGCCATCGTGGGACCCAACGGCTGCGGCAAGAGCAATGTCGTGGATGCCATCCGGTGGGTTCTCGGAGAGCAGTCCGCCCGTTCCCTGCGTGGACGCTCCATGGAAGATGTCATTTTCTCGGGAACGCAGAACCGTCCCCCCTCGGGCCTGGCGGAAGTGACCCTGGTTTTCGAGCAGGACGACCGCAGTCCACCGCCGGTGGCCTACATGCAGTATCCGGAAATCCGGGTGTCCCGCATCCTCCACCGTGACGGGACCTCCGAGTACCGGCTCATGAACATGCCCTGCCGTCTCAAGGACATTGTGGACGTGTTCTCCGGCACGGGTCTGGGATCCCGCAGTTACGCCATCATCGAGCAGGGAAAAATCGCCCACCTCATCGCCGCCCGGCCCGATGAACGGCGCCTGCTGTTCGAGGAAGCCGCCCAGATCAGCCGGTACAGGGCCCGGCGGCGGGACAGCGAAAAACGCCTGGAGGAAAGCCGGCACCATCTGGAACGCATCGGGGACGTGGTGCGGGAACTGGGACACCAGACATCCCGCCTGGAACGCCAGAAGGTGGTGGCCCAGCGGGTGCAGGAACTGGAGCGGCGACGTTTTGTCCTGGAACGCTGGAGGGCTGTGGCCCAGGCGCGGGAGTTGCTGTCCCGCATGGAAAAAGCCCGCAAATCGGCGGCCGACCTGGAAGAAAAACTCCAGGGTGTGCGGACCGAACTGCAAATCACCCAAACCGGAAGTGAAAGCCTGCGGTTGCGCAAAACGGCGGCGGACACCGCCTACCGGGACACCGTGGATACGCTGATCCATCTGGAAAAGAAACTTGCCGGCCTTGCCGGCACGGAAAAAATCGGCACCAACCAGATTGCCCAACTGGAAAAGTTTGTCGAAAACGCCCGCCAGAAGAAAGTGGAAAACCGGCGCAAAATGGAGTCCACTGAGGAACTCGTCCATGCAAGCAGGGAAAAGCAGGCTCACCTGCTGTCGGTGGTGACGGTGAAGTCCGATGAACTGGCCAGACTGGAACAGGAGTTCCGTACCGCCCGGAACCGCAAGCTGGATCTGGAAGCCAAGGTGCAGGAATTGCGCAACGAAGTGTTGCAACTGGAGAAACAACTCTCCCACCAAAGTGCCATGGTGGAAAGTGAAGCCCGCAAGCAACAGGAAAACGAACTGCAGAAGAAAACCTTCACCGCGGAAATCGCGGACATGCGGAAAAAACTGGCAGCACTGGAACCCGAACTGGAATCCTGCCGCAACCGGAAGGCTGTCATTGAAAAGCAGTACAGGGAACTCGAAGCCGAACTGAAGCAGGTTGAACTCGCCATCTCCGAACAGACAGACGGGATCGGGGAACTGCAGAAAAGGCGCGTGGAACTGGAAAAACTCGATGGTCAACTGTCTGGGAAACTGCGGTACCTTCAGGAAATCATCGAGGGGCACGAGGATGCTGACGAAAGCGCACGGAAACTCGGAGATGCCCTGGAGCAGGAAGGATTGCGGGATCTCGTGGACGGTTTCCTGCTGGAGGCGTTTGCTCCCGGGGCCGGAGAGGTACCTGCCGTAGAACGGATTCTGGACGGACGGACCCACGCCTTTCGGGTTTCCGATGCCGACCGGATTCCGGAACTGCTGGAACTGGCAGCCCGTCATGCGGGGGGATTTGCCACTTTTGTTCTGCCGGTGAAAACTCCGGATTCCCACACCAAAGCGGATGTCCCCGGTGAATGGACTCCCCTGTCCGGGCTCGTCAAATGCCCGGATCAACGGTTTTCCCGATGGCTCTCCGGGTGGTGGATGGCTCCTGATCTTGCATCTGCACTGGTCGGACTGGACCGGATTCCTGCAGACGGCGGATGCGTGGTGGGTGAAAACCTGGTGGTGACGGGCAGAGGCGAAATCCTCGCATGCGGGCCCGCCGCCCGGAGCGCCTTCCGGATCCGGCTGGAGCGCGACGAACTGGTACCCCGGGTGGCGCAACTCCAGAAGGACCGTGAAGCCCTCGACGCCGATCTGGATCTCAGGGATGAGAATCTGCGCAACCTGACAGAGCGCATCAAGGCATTGCGGGGGCAACTGGTTCAAACCCAGGCGCAACTTCAGGAGCAGTTGATTCTGGAAAACCGTCTTCATTCCAACCACAGTACACTTGAGCAGGTCATGGAAGACAGGCAGGCTGCCTTCCTGCGACTGGAAACAGCGGCACAGTCTCCCGTTCACAAAGGGGATCCCGAACTGGAGAAAAAGGCCAGGAACCGTCAGGAAAAACTGCGGATCCTGCTGGAGGAATCCGCCGGTGTTTCCGAGCATGTGGATGCCCTGCAGGAACAATTGCAGACGGAGCGCATCGCTTCGGAGTCCTGGAAACAGAAAATCGAAAGCGAACGGCGTCTTCAGGAGCGGCTGGAAGAAGAACTGGAACTGGTGCATGTTCAGTTGGAAGATGCGGATGCAGCCATTGAGCAGAGCCTTCAGCGCATGAAGGAAATCCGCGATGAAATCGAAGTGGCCCGCGCCCAGTGCGAGCAGGACAACACCCTGCTGGAATCCGCCCGTTCCAGACATGACGCCCTGCGCAAGGAGACCGAGCAACTGGGGATTCTGCTGGATGCCGAAAACGAAAAGATCCGCAAACTGGAGCGCCAGGCCAACCCCCTGCAGTCACGACTGAACGAGAACATGAACGAGATCAGCCGCCTGGAAGGCAATTACGCCTATATCCAGCAGGATTTTTCCGAGAATTTTCCCATGCAGGCTCTTGATGTCCTCATGGAGGAAGAGGAATTCAACCGCCCCTTCTCCGATGCGGAAAAGGCCGAGCGCGAAAGTGTTCTAGCCGAACTGGAAGGGCTCAGGGGGGACTACAATCCCCATGCCATTGCGGATTTCGAAGAGGTCAGCGGTCGATACCAGACACTTTCAGCGCAACTGGAGGATCTGCAGAAGGCCGTAACGGATCTGGAAAAGGCCATTGTCACCATCACCGAACTTTCCCGGGAGCGTTTCCTGGATTCGTTCGAGGGAATTTCGGAACGGTTCCGGACGCTTTTCCCCCGCCTGTTCGGAGGCGGAAGCGCGAACCTCAAACTGACCGACGGGGATCCCCTGGAGGCCGGGGTGGAGATTCTCGTGCAACTTCCCGGCAAGCGCACCCAGGCCATGGAACTGCTCTCCGGCGGAGAAAAGGCCATGACCGCCATCGCCCTGCTCTTCTCGCTGTTCCTGTTCAGACCGTCGCCCCTGTGCGTGCTTGACGAAGTAGATGCCCCCCTGGACGAAACCAACGTCGTCAAATACAACGCGCTGTTGCGGGAGATGTCCCGCACCACCCAGTTCCTGGTGATCACCCACAACCGCCGTACCATGGAAGCCATGGATCGGTTGGTGGGCGTGACCATGGACGAACCCGGCTGCTCCTCGATTTATACGGTTGCCCTGGACGCCCGCAACTGATCCGCATTTTTATTTGAAGAGGGGGTTCAGGGAACGGGCGGACGGGCTTGTATCACACCCGTCAGTTCATGCTTGTTGTGGTAAAGGTGCACGAGGCGGGCGCCCGGCAGGGTCTGGAAGCGGTTGATGGCCTCCCGGTCGGTGGCTCCCTGGAACTTGAGGGTGCAGACGATGTTTTTCGCACGGCCGGAATCCAGCCAGCGCTCCACGAGTTGGAGAAGGCGGTCGGGGTAGCAGATGATGTCGGAGAAAACCCAATCGAAATCGCCGGCGACGGCGGGTTCCAAAGCAAAAGCGCTCTCCTGCAGGTGTTCCACACGGGGGTGATGCATGAGTCCGGCCGCCAGGGGTGCCTTGTCCACGGCGGTGACATGGCAGCCAAGACCGGCAAGGACCCAGGTCCATCCGCCCGGGGCGGCCCCCAGATCCAGGACGCGATCACCGGGCCGGGGCAGCACCCCGTGGAGGGTCAAAAGTTCCCACAGTTTCAGGTAGGCGCGGGAGGGAGGATCCGTCCGGTTTTCCAGGAATTCCGCCTGTCCGAACGGAACGCGGGAGCGGCAGGAAGTGGAAGCCAGCATGCGTTTTTCGGAGAGCATTGTGTACACGCCGGGATTGTGTTCGGGGAGTGACTGTAAAAAGGCCAGGCGTTTCGGCTCGACGGACCGGATCTTCTGACGGATCAGTTCACCGCGGCGATGGCAACAGGTGGACCAGTGGGCCAGGGGTGTGGCCAGTGACCGCAGTTGGGCGGCGGCGGCGTTGATGGATTCGGCCGGAAGGGAGCGTACGTCGTCCCATGCGTCGTCGGCCCAGAGGATGTCGGCTGCGGCTGGGACGTCCTCGCAGAGGAACAGTCGATCGTGGCGGGAAACCGTACGGATGCCGCTAAGGTCGAGTTCGGCCACCAGTTCGTTTTCGAGGAAGCGGGGCGCCAGGAACGCTGTGAGACGGGGCATGGAACGGACGCCTACCCCTTGACGCCACCGGCGGTGAGGCCGCCCACCAGGTGCTTTTGCAGCATGTAGAACAGTGCCATCACGGGAATGGACACCAGCACGGAGCCGGCGGCGAAACTGCCCCAGGACGTGGAATGGGAGCCGACATAGTGCTGGAGCATGACCGGCAGGGTGTAGGCGGTTTCCTCGTTGAGGAAGGTTTCGGCGAGGATGTACTCGTTCCATGCGGTCATGAACGAGAACAGCGCGGTCACCGCCAGTGCGGGCCTGGAGAGGGGAAGCACCACCCGCCAGAACATGCCGAACCGGGTGGCGCCGTCAATCCATGCGGCTTCCTCCAGTTCCTTGGGAATGGTGTCGAAGTACCCCTTGAGCATCCACACACAAAAGGGTATGGCCGTGGTGGAGTAGACCAGCACGAGGCCCATGATGGAGTTGAGCAGGCCCAGTTTGTCCAGAAGGACGTAAAGGGGAATCATGATCAGCGTCGCCGGGAACATCTGCACCACAAGGAACATGGACAACCCCATGGCGCGACCGGGAAACCGGAACCGCGAAAACGCGTAGGCTGCGGTGGCGGCCAGGAACATGCCCACGATGGTGGTGATCAGGGACACCACCAGGGAATTGAGCAACTGGCGGCCGAAGAGGCTGCGTCCGGCGCTGTCCTGGCTGAGGACCACGCTCTTGTAGTGCTCCATGGTGATGTTGGTGGGCACAGGGTTGAGGGTGCGCTCGAAGTTGTCCCCGGGGGTAAGCGACTTGCGCACCACCAGCATGACCGGGTAAAGCGTCAGGATCGTGAAGCAGACGAGGAACACGTGGGTGAGTACCAGTCGGGTGCGGCTCGATTGTTTCATGCCAGATCCTCCCCTGCCCGGGACAGTTTGTTCGCCATCTTCGAATACAAAAGCAGCACGACGAAAATGAGCGCCGCGTAGGCGGCCGCCAGGCCATAGCGTTCACCGCGCTTGAACGCCCACTGGTAGGCCTCGGTGATGAGGATATCGGTGGACCCTCCGGGCTCACCACCGGACACGAGGTAGATGATGTTGAACATGTTGAAGGTCCAGATGCTGCCCAGCACAATGGCGGGAAACAGCGCGGGCCGCAGCAGGGGCAACGTGATCATGCGGAACTGCTGCCACCGGGAGGCACCGTCCACTTCGGCGGCCTCGTACAGGGATGTGGGGATGCTCTGGAGGGCGCCGAGGGACACCACCATCATGAAGGGGAACCCCAGCCAGGTGTTGGTGATGACGTTGGCCATGAAGGACGGCCAGAACGAGGAGAACCAGGAAATGGATCCAATGCCGAGGTTGTCCAGCAGTACGTTCAGCGCGCCGTACTGCTGCTGGAACATGCCCTTCCACATGAGTGCGGTGATGTAGTTGGGCATGGCCCAGGGAATGATCAGCAGTACGCGGTAGACGCCCTTCATGCGCAGGAGCGGATCCTTGAGCAGCAAAGCCAGGCCGAGGCCGATGGAGACGTGCAGCACGACGTTGAACAGCGTCCACATCAGGGTAACGCCGAGGGTGAACCAGAAATTCAGTGGATGGGTGATGGATGCGCCGCCACCGGAGAGGACATCCCAGAAGTTGCGCAGGCCCACGAAGGTGAACTCGCCGTTGCAGTGGGCGAAAAAGCCCAGCGCCAGGCCGGCCACGAAGGGGACGAGAACCAGCACCAGCATGCCGGCCATGGCCGGCATGACGTAGGTGGCGGCGATGCGGTGCTCCCGGACGGCGGTAAAGAAGCGGATAGCGTGGCCCGTCTTCCATGCGTATCCGGCCAGGGAAAGCAGGACAAGGGCGGCCAGTTGGAACCAGCGGAAACTGCCGATGGAAAGTCCGGCAAAAGACTGCTGGAGGTGGGCGCCGAACCCGTCCCAGGGAACCAGGCGATAGCCGGAAAGCCCCAGCATCAGGGGCAGGCCGGTGGCCCAGAAGGCGGAAACGGGGGCCAGGGGTACGGGCAGGAACACCAGGCATGTCAATCCGAAAAGGATGGCAAGCAGAAACAGGAGACCGGGGAACGCCGGAGGCGGCACACTCACACGATGGCGGCGAGCATGTAGGTGTTCATGGAGTTGTAGTCAAACGCGCTGCCG
>CAZTZR010000069.1:0-8916 GCA_964618145.1 uncultured Kofleriaceae bacterium
GAAATGGGAACGCCCAGGAACCGCGATACACGCCCCCGTACATAAAACGGACACTGCGTCGTGGAGTGCAGGTTCCAGCAACCGTCGGGCAGCGGTTCCGCCACCGTCCCCTGGGTCTCCAGATACGCATGTTCCTGTCCCCCTACCACATACTCGTCCTCCAGTTGAATATCCGCATCGGCGCATCCTGCCGGATTCCCCCGCTTGACGTAAAACTCCTTGATCAGGTTCCCCTGCTCATGCACCTTCGGCGCAGACTCCGAAAGCGCATCCCGCACATCGTACACGCCCGGCAACGGTGCGATCTGGAACCGCACCTTACGTGCAGCTGCCCTCGCCTGCTCCAGGGTTTTCGCTGCAATCAGCGCCAGCCGATCCCCCGCCATGCGCACGCGGTCGGTCACCAGCAATGGCTGGTCGTCAAATATCTGCCCCACGCGGTTGTCCCCCTGCATGTTTTCTGCGGTGACCACCGCACACACGCCAGGCATGGCGGCAGCTTCCTCCACATCCAGGTGGGTGAGCACACCTGACGCCACCGGGGAAGGTACAATCACCCCATACAGCATTCCCGCCAACTTGACGTCGGCGCAATAGCGGGCATGGCCCATGGCCTTGACGGCCGCATCCGGCCGCGGATGCCCTTGGTCGAGACCCGTATGTGTCATTGTCCACCTCCTTGCCTCTCCTCAACCCGGCGTGAGAGCGCCAGAGCCACCGCATCGATGATTTTCACATATCCCGTGCATCGGCACAGGTTGCCCGAAAGCGCCGCGGCAATCTCTTCGCGGGACAGCGGTTCCTCCTCGTCCAGAAGCGCCTGGGCGGTAATCTCGCATCCGGGGATGCAGAAACCGCACTGAACCGCTCCCGCATCAATGAATGCCTGCTGCACCAACCCCGGCGTTCCGTCCCTGGACATTCCCTCCACCGTGGTGATGCGGCGACCAGCCACACTTCCCACGGTAACCAGGCAAGCATTCACGGGCTGACCCTCACACAACACCATGCATGCACCGCATTCCCCCTCACCGCAGCCGTTCTTTGTACCCGTCAACAGCAGTTCATCCCTCAGGGCATCCAGCAGACGCATGTCCCCCGGCACATGCAACGTGACAGATGAACCGTTCACAATCAAATCATAGGGCCCACCGGCCGGCACTTCCGATGCCACCGTATGCCGGGCCAGTGCCTCAAAGCGGCCCGGCCCTGCGCCATGGCTGGTGGATCGTGCCACCGATGCGCTGGCACCTGCTGGTACATCCTCCAGATGCCACTGCACAAAAATCGAAGACAGGTGACGCCGGTAAGCAGCCGAGGATCGCACGTCATCAATGGGCGTAACTTCTCCGGATGCCATGCGGGAAGCCTGTTCGATCAATTCCGGCGAAAGGACCTTGTCCAAGAGCAGACTCTCCACGTGGGAAAGCCGCAGCGGCCGGGGAGCCACCGATGCCACCGCCAGGGAACTCTTGATGATCCGGTCCTCGGCGTCCAGCCAGGTCCTGCCTGCGAATGCGACCATGCTGATGACCTGGGCCCGGCGGTTTCCTGCCTTGAACCAGTGGGACAACGTCCGGACCGCATGGGGAGGTGCCTTGAACGGGATGTTCACCCCGGAGAGGATCTCCCCCTTCTCCAGAACCGTCCTTCCGGGCCCAAGGAAAAACTCCTGGATGGGCAACAGCCTCTTCCCTTCGCCACGGACGATGACCAACTCCGCATCCAGTGCCATCAACGCACAGGATACATCCGCTGCGGGGCTGGCGTTGGCCAGGTTCCCGCCAAGGGTGGCGCGGTTGCGGATTCCCGGAGCCCCCACCACGACCGCAGCCTGGGCAACCAGCGGCGCATGCTTCAAAACCAGCGGGTTACAGGCCAACTGCGACATGGTGCATGTCGCACCCATGGACAGAACGTTTTCTCCCTCGTCCCACAGGATGTCCGCCAGGGGCAACTGGGAGATGTCAACCCAGACGGCGGGGGCGTCCATCCCCTTTTCCACCCGTACCAGAATGTCTGTTCCCCCCGCAATGATCCTGGCGCCCGGCAAGGTCGCCAGGGAGCAG
Organism: uncultured Kofleriaceae bacterium; assembly: GCA_964618145.1. Taxonomy (GTDB): domain Bacteria; phylum Myxococcota_A; class Polyangia; order HGW-17; family HGW-17; genus HGW-17. The sequence goes on from CAZTZR010000069.1 coordinate 2,070, forward strand.
GCTGTCTGAATGTCTTTCGGCCGATGATAGGTCATCATCCCTCCTCCCGTGATCCGCGAGTTTACCGCCCGTTCATCCGATGGACAATCCTTTTTTATCCCTCAATTCAGGTATTGCAAAAGCCCCTGTCTTTCCCCACAATGGGGCTCCCGGGAACCGGACGTTCCATCCCGCACCACTGCGGCGCTTTTCCGTTCCCCGAAAGGAGACCTTCAACATGGCGAAAATCATTTCCGGAAAGGAAGCCGCTGCACTGATCCCGTCGGGGTCCCGCGTCATGGTGGCAGGCTTCCTGGTCAGCGGCACCCCCTGCTATCTCATGGATCGCCTGGTGGAAACGGATGTTCAAAACCTGCATTTGGTGGCCATCTCCACCGATTTCGACGACCGGGGCATCGGCCGTCTGATCACCGCCCGGCGAGTGAAAAGCGCCCAGGTCAGCCACATCGGCACCAACAAAACCACCCAGACACTCTACAAGAGCGGTGAAATCTCCATCGAGTTCGTGCCCCAGGGCACCCTCATGGAACGCATCCGCTGCCACGGCGCAGGCCTGGGCGGTGTCTTCAGTCCCGTGGGAGTGGGCACACTCATTGCCGAGGGGAAGGAAACCCTCACGGAAAACGGACGCACCTACATCCTCGAGCGACCCATTTCCGCGGATTTCGCTCTTATCCGGGCGAAAAAGGCCGATACCCTGGGCAATCTCGTCTACTCGAAGATGGCACGCAACTGCAATCCCGTCATGGCCATGGGAGCACCCGTCACCATCGCCGAAGTCGATGAAATCGTGGAACCCGGCATGATCTCGCCCGAGGAAGTCGTCACTCCCGGCGTGTTCGTGCAGTATCTCGTGAAAAAGGGGGAATGACATGCTGGATCGAGAAGCGAAAAAAGTACTCATCGGCAAGCGCATTGCCCGCGAACTCAAGGACGGCGACTACGTCAACCTCGGCATCGGGCTTCCCACCGAGGTGGCCAACCACATCCCCCCCGGAATCCGCGTGTTCTTCCAAAGCGAAAACGGCATTCTCGGTGCCGGTCCGGCCCCCGCCCCCGGCACTGAAGATCCGGACCTGATCAACGCCGGAGGCGGTTCCATCACGGCCATTCCCGGGGCCTCCTTCTTTGACTCGTTCCTGAGTTTCTCCATCATCCGGGGCGGGCACATCGACATGACCGTGCTCGGTGCCCTCCAGGTGGACGCCGTCGGCAACATCGCCAACTGGATGATACCCGGCAAGGTGGTCCCCGGGATGGGCGGTGCCATGGATTTGGTGGTGGGCGCCAAACAGGTGGTCGCCGCCATGGAACACGTGGACAAGGACGGCAACCCCAAAATCATGGAAAACTGTTCCCTGCCCCTGACCGGAGCCAAAGTGGTGACCCTGATCGTCACGGACATGGCCGTCATCCGGGTGACCCCTGAAGGACTGGTCCTGACCGAAGTGGCATCCTGGACCACGGTGGACGATGTCATCGCCGCCACCGGCGCTCCCCTGAAACTTGCCGAAACCATCGGCGTCTTTGAGTAGGTTTCCCATGAACATTGCCTACCTGCACGGATTTGCCTCGGGACCACAGGCCACCAAGGCACAGGCCATCTCCGCCATGCTCGCCGAACGTAACATCCGCCTGCGCATTCCCGATCTGAACACGCCCTCGTTTTCCGCCATGACCGTCTCCGCCATGCTGGCGCGCATGGAGGAACTCACCCGTACCGGCGGTCCCTGGGGACTCATCGGCAGTTCCATGGGGGGCCTGTTGGCGGCCTTTTTTGCCGCCAGATTCCCCGACCGCGTGGACCGGGTCATGCTCCTGTGTCCGGCCTTTGACCTTCACCTGCTGTTCACCCACAGCCTGGGCGAAGAGGGAATGGCCCGGTGGAAGACCACCGGCCATCACGAGTTCCCCGATGCCTCCGGCACTGCGGCACCCGTGCACTGGGGCCTCGTCGAAGACCTGGCGGATTTCGCCGGCTTTCCGCCGGTTCTGCATCCCGCCTGCGTCATCCATGGCACCCTGGATGCATCGGTACCCGTTGAATCCAGCCGCCGGTTCGCAGCCACAAATTCCCTCATCCAACTCGTGGAAGTCGAAGACGATCACCGGCTCACCGTATCCATACCCCGCATCCATGCGGAAATCCGCGACTTCTGGAATATCTGACGGGTCTTCATCATGCGCATTGCCGTCCTGATCAAGCAGGTACCCGATTCCGACGACATCCGCATGGACGAAACCACGGGCACCCTCATCCGGGACGGAGCCGCCACCGTGCCCAACCTGCCGGACCTGCACGCTTTGGCCGCGGCCCGGGATTTGTGCCCGGCCTCCGGTGACACCGCCGAACCCCATGTCACCGCCTTTTCCATGGGTCCGCCGTCAGCGGAACGCACCCTGCGCGAAGCCCTGGCCGCTGGTGCCCATGAGGCCATTCTCGTCACGGACCCGCTGTTCGCCGGATCGGACACCTGGGCCACCGCCCGGGTGCTGGCCCGCGCCATTGAAAAACGCGGGCCGTTCGACCTCATCCTGTGTGGTGAAAAAGCCACTGACGGCGAAACGGGACAGGTGGGGCCCCAAATCGCCGTATTGCTGAACCTGCCTTTTGCCACCCGGGCAACGGCCGTCCGGGCAGCCCCCGGCGGCATCGAAATCACCCGCGAACTGGAAAACGGCCACCAGAAACTACGGCTTCCTTTGCCCTGCCTGATCACTGTCACGACCGCCTGCAGCCTGCCGGATCTGCCCACCCTGGCCGCCCACAAGGCCGCCCGCCGGGCTCAACTGCCACGGCTGTCTGCGGCGGACCTCGGGTTTGCCGCCGAAGATACCGGACTCAAGGGGTCTCCCACCAGGGTGATGCGGATTTTCCGGCCCCGGTATGAACGCAACACCCGCCTGTTCCGGCGGGAGGATCTGTCGTCCGGTCTGGACGCCATCCGGGAGACACTTCAATCGGAACCCCATCACCAAGATGGAAACGCCCCATGAAAATCCTGGTACTGGGCGAACTGCTCAACGACGGACTGCATCCGGCCACCCTGGAACTGGCCCTGCGCGCCACCGGACTTTCCCCGGACGTTTCGATTCTGGTGGGCACGCCGGTACCCCTCACTAGACGGTTTTCGCTTCCGGTACACACCATCGAGCATCCGGACCTCATGCACGCCGAAGCCGTCCGTTTCGCCGAAGTATTCACCATGGCCATCTCGCGACTCGTCCCGGACATTGTCCTGGTGCCCGCCACCTCTTTTGGCAGGGCCGTGGCCCCGGCCGTGGCCGCCCGTCTGGACACCGGCCTCACCGCAGACTGCACGGGACTGGACCTCGACCCCGCCACCGGACTTCTGCACCAGATCAGGCCGGCGTTTGGCGGAAGCATCATGGCCACCATCATCACCCCCCATGCGCGGCCCCAGATGGCCACCGTGCGGCCCCGCCCGCCGGCACCGGGCGTTTTTGCGGGAAAGGTTTCTTTTCCCGCCATCCCGATGAACCCACCAATCATCCCCACTGACCTGCGGGTACAGGTCCTTTCCGACACACGGTTCCCCCGGGACCGGCTGGCCGATTTGTCCGGAGCCCGCATTGTGGTGGCCGGCGGACGCGGTCTGCGACGGGGAGCCGGCTTTGAACTGATCAAGCGCCTGGCGGATGCCGTCGGCGGACAGGTGGGCGCCAGCCGGGCCGCCGTGGAAGCCGGCTGGATCGACCATGCCCACCAGGTGGGGCTTTCCGGTACAACTGTTTCCTGCGACACCTATTTTGCCGTGGGCATTTCCGGCGCCGTGCAGCACATCGCCGGCATGCGCACCGCACGCACCATCATCGCCATCAACAAGGATCCCTTCGCCCCCATCATGAAACTCGCAGACATCGCACTGGTGGGAGACGCCTGGGACATCCTGCCCCGGCTCATCGATCATCTGGGGGATAATCCGCCATGACCCTGTCAACCCTGACCCCCGGACACATCGCCGAACTGACAGACCTTCTCGGGCCCGAACGGGTTTTTTCCGACCCGGAAAAATGCCGGGCCTACACCTTCGACGAAGTCCCCGAACGTTTCTGGCCCCGCCATCTTCAAGCCGCTGCCGTGGTTTTCTGCGAAAACACGGAGCAGGTTTCCCGCCTTCTGGCATGGGCCGGCGAACGACGGATTCCGGTGACCTGCCGCGGTGCCGGCACCGGTCTCTCCGGCGGTGCCGTGCCGGCCTGCGGCGGCATTGTGCTGTCCTTTGAGCGCATGAACCGCATTGTGGAAGTGGACACGGTGAACATGACCATGACCGTGGAACCCGGAGTGATCACCTCCGACATCACTGCTGCCGCAAAAAAGGCCGGATTGCTCTATGCCGGTGACCCCTGCAGCGCCGATGCCTCCTGTATCGGCGGGAACGTGGCCCACAACGCCGGGGGCAACAAGGTCGTCCGGTACGGTGCCACGGGAGCCAACGTCCTGGGACTCACCGCCGTGCTGGCCGACGGCTCCGTGTGCACCTTCGGCGGCAAACGCCGCAAGGACGTCACGGGATACGATTTCGTCCACCTGCTGGCAGGCTCCGAGGGTACCCTGGCGGTCATCACGGAGATTCTGCTGAAGTTGCAGCCTGCTCCCACCTGCGGCGTGGACCTGCTGGTGACCTTTCCGGATACGGCCACAGCCGTGGCGTTTGTTCCCCGGGCATGTTCCGGTTCCCCTTCTTCCATCGAACTGGTGGACCCCAACGCACTGGAACTGGCGGAACGCTTTTTGCAGACCCGCATCACCCGGGAATCCGGGGGCGCCCACCTGATCATCCAGTTGGAGGGCACCGATGCCGACAGTCTGGAAACCCGGATGGAAACCCTGGGGGACCTGGCCATGTCCTCGGGGGCCTGGGAGGTCTACATCGCCTCGAACAGGCACGCCCGGGACCGCCTCTGGCGCATGCGCAAGGCGGTCCCCGAAGCCGTCATGGCGTTGTACCGACACTACTCCAAGGAAGACATTGTCGTTCCGCTGTCGGAAATCCCGGGGCTGACCTCCCGGGTGGACGCCATCTGCGCGGAACTGGGTCTGTCCGCAGCCACCTTCGGCCACGCCGGGGATGGCAACCTCCACGTGAACCTGCTGGCCCCCGACGAGTTGCCCGACCCCGGTGCCACCCTGGAAAAGGCCCGCCTGGCGCTATATGCCCATGTCCGTTCCGTCGGCGGCACCCTGTCCGGAGAACACGGAATCGGCCTCAAGCGCAGGCAATACATCTCCCTCTTCCTGGAGCCCGCCCACCTCGACCTGATCCGCCGGGTCAAACAGGCCTTCGATCCCCACGGGATTCTCAATCCCGGCAAGATTCTTCCGGATTCGATTACCAGGAAATCATGATGTAACCATTCCCGGAATTGGCTCCCGAAACGGTCACAGGGTCAAGCAGCAGCCCGAGGTAGGATGATCCGCCACCACCACCGGCAGCAAAGGCTCCACCGCCGCCATAATACCCTCCACCACCACCGGCGATGTGGTATGAGTTACCTGCCGTGGATCCACCCTGACCCAGTGTTCCCGCAGTGCCATCCGTACCTGCTGCACCGCCTTCTGTCTGGGTTCCACCGCCCGCCGGGAGCCAGCCCTGAAATGACAAACCGTCCCCTCCGGAAAGTCCGCCACCGTCTCCACCTTCTCCGTGGGGTGGGCATCCGCAGTTTCCACCGCCTCCTCCGCCGGCCACGATGACTCGATTTTCCAATGCCTGTCCAAAGCGACGGACATCAGAGGCTCCTCCGCCACTGGCACCCCATTGACCACCCGCTCCGCCTCCATTGAAACCGGGAGTGCCTTCATGGGTTCCCTGGCCGCCGACATATACATACAGTTCCTCAAGGGGAGAAACCGCGAGGGTGCCCCTGACATAACCGCCGAGGCCTCCGGGAGAGGTTAATCCCGGGTCACAGCATGGACCTTCACCACCTTCCGCGCCCCACGCTTCAATGGTCAACGTATCCGCACAAAAGGGGACAACAAACGTCACGGGTTCACCTGTAAAAGCAAAGGATATGGACCCCGTTCTACTCAACGGCTCGACTTCCACGCAGACACTTTCCGAACTCTGGCACCCGGTGCTGGTATGAACGCAAACGAGTCCCGCAATTTCACCCACTGATATGCTGACAAAAGGAGTTCCCTGACCGGCCTCGATGACCATGCCCTCGGAAACCTCCCAAACATAATCAAGCAGCCCGAAAACCGGTTCGACGGCTAACTCCACAGTGGAATTTTCGCAGAAGTGGTCCGGTGCGTCGATTACCGGTGTCCACGGAAGTGGTTTGCATACACCCTGGCAACAGGATTCAAAGGCATCGCATTCCACCCCGGCGGAGACTTCCTCGCAAATTCCATAAGCACCACAATGGGTATTGCTGGAGAGGGGATCAATACAGGTGCCGAAGCAATCAAGCAGTCCTGACTGGCAGGACAACTCGCAGTTCCCGCCCGAACAAACCTCACCGGGATCGCATACGTTTCCGCAGGTTCCGCAATTGCCGCGGTCGGTTTGCAGGTTCACGCACCCCCCGCTGCAGTCGGCAAGCCCGCTCTGGCAGGACAACTCGCAGTTCCCGCCCGAACAAACCTCACCGGGATCGCATACGTTTCCGCAGGTTCCGCAATTGCCGCGGTCGGTTTGCAGGTTCACGCACCCCCCGCTGCAGTCGGTCAGCCCGCTTTGGCAGAACAATTCGCAGTTCCCGTCATTGCAGATTTCACCGGGATCGCAGCCGTTTCCGCAAGTTCCGCAATTCCCGCGATCGGTTTGCAGGTTCACGCACCCCCCGCTGCAGTCGGTCAGCCCGCTTTGGCAGA
>CAZTZR010000069.1:9016-20814 GCA_964618145.1 uncultured Kofleriaceae bacterium
GTCAGCCCGCTTTGGCAGAACAATTCGCAGTTCCCGTCATTGCAGATTTCACCGGCTGCGCATTGAACACCGCATTCACCACAATGATAGACGTTGTCCAACGGGTCTACGCACCCCCCTTCGCATTTGAACATTCCTTCATCACATTTTGAACTTGTGGACCCTGAACCACAACCTGCGATCATGGAGAGCATGACCAAAAGCCCCGCCCATTGCAGGGATATGGAAAAGGATTTCTTCTTTTCTTTCTTCATTATTAACCGCCTTTCTTGCTGGATACCAGTGGCCATCATCCTTCAGTGGACAACGCTGGAATCCCACATCCAAAATACACAAATAACGGACAGGGCAAAGCAAAACCTCTTTCTCATGTAAAAAAAGTACCGGCCGAACCGGCCGGGTTGCGGTTATATCTTAATGATCTCGGCAAGCACAGCGGCGGCCGGCATGGGTGCGGGGGAATTCCAGACAGATGCATTCACAATCCGTACCACAGGTGGATTTGACCCGGTCGGCTTCCCCTTCGGGGGTGGACCGGGGATGCTTCCGGGGGCCACAACCGGCAACTCCCCCACCTGCCAGGCACAACATCAACACAATGAGGATATGTTTCATGTTAACCTTCAGAACCTGAGGCTTCTCTCATCGGATACAGCAGACAATTCCCCTGTTTCACAGGAATGAAAAGCCAACACAAAAATAGTGCAGCCCCACACCGAATGCAATCAGATTATCCGGCGATGCCCACGATCACCAAAGTCCCCGACAACCGCTGGTCTTCGCCTGCTCTCCCCTTGCCCCCTTGCCGACCCTGCCATTGCCCCACCTCATATGTTGGAGTTTGGAAAAAAGGAGTTGCGTTCGGACCGCTGCAAGGGCACCATGATGACTGTGTCTACCTTTTCGGATCCACACCATATTTCTCTTTGTCACAACTTTTTCGAGGGTTCCCACTGATGTACCACAGCGATGACTGGATCCTGCGGCAGATCGAGGACGCCATCGCCCGGGCCATCCTGTTCGCCTTCAAGTCCGTCGCGTTGCCCGAGGAGGTCGTCGAGCAGGTCTTCGACGCGCAGTCGGGCGATCTCCTCAAGACCCTCCGCCAGATGCTGAAAAACGCCGAATTCGCCGACGCCGAGAACCTGGTGTTCGAGCACCTGCGGCCCGGCAACCTGCCTGCACTGGCGCTGGCTCTGTGGTTCTACGATCAACTCAAGAACTTCACCGACGAACAACTCGAACGCGGTGACTTCTCCCGCGGGGAGGTCACGCAAGGCGTGTCCGACGTCTGCGAGATATACGGCATCCCGCAATAACCAAGGCAACAAAAAACTGAAATGTATTGGTTGCTCGTCCCGTCCGTCCCGTCCATCCCGTCCCCGCCACGGCCTTGTTGGGGGCGGGGGCGGATAACATCGATTCCAAACAGTTGAATCTGTGGCCGAACTGGAGTATCAACAGGGCAATCGCGTCAGGAATCCCATGACTTCTCGAGACGGAAAAGGCAAAAAGGTTCCCACAACCCACATCGATTTGGTTCATGCCATCCTTTTTGCCCTGTTTTTCAGTTGGTTCGTGGCAGGAAGGGGCCTGGCCTCCTGGCATGCCGCGGGATTGACCTTGTCATTGGTCCCATGGTTGGTTCTGGCCCCCATTGGTCCCCTGGTTCTGGCATTCATCGGCAAAAAATGGTTTCGTTCCCGAAACCGGGACTGGTTCGCCATGGGCGAAGCCTTTGACTGGCGGATGCGTGAATTCAAGGGTGCCGTCACTCCCGGTGACAGGAATCTGGTGATGGCCAAATCCTGGTTGATTCTGGTTCTGGCGTTTGCGGGAACCTCATTTTGTCTGGCCTATCTGGGGTTCGGACTGTTTCTGGGGAAACTGGATGCATCCCTGGCATTTTTCACCTGTGCGACTTTCTTCGCCTTTCTGGCGCACCTCCACTGGGAAAGCCTGTTTCTTCAACGGGTCTGGTGGAATAGGTCCCACGGTCATTTATCCCTGGGAGTCGGGCTTCTGGTGGCCACTTCCATTTTCCTGGGCACCACCATCCTGGCATGGGTGGCCCTTCACCAGAACTGGACCCTGCCCCTTTTCGTCCCGCTGACCCGTCTTTCGGGTTAAGGCGGGCATTGCATTCGGTGACATTTCCAGTACATTATGATGAGCAACCTTTTTCCCGCAAAGGAGATGCGCATGCTCAAAGGTTCCATCGTTGCACTGATTACTCCCTTCAAAAACAATGAAATCGACACCGATGCCATGGGCGCCCTGATTGAACGGCATGTGGCGGCAGGCACCGATGCCATCCTTGTGGCCGGCACCACCGGGGAATCCGCCACCTGGACCTCCGAAGAATACACCCGCTGCGTGAAGTTTGTCGTGGACACGGTGAATCGGCGGTTACCGGTCATGGCCGGCACCGGTACCCAGTCCACACGCACCACGGTGGAGCGGACACAACTGGCCAAGGAACTGGGCGCCGATCTGGCCCTGGTGGTGACCCCGTATTACAACAAACCTACCCAGGCGGGGCTGTTCGAGCACTTCCGCATGGTTGCCACCGAAGGCGGTCTGCCGGTGGTTCTTTACAACGTTCCCGGCCGCACCGGCGTGAACATGCTGCCGGAAACTGTCCTGAAACTGCACGACGTGCCGGGAATCATCGCCGTCAAGGAAGCTTCCGGCTCCGTGGCCCAGTCCGCCTGGATCCTGCGAGGCGCCCGCAAGGACTTCGCCCTGTACAGCGGCGAGGACAAACTGAATTACCCCCTCATCGCCCTGGGGGCGGTGGGGGCCATTTCCGTGGTGGCCAACGTGGTGCCCGAACTGTTTGCCCAGTCCATCCACGCCGCCCTGGAAGGAAACCGCGAACAGGCCTTGGCCCTGTATCACCGGCTTCTGCCCATCTCCGAAGGGCTGTTCCTGGAGACCAGCCCGGCGCCCGCAAAAGCCTGCATGCAGGCACTGGGCATGATTCCCCGCGATGACGTGCGCCTGCCCCTGGTGGGAGTGGGCGAAAGCACCCGCGTCCGGTTGCTTGAAATCCTGCGGGAACTGGGGCTTTCCCCGGTTTCCTGAAGACCGAGGTGATTCATGTGGAAGCATTCTCTCCTCCTGTGGTTGCTGCTGCCGGTGTTTTTTTCCTGTTCCGTGGGGGACCGCTACGCCCACCGCAAGGAAGGAGACCCCTGTGATCGCCTGCATCCGTGCGCCCCCGGCCTGAACTGCGTCAACGACATCTGCGTGCCGGATCAGGACGCCGCCGTGGACATCGTGGACGACGTTCCCGACGATGTGGAAGATGTCGTGGACATTGTCGAACCCGATGCGGACGCAAACAACTGCACGGCCCCGGACATCCCCTGCGGGAACGAATGCTGCACCGGCGGCGAACTGTGCGTCGACAACGAATGCGTGGCGCCCGGCGTTCCCTGCGAAAGCGACGGCCAGTGCATCGGGGACACCTACTGCTGGCAGAACATGTGCGTACCCTACGGGGTGGGGCCCCGGGGACACTTCAACCCCCAGTGCGGCGAATACCCGCAATCCGGCATCTTTTCCCCGGTACTGCACTGCTCCTGGACCCAACCTCCCCCGGGGGATCCCTTCCCCAACCACCGCAACGTGCTTTCCACCCCTTTGGTGGCGGATTTCAACTTCAACAACAACCCCGACGTGGTGCAGCCTTCCATCGTGTTTGTGTCCTACTCCGGCACGGACGGCGGATCCGGCTACCTGAACGGACACTTCGGCGTCATCCGCATCCTGGACGGGCGCGACTGCTCCCAGTTGTACACGGTGGGCACCCACCTGAATGGCTGCAACACGCCTTCCATTGCAGACATCACCGGCAACGGCCGCCCCGACATCGTCGCCCACAACGGCCTCGGTGGCATGGAAGCCTTCACCTACGATGAACTGACCGACACCTGGTCCCAACTCTGGCACGGACACAACAGCGGAGGAACACCGCTGACCTATGGCGCCCAGTCCACCGGCTGGTCCGGCGTGGCCGTGGCGGACCTCGACGACGACGGACTTCCCGAGATTCTCTCCTTCGGCATGGTATATGACGCCACCGGACTGCAGATTTCCTCGGCCCTGGGACGCCCCGGCGCCCTCACCTACCCGTCGCCCGCCGACCTGAACCGGGATGGCCGGGTCAACATCGTGTCCCCTCCGAACATGTATGCATGGAACTCCACCACCAACAACTGGGATTTGCAGTGGAGCACCGGCCCCACAGGTCTGTATGTGGCCTATGGCGACTTCGGCACCTTCCCGGAAAACCCGGCGATGGATGATCGCCGGGTCAAGGACGGCATCTCCGAGATCGTGGTGGTGGGCTCCGGTCGGGTGCATGTGGTGAACGTCCACGGCCGCATCATTTACGGTCCCTTCATGTTCCCGGCAGGTTCCGGCGGCGGTCCTCCCACGGTGGGGGATTTTGACGGCGATGGGCGCGCGGAATTTGCCGCCGCGGCATCGGATTCCATCAGTGTGTTCGATCCCGACTGCCTGGGCATCCCGGAAATCGCCACCTGCGTGAGCCTGCGTACCGACGGCATCCTGTGGCACCAGGTGAGCCAGGACCACAGCTCCAACCGCACGGGTTCGTCCCTGTTCGACTTCGAGGGGGACGGTCGCGTGGAAGTGGTCTACGCCGACGAGGTCTTCACCCGGGTGTACGACGGCCGCACCGGCGAAGTGCTGTTCTCCCAGTCCACCAGTTCCTGCACGTGGAACGAGAACCCCATCGTGGCGGACGTCACCGGAGATTACAGCGCCAACCTGGTGGTGCCCTCCAATGTCAACTGCAGCATTTCCCCCACTTCCGCGGGGGGCGTCGCCTATCCCCTGTCCCACCGGGGCACCCGCATGGATCCCATCTTCAAGGGCCTGCGCTGCGAAACCCACCTGGACTGCCTCTCCGGCGTGTGCGACACCGGTTTCTGCCGCTGCGTGGAAAACGATCAATGCGGCGGAATCGGCTCCGGGTATGTCTGCGACGTCCCAGTCCCGGGAACCCACGGCACGGGGAACGTCTGCCGCTCCGAATGGCTGGGACAGGCGTCCGGCATCAAGGTCTTCCGGGACGCCCTGGACCGTTGGGTGCCGTCCCGCTCCATGTGGAACCAGCACGCCTACAGCGTGACCCACATCAGCGAGGACGGGCAAGTGCCGCGGACGAGCCAGTGGACCCAGAACTGGATGGACCCGAAACTCAACAACTTCCGGCAGAACGTGCAGGGGGCCGTCGAGGTGGGCACCAGCCCGGATCTGACCCTGAAGGAAGCTTCCTTCTCCTGCCTGCTTTCCACCCATGCCCAACTGGAAGCCATCGTCTGCAACCGGGGTACCCAGCCGGCGCCCACCGGTACACCCATGAATTTCTCCCATTCCGGCGAACTGGTCTGTGACGCCGAACTGGCCGCCCCCCTGAATCCCGGACAATGCGTGGAAGTTTCCTGCGTGTGGACGACCCCGCCGCGCTCATTGGCCACTTCCGCCACCATCACCGTGAATGCCGGCATGGATGCATCCGGACAGATGACGCTCTCGGAGTGCCACGCCCACAACAACACGGCCAACATTCCAGACATCTTTTGCGAAGTCATCGGAAAGCCATGGGTGAAACCATGAAACAGCATTTCACCATGCGCCTGCCACTGTTTTTGGTGCTCCTGCTTTCCCTGGTGGCGTATTCCGCCTGCCGCGGTGAAACCGGCTTTTACGACTGGGACGCCGGCGTGGAACCCGACGTACCCATCGACGTTCCCATCGACGTCCCGGAGGACATTGTGGAACCGGACGTGGACATCATCGTGGATCCCGTCTGCGGCAACGGCATCATTGAGGAGGGGGAAGTCTGCGACGACGGCAACACCCGCTCCGGGGACGGCTGCAACGCCTCCTGCACCCTGGCCGACGGCGTGGATTTCGTGGGCAACACCGTCTACGTGCGCAATCAGGAATACCCCGTGCTGGTGGGAACCCCCAACGAAGAGGGGGACTTTTTCCTGCTCTTCACCGACTGGAGCGGAGCCGACGGCGGCGGTGCGGGCATCCGCATGGGCCGCTTTGCCGCCGATGGCCGGAGGCGTGGGGAAATCACCGTGAACAACGTGGTGGGCGGCGGCAACCAGCACAGTCCCGCCGGTGCTGTGGCCGGCGATCGCCTGCTGGTGGTCTGGCTCAACGAGATGGCCGGCGGCACCTTTGATGCAGGCATCCGCGGACGCATTTTCAATCTGGAGGGGCAGCAGGCTTTGCCCGAGTTCCAGGTGGACACCTCGTTCATTGGCCAGGACCTGCATGTTTCCGTGGCCGCCAACGACTCGGGAATGTTCCTTGTGGTCTGGGTGGATGCCAGCGGTACCGGCGGCGCCGACCTCAAGGGCCGGTTCATCCAGGCGGATGGCACGCCCGGCATCAACTCCATCACTGCGGACGACGGGGAATTCCACCTGGACATTCCTGCCGCGGGCCTGCAAATCCGGCCCCGGGTGTACGCCATTTCCGGCAACCGCTGGATGGTGCTGTACGAGGACTTCTCGGGGGCCTACGACCCCACCACCGGAGGCATCACCGGCGTGTTGCTGACCACCGACGGCGGCACCATCAACACCTTCGGGGTCAACCAGATCACCGCCGGACGCCAGGCCGATGTGAGTGCCCTGCAACTTCCCTCGGGAATGGTGGCCTGCTGGATCGACAACAGCAATACCTTTGATCTCTGGGAATGGGGGATTCACTGCCGCCTGTTCGATGCCGGATACCAGCCCGTGGGCGAGGATTTCCTGGTGAACACCACCACGAAGACCAGCCAACTGGCCCCGGCCCTGTGCCTTCTGGACACCGGTTTTCTGGTCATATGGGAAGACTGGAGTTCCCAGGATGGCTATGGGGCCGGCGTGGTGGGCCGACGCTTTGCCCTGGACGGCACTCCCCTGACCCCCGAGTTTGCGATTCCGTCCACCTTCCTGGGGCACCAGACCAACCCCACCTGCCTGCGCCGGGACTACCTGTTCTGGTTTGCCTGGGAGGACACGTCCGGTGCTCCCCCCGATACCGACGGCAAGGCCATCCGCCTGCGTTCCTTCCTCGAAGAGAACATGGTGCAGTGAGCGTGGACCACCGCCCCATCCTGGAAAAACTGCTGCGCCCCCTGAACACGAAACCTCCCCTGTCCGGTCGGCCGGTGGTGTACTGGATGCAGCGCACCCAGCGCGGATGGAACAACCCGGCGCTGACTTTCGCCATTGGGGAAGCCAACGCCCGGCGGGTTCCCCTGGAAGTGCATTTTGTCCTCGACGCTTCCTTTCCCCAGGCCAACGTCCGGCATTTCGTGTTCATGCTCCAGGGGCTGCAGGATGTGCATGATGCCCTGTGCCAGCGGGGGATCCCGTTTTTCCTCCACACCGGCCTTCTGGAAGAATCGATTCTACGCCACGCCGACCATGCCGGCCTTCTCGTGTGCGACGAACATCCGGAGCCCTTTATGCGGCACCTGCGCGGGCGTATCGCCGACCGGCTGTCATGCCCGGTCATCGCCGTGGAGGCCGATGCCGTGATTCCCCCGCGCCTGCTGGCCGACCACGCCCACATCGCGGCCCGTACCCTCCGGCCCGCCGTGAACCGCATACTGCCGGATTTCCTCTTCCTGCCCGAGGAGACGGACTATCACGGAGCCGGCTCCCCGATGTCGGGCGACCCACCGGATTTTCCCCGGTTGGTCGAAGACATCCGCACCCATCCCACCCTGGAAAAAGTACCTGACGTATCGCGCCATTTCTCCGGCGGACACACCGAAGCCTTACACCGGCTGGCCGACTTCACCGATACGAAACTGGACCGGTATCACGAGCACCATCACCGGGCGGATCTGGACAGCGCCTCGCTTTTGGGACCGTATCTCCACTTCGGGCACATCGGCCCGGCGGAAGTGGCCTTGGCGTGTGGCGAGCACGACGGGCCCGGTGCAGCAGCCTTTCTGGAACAACTCATCGTGCGCCGGGAATTGGCCATCAACTGCGCCGTTTTCCATCCCGGATACGGCACCGTGGCCATGGTCCCCGAATGGGCGGTCAGAACCCTGGACGAACACAGTCCGGGACACGCCGCCGTCACGGTCGAACAGATGGAAAACTGCGAAACCCCGGACCCCGCGTGGAACGCCTGCATGCTGGAGATGAAAACCCGCGGCTATCTGCACAACCACATACGCATGTACTGGGGCAAGCAGGTGCTGCTCTGGAGTGCGAACTGGCGCGAGGCGTTTTTGACCCTGTTGACCCTGAACAACCGCTATTTCCTGGACGGCCGGGACCCCAACGGCACAGTGGGGGTCGCCTGGGTATTCGGCCTGCACGACCGCCCGTTCGCCAAACGCCCCGTGTTCGGCACCGTGCGTTCCATGACCCCCGGCGGCCTGACCCGCAAATTCGACGTCCATGCCTGGATTTCCACCGTCCACACAAGGGAGAAGTAAATGGAAATCGGAATCATCATCGAAACAAAAGAGCCCGGGAAATCCTGGCTTGCGGCACCTGCCTTCAATCCCGGATGATGGATGGAAACGAGGTCTGCCCCATCTCGACGATGGTGGACTACGTGAACATGGTCACCTGGTCCGATCGGGTCGCCACGTTCTGAACGCGCCCTGTGCTGAACCACCGTCCCCTGCCCCATTTCGCGGAGAGTTCTTAGTAAGAAATGAACAGTTCTTTTCCTCGACTGTAAAAGCTGCACCCATGACTGGAAATGTTGGTTATTTCAACCACCGAAAGTTCTTTTCCATGCTTTGACGATTTCATCGCAATGTGCCTCAATAAGCAATTCGACTGACTTCAATTGTTTTCTCGAAAAGTTAAAATTTTGGCCAGTTCAATTTCCGGTTCAATCCAGAATTTTGCCTCTCCATCTCCAGAAACAACATGAACATGCATTCGTTCTTCTTCCCGCGAAAAAAAGAAAAAACGGTACCCATCTTTTCTGAAAACAGTCAGACTCATGCATTCTCCCATTCACACCGGCGGTTTCAATTGGAACCGATCACCAGTTGTCGTATACGGCACGGTATGCACCCAGGATGTCTTCCCAGAGGGTACGGCTCCACCAGAGTTCCTCGCAGGATCCTTCAAAAGGAAAATCCGCTTCATTGGGGTCTTTCAGGCAGGGATCATCCTTGAACGCATCATCAAAAACTTCATCAATACCATAAATTCCGATAGGGAATGAACGCGTATTTGTAATTTGGAAACATTCATGCGCTGGTGCCACCGGATCAAGGCTTGCCAATCTTCTGCAAACCCATATCGTTGTTCTTGGTTGTATTAGCCAGTAGTTTGTATTGTTAAAGCCATTTAAACGAAAAGAAGGAGCCACACATATCCCGGCCCGTTTTCTCGCCAGACAAACATTATCCCAGTCATTCCACAGCGAAATCCCGCAGGAATACAGACACCCGGCTTTTTTACATTCGCTTTCGTCCTGAATACTCTCGCACTCGGCACGGGTGGGATTCTTTTCCTCTGTCTTTTCCTTTTCATTGCAGGAAAACAACATGAGCAAGGCAACAAGCATTAAAAAGATTTTCATTTTCCACCTCCAAAATCAGACGAGGTTGCCATCCAGCAAGGCGCGACTTTCGTCTTCCAGCATGAGCATTTCCACAATCCCCGCCTGCAACCGGGGTAGCCCGCCATGAATGGGATTGGTGATGCTGCCATCAATTCCGGCATTGAGGAACTTGTCCGCATCCAAACGGTTCCACTGACGGCCTTCTCCTAATAGCCACTGTGGATTAACTGAACAATTCAACAAACCGGGATTCCCACAGGCGGTGTTTTCGTTTGGAACCACAGAGGAATCCAATGCGGCAAGAGAAGGATGATCCAGAAGCACCGGCAATTGTCCTTGTGGAATCGCGAGATGAATGGATCCCGTATCCGGAAAAATGTCCAAAACGCTGCCACCTGCTAACTCAATGGTCGCCTGGATGGGTTGAAGGATTTCTTCAAACCGCATTCGCCGACTTTCCATGACTTGTGTCCGCATGTCCACTGCGCGTGCAATATCCATCCCGGAAAACAATTCCCGAGGCGGAACAGGCGGCAATTCCAGGTCTGGAAATCCGCTGATCGTGGCGATGAGCAAGAGTTCATCATATTCTCCTGCCTCAGACCACTTCTCCCATACCAAACCGGAAACGCGGGGAGGCCCCGAAGGTGTCAGGGCTTTCTCCGAACCTCCTGTGTTGGGCTCGCGAAAAATCCGGTAAACATGTTGTTGCCTGCCATCTTCGAGATACTCTGTCGTCGCTTGTTCATGATACAGGAATGGTTCCGACGCATCGGAATACAAGGCAGGTACTACAGTTCTTTGCCATGTTTCCAGTGTCAGTGTTCCCCTGGTTTCCCGGGACAGGATTTCTCCGGAAGCCGACTGAACCCGGATTTCTTCGAATGCCAGTTCCATGTTTGACGGAACCCGTTTTCCACCCATGGTTCCATCATCCACGACATGGAAAATTTCAGGTTCCTGTTCCGCACCGAACATCATCCTGGATTCTACAGGATTATTTTCCATGGGGGGGCGTTGCACGAATAAAGCATCAGGGATATCACCATCAGAACAGTTTTCTTCATTGCGCACTTCCTTCCGTATTTGCATAGGGGAAAAGACGGAATCCCGGTCTGTCCCATGTCGCAATTTTTTGTATACCCGCTTTTTTTGAGAATGCAACCGAAAAAATGAAGTGCAAAAAAAACACCGTCCCCGCCACCAACCACAACCACCGTCCCCGCCACCGTCACCCCCACTGCGCCCATATCTCACCACACTGCTCTGTCGCCGACATTTTAAGCCCCTGCCGAGCCGTTTTCGGTTTCTTGTGCGTAGTGTATTTGGCCCTGTTTATATGGATTTTTTGGGAGCGCACGGCGCATTAGAGGTGGTCCAAACGCACCGGTGACCTGCGCTTTTCAAGGTGAACTGGAAAAACGGGTTGGTAGGATGGAGCACAGTGTAATGCCCCACAAAGGCAGAGATTTACGCCAGGGGGTGCGATTCGAGCACCTTCAGCGGGTCATCGAAGTCCACCGGGAATCCCCACACGGCATGCATCATGTACGTTCCCTTGGGAAACACCACGTTCCGGACCCCGTCCAATACCGCCTTGCGGGCCTTGCGGTACAGCGCCAGAAAAGCACGGTAACGCTTGATCCATTGGCTTATGTCAGAGCCAGCAACCTTTGGCCGTATACCCCCCGTCTTGGTCCCGTGAAGCGGAAACGTCGTATGCGGCAACTCCTGGACCTTTTTCGCCCCCATAAAACCCTGGTTCCGACTCGCCCGTTCTGCCGCGATTTTCCGTTCTTCCGCCATCACCAGGTCATCCAGTTGACCCAGGTACTTCTCCGGCTTCATCTCCACCGCGGCAGGAAACGGCGTCAACTCGATGTCCAGTTTCTTCAAATGATTTTCACTTTCTTCTCCGGAAAAAACATAGGGTGGACGAACCGTTGCAATCTTCCCCTTGCGAATCTGTTTCACGGTACTCAATGCACCGGGCCACTCCCTGTTGGACGCCACCAGCCCAGCATTCACCGGGTTCACCAGCGTGTAGACCATCTTTTCCCAACAGGCACCCACATCATCAAGGGCGCACCAGTTGGGCCGCTGGGCGCTGTCCCAGATGGGACCGCTCTGGTTCAGTTTCTTGTTGATGACCTTGGCGATGAACGAGTCCATGGCGCCGATGAAATCCGAACCCAAAAGACCCGTGG
>CAZTZR010000070.1:0-20726 GCA_964618145.1 uncultured Kofleriaceae bacterium
AATTCCCGATCACACAAGCCCCACTGCGCTCTCTTGCTTCAGGAACTTCCGATTACAGGGGGGCTGCTTCGGGATTTGAACGTGTCGTGCGCGGATGCGCATGGACCCAATCCGCCCAATACTGCGTACTCTCCATCAGGTGGGGCTTTCATCCGGACACGCGGGATGAAACAGTTGGTTTCCGGGTGGTTCGGCCCTAACGGCCCGAACCTGATCCCGCTCCCATTCGGTGGTGGTGACCATGTCAGGTTCGGGTTCGTCGACACGAAAATGGCCAAAGGAACGGCTATCATTGACATGAGTGCCGCCCTTGGGCATAGTCCCCTCCGGAGGCGAACACATGGAAAAAAGTTCCCGGAAAACCATGCATACAATCACCCCCCAACTCCTGGGTACAGCCCTTTTGGGGTTCGTCTTGTCCATCGGCGCAGTTACTGGTTGCCGTTACGACGGAGGACCCAATACACCTCATGGCAACCACCTGCTTTTCAATCCCGACGGGATCCTGCATGGGGGACATCTCCGGGAACCCATGCAGTGCGATCGAACCATGGGCGATGGACGGATTCGTCTCACCTTCCCGAATGGCAAGAAGAGGTTGGCAGGGCACTGTCAGGGGGGCCTTCGTGTGGGTTCATGGAAAGCCTGGTACTCAAATGGTGCACCGGTGTGGAAAGCCAACTACAAGGCAGGGCGGATCGAGGGTCAACTCACTCTCTTTCATCCCAACGGTCGCAAACTTGCCGTGCACACCTTCAGTAACGGTGCCCTGAATGGCAAGTACCAGGCATGGTGGTCGAACGGTCGCATCAAGACCATCGGGGCGTTCGTTGCCAACAGACGCAACGGTTGTTGGGAAACATGGCATGAGAGCGGAAAGAAGGCCAGCAAAGGGACCTACGCCGATGATTCGAAGGTGCTTTCCTGGATCTACTACACTCCCACCGGTCAAAAACGCAAGGAAACCCTGGGCGGCGAGGCGAGGCACGGACGCTGCCGGTTGGTGTTCTGACGGGGGCCACACGGCCAGTATTGTCGGGAACCAGTGCAAGTTCCATGTGTTTCTTCAGGCGGCAAGGGATAAATAACACTGACGTTCATCGCTGATTTGGACGAAATACTCCAGCAGCGCGGAAATCCGGCGTCAAAAACGGGACTTGATTCCCTGGACCGTTTTTCCTATTGTCTGAACTGGAGAACTCTGGTGAAGCACTTACTCAAAAAAATCCAACGGGTGATTCGTCTGCAGGCGTGGATGCTGGCAGGCCTGGCTGTTCTTTGGGGGGGGCTCGCGTGCACTTCCGGAAAGGACAAAAACCGCAAAACCGTGCCCGTGGCCCACGTGGTGCCCATGACTGCGGCAAACATGCGGGGACACAAAATGCTCTACAAGGAGGGCTGGTTTATCGTTACCTCCACCGAAAGGAGCCTGCAGTTCGCGAAGGAAGCCTCCATCGACGCCAGTTGGGAGGCGATTGTCCAGATGGCCCGGGATGTAAAGGCCGGCACCATCCGGTACGGCTCGGACATGAAGGAAAATGCCCGGGCCTCGGTGCGGCTGGCGGACAAGACCCTGCAAACCGGCATGACCGTCACCCGCGGAGTGTTTGCGGGAACCCACTACCTGGGCAAAACGCAGTTCCATCGGGCCAACCGGAACATGGTCGAAGCTCTGGACACGTTTGTGAAGGGGAACCTCTCCATCGTGTCCCGTACCGAAGAGGACCGCCAGGCGCTCGCGGAGATTCCAGGCAAATGGTTCGAAAACCTTCGGGAGGATTTTTCCAATCTGTACATACTTTCCCGCAAAATCAAGAAAGCCATTTCAAAATCCATTGAACTGAACTGGAATGCGTCCTTTGAAAAAGCGGCCGAAGAGTTCCGCCAGGAATACGAGAAAAGCGGCACCCGCAGGAACTCCGCCCAGGCGTTGGGGGACATCCTGCTGGGCTACCTCAAGGCGTTTTACCATGGGCTGGCCCACCCGGGCGCCCGGACCATCGTGAAGGCATCCGCAAAGGGCGCAAAATACATCATCTTCCTGCCGGCCGCCTCCGTGCTCATCGTGGCCGGCCGGACCGTGCAATCCACCGGACTGGCCCTGTTTTACACCACGAAACTCGGGATCCACGTCATCAGCCCCAATCTGGAAACCGGGATGCTGGTGGCATTCGGCCTTCTCGGATACGGATCTGTGCCGGTCATCTATGGCACGGGAACCACTCTGGGGGCGTTCTCCCTGGCGGCCTTCACGGCTGGCGCGCCGGTGGCCGGTGGTGTCCGGGCGGCGGGTGGCACGGTGGTCCACACCGGGCGCTATGCTGCCGGAACCGTACACGACGTGGTCACCGGTACAACGAAGGTCGCCATCAATCAACTGATGTCCGGGCTGGTGCTTGGATACAATGCCTTGACCGCAATTCCGGCCCACCTGTATCTGGGGACCGTGGATGCGGCAGTCTTTCTGGCATGGGATGGTCCCCGCCTGGTGATTGCCATCGCCCGAGGGACCGTCTCCTTCACCGCGAAGCCGGGCAAAAAGGAAAAAGTCAGCGTAGGCGCGTTGCCGGTGGGCACGGTGGTGGATCTGGAAACCCTGAAAAAGAAGCCGGGTGTCCAGGTGGAAGTGCTCACAACGGATCCGGAAATCATCCAGAATGTCATCCAGAAAATGCCTGACGACCTGCACAGGAGTCCCCATGAACCTCCTCGCTAAATGGTATGTCATCTCCATTCTTGTCCTGAGTTCCTACGGTTGCTCCAAGGACAAGGAAAACCCCATCCGCCATAGTGGCGAACTGGCCCGGCGAGGGCACATCGACCTGTACAGGCACGGTGCCTTCAAGATTCCGGCCACCGAGGTGCGGATCATTCCCCCCGGGGGAAAGACCATTGATGTCGCGAGGGAGTTCATAGGGTTGAAAGCCCGGGACGGCTTTTTGATGGCCATCCGGGAGGCGGCCGACAGCGTGTACGTGGTGGCCCGGGGTGCGGAGGTTTCCTTTCGTACCGCACAGAACATCACCACCGAGGGAAACGAACTGGCCGCCCGGATCCGCGCAGCCACAAGGGAAGAGGGGATTCTGCTCATCTCCCGCTCCTGGGCCGGGGCCATCGGCATCATCGGGGACAGTTGGGAACTGAGCCGGGATTTGATCCTGGAAATGGACGAAATCGGGGAACGTTTCATCGCCGCTTCCGAAAAGGCATCGGCTGTGATTGACAGGCAACTCAGGAAGGCCGGTCTGACCATGATCAAGGGGTCCTGGGTGCGAGGTGCGCTCATGATCGATGAAAGTCTAGACCGGACCAGGGAAAATCTGGCCGAAGCCAAAACAAACTTCGTGGTGGGATATGCGCTTTTACCCACCCGTGCAGCCGCCGACATGAGGGCCATCGGAAAGGCTGCCGCAGCAGCAAACCCTGTAAAAATCGCCCGTGAGGAAAACGAGTGGCGCCAGGAGTACTCGGATTATTTTGCGGATCTGGTGGTGCGCACCGGCTCCGAATACACCGGTTCCGTGAAGAAATCGTTTTCCAGGGCCGGCCGGGATTTGGGGCGGTATGAAAAAACCGGACTCGGACTTGCAACCCTCAAGGCCCTGCGGTGGGTGCTGCAGGGGATTCTGTATGATGCGGTGCTCAAACCCGTGGTCAAGGTCACCATTGGCGCGGTGGGATACCTGGGCGTGAACGGGGTGGCCTATCCGGTGATGGTGGTGGGCAAGGAAGTGGGGCACCTCACCTATGTGGCGGTGCGCCTGACCTGGTCCACCGTGAAGAACGTCTATTACCTGATAGCGCCCTCGGCGGTGCTTGCGGCTGCGGGCGTGTTCGGTCTTTTTGATCTGACGTTTTCCACTGCCGGGGCGGGGGCGGTGGTGGGCACTGGCACCACGGCAGGTGCCCTGACGGTTGCCACCGGCAAGACCACTTCGGTGGTGGTCAAACACGCGGGATATGTGGGCGGCAAGGCAGTGCAATACATCGGTGTGCCCTTGACTGCCGCAGGAATCGCCGTGACGGGGACCACCGTGGGGATGGTGGTGGGGGTTTCCGGAACCATTCCGGGCGGGGCCATGGTGGTGGGTGGCGAGGTGGCGGGTGCCGGAACCCAGGTGGCGGCCCATACGGCAGCCGGGGTGGTGCTCACCGGGGGCACGGCCCTGGCCACCGGGACCGCCCTCGGGCGCGGGGCCTGGTATGTGGTCAAGGCGGGTCTGGTGCCCACCGGTTACACGCTGGGAACGGGAATTGTTTTGGGGTACGGCGCCACTTCCCAATTGGCGGCCCACACCCTTCTGGGACTGACGGATTTTGCCTATCTGGTGCTATCCTTGGAGGGTCCACGATGGGTGGTGTACGCCATCCGGGGAAAGACGGGCATGGGCAAGGATTTGCCCCCCGGAGCCGCCCTGGATCTGAACCGGATGCGCGACGCGGGCGAGGAAATTCATGCCGTACCGGTAAGTCCTGAAGAGATGCACAATGTCGTGGAGCATCTGGTGCAGGATTTTCCCGTGGATACCCGGATGGAGGAGGAAGACGAGGAGCCTTCCAAAGGCAAAAAGGCCGGGAAAAAAGGCAGAAGCAAGAAGAAATAACCGCACTTTCGGTTGAACCCTGCAAGATGCCATTTATGTAAAGATATTAAGCAGGCCGGTGGTGAAATATCGGATAAATCCGGCTGTCCGTACGGAGAATGTAAAACATTGATACAGCGTAAAAAAGATATACATTCATTTGTTATTATTGACTGTTGGTCAATAGGCTATAAGCCTTGATATTCAACCGGTTTTTTTTCTCCAGAAATTGGCCCGGGAATTGCCTGAGGAGCGCCGGCCGCCGGCACTTGTCCGGGGCAAAGGAGTACCGCCATGAAGACCCTGCTGAAAACCCTGTTCGTGATGCTCACCTCGTTTGCATTTCTCTCCTGTACATCGGATCCAAAGGAAAACGTGGCCGAAGTTCCCGAAGTGGAAGTGGAACTGGCCCAGGGCGTGACCATTCATGACCTGCAGGCTGATTTTTCCATTACGGCTTCCTTCCGGAGAGGCGACGACATCATTCACCTGCAGGCAGTGCGCGGCATTCCCACCCCGGAAATCTACCGCAATGACCCCACCTTCCCCCCGTTCGAAATTGATGCCCGCATCACGGACGAAGACGGCCGCATCATGTACCTGCGCCGTGGTGGTGACCTTTTCGTGGATCCCACCTGGCAGGACGACCTGGAACTGCAGGACATGATTCCGCCACGTCGTACCCCGAACACACACCTGTTCGAAATGATCCCCGAGGCCATGGATGCCCTGGAAAAGGAACTGATGCGTTCGGGGCAGGATCGCCTGGGCGCCATCCTGCCGGAGTTCCGGGCACTGCATTCTTTTGGCGCAAAGGCCCGGGAAACCGTCAAGGCATCGGATATAGAAGTTCTCGAAGCCATGCAGAAGGATGACTTCCTGAAGGTTTTCGACATGATGTTCGACGCTGGCGGCGGCGGTTCCTCCTCAAGCGATGGATGGGAAGCCAACAAGTCCTTCATCTCCGGCTGGTACAAGATGTCCCTGCATGACAAGAGTTGCTGTATGGGCGCCGGACGCCACAGCGCCACCCGCATTCACCAACTCAACTATGGCAGCGTGTATGCCTACTATGATTTCTGCAACCACGGGGAATGCGCCAACAACATGTCCCAGATCTGCAGTCTCTCCCAGGTTCACAAACCCGCCTGGACTGCGTACACCTGCTCGACAAAATACGATGCCAAATCCCAGGATGGCGGTCACAACTGCCACGACGACTCCCGGCTGCAGATGGCGTCCTTCGTATTCGGCCCCACCACCAGCACCACCTCCTTCTGGTGCAACGATGGCAACCACTCCTGCGACATCAGCAACAGCACCTGGTATGGCGATCAGAGCGGTTCCCCGGAATGCAACGATTCCAAGAATCGCGGGTACAACCATCCCAACATGCTGCCTTTCAACGTGACCAACACCAACTCGGCCCAGCAGAACACCGCGAACTACAACATCACCCTGTCGGCCGGGGCCACCTATGACATTTACACCTGCAACGGCCACTCCACCGGGGATACCTATCTGCGCCTTTTCCGAAACGGGGTGCAGGTTTCCCACAATGACGACAACTGCAGCAGCCTGCAGTCCTACCTGACCTATACGGCCCCCGAAAGTGGGGTCTACCAGATCCGTGCCGGTTGTTTTGGCAGCAACTCATGCAACGGCAACGTCCGGGTGCGTCTGGCCGGCACCACCACGTCTCCGCCCTGGAACTTCTATTCGGTCACCAACACCAATTCAGCCCAGCAGAACACCCGCAACCTGTACTATTACCTGTACACCGGTTATACCTACACCTTTGAAACCTGTGGCACCAGCGACACCGACACCTACCTGCGCCTGCGGCTCAACGGTTCCGATGTGGCCATCAATGATGATGCCTGCGGCCTGCAGTCCCGGGTCACCTTCAGCCCGTCCGTGACGGGGGGGTACTATCTCCATGCCGGGTGCTTTGGCAGCGGTTCCTGCAGTGGTGTGGTCAACATGACATCCGTGCAGAACACTACATCCGGCGGCAGCAAGGGTGATGCGGTAGCCATGGATGAGCAGTTGTATTACTACTAGACCTCGCCGGTTTCCTTCCTTCTTCTCTTGCCCCCACTGAAATTCAACGTTGAACACTGAGCGGGATTCGGGCACAATGCGTCCCGGTGGCTCCAGTGTGGGGCCAATAAGCCGGAGGTTTCCCGTGAATGCGAAACAGGTCTTTTGGGTGCTGATGCTTTTGGGGCTCTCCGTAGTCCCGGGATGTGACGAAAACAAGAAGAAGGGAAAGGGAACATGCGGCAACGGGGTGCTGGATCCCGGCGAGGCATGCGACCCGGCGCTGGTTGTGGAAGAAACCTGTGCTGATCATGGGTATCACGGCGGCGATGCAAAACCCCATTGCGGAACAGACTGCAATCTTGATTTTTCGATTTGCGGTGGTCGTTGCGGGGACGGGAACATCGACACGCCCCATGGCGAGGAGTGCGACGGCTCCAATCTGGGCGATCACACGTGCACCTCCCTGGGGCAAGGCGGAGGGGTCCTGAGGTGCTCGGAAGACTGTCGCCGGGATTTTTCCGGATGCCGGAACATCTGTGGCAACGGCGTGCTGGAAGCACAAGAGACCTGCGATGATTTGAACAAAATCGACGGTGACGGATGTTCCGCCGAATGTCAGGTGGAAACCGGCTGGGAATGCTTCGGGACCCCGTCCATCTGTCTCCCCGTGTGCGGGGATGGTATTGTAGTTGGCGATGAGGAATGCGACGGGGAGCCGGCAGGGGAGACGGACTGCCGGGTTTTCGGCTATCACGCAGGAGAAGTGTTGTGCAGCGATCAGTGCCGGGCGACTTTTTCCGAATGCGAATCTTTCGGCAGTTGCGGGGATGGAATCCTGCAGACGGATTTCGAGGAATGTGATCAGGATGATTTTGTGGATCCCGGTTGCCGTTCCCTCGGTTTTTTTACCGGCGGACTTGTCTGTTCGGAAACCTGTGTAATCGAGTCGGTTCCGTGCCGCAATGCGGTAGCCATCGCTGCCGGGTATTTTCACGGCTGTGCCATTCTCGATGATGGAACCCTTCGGTGCTGGGGCCGCAATTCTGCGGGACAAATCGGCATCGGAGTCATCACATCCCGAAGTACACCTGCCCAGGTGCTGGGTCTGTCAGCCGCAACGGTGGCTGTTTCCGGCGGCTATGGCCACACCTGTGCAGTCCTCCATGACGGGACGGTATGGTGTTGGGGGTCCAACACACACGGCCAGTTGGGGGATGGAACCACCACGCAACGGGCACTTCCGGTGGCGGTGCCGGGTATTTCCGGATGTGTGGATGTGGGGGCCGGGGATGAACACACCTGTGCGCTCTGTGAAGGCGGTCGCGTGTGGTGCTGGGGGCGCAACACCTGGGGCATGCTGGGGGATGGCACGCTGGATTCTTCCCTGGTTCCGGTGGAAGTCGCCCATCCGGAACAGGCCGAATCCCTCTCGGTGGGCGTGAATCATTCCTGTGTTCTGTACCCCGGCGGCAATGTCTGGTGTTGGGGTCGAAACGGCAAGGGGCAACTTGGCCAGGGCAACACCACGAACAGTTCGCTTCCGGTTCAAGTGCCCGGATTGACCGGGATTGTCCAGGTGTCTTCAGGGTACGAACGAACCTGCGCGGCGGGTCTTGATGGTAGTGTCTGGTGTTGGGGGGACAACACCTCGGGTGCACTGGGAGCGGGAGCCGGCCAGGCAACGCAGACCCTGCCGGTACAAGCGCAGACGTCGAACGCGCTGGAAGTGCGAACCGGCTATCATCACACCTGTGTGCTGTGGATCAACGGCAATGTCCACTGCTGGGGGTCCAACAGCACCGGGCAACTGGGGGACGGCACCGTGCAAAACCGGTTGTTGCCGGACGATACGATTATCACTTCCGGTGTTCAGTTGTATCTGGCGGGCGATTTCTCCTGTGCGCTCACCGTGGATGGGCTGGTCCGGTGCTGGGGTGACAATTATTACGGGCAAGTGACGGGAGAATCACCCTGGACGTCAAGGCTTTTGCCTGCGGAAGTGGTCCCGTAATCCGAAGCAAGGAGCATGAAACATGATGTGCATAAGGTCTTTTGTTTTCATGGCGATTGTGATGTTGGTTGCCTGTGGCAGCAAGAAGGATGATGCCCCCACGCTGCCGACGGCTCCCGCCGGAACAGTGGGTATCCCGGTGGAGCCGGGAACTGCGGATGTTTTTTCGGAGGCATGGCCAGATCTTATGGCCATACTGTCCGGCGAAGAACGGGATTCATTGATTGATCCGAAAATTGGCTTATGGGTGATTGACAATCCGGGAGCATATATCGTGTTGCGAAAGGTCACGAAGTTGAATGAACTGGAATACCATGATTTGACGGTGATCGGTTGTGAGCCCCGCACCGCCGAAAAACTGCCCACGTTCAGTTGCGATACCGAAACCTGGAGTGATACCGGGTGTCTGCATGTTTCCGACCCGAAGGTGCCACTGGCACGAATACACCGGGACACCATCCTGTACGCCGAGGCACGGGAATTGAACGGACAGGACCAGGAAGATCTGGAACTCCTGCTGGAGGTGGAAAAATTTGTTACTTACGCAGTTTTCTACAAGGATATCACCTATTTCTTCGGGGTGGTGCGGGGTGCCTGGCGGCTCATCGCGGTGAACATTGTCACCCCCTGTTCTGCCTGAACCTGCCCGATTGCGGAAACTTCACAGCAGTTGCAAAAACGAAACGAGAATGACCTTGGGGGGTTCTGCAGGAGCGAATTTGACCATGGCCTTGCGCATGTCCCCTTCCCCCACAACTGCGGTGACGGTGCCATCCCCGAACTTGGGGTGCCTGACCCGGCGACCGGCGGCGAAGCCGTCCGCAGGGGGTGACTTGGCCCGGGAGTCGGTGCTGCGGGGCGGGGCTTTTGCAGGTCGTGCGGCAAAGGACAACGCAGGTTCAGCCGGACGCTCCCGGGCCGGGGCGGGTGTTTCCGCTGACAGGGAAAAGCGTTCCTGCGCAGGTACGGAAGAGCGGATGTCCAGGCACGTACGGGGCAACTCGTGGAGGAACTGCGACGGTGTGGTGCGCATGACGTTGCCGTACATCATCCGGGTGCGTACCCGGGAAATGTGTACCTCGCGTCGGGCCCGGGTGATGGCCACGTAGGCCAGACGGCGTTCTTCCTCCAGATTGACTTCTTCTTCGGCTCGTCGCAGGGGAAACAGACCCTCCTCCCAGCCAGGCAGGAACACGATGTCATATTCCAGACCCTTGGCACTGTGAATGGTCATCAGGGTCACTCCCTGTTCCTCCCCTTCCACGATTTCGTCGGTGGTCAGAAGGGACACGCTGTCGAGCCAGTCACCCAACCGTCCGTCCGGGTTCTCGCCGGCATACTCCTCCATGGAATTGTAGAGTTCATCAATGTTTTCCTTGCGGCCCAAATCCTCGTCTTCGGCCGAATGCAAAAGGCCCATGACATCCGTTTTCTCCAGCAGGTGCTGGAGCAGTTCATGGGGAGGAACCTGTTGTGCCTGTTCCTGCAGTTCCCCCACCAGTTGCAAAAAGGCATCCAGGCCCTTGCGGGCGGCCGGCGTGATGGACAGATGTGCGGTGGTGCAATGGTCCCAGAGGCTTTGGCCAGTTTCTTTGGCAGCGACGGATAGTTTTTCCAGGGTGCCGGGACCGACGCCGCGGACAGGAACCCGCACGGCACGCAAAAAATCCAGATCGGAAGAAGGATTCACAGCCAGCCGGAGGTAGGACAGCACATCCTTGATTTCGGCGCGTTCGTAAAAACGCATGCCACCGACAATGCGGTAGGGAAGCTGCGCCCGGCGCAACTCCTCCTCGAACGGGCGACTTTGGGCATTGACCCGGTACAGGATGGCCATCTGCTCCAGAGGCACCTGCGGCCGTTTCTCCTGCATGGTCTCTACCACCTCGCGGGCTTCGTCCCGCTCGCGTTCCAGAATGCGGCAGACAATGGGGACGCCCGGGTCCGAGTTGGTCCAGAGGGTCTTTCCGTGACGGCTCAGGTTGTTGGAAATCAGGGCTGCCGCAGCCGAGATGATGTTCCCGGAGGAACGGTAATTCTGCTCCAGCCGGATGATCCGGGTGCCCGGAAATTCCTTTTCAAAACGCAACAGGTATTCCGGGTTGGCGCCACGCCAACTGTAGATCGACTGGTCATCGTCACCCACCACACAGATGTTCTTCTTGTCGGCGACCATGGCACGGAGCATGGCGAACTGCAGTTTTGACGTGTCCTGGAACTCATCCACCAGCACATAGTCCCAGAGCTTGGGAAGGATGTCCTGCAACTCCAGCACCCGTTCAATGAGACCGGTGAAATCCACTGCATTGCAGGCGGCCAGCCGCTTCATGTAGTCGTCGAACATTCCCGCATGGGGGCCGAAGAGTTTGTCCACGCGCCTGCCCCGGTATGCTTCCATCAACTGGATGGTGCTGCGAACGGATTTGGCGTCGTGGGTGAGGTTCCACTCCTTGAGCAGTTTGCGCACCAGTGCCTTCTGGTCGTCGGCATCGTAAATGACGAAGTTCCGTGACAACCCGATGGTTTCGGCATAAGAGCGCAACAGGCGCGATGAGATGGAGTGGAATGTGCCCACCCACATGTCGCGGTTCGGTCCGATGAGTTCCACCACGCGCCCCCGCATTTCGGCGGCGGCCTTGTTGGTGAAAGTCACCGCCACGATTCGCCAGGGTGGGACCCCCTGGGCCACCAGGTTGGCCAGCCTGCGGGTAAGGACGCGGGTCTTGCCGGACCCGGCCCCTGCCAACACCATCATGGGGCCGTCCAGGATGGATACCGCCTGCTGCTGCGGGGGATTGAGTCCGGCAAGAAGATCCGTGGTCATGATGCCCCTTTGGTGGTGGGGAAACCGTGGCAGGGTGGAACTGGAATGAACATGGTGGTTGTTTTCCTGGCCATCCCTGAAGAGGGAACGGCTCCGGGTGAAGGTTTGAAGGAAATCGTTGTTGTCTTCAAGCTCTTTTTTGCTATCTTTTATGGTGGAGATGGAACCCATGCGAAAAATCCTGCCGATTCTGCTTTTCTTCTTCAGTTTTTCCTGTGCAAAGGGAACCGAAGGTCCGGTTTGTGGCAATGGCGTGATTGAGCGGGGGGAGGAGTGTGATCGAGAGGATGTCAACGGAGCCACCTGTCAGGATCTGGGATTCGGTCGGGGGGTGGTCACCTGCGGCGCGTTTTGCCTCCTGTCCACTGCCGCCTGTTTTCCTGCCTGCACCTCCACCTGCGACGTCACGGGTGCCTTGCGTTGTCAGGGAAACCAACTGGAAATCTGCCGGGAATCCGAAGACGGGTGCATGTATTGGGAACAGCAGACCGACTGTGCTTCCTTGTCACTGGTTTGCAATGAATTCCTGAATCCGCCGGCCTGCTCGGACAGTTGCCAGGACACATGTACTGCCGATTCGAGCCGTTGCTTTGGCTATGTCATCCAGGAGTGTGAAACCGGGGCTTCCGGGTGCACCCAGTGGATGGACAAGACCCGCTGCAATGACCTTCAGATGCAGTGCACTGTCAACGATGGCCAGGCGGTCTGCTCCGCGGAATGTCCCACACAATGTGCATCGGAGGGATTGCGTCGCTGCGAAGAGGAAACCGCTCAGGTCTGCGTTGAGGATGCCGTGGGCTGCCGCGTGTTCATCGACATCCAGGACTGCCAGGCCACTTCGCAGTTCTGTGTGGATGGGTTCTGCGCGGACTGTCCGCCGGCCCCCTGCACCCAGGGAACCCGCCGCTGCAATGGATTGGTCATTGAAACCTGCAATCCGGATTCCAATGGCTGTCTCGGCTGGATTGGCGGCAAGATGTGTGTTTATGGTTGTCAGAACGGATTCTGCACCACGGAATTTGAACCGAGATACTGACCATCCATGCCATGGGCATGACATCATGTTTTGGTTGTTTTCACTTCATTTCAAAATTGCCGGGTTGTGGAGCTGAGGGGGATCGAACCCCTGACCTCATGAATGCCATTCATGCGCTCTCCCAACTGAGCTACAGCCCCGGTCAGGCGGAAGCGTTTATAAAGAAGCCCATTTTTTCTGTCAAGCTGTTTTCGGAAAAAAAGTCATCCCCATGACGGTGGTTGTCACAGTTTTCGGGAATTCCGCCGCATCCGTCTGAGTCGGACCGGCTGCAAAAGCTTGACTGTATCAATATAATTGTCTATTCAGGGAACGGGTTCAGCAACCCTGGATTCCGAGAGAAAGTGAGGCTTTTCATGCGACATGCCCAAAAACTGTTGAAACAACTGGCGATCCTGCTTTTTGCGCTCCTCCTGGTGGGGGCTTGCGATAAAAAAGAAAGCGCCGGGAAGGAATCCGCCGCCAAACCCGCAGAAACTGCCGGGGCCGAAAAGGATAAGCCTTCTGGCGTTGAAAAGGATCCATCAGGTGATCCAGCCGCCCCGGCTCCCCTGGTCCTGCCGGATCCGAAGGTGGTGGTGGAGAATGCCGGCGGCGACAACAAGGTCGCCTTGCGCTATGCGTTCCAGGTCGGCCAGGAAACCGTGGCAATCATGGACATGAAAATGGCCATGAGCATCACGGTGGGCAGCCAGCAGCAGCCGGAAATGGGTATGCCGACCATCCGGATGCACATGAAGTTCAGGAACCGCGAAGTCAAGACCAATGGCAGCGTGGTGTATGATTTCGTGCTTGATGACGTGGATGTCCTGCCGGAGGAGGATGCCATGCCGCAGGTGGTGAGTTCCCTCAAGTCAGCGCTGGCGGACATGCGTGGGATGAACGGATTTGCGGAGGTGGATACCCGGGGCATCACACGCGCAGGGGACATCCGTATGCCTTCCAACACGAATCCCCAGATGTCGCAGATGGTGGACAGCATGCGTCAGCAGATGAACCAGATCTCGATACCCCTTCCGGAGGAACCCGTGGGGACTGGCGCCATCTGGACCGCCACCACCCAATTGAACAGTGGAGGTATCCGGGTCAACAATGTGTACCGGTATGAGTTGACCAGCCTGGAAGACAGCAGGATGGCCATGAAGGTTTCCCTGGTGCAGACAGCCGGGGAACAGATGATCCAGAATCCCCAGCTGCCTCCGGGTACCGAAGTGAAACTGCTGGAGTTGACTGGAAAGGGGAATGGCACCATGACCATGAACCTTTCCCGGATGGTTCCCACATCGGAGTTGAAATCCGAAAGCAGTTTCAAAATGGAAATCAAGAGTGGCGGCCAGACCCAGGTCATGGAGCAGGGGATCAAAATCAACCTGAAAATGACCCCGAAGGAAAACTAGCCTATGTCCTTTTTTGATCTGGCAGTTCGTCGGCGCAGCATTCGCAAGTTCCTTCCGGACCCGGTGGACCCGGAAACCGTGGAGGAGTTGGTGCGTGCCGCAGGGGAAAGTCCTTCCGCCTGCAACAGCCAGCCCTGGCATTTTGTGGCCCTGTTCGATGACGAAATCCGCAGGAAGGTGGCTGCTGCCTGCATGACGCCCCTGGTTCCCATCAACCGGTTTGTGCCCACGGCACCCCTTCTGGTGGTGCAGGTTTCCGTGACCCCGAATCCGGCATCCATGATTGGCGGACTCATCAAGCACAAGAGTTTTGTGGCCATGGATAGTGGGATAGCAGCCGCACATTTCTGCCTGGCAGCTGCCGAACGGGGACTGGGAACCTGTCTGCTGGGCTGGTTTGACGAGAAGAAAATCGCAAGGGAACTGGACATCCCGAAACCCTATCGCGTGGAACTGGTCATCGCCGTGGGCAAACCGGCCCGCGCGGATGCCCCCAAGGCACGTCGCAAATCGTTTGAACAAGTGTACAGCGTAAACCGGTTCCGGATGTCCGGTCCTGTGGCGCCACCCTGTGAGACCATCGAGGGGGAAAACTGATCCCTGTTGACATGAATACCCCGATGCACCGATTGATCCTGGCGGCGACCACCTGTCTGCTTTTGTTGCCGGTTTTCTCCGCCCGCGGAAACACGCCGTTCTTTCATTACGAGCATTCCATCCGCAAAAGCGGACTGTTGCACCGCCACGGGATCAAGGTGCTGGTCAATGGCAAGTTGTTGCTCACCCATGCGGTGGAGAACGGGGCCGTGCGGGAAACCCAACTCGGGACGGATCTGCTGTTCGCCAAAGCCGTGTTTGACGCATGGGCCGCGCCCGGTCCGGAAGTGGCGCCCATGATGTGCGGGGCTCCCCGGTTCGGCCGGCTCATTGCCAATCCCAGGGGAGACCAGGCCCGGACCGTTGAATTGTCCACCCCCGAAGTTTTGCGCAAGCATGGCACCTTGGTCCGTCTGCTGGAACGTCGCATGGTTCCCCTGCATCCGGACCCCATCTGGGAAGACTGCCTGTCCCTTCTGCCTCCTGCGGATCCTGAGGTGCTGCAGAATCCGGGGGCCTTCGAAAAGCCCCGTCAGGTGCTTTCCCGCCGTTCACCGCAAACCCATTTCCTTGGACTTCTCCGGGCACATGATGATGACGAAACCGCAGCCCAACTGGCCAATGTGGCGTGGATCCAGGGGGCCGATGCCTTCTTCGCGCAACTTCTGATCACCCATCACCGTTTCTCCGGGGAAGCCCGCGATTACCTGCAATACCATGGGCCTGTTCCGGCCGTTTTCGTGGACAGTCCGGAACGGGCAGCCGCGCTTCTGGACATCTATCGACGGGAGCGTGGCCTGGACAAGAAGTTCTATTCCGCCATGCTGGCATTGGCGGCCAACCGCTTTGAACTGGCCGCATCGGAGATGCAGGCCTATCTGCGGGGGCTGGGTCGCGACAAGGAAGCCGAACGGGAGGCGGCCCGGATACTGCGGGCCCGGGACAATGTCTGGGCGCTGAACCAGGGGGAAACCACTTGGGTCAGGCAAGTGTACCTCATGTCGAACCTGTTTGAATTCTGGTGGGATACCGCCATGTGGATCGCCGAACCGGACGTGAGGATGCCGCCGTTGGCCGAATTGTTTTATGCCAATGCCTTTCATTTCGCCCGCTTGTTTGCAGGCGACACCCGGGTGGGTACGGTTTCCACCACGCCCCGGGGGCGGGCAGCGCTGGTGACGTTGTTCGCCCATTTTTCCCGTCATCCATGGTGGACACTCCCGGCGCACTTGCAGCAGGACCTGATCAACACAGTCACAGCCTTTTCCAGCGTTCCCCAATGGTACGGTGGTCCGTCCAAACTCAAGGGGGTGCTTCCTCCCTTAGAAGAGCGGGTATATGAACTGACCCGCCTGAGACGCTTTTCCGCCATACAGTCCCTTTTGAACCGCATCAGCGGCAATGAACGGTCCCGGGCGCAGGCAGCTTTCGGGAAGGGGCTCTTCGATGAGGAAGAGTGGAACGCAGCCATGGAACCCTTGCGTCAGGGCATGGAATCCGGACGCCGGGATCTGGTGGCCCACGTCATCCATGCAGGAATGGAAACAGGACAGGTTTTCGAGGAAAAACTGGTAGACACCGATGAGGTTTTTGCGGCAGCGGCGTGGCACATGGATTCCATGGATGTCCGCTCCGCACTGGAGTTCCTGCCACACATGCAGGACCGTGACCTCACTTCTCAACAGGAACTGATCCTGGCCCGCTTGCAGGTACTTGCGAACAAGCCCCGGGGCATCGCCACCCTGGGGCAACTGGCGTCCAGGGAAGATGAGGCCGCACGCCAGGCACGCCAGATCCTGGCGGAGTTTGCGATTGCACGGCGTGAGCCCCTTTCCCGAATCTATTCGCTTGTCAGCCGGGATTTCTATGGTCCACAAGGTGCTTCGGCCTTCGGCCTGTTGGCCATTGCCGCGGAAAGGGCCCAATTGCCCAATGCAGAACTCTTCATGGAGCGCGCTGATGCCATGGCCCGGGCCCACCCGGAGCAGGCTCTGGACTGGCTGGTTCTCATGACACGCTATGCCGTGTGGCCGGATCAGGCCTATGAACTGGCCCTGTTCGTGCAAACCCTGCAACCGCATTCCAGCGTGCTTGCCTGGTGCCTGGCAGTTTTGTATTCCCGCTCGGGACTTCTGGCTCCCGCATTGTTCGAGGCAACATATGCCTTGTCCCGCCGTCCCTTCCATGGACGCTTCCGAAGGCTGCACCAACAGATTCTGGAGCAATTCGAAGCGCCCTGATCAGCGCTGTCAGAGCGCCGGTCAGATTCGATGATCCAAGGACGCTTTTGCATCAGGACCAGCGCCAAGAGGGGAGCCCTATCGCGGGCGACCCGATGGAGGCCACAAAGTGGCCGGAAAAATGAACATGAGCGAAGGACAGGCTCATCGAACCTGATTACCGCTGTCAGAGAACGCCCAGGGTCTCGATGATCTGCATGGTGGCACGGCTCTGGTTGAGGGTGTACAGGTGAATGCCCGCCACCTCGTTGTCCAGAAGGTCCCGCACCTGCTCGGTGGCCCAGTGGATGCCCACCCGGGCCACGCTTCCGCGTTCGCCGATCCGTCCGATGGCTTTTTGCAGCTTGCCGGGAATGTGCACACACAGGGCCAGTTCCGACATGCGGCGCAGCATGGACAAGGAGGTCACCGGCATGATGCCGGCGATCACCGGGATGCGGATGCCCGCCGCCTCGCAGCGGTCCCGGAAATCATAAAAAACCCGGTTGTCATAGAACAGTTGCGTGCAGATGTAGTCCGCTCCGGCGTCCACCTTGGCCTTGAGGTGGTCCATCTCCCGCAGGCGGTTGGGGGTTTCCGGGTGACCCTGCGGGTAGCCGGCGACGCCGATGCCGAACTCCGGGAACTCCCGGCGGATGAAGGTCACCAGATCCAGCGCGTGGGAAAAGCCGTCGTCATGGGGTGCAAACGCCGAACCGGCGGGCGCGTCCCCCCGCAGGGCCATGATGTCCCGGATGCCGGCCTCATGATAGCGGAACAGTGCCTCATGCAACTCCTGCCGGGAGCTGCCCACACAGGTGAGGTGCGGAACGACAGGAAGCCCCTCCTGGCAGTGAACCTGCAGCACCAGATCATGGGTCAACTGCCGCGTGGAACCGCCGGCTCCATAGGTGATGCTGACGAATGACGGGGACAGCGGCACCAGTTCCCGCAGGGATTTACGCAGGGTCTCGGCGGCGGCGGCATCCCGCGGGGGAAAGAATTCAAAACTGAAGGTCGTTGTTTTCTGGTTCAGCAGGTCCCGTACATGCATGGCGTGTGTCCTGATGCGGTGGTATTTCCGTCAGTCTTCTGGTGCCGTCAGTCGGACGTCGTCCGGAACTGGACCAACGCCCACTGGCCGTTGATCCTCCCGAAGGACAGCGTGAACTGGGCGCCTTCATAGCCGTAGTGCACCAGCACCCGGTCGCCTTCCAGTTCAAATCCCGGCAGGTACATGAAATCGTCCGGCCGGTAGTCCAGTTTCGCGAAGAACTCGTCAAAGGCGACCCGACGGACGGTGCAGTTGGCCTCTTCGCAGGTTCGGATTTCCAGGGGATCGGCCACAAGTGGCTTAAGTTCCGTCTTGGCCCGGGTTGCGGCGGACGCGTGAAACAATGCGTACGCCATGGCAAAGTCGTCGGGAACTTCCGCCTGCGCGGGCCTCTTCTTTCCGGGGGACTCTGTGGCACCGACCGGGTGCGCCCGGGAGTCGGGGAGGGTGCCGGGATCGGCGGTGTGGGTGGTACAGGAAACGAAAGACGACAGAAGTAGAATGGCGATGAACGTTTTCATGCCGCGAAGTGTATTCCTCATGGCGCAAATGTCAATGTGCTAAAACGACAGGGACAAACCGGCGTTGAACCAGAAAATGACGGTCTTGAACCATTCGGAGTTCAGCAGGGGGGGGTCGCCCGGGCTGGCAAACTTCCACAACAGGTTGGTTTCGATTTGAAAGGCGATGTGGCAGTCACGGCCCAGGCACAACTGCAGGCCGGCAACGCCGTTGAGAAAGGCGCCACCCAGTTCAACGGTATCGTTGGTTTCGTTCCCATCGCCGTGCTTGACCCTGACCCTCAGGGGACCACCGAAGCCGCCCCCACCCCAATACGGTTGAACGACGGAATCAGGGAAATGCAGGCGTACATAGCGTGCGAAGAACTGCAAATCAGTGCTGGTTTCCACCTGAAGGGAACCAAACGGCCCGGAATCGCCAGACGAGAATTTGCTGTAGCGCATGCCGGCCGTGAAACGATGCCGCCCATACAGCAGCACGCCTGTTTCCATGACATGGATGGGAGTGTTGCGGCCCCATCCCAGATTCTCTGTGTAGGCGCCCATCTCCGTGATGGTATTTTGACCGATCAATCCGAAATCATAGCCAATGGAGGACGCCAAAATGATTCGCCAGGAACGTCCCGGTGCCTTGCCCGGGGGTTCCGGGGTTTTGCCCGGGGGTTCCGGGGTTTTGCCCGGGGGTTCCACCGTGCGGGGATCGACTTTGGGTGGATCCGGGGGCGTTTCCCCTCCCTGGAGGCTTTGGAAATACGCCCTTAGTGATTTCTGGAAAAAGGCTTGAAGGTCGGCGGTTCCGAATTTTTCCGGGAGTTTCGCCTCGGGGCGGTTGCGGAACACCCGGGTGAAGAACTCCTGGGCGTTTCCCAGGTTCTGGAGGTGAAAGTGGGTGATGCCCGCGAGCATCAGCAGGTGCACGCCCATATCGCCGGAGAGGCACAACTTGCGTTGTTCGGCGGTGGATCCATCCAGGTTTTTCAGGCTTTTGTCAAATTCATCCCGGGCCTGGATCCAGTTGGTTTCATCCATGCGTTTTTCGGCCCGGGTCAGGGTTTCCTGGAGTCCCTGGAGGACCACCTGTGGACAGGTTTTTTCATCCTGGACAGCCGGTTCCACGGGAATCGTGACGACCCTGATCCGGTCCTTGAGGTCCCGGATCTCGGCCAGACGCTTGCGGATTCCCGGTTTGAGGCTTTCCGCCTCGTCGCTGTCGTACACGAGGATCATTTCGTAGTGTTCCCGGGCCCGGGAGTATACTTCCATGCCATCGTATGCCCGGGCCAGGTTGTAACGCGTGGTCAGGCTGTACGGCACGAACTTGAGCACGCACTCGAACGACTCCGCAGCCCTGGAGAAATCCTCCCGTTCCATGTAGACACCGCCCATGGTGAAGTATTTGCGGGCGGTGTCGTTGTTCTTCTCGTCGTTTTCCGTGATGCTGGGGCAGTGGAGTTTATCGGCCCGGGCCGGTGCCGCATGCAAAAGCAGGAGCAAAGTCAAATACGGCATGATGATTCGTTTCATGAAAACCCTCCGGGATGGGGCGCTGGCGTCACTGGCAGATACCGAGGGACTGAAAATAAACAAACATGTGGTTGCAGGTCTCGCCGATGTCGCATTCCGGAAGGTCGGTGCAAAGTCGAATGCAGACATTATCGTAGCAATGGTATCCCGGTTCGCATTCGTTCCATACACCCCCAGCGCAGAATTCCCCCGGATATGCGTTTCCAGCGTGCAGACAGGCAGTATTTGCGCCGTCCAAAGACAGGGTGCAGTACTCACGCTCCTCTGGGGGGTCTGCATGTTCGGCCGGACAGCCGCCTCCGGTGACGGGGTTACATGGATAGTCCACCAGCGGGCAAAATCCCAGATCCTCCGGCCATCCCGAGTTGCAGGGCAGGTTTCTGTCACACGGGAATCCGGGCCGGCACAAACGGGAGCAGACGTTCCAGACGCACACGAGTCCCGGTTGGCAGTCTGTCGAATTAGCGCAGGGGTCATTCATGGACTGGGGTCCCGAGGACGCGCAGTACGCCTGGCTGGTATCCGGGAAGAAATAGCAATACGAGCTGTATGGACAATTGAACTCCGGCTGCATGGGATCGCATTCCAGGCCAATGTTCCCCGTGCAACCGGCGGGAAGATAGGTGCAGCGGTCAGGGTCGCAGGTGGCGATTCCCCCCGAATAGCCGCTTGTCAGGCACCACTGTCGTGCCGCCTCCTCGTTGTGGCCCGGTTCGCATTCCTCCCCGGTTTCCAGTCGTCCGTTTCCGCACCCGGGAAAGATGGCGACGGATTGGCAACCGCCAAGGAAGAAAACCGGAAATGACAATACAAGTAGCAAACGATAGAGCATGGCCTTCTCCTGTGAGAATGCATCATTCTAGCCCAAGTTTAACAGGCAAGGGCTGAAAACGTAGTAAACATAGCCCACTTAA
>CAZTZR010000071.1:0-20340 GCA_964618145.1 uncultured Kofleriaceae bacterium
GGGGGGGGGGGGGGGGGGGAGGGGGGGGGGGGCGGGGATGGGGGTGGTTGCAGGGGTTTGGAGGGGTTTGATTGCGTCAGTAAAGGTTGAGGCGGAGGAGGCGACCGTCGAGGTCGCCGGAAGGAAGCGGAATCTTGCGGGCGGGCTTCAGGTGCAGGTGGCGGGCCATGGTGCGATCCCCGAGGTACACCCAGGCTGTGGAACCTGTGCAACTTTGTTTGAGGAAGTCTCCCAATGCAGTATATAGGGTGGCGATGCCGTCGTCTGGTTGCATGCGCACACCATAAGGGGGGTTGCAGACAATGATCCCGTCGGGGAAATCCGGCATTTCCCGGAAGTCGGAAACTTCCAGGCGCACCACCGGCGCAAAAGGCAACTTCGACAGGTTCTTGCGGGCGAAATCCACCGCGCGGCCATCGCGATCGGACGCGAGGATGCGGCCGGGAAGCACGGGCCGGATGAGGGCATCACAGGAACTTTTCATGCGACGCCATGCACCGGCATCGAAGTCATTGAATGCAAAAAGGCCATAACCGGAACGCAGGTATCCTGCGGGCACCCGGGCGGCTGCCATGAGTGCTTCGGCTGCGAGGGTGCCGGAACCGCACATGGGATCCCACAGCGGCACGGTTCCGTCAAATCCGGAAAACCGGACAATGGCGGCAGCTAC
Source organism: uncultured Kofleriaceae bacterium (assembly GCA_964618145.1). Lineage (GTDB taxonomy): Bacteria > Myxococcota_A > Polyangia > HGW-17 > HGW-17 > HGW-17. The sequence goes on from CAZTZR010000071.1 coordinate 671, forward strand.
GGTTTCCTGCATGGGAGCAGGACCGCCACCGAAGGACCGGTATCCCCTCTTGTGCAGTGCCTCGCCGGACCAGTCCGCGGACAGAATGACTTCGGATTCGTGAATAAAAAGGTTGATGGTGACCTGGGGATTTCTTGCATCCACATCGGGACGGGACCCGGTGTCCATGCGGAACCTGTCACAGATGGCATCCTTCACGAGCAATGAAGCGTATTTCCCGTTGCGAAGCACGGCCCCGGCGACATTGAATGTCACCGCGAAGGTACGGTTCTTCGAAAAAACATCCGGCCACGGAACGGCCAGGGCCTGATCATACAACTGCTTTTCCGACGTCACGGAAAACCGGACCAAGGGAGCAAGCAACCGGCTGGCCAGCCTGGATGCATAGCAGATGCGGTAGGCCGTCTCCCTCCCGGCATGCACATGCAGGCCGCGGTACCCGCTTTCCACATCAAGTGCTCCAAGTTCCCGCAACTCCTCACCGACAAATTCCTCGGTACCCCGGGCTGCCTGAACGAAAAACCTGTCTTCCTGATACAAGAATTTCATGAACCACTCTCCCGTGGAGCATTTTCCACATCCGCATACGACCAGAGGCACTGCACAACCCCTGCCCCGCAAGGTCCGGAATCATAGGGCAAGAACTCCGGGGTTACCAGCTGAACTTTCCGATGCTGCTTGACTTGATCCCGGCCATGGGGATACTTCCTCCCCATCGGCCCCGACGGGGTCAATGGTGGCCATTCCATGATTCGGGCAAGCCTCATCTTTCTTCTGACCTACGCAATCATCACGGGACGGCGTACCGGCCTTATCCGCATCGGACGGCCGGCGGGTGTGGTGCTCGGTTCGGTACTGATGGTCATGGCGGGAATCCTGACCCCGGACCAAGCGTATTCCGCAGTCAACTGGGACACCATTCTCCTGCTTCTGGGGATGATGATCCTCATCGAACATCTTGCCGAAGCCAATTTCTTTCTCATCATTTCCGAAAAAATCTCCGCCAGGAACTTCAGCACCGTAAGCCTCCTTGCCTTGGTGGTTTTCGGTCTCGGCACCCTGGCAGCCTTCTTTGTCAACGATATAGTATGCATTTTCTTCACCCCTGTCCTCATCCTGATGATCCGCAAACGGAACCTGCCTCCCCTTCCGTTTCTCCTGGCCCTGGCCACTTCCACGAACATAGGAGGAGTGATGGCCACCACGGGCACTCCACAGAACATGATCATCGGACACCTCAGCGGCATCTCCTATTCCCGCTATTTCGCATTCATGGCCCCGGTGGGCCTGGTCTGTCTCGGTATCAATTTCCTGACATTGCTGGCCATTTACCGCAGGGACCTGGAACAACCCGCCCCTCCCGAAACCCCGGACACCCCCACCACCGACAACAAAACCCGCCCGAAAAAAGGCTTTCATCGCTCCGTTTCCATCATGACCCTGGTCATTGCGTGTTTTTTCTTTTTTGACAATATTGCCTGGGTATCCATATCCGGGGCCGCATTCCTGCTGCTGTTCGTCAACCAGGACGAGGACAGCCTCCTGCGTAAACTCGACTGGAACCTGCTGTTGTTCTTCGTGGGACTTTTTGTCGTCGTGGGCGGCCTCAGGGAGTCCGGCGCCATCGACTTCCTGATCCTGCATGTGCTTGGCTGGGTCCACGACAGCACCGCCGGAACATGGCTGTTCGGATTCTTCAGTGTAGTGGGCTCGAACCTGTTCGCAAACGTTCCTTTCGTGCTCGTAATCGCCGAAACCATCAAGACCATGGCGGACCCCGGGTTTTTCTGGCTCATCCTGGCCTTTTCCAGCACCATTGCCGGCAATCTGACCATCATCGGCGCGGTTGCCAACATCATTGTCATAGAGCGTGCCCGTGACGTCCGGCATGTCAGTTTCCTGGACTTCATGAAGTTCGGAATTCCTTCAACACTATTATGCTTCGTCGCGGGAATGGGCATCCTCACCCTGTACCGGTTTGCCGGCTGGTTGTAACTTCAGGAGAAACGCATGTCTGAAAAAACAATGAAAACCCACGTGGTCATCAAATTCGGTGGCACCTCCGTTTCCACACGGGAATGCTGGGAGGTCATCCGCAGGGTAGCCCTGGCCCATCTGGAACACGCGCGACGGCCCCTGGTGGTCTGCTCTGCACTCTCGGGCATTTCGGATCTGCTGGAAAGGATCCTACAGCGGGCGCCACACAACGAACATGCCCCCCTCATGGAGGAGGTGCTGCGCCGCCACCAGGAACTGGCCTCCACCATGAACCTTGACGCCAACTCCGTGCTGGCCGGGGAATTCGATCTTTTACGCCGACTGACCATGGGTATCTCCCTTGTGGGGGAAACCAGTCCCCGGATGCACGCGGAAGTGATGTCCCTCGGCGAATTGATGTCCACCCGTCTGGGTGCCGCGTTTCTCACGTCCACCGGAACCGGGGCAGCCTGGATGGACGCCCGCTCCCACATGATCTCTACCGTCCATGACGGACTGACGGATGCACGCCGCTTTTTCACGGCAAACTGCGATTTCCCCCCGGACCACAACCTCCGGACCGAACTGGAGACGCGCACGGAACCCATTGTAATCACCCAGGGATTCATCGCACGGGATCCTTTTGGAAGGACCGTCCTTCTCGGCCGGGGCGGGTCGGACACCTCGGCCGCCCTGTTCGCCGCCAAACTGGAAGCCGTTCGGTGTGAAATCTGGACGGACGTTCCCGGAGTGTTCACTGCCAATCCCGCGTTGATTCCCACCGCCGGCCTGCTGCCGTTTCTGGACTACGAAGAAGCCCAGGAAATCATGTCCACCGGTGCCAAGGTACTGCATCCCCGCTGCCTGCATCCCGTTCGTACCGCCAGTATTCCCCTGCACATCCGCAGTACACGCGAACCGGACAGGCAGGGCACCATCATCTCCGCGGACGCATCCACGTTCGATGCAGGGGTCAAGGCCGTTTCCGCCAAACGCGGCATCACCCTCATATCCATGGAAACCATCAACATGTGGCAGGAGGTGGGTTTTCTCGCCGATGTATCCTCCTGTTTCAAGCAGGCCGGTCTTTCCATCGACAGTGTATCCACATCGGAAACCAATGTCACCGTCAGCCTGGATGCCCGGAACAACGTCCTGGACGACGAGACCCTGGGCCGGCTGGAACGCGCCCTGTCACAATTCTGCAAGGTGCGCATTTTCCGTGGCTGCGCCCTGATCTCCCTTGTGGGGCGCAACATCCGCGGCATCCTGCACAAACTCGGTCCCGTGTTCGAGGTCTTCGAGGAGAAGATAATCTATCTGGTAACCCAGGCCAGCAACGATCTCAATCTTTCATTCGTAGTGGACGAGAACGAAGCCGACCGGGTCGTCCGGGAGTTGCATGCACAACTGTTCACTCCCCGCACGAAGTCCCTGTCCGGAACTACAGACGATGACGATATCCCCGAAACCGTGGCTGACGCCGCCCGCCGCCCCGAGGAAATCTGGTGGAAGCACAAACGCACCCAACTGCTGGAACTGGCTGAAAAACACACGCCGGTGTATGTGTACGACGGGCAAACCATTGACAGGATCATCGGCGACCTTTCCCGCATGAAATCGATCCACCGGGTACTGTACGCCATGAAAGCCAACTGGAATTCGGACATCCTGCGACGGGTGTACAATGCCGGCATGGGCTTCGAATGTGTCTCTCCGGGTGAAATCCGCCACCTGCTCAATCTGTTCCCGGATCTGTTGAACACCCCGGAGCGCATCCTGTTCACACCGAACTTCGCCGGCCGTCAGGAATATGCCTTCGCGATGGAAACCGGCATCACGGTCACCCTTGACAACCTGTACCCGCTGGAACACTGGCCGGAACTTTTCTCCGGACGCGAAGTCTTCGTGCGCCTGGATCCAGGAGTTGGCAAGGGCCATCATGAATATGTTCGCACCGCCGGTGTCCGCTCCAAATTCGGCATCGTGCCCGCACAGATGGATGACCTGCTGCTGTTGCTGAAGCGCTGCGGAGCCGTCGTAACCGGACTGCACGCCCACACGGGAAGCGGCATTGTTTCCGCGGAAACCTGGCAAGGACGCGCATCATTCCTTGCCAGGGCTGCCGACGAGTTCGGAACCGTTCGGGTACTGGACCTCGGCGGCGGACTGGGTATCCCGGAAAAACCGGGCTCTCCCTCCCTGGACCTCCCCTCCGTTGACGAACATCTGGCTACTGTCCGCCACGCATTCCCGGGAATGGAACTCTGGCTGGAACCCGGCCGGTATTTCGTTGCCCAGGCCGGCGTGCTTCTGGCTCGGGTCACCCAGACAAAACCCAAGGGCGACCTGCATTACGTGGGCATCGATGCAGGCATGAACAGCCTGATACGCCCTGCGCTTTACGGCTCCTGGCACGAGATTGTCAACCTGAGCCGACTGACGGAAAAACCTTGCATGGTGGCGAACATCGTGGGTCCCATCTGTGAATCCGGAGATACCCTGGGTTATAATCGCCGGATCGCCCCCGCACAGGAAGGCGATGTCCTGCTCGTCGCCACCGCCGGAGCCTACGGTCGGGCCATGAGTTCCGAATACAACATGCGCCCGGTCCCCCGGGAGATGTTCCTGGAGTGATCCTGGCGGCGTGAACGTGCAGAAAGTTTGTGAGATCCCCTGAAAAGGCTTTCGCACAAGGATTTCCCACCCAAAACCGGCGATATCGTGAACTTTGTGACACACCTGTAACTGAGCGTTCACAAAAAAAATCGGAAAAGTGGTGAACGGTTTTGCATGTGAACCTGTCATGTATGCAGGTGTTCGGCTGCGATGATGCAGCACTGAGTTCCAGGACTTCTTAACCTGCATGGAGGTGTGTCATGAAATCCCTTTCCATTTTCCTGTTTTCAACCCTTTTGGTGGCGGGCGCACTGTCCGTCAAAACCCCCGAAGCCCAGGCCCGCCGCTACGTGGTTCCCGTGGCCGATTCGTATGCCGGCTGGAGTCCCTTCTTCTTTGACGGGTATCTGGTCTACTTCGACACGGCCGGGCGACCTTTCACCTACCACAGCGGCCATGCGACCCTGGTGCCCGCATCATGGAGTTCGTATCACGTGGCCATGGCCCACTACCGGGCCCAGGCCATCCATTACCGCACCTGGCTCGCCCTGTACGGCCAACCGCAATACCGGGTCCAGGTAGTGGTACCACAGGTCCAGACCGTATCGCTGGAACCGGAGTTCGAAGAGGATTGCCTTTTCGGAGACGACTTCTGCATTGAAGATGAATTCGCCGGATGGACACCCGAATTCTACAATGAACATCTGGTGTATTTCACCGACTGCGGACTGCCGTTTTACTACATGAACGGTCATGTCACCTGGATCCCCTCCTCCTGGAGCGGATACACCCGGCTTACGAACCGGTACCGCACTCACGCCCCCAAATACAGGGTCTGGCACCAGCGTTACCATCAGCCGCGGTACCGCACCCGGATACAGCATCACAGGGTTCGTCCGGCCCGCCGTCCCCGGACAGTTGCCCCGGCTCCCCGGGTGGTCACCCCCTCCCCCAGGCCCAGGGTGGAGTCGCCCGCCTTGCGGCCCCGCGTGACGATTCCCCAGCCCCGGGTGGTCACCCCTTCCCCCAGGCAACGCCCGAATCACACCACCCAAAGGCCCAGGACTGTTGCTCCGGCTCCCCGGGTGGTCACGCCCTCCCCCCGGCAGCGCCCGAATCACACCACCCAAAGGCCCAGGACTGTTGCTCCGGCGCCCCGGCATCCCGCCCGGCCGCCACGGCACAACTCCAGGCCTGTGACTTCTCCCCGCAATGACCGTCAGAACAGCCGCCGGAGTCGTCCCCTGTAGGCACCCTGCAATTCCCGGGAACTTCACCCCCGTCACAGACAGGATACCCGGAAACCTACATCTCAAGTCGGGAAAGAAAGTCCCTGTGGTCCATGTGCCAGGCGATGGTGCGGTCGAGCCCCTCTTCAAGGGAGATTTCAGGCTGCCAGCCCAGCAACCGGTCGGCCTTCCCGATGTCCGCCCAGGTGGCGGCCATGTCTTCCGGGGGCCAGGGCAGGTGGTCGATGATTGCAGTTTTCTTCAAGTTTTGCTCAATATGGGAAATGATATCATTCATGGTGCGGGGGTTGCGGCCTCCGCCCAGATTGATGATTTCAAAACCGACGTCCTTCAGTGCCGCGATGGTACCCCGGGCGATGTCGTCCACAAAGGTGAAGTCACGACTCTGGGTGCCATCGCCGGTGAGGCGGACGGGCACCCCCTTTTCCATCCACTGGATGAAACGGTAGATGCTCATGTCCGGGCGACCGGCGGGGCCAAACACGGTGAAATACCGCACCACCGAAATGTCCAGACCAAACAGGCTGTGATAGGCGAAGGCCATCACTTCGGCGGCCTTCTTGCTGGCCGCATAGGGGGAAATGGGCGTATTTACGGGCAGCGTTTCGGAGAACGGCATCTGCTGGCCGGCATACAGGGAAGAGGTGGACGCCAGAACCATTTTGCGGACATCATGGGCACGCATCATCTCCAGCAGATTCAGCGTCCCGCAGGCATTGGTGGTCAGATACACATGGGGATTCTTCAGGCTGTAGCCCACCCCCGCACGGGCCGCCAGATTGAGGACGCATCCCGGCTTGCGGGCAGCAAAAAGATCGGAAACTGCCTGGAGTTCCTCGATGTCCAGATGGTGAAACGTGAAACCGGGGTGCGAAACAAGCGCTTCCAGGCGATGCTTCTTCAGGCGGACATCGTAATAATCATTGAGGTTGTCAACACCGATCACCTCGATCCCCTGGTCCAGAAGGAACTTCGCCGTTCGGGCAGCAATGAATCCGGCAGCACCGGTAAGAAGAACGGGTTGGGGAATGAGCATGGGGCACTCCTGTATTTCCGGGCACATCATTGTACCCACCAACGGGAAACCCTTTTGCGGGCCTCCCTGGGGCCGGGCTGTTACGTGCCGTCTGCCGGAACCGTCACCTGGAGACGCCCGTCGGCATCGAAGGTCACCTGTCGGCTCCAGGCAGAACGCAACCTGCCGGCCGCCAGATTCAGTTCCGCATCGGACACACGAAGATAAAGAGGCTCAGCGGCAGGAACGTTCACGCTATCGCCGGTGGCCACCTTCCTGCGGGCGGCGGCGGCAAGCAGTTCGACAGAAAGGCCCCTGCCCGCAAGCGCAAACGCACTTTCGGGAAAACGGGCCTCCAGAATCTCCCGGTGCAGGACAACTCCGGTTCCCGTGAACCTGGCATCTTCCGGAGCCGCTCCACAAACGGCCTCCACATCGGTGACGCAGGGGGCCAGCAGTTCCTGGCCGGCGGCATGACCCGCAGCATAGAGTTCCCCGCGACGGGCGTCCTGCAGCACAAACAGGGGCAAGGAATCCCCGGGTTCCGTCAGGGTGAAGAAACAGTCGAACACATTGATCGTAAACAGCGGGACCTGACGCAGAAACGCAAATGTCTTGGCAAACGACAATCCGATACGGATTCCGGTGAACGAGCCAGGTCCCGTGCCGCAGACTATCGCCTCCACCGTGTTCACTCCATGGGGAGCCAGCAGCCCGTCCACAATGGGCAGCAATCCGGGGCCATGGTTGGTCACGTCGAATTCTCCGGACGCAAGGACCTCCGGGGAAGACTCGTCAAACAAGGTCGCGAGCAGTTTTTCGGAAGATGTGTCAAGTGCAAGAATGCGCATGCAGTTTCCTTATGGCATGAACTCGCAAGGGGGTTTTTCCCCCGGTTCGGGTTGGGGGGAAAGGGCACGGCCGGGCTCATCGGAGGATTTTTCCTCCACCCGGGAGGGTGTCTGCTGTTTCGGACGGAAACAGCGCACCAGATCATTCCGGAAACCAAAGACCATGAGGCTGACAATGAGCCCCAGCCCGATGTAGGTGATGATGGATCTTGCCTTCAGCCCCAGCGGTTTGCGGCGTACCGCCTCAATGGTGAACATCACCACGTGGCCACCATCCAGCATGGGAATGGGGAGCAGGTTCAACAAACCCAGGTTCAGTGAAATCAGCGCCATCATCTGCAGGAAGAACAAAAGGCCCCGTTCCGCTGCGGCGTGGGCCATCTGGGCAATCATGACCACGGAACCCACGTTTTCCCGATCCACCGTGCCGGTGATCATGTAGCCGATGCCCAGCACCATGCCGGAAGTGATTTCCCATGCGGTGGTGAAACTTTCAGACAGGGCAAACACAAAGCGTCCCTCCACCGGAATGTCCTCGGGGGTGTCCAGATGCCGCAGGGTGGAAACCCCGAATTCGAAGGTGACCTGTCGGTTGCCCAGTCGATCGACGCTCTGGAACTTGTCCTGGCGCAACACAACAGACCGGCGGCAATTGCCATCGGGAGATGGCGTGATCAGGGACAGGCACAGGCGTGCATCTCCCGCCCGTTGAAGCACATCCTCGAACTCGGCGTAACTGCCCATTGGTTTTTCATGGAACTTGCAGTCCGATACGGAGGCATCCGGGTCCAGGACGGAGATGGCAAACATGCGATCCCCGGGGGAGATCCCCCAACGTTGTGCGGGACTTTTCGGCGATACCTCGGCGACGATGAGTTCCCCTGAAACGATGTCATCCGGCTTCAGGTTCCGGATCTCCATTTCCCGAACCAGCCCGGCAGCCATCATCTGGCCGTCCGGAATGGGAGGCATGGAAATCACGTGCAGGGTGAACGGTTTGTCCTTCAACTTGTGAAGGATGTTCTCCCAGTCGCTCCAGAAGCGGAGGGGCCAGGTCACCCCATCCACGGTGACACCCACCATGCGGTCACCGCTGCGCAGTCCTGCCTGCCAGACATCACTGTCGGTACGGACCACCCCTGCCCGCGCCAGGGTACCATGGAGAAACACACCGGATCTGCCGATTTTCGAAGGAAGCCCCACCATGTTCTTGCCCACGGTCTGGTCGGGCACCAGTTCAAACGTTTTTCTTCCCTCTTCCGGACGTTCCACGGTAACTTTCAGTTTCTCGTTGGGAGAATCCATGATTTTCCTGCGAAAATCATCAAATGAACGCACCTTCGAGCCATTGATGGCCACCACCCGGTCACCGCTGCGCAAACCGGCCCGGTCTGCCGACATGCCGGGCAAAACGGTGCCCAGCAGTGGAGGGGGAACATGGGAAACCGACATGAAGTGGATGAAGTAGAACAGGATGGGCAACAGAAAGTTCGTGAATGGCCCTGCCACCACAATAATGATTTTTTTCCAGTATTTCTGTGCGGACAGGGTCCGGGTCTTGTCTTCTTCGGAAAGATCTTCCTCCGGATCGTCACCGACCATGCTCACATAGCCGCCCAGGGGCACACCGGAAAGGCAGTATTCGGTTTCCCCCCACTTCCGCTTGAGAAGCACGGGGCCGAAACCCAGGGAAAAACGAAGAACCTTGACGCGGAACGCCTTGGCGGCAAGAAAATGCCCGAGTTCATGGAAGAAAACCAGCGGCCCAAGCAAAACCAGAAACCAGATGAAAGTCATGTTCAGTCTTTCCGGGCGACCTTCGTCGCCCTCAGTTTTGCGCTTTCGCGCGCCCGGGAGCCCAGGGTTGGGCCCCCTCTTCCTGCCCAGGCACCCAGTCTGTATCCAACGCCGGCTCCCCGCGGCACGTTCACGTGCCGCTTTGGAGTGCGGGGCCGCCCAGTGCCCTAAACCGGGACGTCCACCGACATGACATCGGACAGGGTTTCCCCCAGAAAACGGGAACCCACAATGTCGATACGGCTGGTGTCGGTGACCTGCACCCGGATCAAACCCGGTGAATCGCCGGAGGCAAGCAGGGAACGCCGTTCCAGAAGATAGCGGACCTCGCCCGCAGCGGCCTCCCCGGAGTCAATGAGTGTCACTTCATGACCGAACACCTCATGGGCCACTTCGGCAATCAAACCCCGGAACAGCGGATAATGGGTGCAACCCAGAACCAGCACGTCCAGCCGTGGGCCCCGCTCGTGCAACCGGCACAGGTATTGTATCAGGATCAGGCGGGGAATCTCGCCATCGGTTTGTCCCTCCTCGGCCAGGGGCACCAGCAGTGGACATGGCTCGGCAAATACTTCCAGACCGGTTCGCAGTTCTGCCAGGGCCTTTTGATAGGCGCCTGATTCCACCGTACCATATGTCCCGATAACACCGATCTTTCCATTCCGGGTGGATTCCAGTGCAGCCCGGGCTCCGGGTTCAATCATGCCCACCACCGGGATGGACAATTCCTTCTGGAGCGCCGGAATCGCATGGGCCGATGCGGTGTTGCAGGCCACCACCAGCATCTTGATACCCTGGGACTGCAGGAAACGGGCATTGTTGAGGCTGTATCGGACCACCGTGGCCGGACTTTTGGTGCCATAGGGCACGCGGGCGGTATCCCCGAGATAAATGAAGGATTCCTGCGGCAGACCTTTCCTCAATGCGCCAAGAACAGTGAGCCCTCCCACTCCGGAATCGAACACGCCTATGGGCAACCCGGATCGGGTCATTGGATTCCCGCTTTCTCCTGATTGTTGACAATTGCCAGGTCCAGCAACACCGGGCAATGATCCGAACCCATCACTTCAGACAGGATTCGGCAATCCGCCACCCGGGATTCCAGATCAGGGCTGATCAGGAAATAATCAATGCGCCAACCGACGTTGCGGGAACGGGCCGAAAAGCGGTAATCCCACCAGGTGTAATGCCCCGGTTCGTCAACATGACGTATCCTGAAAACATCCACAAAACCGGCGGTGAAGTATTCTTCCAGCCACTCCCGTTCGACGGGCATGAACCCGGAGTTCTTTTCGTTTTCCTTCGGCCGCGCCAGGTCGACAGGATGACGAGCGGTGTTGAAGTCTCCGCATACCACAACGGGTTCCCCCGCAGCCAGGTGTCCCTTGAGCACATCCAGAAACGCCCCATAAAAATCCCGTTTGTATTCAAGGCGTTCCGGCCCCCCTCCGCCATTCGGGAAATACACGTTGTACAGGTTCACTCCCGCAATCCGGGTGCACAGCACCCGTCCCTCCGCGTCGAACCTGGGTTCGCCAATCCCGGCCTGTACCCGCTCGGGGGTTCCCCGGACAAAAGTCGCAACCCCGGAATAGCCCTTGCGCTCGGCACTGTGCATGAAGAGTTCATAGCCGGGCACGGCCCTGAGTTCCTCCGGCATCTGATCAGGCATGGCCTTGGTTTCCTGAAGACACAGGACATCGGGCTTTTCACGGAGCAAGAATTCCAGAAAACCTTTTTTTTGCACGGCACGAATGCCGTTCACGTTCCATGTCATCCATCGCATGCCGGAAAACTCCTCAGGAAAGGCCGACGGGCAGACCACCACCTCAGGTTCGTGCCCGGCCGGCATCCTGGGGGTTTACTATGTTGGAACCCGATGTTTTTCGCAAGCTGAAATCCGGATCACGACACATAAATCCCAGGAAACACGAAGTAACACAAGTCATCCGAACCTGTAACGAACCTTTAACATTGCATCTACGCCATGATGATTGGAATTTACCCCAAATTGATCATCACGTGTTTTTTTTCGTGCAATTGCCCAGAAATTCGGATACAGTCTTCACGTCAGTAACGGCTGGTAGAAGATTGCCGGCGGGAGAACAATATGCAGGAAACCCTTTTTATTTTGTATGTCAAGGATCAGTGGAGAAGCGCCCGGTTCTACAAGGAACTTTTTCTGCTCGAGCCTCGTCTGCATGAGCCTGGCATGACTGAGTTCTCTTTGCCCACCGGAGGTGCGCTGGGACTCATGCCCATCCAGGGTGTCCGCAACTCCCTGGGAGATAAACTGCCGGACCCTTCCATTGGTCTTGGAATTCCCCGAAGCGAACTTTATTTGCTTGTGGAAAATCCCCGGGAGTATCACCTGCGGGCGCTGTCCTTGGGCGGTCTGGAAATATCCCCCCTGAAGGAACGTTCCTGGGGACACCGTGCCTCATATTGTCTGGATCCCGACGGCCACATGCTGGCGTTCGCACAGAAAATCGAAACCGACAGATAACACCCTGATTGCATCACGCCTGGAAAACATGTAACTTCTTGCGAAAACGGGGTTTTTGAACTACCTTGACCGAGGGATTTCGCCGGGGAATCCATCCTTGGATGAAATTTTAGCTTGTTTCACGGAGAACTTATGTATCCGGTCGTTGTACACTTTTTGTTTCTTGTCTTGTCAGTTGTCCCGGGACTACTTTTTCCGGGGACTGTCCATGCACAGGAAACGATTGTCCGCCCCACGCTCCCCATCACGGAAAAGCCGCTGCTGGGCGGTCGTCATTTCCGCATCCAGTATCCCCGCCTGGGGCCGGTGCATGTCTGGGTTCCCAAGGGATATGTACGCAATACCGCTGGCATGGTCGTCTATATCCACGGCTACCACACGAACGTGGACAAGGCGGTTGTGGATCACAAACTCTTCGAGCAGTTCCACAAAAGCAGGCAGAACGCCTTCTTTGTGGTTCCATCCGCGCCGTCCGGCAAGGATGATGCTGTCGTATGGACATCCCTTTCCCAACTCAGGAAATCCATCCAGGCAGCCAACATCCGGCTGCCACACGGAGAAACCGTGGTGGTGGCACATAGTGGAGGTTTTCGTACAGTCCGGCACTGGACGGACAACAAATCACTCAAACAAATCATCATGCTGGATGCCATGTACGGAGGCTTCAACGAATTCCGTGATTTCATCAGTTCCGGGGAGAAGGCCATCCACCGCAAGATGGTTCTGGTCACCGCCGCCACGGACACCCAGGCACGACAGTTCACGGCTTCGTTCAGTTTCGCCCTGTCCCGCGACGGGGTTCCGAAGGATTTTTCTGGCTTTACCACCCGGGAAAAGCGCAGCCGCCTTCTGTACATCAAGTCCCAGTTCGACCACATGGCCATCGTGACATCCGGCGAGGTCATCCCGGTCCTTTTGCGTCTGACACCCCTGCGTCTTTTGAACTGAACCGGCCACCGGAGCGGCCGGATGGATACTTCAAGGAAAGGAACCCGTAGCCCATGATGTTCAAACCCTTTGATTCCCGGCCCACGGTCCTGCACATCACTCCCGCACTTGCTGAAACTGCCCGCCTTGCCGAGTGGGGAAGCGCTTTTGCACTCGGCACCGCCGGTTATCGCGACCTGCTCGACCCCCAGGACTTCTTCTCCACATCCGTCCCCTTCTCTGCATTGACTTTCGCCGTCATTGCCACCGCCCGGGCGGATGTGGCCGCACGGCATGGCATCACGAGCCTGCACATTGGCGGGGAAGTACGTCCCCACACCCAGGAATTCATCGACATGTGTTCCCGCATCTATGCCGCCCGGGGCATCCGCGTACACCTGCAGGCAGGCAAATCCCGCACCACGCCAATCTGGATGAGTTCCTTCGGAGTGTTTCACTACGGACTCGGTGGCGGGGAAAACTTCACCGCATCCCACTCCCAGAGTTACAAGGGCGGCTGGAAACCCATGGATGAAAACGGCATGCAGTTGCTGGAAATGGCGAAGGAAATCCAGGAACGTGTAAAGGAACTGGCAGCCATTGCCGTCCGGTCAGGGCTGGAAGTTCCTCTCGCGGGATCTTCGGACCCGCTGATCCTGAGGGATTTCGACCCGACCGAAGCCTACGTAAAAAGCCTTCGCCAACTCATGGATTCCAGGAGCATGGATGCCATCCGGCAGGCACTGGAAGGTGGAATGAGGGTGGCCATTTGCACCGAGGGCGGCTCCATGGGTGCCGCAGCCCGGCGCATTTTCGGCATGCTGGATTTTCCCGTGGACGATTCCGGCATCTCCTTCCTGTTCGAGGAGGAAAGTTCCGATTATCACGGTATCGGCCAACTGGATGGCGTCAACCACGGTGTGGACCCTGGAAAATGGCAGATCTACAAGCATGTGGGTGCACAGGACCTGCTCAGGGAACGCAAGGCCGACATCGTCTTCATCTGGGATCCGGACGGAGACCGCTTCAACATTGTGACCACCGCACCTGCCTTACTGCGGGAACCGGCACAAAACGGCGGACTGGAAGTGGACAATCTGGATCACGAACGGGTACTGGTGTACTTCAAGCCCAACCAGATTTACTTCCTGCTCACCGCACTGCGGGTGCAGGCACTGGGCGAAGCCGGTCTGCTGGGGAAATACGATTTCGTGGCCGCCGTCAGTTACCCGACCTCCCGATCCATTTTCGCCATCGCCGAACACGTGGCAAGGGAATACGGCGCCCCGGTCCGTTCGGTACTCGTCCCCGTTGGCTTCAAATATTTCGGCCAACTGGTGAAACACATCGAAAACCACCTTGAACAAGGGGAGTCTGCCATCACCTTCACCGAGGCCACCGGTCGCCAGGTGGAACTGGGCAGCCGCCCCCGCCTTCTGATCATGGCAGAGGAAAGCGGCGGTGCCGCCATGGGCACCCTTGATTTCGTCCCTTCTGCCGATGGAAACCGCCGGTCCCTGTCCCTCAAGGAGAAGGACGGCTTCCAGGTGGGACTGTATACACTGCTGGCCACAGCGAAACTCCATGAACAGGGCTTGTCTTTCGCCGCCTGGTACCTGGAGTTGCTGAAGAGGTACCCCATCCCCTTCGCTGCCTACGAACGCCAGGACATCACCCTGTATGACGAAAGCCTCACGGGGGATGCCCGGCGGGAGGCGCAAGGGGAAGCCACACGCATCAAGGATTCTTTGGTGTCCTACTTCCGTGGCTTGACGGAACTTTCAGCTCGGGATGCCACGAACCGGCTCCGGGAGGACCTCGGTGTCCCGGATTTCCCGGCCATCACCCATGCCTTCTGGGCACAGGATGGCTCCTTCTTCGAGTTTGACGGCGCCTGGTTCGAATTGCGTGCTTCCGGTACGGATGCGGTGTTGCGCTACTATTTCGAAGGTTCCGATCCCGCCACCGTTCATCACCTGAATTCGCTTCTCGTATCATTGAGGGCCTGAACCCCGCATTCCCCGACTCCCAGGAGATGCCCGCATGTTCTTTCACCTCTCCATATGGCTCAAGGACCTGTCCGAGAGTTTCACTTTTTTCAACGTCTTCCGGTATCTGTCCACCCGGGCCGTATTGTCCACCCTGACTGCGTTGCTGATTTCATTCCTGCTGAGCCCCTGGTTCATCCGGCGGCTGCAGGTCCAGCAACTGGCCCAGCCCATCCGCAGCGATGGACCCGAGACGCATTTTGTCAAACAGGGCACTCCCACCATGGGTGGCACCCTCATTCTGTTCGCTTTGGTGTTGCCAACCATTTTGTGGGCCGATCTTTCCAACGTCTACGTGTGGACAGTGCTGACCGTTACCGCGCTTTACGGGGTCCTGGGATTCCTGGATGACTTCCTGAAGGTCAGCAAGCGTAACTCCAAGGGCTTGGCGGGACGGTACAAACTCATTTTCCAGTTCCTGATTGCCGGGGCCATGCTCTGGTACGTTTTCGGTTCCGAAGCCACCGGAATTCCAGCAGCCATGCGCACCAAACTGGCCCTGCCCTTCATTGCAGTGGATAGTTACCCGATCCTTCCCATGGTGCTGTTCATCCTATTGGGAATGATCGTCATCGTGGGAGCATCCAATGCCGTCAATCTTACCGATGGACTGGACGGACTGGCCATCGGACCGGTCATCCTCAATGCCTTCGTGTTCATGATCCTGGCGTACGCCCATGGCGCAGTGTTTTACGGCAAGCCGGTGGCCACCTATCTGAAAATCATCCACCTGCCCGGCGTGGAGGAACTCATCATCTACTGCAGTGCCATGATCGGCGCCGGCATCGGGTTTCTTTGGTACAACACCTATCCTGCCTCGGTGTTCATGGGGGATGTGGGTTCCCTCGCCCTGGGTGGAGGGCTTGGCACCCTGGCCGTTCTTACCAAGAACGAAGTGGTACTGTTCATTTCCGGGGGCATCTTCGTCATGGAAGCCTTCTCCGTCATGATCCAGGTCGCCTATTTCAAATTGTCCGGCGGCAAGCGCATTTTTTTGATGGCTCCCATCCATCACCACTTTGAAAAGAAGGGCTGGGCGGAACCCAAAATCATCGTGCGTTTCTGGGTCATTTCATTCATTCTGGCGCTGTTCGCCATCGTGACACTGAAACTGCACTGATTACGGAATGATGTTTGTCACAGCGCCGGTCAAGTCCGTTGATTCAGGCACACTGATTGCATTTCCAAGAACGGCGACAAGGGACGCCGCAAAAGGGTGTCCCGTTGGAGGCGACAACGTCGCCGGATCCATTCAGGCCATACCGGGGGAAGGTATCAAGTCGACCTCATCAGTTCTGTCAGGGGCGGCAGGCGAACATCAACTGGAAGGTTTCGATGTACCCGGTATCCCACGGGGCCAGGTCGCGAACGAACAGTCGCCAGTTGCCGCCCATGCCGAAGTTGCCGATGGAAACAGGGTGATGGGAGAACACCAGGTCATGGGTGCTGCCGCCGGTACGGTTATGCAGAACCATATTCTGACCGGCAGGGTCGAACAGTTCCACAACCAGATCGCCGATCCATGTGTGCCGGATGATGAAGGAAACGGTAATCTCGGGATTGGCGCAGAAGGCGTAATCCACCACGGCCACGGAATTGACCCCGGCATGGCTGTTGTCGGGGATGGCCACGTTCTCATCACCGATGACCACCATGGGGGGAAGTGAACTCCGTTCCCATTGGCAATTGTTTTCATTGCATCGCCATGTACCGGGAACAGCGATGTGGGGAACATTCGCGCAGTCGGCGTCCACCGTTTCATGCATGCACCAGGTTTCTCCCTGGCAGGTTCCCTGTCCATTCACCAGATTCTTGCATGTCAGGTCGTCCTGGCATTCGGAATCGGCCATGCAAGGGTCACCCTCCATGCCGCCCACCAGAGATGTGTCACAATCCACACCGCACATGTTTTCGCGACAGGTGATGGTGCCTTCGCACCAGGGACGGATCCAGATGTTTTCGGGGTTTTCGCAGTCCGCCGGGATATCGCAGCTGCCAAACCAGCGGCAGGTGCCATTGCCTTCGGCGTCCTGGTTGGCACAGTACAATTCACGGTAACAGCCGAGCCCGGACTGCGGACCGCAGGGCTCGCCGGCAATGGCGATACCCACCTCCTGGTGACAGAACGCCCAGGTGATGAGGCCGTGGTCGGTGTACCAGCCCTCGGAGCGTGTGCCGATGAATGCACAATACGGGGTTTCCATGTCCGCACAAAAAGCCCAGGCAATCCACTCGCCGGTGTCCTCCCAGTACCAGCCTTCGGAACGGGTGCCTTCGTACAGGCAAACCGGGCGGTGCCGGGTAGTTTCCTGCAGTTCGTAGGAATAGCGGGTGATCCTGAATCCCCATCGACGCACCGAGTGGTCGGTAACCAGGCGGACCCGCATCCGGGGGCCTTCCACCCGGTAACTGTATCCGCTCCGGTTGCCGGTCACCCGATGGACAATCCGGTCATCCTGATCGATCAGGTCCACATAGTCATAATAGAACTCGGTCTCAAAACGGTCAAAGGTCACCGTCACTGCCGTGGCCTCGCCCGGTGCCTCGATGACCCACTCCATGCGCGTATTATTGGCATAAGGATGGGCACTCTCGATGAGGGTGGTCACATCGACCACCGTGGTCTGGCCGGAAAAAGTATCGATTTCCGGAGCCGCATTGGGATCCGGCATGCAGCCGATGAGCAGGACGGGGAAAAAAAACCGGAACAACCATGATCGCATGACATACCTCACTGACAGAAAAAGTATCCAAAAACCGCACAGCGAACGCCCATTGCACCACCTGTGGGACATAAGGCGCCATTCGTGGCGCAACATACCCATCGCAACCACCCTGTCAAGATATTTTTTCCAGGCAAAACCGTTTTTGACGACAAGCTTGCAGTCCCGGAAATATCAATTACACTGTCCCCATCGTGATGGGTGTCATGCCCAGCCTGTGAACCTGATTCGTCACACCGGAGGTTTTTTCATGAAATTCATTCTCGTACTCGCACTGGCCTGCTTCCCCCTGACTGCCCATGCCCAGAACAACATGCGTATCGACACGGGCACCATGACCGTGGGTGGCACCATTGAATTCCAGAACCACAGCAAGGACTTTCCCAGCGACCAGGATGACCAGAGCGTCAAAAGCATCAAGTTCATGCCCACGGTGGGCTATTTCATCAAGCCGTATCTCGGAATCATCGGCACCCTCGGCTATCAGGCGGAATCCGGGGACACCGTGGAACTGAACAAGTACTTCCTCTCGGGAGGGATCCGCTTCATGCAGCCTTTGGCCTTTCTCCATTTCTATCTGGGTGCCGAAGCCGCTTTTTATGTAACTTCCTATGAGGAGTCCGGAAACAATGCACTGGATTTTGGCGTGGCATTCCCCCTGGGTGTACTGATTCCCCTGTCCAAACATGTGGCCCTGGATATCGGCATGCGATTTACCAAACTGTGGCGCGACAACGATCATCCTCAAGAATTGAACCATCACAGTTTCATCGTGGATATCGGATACTTCGGTGTCCAGGCATATTTCTGATGCCAGGTGCTTTCAGGTTTTGATGAATTGACCGGATTGTGCATCGTACATCCGGTTTCGGGAGGAAGCCCATGAAAATCGTTTTTGCCCTTGTCATGTTTCTTTTGGTTTTTTCCGTGCAATTTGCACCTTCTTCCAGAAACCGTGCCGGCCTGTCCAAGGCCGAGCAATTCGGCATTGAACTGGCAGCATGCCAGGAAGCCTGGGCAAAGAAAAAACCTGACAAATGCCGACTCTACGGTCGCATCAGGTTCGTGGATTCCTTTCCCGATGTCACGGTCAAGGTGGTCACCTCCTTCCCGGACATCCGCGTCAAACGGGTCACGTCCTTCGCGGACGGTCCCGGCAAATGGCAGATGGTGGATTCCTTCCCCGATTACAAGGTCAAGGTGGTCACCTCCTTTGAGGACTACAAAATCCAGTACGTGGACTCGTTTCCCGGCTGCAAATAGCACTATTGTCACCCATCGCCTTTTTCTTTTGGACACGCTGAAAAAACTGGTATAAGGGCATTCCGGTCCTCCGGGGCCGGGAACCCATATACAGGAGTTGTGAACGTGACAGACAAAACCGAGAAAACACCGACGCCGCAACCGGAAGAGGAAACCACCAAAAAGCCCGAAGTCGGCAAGGAACCGTCCGGGGGCACTCCCGGAGGGGAAATTCCGGATTCCGAGGAAACGGAAAAACTCGAGGAACCGGAAGAAACGGCCCAGGGGGAAAAAGAAGACACCTCCGAAAGCGAGGGGGAAAAAGAAGACACTCCCAAACCAGGCGCGTTCAAGGCTGCCATCGACGAAATCGTGGAGCCTTTCAAGGGGCTGGCCCACACGTCCCGGTCCTTGTACGGCATTTATGTTTCCTACGTCCTGGAGGGGCTTGTGTACTTCGGCATCCTGACCATTTTCGGCAAGTATCTTTCCGAGAATGTGGGACTTTCCGACATGCACGCAGGATGGGTTTACAGCATTTTTACCGGGGGCATCACCCTGGCCATGCTGTTTCTCGGTGGCGTTGCCGATAAAATCGGGGTGCGCAAGGCACTGTTGTTCTCCCTGGGACTCATGATTTTCGGACGTCTGGCATTTGCCGCATCGGGGACGTTCTTCCCCCATGGAGGCGGCTTCGGATCCATGATGTTCCTGT
>CAZTZR010000072.1:0-20113 GCA_964618145.1 uncultured Kofleriaceae bacterium
GGTGCGAAGAGAGGAGAAGGGGGGGATGTGGCGGGGGTTTATTTGTCGTAAAGGGGTGTGGGCGGGGGGCGATGAGAGGGGTGCAGGCGTAGGGGGGATTAGCGGCTTTTGCAGGAGAAGATGGAAGGGGCGAGGGTGATTTCCATCTGGCCCAAGGGAATGCGGTTCTGGCCGGCGTGGGCGCCCCCGGTGACCTTCACCCGGTTGTTGCCGGCAAAGAGGCCAGCGAAAACGCCATAGCGGCCGGGGGGAAACCCGACCTTGGGAATGCGGAAGGTGTGTTCGTCGATGACATGGGTGCCGGGGGGGAAATACCGGGTCGGCAACAAGCCTTTCACAGGGTCATGGTCGGCGGTGATCCGTGTTCCGTAGGGCGGATCCAGATGAATGAACACCTTGTTGTCTGCCAGAAGCGGATAACGGACCCTGAAGACAAGGCGGACAGTGATTTCCTGCCCCCGGGCGGCAGTTCGTGGTACATCGTAGCCCACCAGCTCAAGTTTGCCCTCCAGATCGGATGAAATGGAATAGGGCATCTTGGGAGGTTCTTCCGACACCCAGGCCAGCAACGGGTTGATATCCGCCTGCCCCGGGGGAAGGCGTGTGGAACCTAGCATGTAGGAGGGGGAATCCGTATGCAACACATGATATTTCCATGAACCGATACGGGACTGGTGATGCAGTCGCCCCAACAACTTGCGGGGGAAAACCACCATGCGACTCTCATCCGTTTTCATGAAGTTGGTCAGGTCCGGATCCCCGGCCAAAACGCCGGCAGGACGGCCGGCATAAACCGGTGCAGGAAGCGGCGAGACCTCGAAAACGGCCAAGGCCGCTGCAGGATCCACGCTCTTTGCGGCAGCAAACACGGGGCGTGTGGAAAACTCCCTGGTCAGCGCCGGCAGCGCCCAAAGGGCGAACCAGGCCGAGAAGGCAAGAAAAACCGCAGCCGACGCCCACATGAACGAATCCCGAAGATCCGGCACAAGGCTCAGCCATCCCCGCATTCGCGCCACAGGGTGCCAACCGGAAAAAAGCCGTTGGCGCAGCCAACCGAAAAACCTGACCACCCAACCCAGCGGCCATGTGGCAAGACCGAACAGCAGGGACTGGCGTCGCAAACTGCTCCAGAAGTCCACCCAACCCGGCACAAACGAAGCCAGACGCAGCAGGACCAGCGTTCCCAGGGGAACAAGCATGACCAGAACAGGCCAGCGGAATCCTGTCACCCGCACCCCCGCTTCGGGAATCTCGTAAGTGGTGACCAGTTCCCCGGGAAGTTGCGGATACAAGGCGAAATCCCGGAAAAGCAGCAGCGCAAACAGGGCAGTTACCAGCACCAACGCCGGTGCCTTCCATGTTCGCACGAGATTCATCCATGCCAGCGCACCGAGCATGGCCATGGGAAAAAGCCCGGTCATGGCTGCCGGACCCACCCGCATCTCGTGGTAGGCTCCCGAAAGGAGTGACACCAGCAACCAGCCAGAGCCAAAAAGCCGCAAAAACCGCACCTGCGGAGTTTCATCGTCCGGCACCACAAACACCCCGATCAAGGCAGGGATGGACCACGGAAAGGTGCCAAACATGGTTCGCACCAACGCCACGGTGAAAACCGCATGGGGACGGGATCCCGCCGGGACAACCGATGCCGGATTGACATCCGGAAGCCACCATCCCGTGGAAAGGGACAGCAACAACGCCCCGGCTGACAGGACACACGCGATACCCGCCCCAACCAGCACCGGGCGTGAAAGCCCTGCCCTCTTGCCGATGAAACATGTGCCCATGCCTGCAGCCAGCACCGGAAACGCCAGCCCCTGGAACCAGTCCGCAGACAGGGTCGCCGCACCCAGACACGCCACGGACAACACAGCAAAGGCTCCCCACCCCGAATCGCGTCGTAACCAGCCAGATACCCCCAGCCCGGCCGCCAAAACTGCAGCGGAAGAAAAAAACACCACAAGGGCATCCGGCTGCAATGTGCGGGCCGTCAAAAGGAACGCCGGCATGGACAAAAGGGCCAGTCCGGTCCACCACGCCACCGTCCCCGCCTCCACCGTCCCTGCCGCCACCGTCCCCGCCGCCACCGTCCCCGCCGCCACCGTCCCCGCCTCCACCGTCCCCGCCTCCACCGTCCCCGCCTCTACCGTCCCCGCCGCCATCGTCCCCGCCTCCACCGTCCGACGACGGAGAAATCGCCACACCCCCCAAACACCGAAACTCCACAGGAACATCATCGCAAGCACCGCCGGCAACCGGGCGTTTCGCTCCACAGGACCGGGCAGCCGCGCGGAACCACGGAAAAGCCATTGCACCATCAAAGGCCACGAAGTGCTTTCGGATTTTTCCAGGGCCAGAAACCGCGAGAGTTCCGTCGGCTCCGAACCCGGAACCGTCCGGGGAACCTGCGCCTGCACGGAGGCGTTGCGCTCCACGGGTGGCGCCTCCCAGAAACCCTGCTCCGACAGCCCATACAGCAGGAACGTGACGACCGCGAACAAAAGGACGACCCAATGCAGGCGTCGCACAAACGGAGAACTCCAGGGCAGGCTACGGAGCATGCCTTCAGTCCTTTGATCCCGGGCCTTCACGGCCGGGCAGAAGTTGCATGAACCCGTTCAGCGAGGCTGTGGCCTTCTCGCTCCGCTGCCGCTGATCCGGCTTCGGACTCCACGCGGGATCCCTGGCCGTCCGAAGCAGGTCACGCCAGGCTGTCGTCCATTCATCAAAGCGCCTGAGCAGTTCCTGCCCGGAACCCTTGAGCGTTTCGCACGTGTGGCGGTCTTCCTTGTCGGTTCCCTCGGCAGAGCATTCCAGCTGCCTGAATGCGCCCACCTGTACAAGAACAGGCTGCAAATCCAGCCAGAACCGGGTGTGTGCGTGCCGCCCGAATGGAAACCATGCCGCCGGCCCCCCGGACCCCAGAATTTCAAAACGATGGCCAAACTGCCACTCGACAACGAAGTTCCCGATGTGCTCCTTTGCACGCACCAGTTCGTCCATGTATGTGCGCCGGGGCAACTTCCGGGCGGTCTGCGGGCGAATGCCCTCCACCAGGGGAATACCGAGAAGCTCATTGTTCTTCATTGCAAATGCGTTGTAGTCGGCAACAAAACCGTCGCGGTCAAACGGCCGTCCGGAGTCCACCGTCAAACCGGACAAACGATCCAGAAGGCGTGCGGCAAGAAGGAAATACTCCCGGTACGGCTCGGTCACCTGGACTTCGTCATTCTCCAGAACCTCCAGAAAGTTCTTCTCGCATGGTTCAAACCGGCCGGCCGCCTCTTTTGGCTGAACAGCCTTCTCTTCTTCGTGCAGCCACTTCGCCAGTTCCAGCACACAGCGGTTGAACCGCTCCAGGTTTTCCATGATCGGCCGGGCTTCCGGTGGTAACTCCGCGTCCGGTGCCGGGGAAGGAACGACCGGGACTTCACCGGGTTCCAAGGGTGCCTCGGGACGTTCCATTTCCGGCTCATCAGGCCCGGGCAGGTCCTTTTTGCGCCCGCAGGAAGCCAGCAAAAACCCCATGATCACAAGGAAAAGAAGACAGTTGCGCACGGTCATTTTTCCTCCCGTGTCATCGTCCGGACCTGCGAACGACCACCTCGGCCAGCAGACCCAGCGCCAGCACCTGCACCCCGGTCATGATCAGGATGGTGGCGGTGGAATCCATGATGCGTCCAAAAACATGCCAACTTCCGAAAAGCACCAGCAGCCCAATCAGAAAGAAGAAAATGGATACCGGAAAGAAAACCTTCAACGGACGGAAATACAAACCGGTGCGGGTGATGAGGCTGATGAAATTGGCAGTGTCGGCAATGGGTCGGATCTTGGATTTCCCCTTGCGCCTGTGGTAATTGACCGGGATATAGGTCACCCGGAATCCGTCCACCAGCATGGCCAGGCTGATGGTGGTGGTAAATGAGAAACCGTCCGGCAGCAGGTGGAGGTACTTTTCCACCACCTCCTTGCGCATCAGACGCATACCGGAATTGAGATCGGGAATCCGCCGGCCCGCAATGTATCCGGCAAAACGCGTGATACACCATTTGGCTGGCCTTCGCACCAGGGGAATATGCACATTGGCGCCCGTACGTGCCCCCACCACCATGTCGGAATCGGCCATCCGTTCCACCAGCGTGGGCAGGCTTTCCTGCGGGTAGGTGCCGTCGGCGTCCAGAATCGCGACCCAGGGTGCCGTGGCACTGCGGATACCGGTCTTCAGGGCTGCCCCGTATCCGCGGTTCACATCATGGGAAACCGTGCGTATCCAGTCGATGCCGGCCAGAATGTCCCCTGTGTCATCCGTGGAACCGTCCTCCACCACAATGACTTCCCAGGACAACCCGCAACCATCCAGCACCGGACGCAAACCTTCGAGTACCCCCGCGATTCCGCGGGATTCATTGTAGGCGGGAATGATGACGGACAGATCCATGGACACGGGTCACGACTTCTTGACGAGAATGATGATGATGGCCAGCAACACGGCCACGAAAGTGACCCCCAGAAGTCCCACGATCATGCGCGTCATGTCCTTCTCGGAGGATTCCTCCTTTTCGGGCGCGGGCTCCGGCCTTGCGGGATCGGCGGTCATGAATTCCCCCGGAGGCGGGGCATCGGCCATTCCGAAATCCTCTTCCTCCTCCTCGTCCTCCTCCCATGGATCCATGTCCACTTCCATCTCCAGGATTCCGGTAACGTTGAAATCTTCCCGGAGCAAGGATTCGAAACTCTCGGTCTTGCCGGTTTCCACCGACTGGAACTGGCTGTCCAGGGTGCGTGCCAGTTGATCCACTTCCCGGTCCTTGACGTATTCATCGTGAAACTGTCGTTTCATCAGGTCGGCCAGTTCCCGGACCGAAAACTTGTAGGGCTCCAGCAGTTTGTTCAGTGCTTCGCCAAACTCCTGGGCCGTCTGGTAGCGGTCCTTCTTGTCCCGGGCCAGGGCCTTGAGCACCACCGCGTCCAGGCCGGAGGACACGCGCTTGTTGATCGTGGACGGCGGCGGAATGACGGACTGCCGTACCTTCTCCATGAGAACGGTTTCACTCTCCCCCTTGAACAGACGCTCCATGGTCAGCATTTCGTAGAGTACGATGCCCAGGGAAAAGATGTCCGTCTGACCGTCCAGGGGCAACCCGCGAATCTGCTCGGGGGACATGTAACTGAACTTGCCCTTGAGGGTGCCTATCTCGGATGTGGCGCGGTTTTTCGCCCGGGCAATGCCGAAATCCAGCATCTTGACATCCCCCTCGTAGGATACGCGGATGTTGGACGGTGACACATCGCGGTTCACCAGATTCAGAATGTTGCCGTCCCTGTCCTTCAGGTTGTGGGCATAATGAAGCGCTTCCGCGCACTTCATGGCGATATGGATGGCTACCGGCACCGGAATCCGTTGCTCGGCCATCTGCACCTTGCGCAGGACATGGGTGAGGTCCTTGCCGGCAATGTATTCCATCGTGAAGAAGTACACGTTCTTGTGGCGCCCCCCCTCATGGGTTTCCACGATGTTCGGATGCTGGAGCATGCGTCCCAGCGTGCCCTCGGCCAGAAACATGTCAATGTACTTCTGCTCCTTGAGCAACTTGGTGCGCATGGCCTTGAGCGCAATCATTCCTTCGTCCTTCTTGATGCGCTTGGCCCTGTATACCTCGGCCATGCCTCCCCGGGCCACCAGACCCAGAAGCAGGTACTTCCCGAAGATGGACGGATTCTCCGGGGATCCGGCTTCCAGGGTCAACGGATCTATGTTTTTTGACATGCCTTGCATCTCCTCGGCGACAGGCGCTTACGGCCTGG
Source organism: uncultured Kofleriaceae bacterium (assembly GCA_964618145.1). GTDB lineage: Bacteria > Myxococcota_A > Polyangia > HGW-17 > HGW-17 > HGW-17. Next base: position 5,806 of record CAZTZR010000072.1, read on the forward strand.
CCAGTTGCCTGTACAGATTGGTGAAATCCTGTATCCAGCGATTCTCCAGTTTGCGCAATTCCAGTGCATCCGCCTGGACCTCTCCGAGCACTTTCCCGAACTGTTCCGGCGACAGTGGCACAGTGAGTTTCATATTCGCCGAAAGCAGACCTTTTTCCAAGCGAAATTGCCATGCGCGGACCAGGTTCGGATGATTGAGCACCAGCGCCGCCTGCAGCAGGGAGCCGAGTGCCTGCCGGCGCCGGGCCGCGGTTTCCGAATCAAACGGCCGCAGTTGTTCCGCACGGAAGGGATTCATGTGGAACACGGTTTCTTTTTCGGGACCGTACAGGCGCGGATCCACGGACAGCCGCAGGACGGACTGCTCCACAGGCCCCCACCTGGCACCCGCCGGACGCATCCACAATTCCTGGCCCTCGGTGAACAGATATCGCAGGAACTGGCTGGAAGCCTCCTCGTCACCGGTTCTTGCCAGCACGGAAACAGGATCCGGGGTCAGCCATGCGGTGGAAGGGGGAATGAAGAATTCCAGACGGGCACCGGTGGTTTTTTCCAGCGAATCCTTTTCCAGGAAAAAGAAGTAGTCGATCAGGATGCCGCAGGCGATTTCAGGATCATCCGCGAGTTGGTGGAGCACCCCCTGGGAAGACTTGATCCAGGTCCGCATGTTCGCGCCCAGCCCGACAAGCACCCGCCAGGCGTCGTTCCACGGAAGCGACTGCAGGATCATTTCCAGAACCATGTGGGTGGAACTCGAATACTGCGGATCCGCCGCAATCAACCGCTGGAATAACGCAGGGGAAGCCAGATCCTCCCAGGAACGGGGAAACGGCACATTCAACTTCTCGAGCACCCGGTGGTCGCAGGCGAAACCAAACCCGGACAGGGTGACTCCGTACCAGTAACCCTCTTCGTCATACAGTTGCGTTCCCCCCAGTTTCCGGGGGACATGGGGCACCAGGCTGTCCGGTTCCAGCATGACCCGGGAGCAGGGAGACCTGACCTCCCCGGCCGTTACGCAGTCCTTTCGGGCCAGCGTGCGATGCAGGCTTTCGCCCCCCCCGATCATGACATCCAGGCGGGAGGACCGCTTTTCCAGGATGGCCCCGCGCACCTCGGCCTGGATGGCACCCAGATCATCCTTCTGGCTGACCCACTCAATGTGCACGGGAGTGTGCCCGACATGTTCCAGCCATGCGGAAAAACCCTGGGCGATCTCCCGGTTCACTCCCGAAGGGTGTGCTGAAACCACGCGCAACAGACGGGGGGGCGGTGGTGGCGGCGGCAACACCTGGACTTCCTGGTTCAACACCCGGAACCACACGAAACCCCCGACCGCCGCAGCCACGACCAGGAACAGCAGTATTCCCACCGTCACGCGGAAACGACGCCGTGCCCGGGCCTCCATACGGGAAGGAGCACTCAATTCGGCATCCAGGATGGCTTCCAGTTGGCGTGACACTTCCCGTGCGCTTTCGGGACGATCCAGGGGGTCCTTGTTCAGGCAGGCCAGGATCAGTGCCTCGAGTTCGGCCGGCATCGGCGCATGCATGGCGGGGGGCTGCGGGTCCTCGGTCAGGTGGGCGGCTATCAACTCACCATAGGAGTTGCTCTTGAACGGAACCCGCCCCGAGAAGGACTGGTACATGATGATCCCCAGACTGTAGAGGTCGGACGCCGCCGTGGTATCTTCGGCCCGGCACTGCTCGGGGGACATGTACAGGGGTGTCCCCTTGATGATGCCTGCCTGGGTGCGCAGGAACTGGGGTTGATCCGCATTGAACTTCGCGATTCCGAAATCCAGCAGGCGCAGATCCTGCACCATGCCTTTTTTCATGATCAGGAAGATGTTTTCCGGCTTGAGATCCCGGTGGATGATGCCGTGTTCGTGGGCCGCCTGCAACGCCTCAAGCATCCAGGGAAAGATGATGCGCGCGTCCGCCAGGGACAACCGTCCCTCCCGGGCCAGATAGGCCGCCATGCTCTCCCCTTCGAGCAACTCCATCACGAAGTAGAGGTTCCCGGCGGGAAGCTGTCCGAACGCGAATATGTCCACGATTTTCCTTGACCCGATGGCATTGGCCGCCTTGGCCTCGTTGATGAAGGCACTGGCCACCTCCTCCTCGTGGGAGAATGTGGTCTTGAGCACCTTGATGGCCACCTTCTTCCCGATGATGGGGTGGACTGCGGCGAACACCCAGCCCATGCCGCCCTTGCCCAGAAAGTGTGTGACCCGGTACTCGCCCACCATGTGGCCGATGAGCGAAACCGGTGAACGGGAAAGCGTGTCCGGGGTCACCTGGTGCCCCATCATGGTGGAATTGACGGAAGGCGTGGTGCGCCCCGACGAACCGGGGGAAGTGGAGGACGGCTTTGCCCCGGTGGGAGTTACCCCGGGGGATGGTCCGGGAGTCAGCCCGGATGCCAGCGCCGGTGTCGTCACCTGCTCCGGACCGGTCATCCGGTTCCCGCAGGAAACACAGAAAACGGATCCCGGTTCAAGGGAACCTTTGCAGTTGGGACAAATCCGGATTGAAGTCAAGCAACCATCCCAGGGAAGTTCAACCCACGGTTTTTCCCGTGAAAAGCATGTACCCGATGATCCAGGCCAGGCAGACGGGAGTTACCACGGACAACAGGAAGAATACCATTTTCCGGACCCATGGGGACACAGAACTTCCGGAATACAGCTCGGATTCGAAGTTTTTCTTCTTCCAGGCGAACAGGACGAATACGATCAAAAGGATGGCTCCCACGGCAAGCGAGATGTTTCCGAAGAAAAAGTCCATGAGATCCAGAAAACCCTGCGGCTTTCCTCCGATGCGTACCAGATTCCCGAATACCTTGACGGCGCCCAGGGACAATGCGGAAAACACTCCCAGGGCGAGGGTCACGCCCCCCATGGCCAACACGGCTTTCCTGCGCCCCCAGTTGAATTCGTCCATCACATGGGACACCGCCACCTCCAGCAGGGAAACGGTGGATGTCAACGCCGCAATGGTCAACAGCAAAAAGAACAGCGCCCCCACGAACCGCCCTGCGGGCAATTGGGCAAACAAATCCGCTAGCACCACAAATACCAGCCCGGGGCCACCCTTGTCCGGGGCGCCTCCGAGAACGGGAAAGATCAACAGGCCCGCCATGATGGCAATGAATGTGTCGCAAAAGACCACGATCATGCCGGAACGGGCCAGGTTTTCCTTGCGGGGAAGGTAACTGCCGTATGTGAGCATTGCCCCCATGCCCAGGGAGAGGGAGAAAAACGCCTGTCCCAGTGCAAACAAAAAAGTCTTTCCGCTGATTTGGGAAGCCTGGGGAATCAGGTAAAAGCAAAGACCTTTGTAGGCCGTAGGGAGGGTCATTGCATAGACAATCAAGCCGATCAGAAGAAACAGAAGCACCGGCATCAGGAAGGTACTCATCCGTTCGATGCCTCCCTTGACCCCGAAAAATACAACGCCCACGGTGATTCCCAGAAAAACGGCCAGAAAGGTCACCTGCATGGTGGCATTGGCGGTGAAATCCTGGAATTGCCCGGCACTGTCACCTGCAGTGAATCCCCGGAAAATTGCCGACAGCAAATACCGCAACGTCAGACCGGCCACCACCCCGTAATAGGAAAGGATGCCGATGCCGGTGAGCACAAACAGGTACCCGAGGGCCTTCCAGGCCGGATGGGGCGCCAGTTTGGCAAAAGCCCCCACCGGTCCCCTCTGGGCGGCACGGCCCATGGCCAATTCGACATACATCACCGGAAGCCCAATCAGAAAAGCTATCACAAGATAGGAAAGGACGAACCCGCCGCCCCCGTTTTGACCTGTCATGGTGGGAAAACGCCAGATGTTTCCAAGCCCGATGGCACTGCCGGATGCGGCCAGAATGAAACCCATTGAGGATTTCCAGTGTTCTCTCTTGGGTTGTTCCATCACATCCTCCGAAAGTATCGGGCAATTTGAATAACACAGTGGCCCGGGGATGGCAAGGTTTTTTTATACGTTTATCGCCCTTTAGATTGTCATTTGATTATTTTGGCCTTTCTCGTTGCATTATGCAAAGGGAGTCGTTATCTTAATGAGCCGGAGGCTCTCAAGATGTCCCGCCCATTCTCCACCCTTGTTCTTGTCCTGTCGCTGATCGTCCTTTTCCCGTCCTGTCTCAAGGAAACAGACATGCCCGATCTGGATGGCCACGACATCAAATTGACTTTCATTCATACTTCGGACTGGCATTCCCGCCTCTTGCCCTATCACCTGCAGGTGGGGGAAATGGACAAGTCCCTCGGTCTGGATCCCAACTCCCCGACCATTGGCGGGGCCGCCCGGGCCGCTACCCTGATCAAGCGGATCAGGGCCGGTGGCGGACGGGTCCTGCACGTGGACTCCGGTGACGTTTTCCAGGGCGCTCCCATTTACAACGAGTACCATGGCGAAGTGGAATTCATCATCTTTTCCATGCTGGGTGTGGATGCATTTGCCGTGGGCAACCACGAATTCGACATGGGTGTCAACACGTATGTCCAGATGGCCAAGGAGCATGCGCGCTTTCCGCAACTCAACATGAACTATGCCCTTGAGAACCCGAACTATCCGGGAGCCAGTCCCCTGGCCAAGGTCACCCATCCCTATACCATCGCCAATGCCGAAGGACTGCGTGTGGGCATCATCGGCGCCGGGAGTCTGGGTTCCATCGTTTCCATGTATGAAGGCGGAAACTCCCTCGGGGTCACTCCGGTGGAAACCATCGAAATGATCCAGTTCTATGTGGATTACCTGCGACCCCTGGTGGATGTGGTGGTGGTGGTCAGCCACCTCGGCCTGCGTTCGGAAAAACAGATGGAACGCGGAGGCGAAGACCAGATATATATCGACGACCCGGACAATTGTGCCGAAGGCGAGTGCAACATTCCGGAAGCCATGTGCGTTTCCCACCAGCGACTGCCCGGCGATGAACAGATTATTGCCAACACCGAGGGGATCGACGTTGTCTTCGGCGGACATTTGCACATCGTGCTTTCACCGCCCGAACTCATTCATGACTGTCGACCGGATCCCTCCTGTCCGGAACTGATCGACCTCATGGAAAAACGTGGATGCCTGGTCACCACACGGGACACCAACGGCAAACTGCTTTCCATCCAGTACAAGAACAGTCGCCCGGTACCCCTCATGCATTCGGGCGCATTCCTGAAGTTTGTCGGCCAGATGGACACGGTCTTCGGCAAACCCGAAGCCCCGGAAAACGCGACCCCCCTTGAATTGGCCATGTGGAAACTCAATGGCTGGGAACTCAAGGCCTACCGCCAGATCGTCCACCCCATGGACAACCGGATTCCCGTGGATCAGTTCGACGGAGAAACCCAGAAAATCCTGGACAGGTACAAGCCGCAACTGTACCGGCACCTTCCCCTTACGCGGTTCATCGCCTTCGCGCCGGCCAAGGTCCGCCGGTTTGCCACCGGCTACGGCGACAGCGGACTGGGCAACCTCGTGTCCACCGCCATCCAGGTGCGTCGCCGCATCGAAACGGATTTTTCCCTCACCAACACCCTGGGGATCCGTTCCGACATCGAAGCCGGACCGGTGACCATTGAAACCATGTACAACGTGTTCCCCTTCGAGAACACCATCACCACGCTCACCCTGTCGGGCGCGGAGGTCAAGGCCCTTCTGGACTATGTGTCCCTGCGCTCTTCCCGGCGCGGCTGTCAGCCCCAGGCCCAGGTAGCGGGGGTTACTTTCACCATGAACTGTAACGAGTCCGTACGTCCGCCATACAAGGATCCTGCGTCCTACGAGACTGCCCACCGCATCACCATCGGTGGAACACGTCTCGAAGAACCGGAAAAATACGGCGTGAACCCCGACACCAAAAAGCCGATGTGTTCCTTCGATGGCATTCGCTGTGTATCCGGCGGCCCCGCCGGGGCTCCGGACTCCTGCAAGGACGCCTACGAACCGGTCCTTTCCTGCCCCGAAGGCACCTCCTTCGGCGAGGGTGGCTGCTGTCCCGCCGGGGAACTCTGCACTCCCCTGGGCTGCGGTCGGCCCATCACGCTCATGAGTTCCTACACCCTGGCTGCCAACGACTACATCGCGGCCGGTGGTTCCGGATTCCGGGTGCTCCAGTTCAACACCACCCAGTTCAACACCGGGATTCCCCTGAGGGACGCGGTCATCGACTACCTGTACATCAAGTACCCCGGATGCGGCAGCCAGTTGACCGCCGAAGAACTCGGACAGATTTCCCAGTTGAAATCCCAGTCCCAGTCCCTGTCCATCAACGATTTCAAAACGGCCTTCAACAATTTCACGGAAAGCCTGCGGTTTTCCAATTCCCGGTACGCCTCCTGCTCCCAGCAGATCGCCGATGCCCTCCTGAAAGACTGTACCTATCTGGAGCGCAACTCCAGTTCGCGCATCTACTGTGAACGTTCCCTCATCCTTTCGGCCCTGGACATGTGCATCAAGTTGCCCTGTGTTGAAGCCAAGGAAGAAGGCCGCATCCAGAGGGTCTACCCCTCCTACGAGTAGGAATGTCATGAAAAGAATCATCCTTCCCCTGTTGCTCCTGTCCGTCTTCGCGTGCACGGAAAAGGTCTACCTGCACCGGGACGTCATTTCCTTTTCGGTCACCTTCGCCACGGAGCCCGCCTGCGGCACGTCTTTCGCGAACCGCTGCGCGTTCTCCCTGGCCGAAGATGCCTTCACCGTCCGCTTGCGGGTCGAGGCGCTCAACGAGTTCCGCCAGGTGGCCACCGGATTCAACCATTCCATCATCATCAGCACGACTCCTGGTGGAATGTTCATTCCGGGGGGGCCGGGCGTCAAGTTGCTGCCCGACAACCGGCGGGTGTTGATTGTCACCATGAACCAAGGTGTCTGGGAAGGGGATGTCACCTTCCGCTGCGCCTTCGGGGAAGCCCGCATCCTGGCCGAGGACATGGGGTACGAACCCTCCCCCAACGCGGCCACTGCCGCCTGTGCCAACATTTATCCATCCCGGGGCTGCTTCGCGCCCGATGATGACAATCCGAATCCCGGAAGCGGCGCCATCGGCGCATCGGATGCCCTGCACTTCTTCAATCCCCGGCTCAGGGACATCCAGCATCCCTGGGACGAGAGCCTGATCACCAACAACAGTCGCGACCGGGATGCCAGTCCCCTGGAAGGCTTCCGGGTCACCGTGGACGGGGATCCCTTCACCGGCAACCCGGATTGCGCCCCCGACGAAAGGCGGCTGGTGGTCACCGCCATCAGCCTGAACGGTTTCAATGTCACCGATGTGTGCAGCCCCGGATACCCGGACTACGCACACATGTACGTTTACAACTTCAACACCCCGGAGGATCTGAGCCGGGGGGACTGTCTGGTCTGGCTCCAGGGGGCCGTTGCCGAATTCCAGGGGTTCACCGAATTGAAAAACCCCCTCTGGGAAGTCGACCGGTGCAAGCCCGGGGACGGTTTCTGCACAGTGGGACAACCCAAGTGTGTCTCCCAGGTACCCGACCCCATCACCATCACCCCCGACATGCTGGGCAGCCTGGTGGGCATGGAACGCATCGAATCCGCACTGGTGGAAGTGACGGACGTGGTTTCCTCCCACGAGTTCCGGGTGTGTGACGCCAACGGTGACGGCGTCATCGACTACAACATTCCCCAGGAACGTACCTGCAAGTTCAATTGCGGTGACGAGGTGGGCTGTGTGGTCAAGGAAGACTACGACATTTATTTCACCTGGACCGTGGATACCGGCGGCCGGGAGGTCGGCGTGGTGACCAAGGGGCTGGTGCCCTTCGATCCCGAAGCGGCCGAAAACCTGGGCCGCCCCATACACAAGGTGCGCGGACTGCTCAAACACCTGAATTTCGGCGCACCGGCCTGGATCATCCTGCCCAGGGATGCACGCGATGTCTGCCTGACTGCGGATAATTGTGACTGACTGACTGTTTCCATTGTTGGAGAATGGAGGTTCCCTTGCGTACAATCACTCGTTTTCTCGTACTTTTCACACTGATCTTCCCCTCTGCGGCCTTTGCCCAGGAGGAAACCACCGAACCCGCGGTCCGGGAGGAGCCGGCAGAAACACCTGCGGCCGAAGAGCCGAAGCCGGAAAAGGAGGAATCCACCACCACCACGGATGCCGATGCCGATGCCCGCCGGGAAAAAAGGCAGGAACGCCGGGATCGGCAATGGGAAAAGCGCCTTCGCCGGGAACAGCGTTCCATGATGGCGTTGCCCCATACCCTCATGCCCGAGCGGTACTTCGTGGACACACGCATCTCCTTCATCCTCGGTGATGACGACTTCTTCCACAAGGCCGGCGAAACCATCGTGGACAGCCCCCTGCCCGGGTTCGGAAACCGTCCCGGTTATGAACTGTTCTTCGACAACCTGGACTCCGCACGCACCGGCCGGGAAAACCAGTTGCATCTGGTTCTCTACAAGAAACTGGAAGGATACATCCCCGGGCTCGTCACGGAAGGCGCCATCGTCACCCGGTACGACTTTTCGTCCTCCCGGGACGGAAAACTCCAGGATGCCGGCACCTACATGTTGATCCGGTACCAGGAACCCGGCCGTGGCGAGTTCGCCGTGACCATGTTTCCGGTTTCCACGGACCGTTTCCGGCTGGGGTACCTGTATGACCTCACCTGGGGCGGTGCCGATGCCTTCCCGGGCGCCGCCCGGCAGTTGACCCCCGGCATCAAGTTCAATTACCGTACCCCGGAAATGTATGCATTCATGGGCTTCAAGACCGCGAAGATCCTTACCAACCCGCCCCCCGGATCCGGTGAAGGCCGGGAGAGCGAGACCGTGTACGGCGCCCTCGGTGGTTTTGGCTACACCCCGTCGGAAAAATTGTCCATCGAAGCCAACGGCGGTTACTTCCAGATGGGCCAGAATCCGAACCTGGGCGTGGAAGGCGAGATGGTCCAGTTGCTGGGCGCCTCCGGCCGCATTGCCTACATGGACGGAATGCGCCTGGGCATGAGCGCGGACCTGCGCCTGTTCCGTTCGGATCCGGAATTCGTGGAAAGCCTGCTGGCCCGCCCCTCCTACCGCCCCGGATTCAATTACCTGGTCTCTCTGGAAGGGAACTACCTCATGCAGTCCCTTTCGGATCCGGACAAGTACGGCACCACCGTCTTCCAGCCGGCCTATGCGGGCGCACTGAACTTCAAGATGCAAAAGGACATGACCCGGGTAACCTTCACCCTGTTCTCCCGGTCGCTGTCCTTCATCCTGCTCAACGTGCCCTCCTATGTGCCCTATCAGGCCATGAGTCAGGAACTGGAAACCTCCCCGGAACTTTTCGCCGCCCTGGGCGCGGACTACTACTTCCCGAAATTGCGCCTGACCATCGGCGCCACCGCCGGACTGCAGATGCCCTCTTCGGCCAAGGTACACCTGACCGCCTCCACGGGGGCCTCCGACATCGATCTGGGCATCCGTACCGTGGTGGTGCGCAACGAGGGAGAAATCTCCGTTCTTCCCGATGGCGAAGACGCCCTTCCGATTTTCGGCACCAAACTGAGCCTGAAATGGGACCTCTCGGACATGATGAGCATGACGTTCATGGTTCTGTATCAGCGGGATCCCAACTTCACCACCCTCAAGACCCTGCCCAACGGCACCGCGCGTCGCGAATTTGAAAGCCCCAACAAGTTCGGCGCGGCCATCGTCACCTCGGCGAAATTCTAGGCATTCACAACTTCCTGCAAATTCAATCACGGAAGTGGGTCAGGTCACCCCCGAACACTGAAGTGCAATGACAAAAGGGTGTCCCGTTGGAGGCGGCAACGTCGCCGGAACCATTTACGGCATCATGGGGGATGGGATCAATGGAATCTTGCAGTGATGTCAGTTGACGGGACAAACACAGATGATGTTTCCGACCCCGGAAGTGTTTTCGCTCCAGTTACCGATGCGGCAGAGTTGTCCGCTGCAGTCGGTCCCGGGAATCTGGAGGCCATTGGAAGTACACCCTGCGACCTTGTGCATTTTGGGGTACGTCGAATAGGGTGTGTTGTGGGGAACATAACCCGGCTTGGGAGTGCAATTGCTACCGTAGAAACTCCTGCAGAAATACAAGGCGTTGTCGTCAATCGTTCCGACGCTGCACATTCCCTGGGTGATGAAATGCTCGCTCTCCATCCCCATGAAGGAGTGGATGGGACCAAACTCGGAAGCGAGACAAGTTGTTGCCTGGACTTCACACCCGTTGGATTCGTCTCCGTCGCAATCCATCCATCCCGGCTGGCAAATCCAGTCACAATTCGAGCCCGTGCAAACCGGAATCGCATTGGCGGGCGCCTGGCAGATGGTTCCGCACATGCCGCAATTCTGGGGGTCGTTTTGCAAATCCCGGCAGAAGCCGGAACAATTGGTGAGGCCGGGGGAACAACTCGTGATGCAACTTCCATTCACACAGTCCTCCCACGGCAAACACGAGGTGGTGCAGTTACCGCAAAATTGATTGTTGGTGAGTGTGTCCACACAGGAATCCCCGCATTGGGTCGGCGTGGAACCCCCGCAGGTCAGGGAGCATGAGCCGCCAACACAGAACTCGCCGGGACCACAGATGGTGTCGCAATCCCCGCAGAACCATGGATTGGTCTGCGTATCCACACAACTGTCCCCGCACCGGGTCGGCGTGTCGCCACCACAGGTCAGCCGGCATTCGCCCTCTTCGCAGACTTCCCCGTCAACACAGGCGAACTGGCATTCCCCGCAATGGAACCGGTCATTTTCCGTATCCACACAGGTTTCCACGCAAAAGGTTGGTGTCAATCCGCCACATTGCAGGACGCAGTCACCGTCCACGCATACCAATCCCGCATCGCAGACATGCCCGCAAACCCCACAGTTCAAACGGTCCGTCTGGGTATTCACGCAACTGTTCCCGCAGCGGAAGGGAGTGACACCGCCACAGGTCAGTTCGCATTCCCCGTCCACGCAGGACTCGCCGGACGCACATGCGGTATCACAGTCACCACAGAACAGCGGATTGTTCAGGGTATCCACACAGGCGTCCCCGCACTGGGTGGGAGTCGAGCCGCCACAGGTTTCGCGGCATTCCCCATCCACGCAGAATTCCCCCGGCGGGCAGTTTGTTGTGCAGTTCCCGCAAAAGCGCGGATTGGTCTGCGTGTCCACACAGGTACCTCCACAATTCTGGAGACTGGACGGGCAAACCAGTTGACACTCTCCATCCTGGCAAATCTGGTTGACTTCACAGGCGATATCACATTCCCCGCAATGATTCCGATCCTCTTCCACATTCACACAGAACCCGGTGCATTCGGTCAATCCCTCCTCGCAACCGGACTTCCCCGAGGTACCGGAAGATCCACACCCGGAAAAAAACAGCAACCCGGTAACAACCGCCAAGACCAAAATTGAATTTCGCCGCATTTGACTACTCCTTTCTGATGGATGCCTGGGGCAACCACTGTTGATTCACCTGGACGAACGGGGGATCACGGGGGTGATTCCCCAGATTTCCCGTGCATATTGGCTGATGGTGCGATCCGAAGAGAACTTGCCCATTTTCGCAACGTTCAGGATGGCCATGCGTGCCCAGGCGTCCTTGTTGCGGTAGGTTTCACGGAGTTTTTCGTGGGCATCGGAATAGGCTGCAAAATCCCGTAAAACCAGATAGTAGTCCCCGCCTTCCAGCAGGGAGAACACGATGGGAGCGAAAAGATCGGGATGATCCGGTGAGAAGGCACCCGAAGCAATCATGTCGAGGACTCCGCGCAGTTCCGCGTTCTGTTCGTATTGCTCCCGGGGATTGTATCCGGACTCCCGCAACGCCTGCACCTCTTCGGATCGCAGCCCGAAGATGAACATGTTCTCCTCGCCCACTTCCTCGGCGATTTCCACGTTGGCGCCATCCATGGTTCCGATGGTCAAGGCCCCGTTCATGGACAGTTTCATGTTGCCGGTTCCGGACGCCTCCATCCCGGCCGTGGAAATCTGCTCGGACACGTCCGCGGCAGGGATGATCCGCTGCGCAAGGGACACGGAATAATTTTCCAGGAACACCACCTTGAGCCGGTCGCCCACATCGGCATCGTGGTTGACCACGTTCGCCACGGAGTGGATGAGCTTGATGATCAGTTTGGCCGTGCGGTAGGCCGGAGCCGCCTTTGCGCCGAAGATGAACGTGCAGGGCACCATGTCCCTGCCCTGCCCGGACTTGATCCGCCGGTATAATGCGACAACATGCAGGATGTTCATCAACTGGCGTTTGTACTCGTGCAGCCGCTTGATGTGGCAGTCGAAGATGGAGTCCGGATTCACCACAATGCCGGTGGTGCGTTCGATAATGGCCGCCAGTTCCTTCTTGTTCTGCGCTTTGACTTCCATGAAACGGCGGCGGAAATCCGCATCGTCAGCATAAGGGAGCAGTTTTTCCAGTTCGGACAGGTCGGTCACGAAGCCGTCGCCGATGACGGAACCAATCAGCGCGGACAGGCCGGGATTGCACAGTTTGAGCCAGCGGCGGGGCGTCACGCCGTTGGTCTTGTTGTTGAACTTCTCCGGCATCAGGCGGTAAAAGTCCCGGAACGTCAGTTTTTTGATGATCTCGCTGTGAAGGGCGGCAACCCCGTTCAGGGAGTGGCTTCCGATGATGGCCAGGTGGGCCATGCGCACGGTCTTGACGGGGCCTTCCCCGATGATGGAGACCCGCTCGTAAAGACCGTCGTCGTCCGGAAAGCGGGCGGTGACCCCTTCCAGGAACCGGTGGTTGATCTCGTATATGATCTCCATATGCCGGGGAAACAGTTTTGCAATCATGTACAGCGGCCATTTTTCCAGGGCTTCGGGAAGAATCGTATGGTTCGTGTAGGCGAACACACGGGTGCACAAATCAAAGGCTTCTTCCCAGCCAAACCCGTAATCGTCCATCATGACACGCATGAATTCCGGAATGGCCAGCGCCGGATGGGTGTCATTCAACTGGATGGCCACCTTGTCGGGCAGATGGCGGAGATCCTTGTTTTTCACGAGGAAACGGCGCAGGATGTCCTGCAAGGTGGCGGCAACAAAGAAGTATTCCTGCTTGAGGCGCAACTCCTTGCCGGCATCCCGTTCGTCCGCCGGGTACAGGACCTTCGAGATGTTCTCGTCGTGGATTTTGTCCTCCACCGCCCGCATGTAGTCCCCGGCGTTGAAATGGTGCAGGCAGAACTCGTCCATGGTTCGCGCCGACCAGAGCCGCAGGGTGTTCACCGTGTCATTGCCGTAACCGGGCACCGGAGTGTCGTACGCCAGCGCGGTCACCAGGTCGGCGGGAATCCAGCGACAGCGCAAATGACCGGCTTCGTCCACGGACTGCACCACATGACCTCCGAACCCGACAGTCACGCTGAACTCGGGACGGACAATTTCCCAGGGATTGCCGAACCGCAACCAGTGATCGGGTTTTTCCACCTGATAACCATTTTCGAACTTCTGGTCGAAAATGCCGTATTCGTAGCGGATCCCATACCCATCGGCGGGAAGACCCAGGGTGGCCATGGAATCCAGGAAGCATGCGGCCAGACGCCCCAGCCCGCCATTGCCCAGCCCGGCGTCGGGCTCCAGTTCCCGCAGGTCTTCCAGGTCGTAGCCAATGCCGGCCAGGGCCGAGGCGGTTTCCCCGGTGATGCCGAGGTTGGTCAGGCTGTTTCCCAGGGTCCGGCCCATGAGGTATTCCAGCGAAAGGTAATACACCCGCTTGACGTTGTCCTCGTAGTAGGTGTTCATGGTATCGTTCCACTGTTCGATGAGCCGGTCGCGAATGGCCAGGGCGCAACTCTGGTAGAGATCGAAGTCGGTGGCGATGTACCTGTTTTTCGCCTGGGAATACTCCAGGTGATCGGCGATGGAACGGGTGATGGATTCTGGATAAGTCTTTAGATAGTGGTCTTCCATGAGTTTCCAGAGATTCTCGCGGAGTTCCGCCTGGTTGGCGGACGCTTCGTTCCTGTCTTCTCCCGGATTTTTCTTTCCCTGCCCTTTTCCCTTGGTCGGAGACTTGCTCATGATACGCGACTCCTTTTGGCAAAATCACGAAGTGGTCTTGCGGGGTTTTTTCAACAAAACAACGGGTTCTTCTTCATTTTGGTTCCCGGCCACAGGAATCGCGGCCACTTCTTCGCTTTTGGGAACTTCTTCTTCTTTTGCCTTTTTTTCCTGTTTCGGCAATTCTTCCGTGACCGGACGACGGGTGTTACCAGTGGTGTTGCCCGTTTCGAACAGTTCACGCATGGCGGCCAGTTCCTCGGCGGAGGATTCGAGGGTGATGCTTTCACCTACCT
>CAZTZR010000073.1:0-20088 GCA_964618145.1 uncultured Kofleriaceae bacterium
AACTGGACCAGGACGGCCCCATCTGGAACAGCGCCCAGCGGCCCAACTGGTGTGCATTGACTGATGAAAATGCCTGTTGGGAAAAGATGGTGTATACGCTGGTGAATCCAGTGAATGCGGGTCTGGTGGAATCGAACAGATGGTGGCCGGGGGCCATCACGACGGTAAAAATCCTTCGCAAGGGGATTGTCAAAACGAAGCGGCCGCCCCTGGTGTTTTCCGGGGAGCAAAGCGAGGAACCATGGCGCTATCTGAACATCGAGTTGACACCGTTTCCCGGTGCCGCCGAGATGGATTCGGAGAAATACCTTCGTAAACTGGACGATCTGGTGAGGGCCCGGGAGGCGGAAATCGCGGCGGATCGAGCGAAGCAGAACAAGGGATTCATGGGGGCCAAACGGGTTCAGGAGTTGCCCCATACGACGTTTCCAATCCAGGGGACGAAGAAGGAGAACAAGGGAAAGAAGAAGAACCTGCGGCCGAAGGTGGCGGGTTCCGGAAGTCAGGCGTGGCTGAAAGTGTATGAAGCATTTCAGGCGTTGTACGACAAGTGTCGTGAGATGGTGCTGGACGGAATCCGGAACGTGGAGTTTCCGAAGGGGACGTACATGATGCACGCCATCTGGGGTTTCCCTGTGCAATCGGAGAACCCGCTGAAGGTGCTTGAATCGCACCCCCTGGCGTAAGTTCCGCCACACCTCGGTTTATACCCAGGCGCTGTCCCGGCGCCCCCGCAGTTTTTCCGCACATACCACGAAAAACTACGTCACCGTTGCGCACAGCCCACTCCCAAAACGCACAGCGCCCGCAAAAACACCCCGTCAACAGGGCCAAATGCACTATGTAAAGGGTAGTAAAAACGTTTCATAGGCAGGCTGGATATGTAGTCAATATGCATGGTATTAAAATATGGGCATAAACAGTATATCTGTGGCGGGGTCCTCCGGTTTTTTGAGTGGGGTGGGACGGTGTGTGGGTTGCATTTTTTTGCGGCCTGTGATACTCGACGGCCCTGGAGGTGACCATGGGACACGTATCGGATTTTCTGGAAAAACATTTTCGCCACTACAACGCCAGGGAAACCCTTTCGGCGGCAAAAAGTTACAAGACTTTTGTGGAGGCGGGGAATAAAATGATGGTGACCCTGGCGGGGGCCATGAGTACGGCGGAACTGGGGGTGATCCTGGCGCGGATGATCCGGCAGGGGTACGTTCACGCCATTTCCTGTACGGCGGCGAATCTGGAAGAGGATGTCTTCAATCTGGTGGCCCGCAAACAGTACGAGAAACTGCCCAACTATCACTGCCTGACCCCCGAGCAGGAACTGGAAATCCGGGATCGCGGATTCAATCGTGTCACCGACACCGCCATCCCCGAGGACGTGATTCGTCACATGGAGGACAATCTCCTGGAGTTGTGGCAGGCCGCGGGGAACGAAGGGCGGCGCCACACGCCGTACGAGTATCTGCGGCAGCTGTTCGATTCCGGCAAACTGGTGGAGCACTACCAGGTGCCACCGGAAAACTCCTGGCTGCTGGCGGCCCACGAGATGGACATCCCCGTGTTTTCCCCGGGTTTTGAGGATTCCACCATGGGCAACATTTTCGCCGCCCATGTCATCCTGAAGGATCTCCCCCATCACCAGATGGTCAAAAGCGGAACCGAACAGATGGAGAACCTGGTCAACTGGTATCTCGAAAACCAGAAAACCGGCGAGATCGGCTTTTTCCAGATCGGCGGAGGCATCGCAGGGGATTTCGCCATTTGTGCGGTACCCCTGATTATCCAGGACCTGGAACTCAAGGATACACGGCTGTGGGGATACTTCGCCCAAATCACGGATGCCGAAGTCAGTTACGGCGGGTACTCCGGTGCTGTGCCCAACGAGAAGATCACCTGGTTCAAACTGGATGTGAAGACGCCCAAGTTCAACATCCATTCCGACGCCACCATCGTGGCTCCCCTCATTTTTGCCTATATTCTGGGTGATTGAACTTTCCCAGCCCGGGAAGTTGCCTTCCGTGCCCCCCGAAAAAAACTTTGTTAACCCAGTTGACTTTTTCCGGTGACGATTGTATGCACCGTCTACTCTTTCCCAGCAGGGATCGAGAATATCTGAAAGGATTGAATCTGAAAACAACATGAGTAAAAGTCAGCATTTCCAGAACCCCAACGCTTCTCCGGCCTTTGCGGCCATGCTCGACCAGGTTGAGCGCACGCACTCCGAAGGACAAATCGTGGAAGGACGCATCATCGAGGTGCGGCCTGAAAAGGTTATCGTCGACATCGGCTTCAAGTCAGAAGGGGAAATCCCCGCCAGCGAATTCATCGATGCCACAGGCAAGAACACTGCCCGGGTCGGTGATACGGTGGAAGTGTACATCGAGGAACTGGAAAACAAGGATGACGTCATCATCCTGTCCAAGGAAAAAGCCGACAAACTGAAGGTCTGGGACGAGATCTCCGACGCACTCGAGCAGGAAAGCGTCATAGAGGGGACGGTCCGGGCCAAGGTCAAGGGTGGACTCTCCGTGGTCATCCGCGGGGGCGTTCGCGCCTTTTTGCCTGGCAGCCAGGTGGATCTGCGTCCGGTACAGAACCTTGACCAGTTTGTGGGACAGACCTACCGCTTCAAGATCATCAAGTTCAACAAGAAGCGCGGCAACATCGTGCTTTCCCGCCGGGCGCTTTTGGAACGCGAGCGGGACGAACAGAAGGCCACGACCCTCGCCCGGCTGAAGGAAGGGGAACTTGTGGAAGGCGTGGTCAAGAATGTGACCGAATACGGCGCCTTCATCGACCTCGGTGGCGTGGACGGACTTTTGCACATCACCGATATGTCCTGGGGCCGTATCACGAATCCCCGCGAACTTCTGAAGGTGAACCAGTCCATCCAGGTGAAGGTTCTCAAGTATGACGCCGACACTGAAAAGGTCAGCCTCGGTCTCAAGCAGATCACCGATGATCCGTGGGAAACCGCGCACCAGCGCTACAAGCCCGGCACCGTTGTCAATGGCAAGGTCGTATCCCTGAAGGATTACGGCGCATTTGTGGAACTCGAGGAAGGCATCGAAGGCCTGATCCATGTTTCCGAAATGAGTTGGACCAAGCATGTGAAGCATCCCAGCCAGGTTCTCAAGATGGGCGACATCGTTGAAGCCGTGGTTCTGGACATCGACCGCGAAAGCAACCGCATCAGCCTCGGCATGAAGCAACTTGAGCCCAATCCCTATGACGTACTGCGCGAGAAGTATCCCGTGGGCTCCCGCGTCAACGGCAAGGTCCGCAACATTGCCGATTTCGGCATCTTCATTGAAATCGAAGAAGGCATCGACGGACTGGTGCACATCAGTGATCTGTCCTGGACCCAGCGGGTGCGGCACCCCTCCGAACTCTACAACAAGGGTGACGAAGTGGAAGTGGTCGTGCTGAACATCGACATCGAAGCCGAAAAGCCCAAAATCAGCCTGGGTATCAAGCAACTGGTTCCCGATCCCTGGAGCCGGATTCCCCGTGAATATGGCGTTGGCACCATCAAGGAAGGCAAAGTCCTCAAGGTGCTTGACTTCGGCGCGTTCGTGGAACTTGAAGAAGGTATCGACGGTCTGGTGCACATCAGCGAAATCAGCGAGGACCATGTGGAAGATCCCCGCGAAGTGATCAAACCCGACGAGGTGGTCAAGGTCGCCATCATCGGCATTGATGTCGAGGAACGCCGCATCTCGCTGTCCATCAAGCAGGCCCGTCGTCACGAGCAGATTGTGGCCCAGTGCGGCACCTCCAACCTCGGACCATCCACCACCCTCGGCGATGTGTTCGGGACCAAACTGCAGGATGCCCTGAAAAAGCCCACAGAGGAATAATGCCCGGTGAACCTGGTTCCCCCCGGGCTTGTAGCCTCTTTTCCCGAAGACACTGAAATCCGCCTGAAAAGATATCTGAATCTGCTTCTGGACTGGAATACCCGCGTGAACCTGATCTCCCGCCAGGAGAAGGCACCCTGGATCCATTTCCAGGACTCCCTGCATTTCGCGTTTTGGCCAAAACAGGGACAAAGCGTGATGGACATCGGTACCGGTGCCGGTTTTCCCGGTCTGGTGACGGCAGTGGCCCGCCCGGATCTGTCTGTCACCCTGGTGGAACCCAACCGCAAGAAACAGGTATTCCTGAATGCCGTGGTTGCGGAACTGGGCTTGCGGGTGACGCTGCTGGATGCCCGGGTTGAACGTGGAGTTCTTGTGGGGTGCCGGCAGAAACTGGACATCCGGCAGCATTGGGATCACGCCGTATGCAAGGCTCTGGCCGCCCCCCAAGAGTTTGTACGGATGACCGGTGATCTGGCTCCCACCCTCTGGTTCTTTGCCTCCCGGGAACAAATGGGAAATGCGGTCCCCAAAGACGTTCCCTCCGACAGAAGGAAACTTTCCTGGACAGTGGCCGATTCCTGGACGGTGGAATCCGACCCGGCATCCGGTCCCCGCCTGCGTTACCTTCTCCGTCGTCCGTGATCAGGTGTGGCAAAAAGGATCGGGGTTGTCGAAATCCGGATTGTATACGGCATGGGCGTCCGGATCCTGGATGAAGGCGACCGCCGGTTCCAGCATGCGCAGTTCGTATGCGAATCCGTAGTATTCCTCAGGTAGCAGCGTCCTGTGCAGCGGGGGTGGAAGGGTTTTTCCCTCCGGTGGGTGGTATTGCGCCATGAGGCTGATGCCTGCACCCTGTTCCAGGAACGGAGCCAGGAATTCCAGGGCGTGGTCGGTGTCGGACAGGTTTCCGGGCAGTACCAGATGACGTACCAGAAGCCCGGATACGGCAATACCATCGTCATCCGTGACAAAAGGGCCGGTCATGTCAAACAGCCGCCGGATGACGTCCTGGATGACCGGAGCATAACGACCCGAAAGGCCGCAGGCGCGTTCGCTTGCAACATTCATCCACTTGAGATCCGGCAATGCGATGTCGATGATGCCATCCAAAAGGTCGAGCACCTCCAGGTTCTCGAATCCGGAGGTGTTGTACACCAGTGGAATTTCCAGGCCCCGCCCCGCGGCAACTTCCAGTGCCGCCACCGCCCAGGGCAACTGGTGGGTTGCCGTCACCCAGTTGATGTTTTGGGCTCCGGCGGATTGCAATTCCAGCATGCACCCGGCCGCATCCGGGGATTCTGCCTGTCGCCCGGGTCCGTGGCTGATCTGGTGGTTCTGGCAGAAGGGACAGGCCAGGCTGCAACCGGAAAAAAACAGGGTGCCGGATCCCCGGAACCCCGAGATGGGGGGCTCTTCTCCGGTGTGCAGCAAATGCGCATCGATTTCACAGTGGTTGGAACCGTGACAGGGCCCTGTTTCACCGTGCAGCCTCCGGGCTCCACAGGCCACCGGACAAAGACGGCAGGGGTCGGCCATTTCAAGGAGTTTTCCGGCTCGCCGGGAAAGTTCTCCGGTTCGGTGCAAGGTGACATACCGTGGGGTCATGGCATTGGATTGGGCAAAACCAGAAAATAAACGTCCGGTCCCGATGCAATGGCAACACATCCGGGTGCGGCGGCAGTGACCGGCGTTTCAGCAAGGGGAACTCCGCTCAGTTTCCATTCGAAAACGGTTTCCTCGGCCCGCTTCTGCAAAACGAGATTTCCCTCGCGGATAGCCAGGACCATGGGGGGAAGTGTTTCTGTCACGAGGTGCAACGGTCGGCTGTCAGGGGCCAGGGAAAAGGAAATGGGAGGGATGGGTTGGTCGTCGTAGCGGTAGGCCCGGGTGTTCGTTAGAACCCAGATGTGACCTGTTCCCGAAAGGTCCACTACGGCCCCGTCCAGTTCCTGGGTGCGGAAGGACTTGAAGTCGTGGCTCATGAAGTTCAGTTTGTTCCTGTCAGCAGTCACCATGGTGCGGTTGCGCAGCAAAAACCGGGAGGCACCATCCACCTCCTTTTTCTGGAGAAGCCCTCCGGCAGTCCGCCACAATCCCAGACCGTGGGAATACAGGGCACCTGCCAGACGGGAATCCGGAGAGATGCCGAAATCCAGGACGGCTTCCAGAAAGCCACCCCTGAAGGATTGCACCCGCCCGGCCCGGTTGAACTGGCGCAGGCTGTCACCGTCCATGGCGGCGATGATGTTGTCATTGGCAAGGAAGCGGGCCCGGGGAATTTCGTCGCACCGGTTTTTCGGCGGGCAAGTCACGGTGAAATTCCCCTTCCGTGTGTTCCAGTGCTGCTTGCCGTCAGCGCCGAAACGGGCCAGTTCCCATTGGGGAGCTCCTGCGGCCACGGCAGTGCATTTGGGATGAATTGCCAGGGAGCCGACCTCCCTGGACAGGGATCCGATTTTCCGGAGTTTCAGTTCCGGATGCGCAACAAAGGTGGGACCGGTGGGCGGCTCGGGGGCCTTTTCCCCTGTAGGACCAGGAAGGTCGACAGGATCTGGTGGTTTCGGATTTTCCGGTTCGCGCTGAGTGTCACCGGATTCCGTATTCGGGTGTTCCGGATTTCTGGCAGGGGGATTCACCGGGGACTTTCCGGGAGTGCATCCTGTCATGATAAGGGAAAAATACAGCATGGGGGTCAAAAGAGAGATCCGATTCATGAAACCAACTTGTACCAAAACCGGGTTTTTGGCAACCCCCCAGGGAAAACCGGGTCCCCCGAAAAAGCGGCAATTGGGGTGTTGACTCCTGCCGGCTGCGGCATAAGATGCCCTCGGGCCTGTCGCCCGAAGGAGGTTCTTTTTTTCATGAACACGCAGGAATGCATTTCGAAGGAAAAACAGTATCTGGCTCCCAACTACAATCCGCTGGACGTGGTGATCACCCGGGGAGAAGGCATCTGGGTGGAGGATGTGGAAGGCAAGAAGTACATGGACTTTCTGGCGGCCTATTCCGCCTTGAACCAGGGGTACTGCCATCCGAAAATCAAGCAGGCAATGCTGGATCAGATTGAGAGGGTCACGCTCACCTCGCGGGCCTTCCGCAATGACCAGTTGCCGATTCTGGCCGAAAAACTGTGCACGGTTCTCGGCTACGAAATGATGCTGCCCATGAACTCCGGTGCCGAAGCCGTGGAGACCGCCCTGAAGGCCGCCCGGAAATGGGGATACAAATACAAGAACGTACCGGAAGGTCAGGCAAACATCATTGCCATGAGCAACAACTTCCACGGCCGTACCATCACCATCGTCAGTTTCTCCACCGAGGATGATTACCGGTCGGGTTTTGGTCCCTTCACCAGCGGTTTCACGGTCATTCCCTACGGGGATCTGGATGCACTGGAAAAGGCCATCGGGCCGAACACGGTTGCCGTTCTGATGGAACCCATCCAGGGTGAGGCGGGGATCATCATTCCTCCGGAAGGCACCCTGAAAAAGGTACGCGAGATCTGCGATCGGAACCGCATGCTCATGATTGCCGACGAGATCCAGTCGGGTCTGGGTCGTACCGGCCGCATGCTGGCCTGTGAATGGGAAAACGTGAAACCAGACATGGTGTGTCTGGGCAAGGCCATTTCCGGCGGGTTCTACCCCGTTTCAGCCGTGGTGGGTTCCCGGGAAGTCATGACCACCTTTGAACCGGGCCAGCACGGTTCCACCTTTGGCGGGAATCCCCTGGCGTGTGCCGTGGCCGTGGCCGCCGTCGAAGTGCTTGTGGAAGAAAAACTCTGCGAGCGTGCCGAAGAACTGGGCAAGGTGGCCATGGACATCCTCGCACCCCTCAGGGACAATCCCAAGGTCCTCGAGGTTCGCGGGCGCGGGTTGTGGGTCGGGATCGAACTGAAGCCCGAAGCGGGAGGTGCACGTCAGTACTGCCTGAAACTGATGGAAAAGGGTCTTCTTGCGAAGGACACCCACCATCATACCATCCGCCTGGCTCCCCCCCTCGTGATCACCCGTGAAGAACTCGTCGCCGGTTTGAAACTGGTGCTGGAAGTCCTCGCCTGAAATCCGGTTATTCTTCGGATTCCCCGCTCTCTTCGACATCCTGGACATCGGAGTCTTCCGCGATATCATCGGGGCAACCCCCGTCCCGGATGCAGCAGGTGGTTTTTTCATAGCAGCCTGAGACAAGCAAAAAAGACAGGATCCACAGCCATGAACGCATGGGCGCCTCCCGGTGATGGACTGTTCTAGCAGGTTTTTCTCAGAATTTCCACTCGGTATGCACGAAGATTCCTTTTTGTTCCTGCATGAAGTCGGGGGTGCGAAGTGGTTCGATATATTCATGGTACGAACCCTTGAAATTGCGGTTTTTCTGGTTGGGATCGTCTTTGTCCCAAGTCCATCGATTCAGTTGGAAATCCACTGCGATGGTGAAGTGCTTGTTGTAGTGGAAGGCCGCGCCGAACATGAGGGTTTGTCCGGTATGGGTGTAACTTTCGATCCATTTCGTGTTGTATACGATGGCATCGAACCGCAAAAAAGCGCTCACCTGTTCCATGGGAGTAATGACACCGGAGGCGGAAAGTACGTGGAACATATGCCGGTAGGGATCATACTCTCCAAGACCATCGGGGGTGAAGTCGTTGATGAGATGGAACAGGTATTCCACGCCTACCCGGTACATTTTTTCCTGGATGAAGGCTGCAAATCCACCGGTAAGGGAATGGACATACCGGAGTTCGTCACCCGTGGCGGTACTGGGATCCATGCTGTGGCGTACATATGCGTTCAGACCGAGGTTCAGCGGGTCCTGCATGCGATAGAATGCGCCTGCGTCCAGTGCCTTGGTGCGGTTCATGTCGGTGCCGATAGCGCCAGAACCATTGGACATGCCAATGGAAAGATGCAAATCCGGCACCACCTCGCCCCGGATCCATACACCCAGGTCACTTTCCGGAACCATGCCGTATCGGGTGATGGCGGGCATCATGACGTACCGCAAGCCCAGGGCTTCCTCATGAAAGGTGTTCCATGAGTTGTTCACCAGACCTGCGAATACGGACAGTTTTTCCGCGAAGGGAATCAGTTCCTTGAGTTCCACCCATGCGTGGCGAAGGCCCAGACCGGTCCCGCCCTCCATTTCAGGCACAATGGTCGGATCCATGTTGAAGCCCACCACATCGGCGGTGAACCGGAATCCGATGTTTTCCATGGGGTCAAACCGGAAGTTCAACAGGCCACGGGTGAGTCCGTAGGTATTGGCCCTGTGCTTGTTGTCCCTGTCATATAACGCTCCGTAGAACAGAAAGGCCTGACCGTCAACGCGAAACGTCGAATCGGGCCTGGGGGTCTGCACAATGATTTGAGGGGCCAAAGAGGGAGCGTCCCCGCCGGATTCTTTCACGGGTTCCTCAATGGGTTCCTCGACGGGTTCCTCTTCTGCCTCGGGCTCAGCCATCCCCCCGCTGTCTTGCGTGGATGGATCCTCCGTGACCGATTCTGCCACCTGGAACCGGGCCATTGCCGGAGAACTTGCAAAAACGAGAAACAGGATAAGCGGGATCACCTTCATAATTGACTGCTCCTTGGTTGTTCAGAATGAATGCATGACATTGCGACATAAGCTCAGTTTTTCCAGTACGGTTTCCGGATGATTTTATCAAGCTTTTTTATGTTCCGTGGGAGGAAAACGGCGGTTTCCCCGGAAAGAAAGTATTTGCGTTCTTCTTTCGTTCGTCCCTTGACAACGGAAAACCGCTCTGCTAGTTATACGTCCCTGACGCGGAACCGGGTGAAAATGAGCCCGGTAATATTCCTGTCAGACTGGAAAGGATTTTACACAGGTTATCGATATGGCTCATCATCGTTCAGCTGAAAAACGTCATCGCCAGAGTGTGGCCCGTTGTGCCCGGAACCGCTATTTCATGTCCACCATGAAGACCTTCATGAAAAAGGTCCGACTGGGAATCGCCTCGGGCGACGAAAAAGCCCCCGATCTTTTGAAGAAGGCGACCGCTTACATCCAGCACGTGGCAGGCAAGGGTGTCATTCATCGAAACAAGGCTTCCCGTCTGGTTTCCCGTCTGACGAAATTCTACAATCGCAACCTCCCCCAGGGGTAGACGGTTACCGGCCAGCGTAGCTCAGTCGGTAGAGCAGCTGATTCGTAATCAGCAGGCCATCGGTTCGAGTCCGATCGCTGGCTCCATCAAAACAACAAAAAGGCTTTCAATCAGAGGAAAATGTCGTCATCGGGTCGGGGTTCATCCGGACCCAGTTGCCCCTTCGGACCCGAATTGGCAAAATCCGGCCAGAGGGGCAGCAACAGGTTCAGGGCCCGGTTGACAGATGCCAGGGTGGTGTGACGGGCTTCGGTAGTGGGTTTGAGGACGGGATCCGTCGAACGGGATTCCATCTGGCGCAACAATGATGCCACACCCTGGGAAAGACCCTCCAGGTGGTATCCCCCTTCCAGAAAACAGACGATTTTGCCGCCACAAACGGTGTCGGCACACTGTACAATGCGTTGGGCGATGGCCGCATACCCGGCATCGGACACCTGTTGGGTGGAGATGCCATCGGAATGGTGGGCGTCGAAACCGGCACTTACCAGCAGGATGTCGGGAGAAAAGGCCCTGATGAGTGGCAGGATCAGGCGTTCGAGGCCGAAAAGCCAGTCCACGTCGTCGCAATACGGGGCCAGGGGCAGGTTCACGGTGGTGCCGAGGCCGTCTGCCACCCCGATTTCGGAGGCGTCTCCGGTTCCAGGAAACAGGGGGCTCTGGTGCAGGGAAGCATACAGTACCCGGGGATCCTCCAGAAAGATGTCCTGGGTGCCGTTGCCATGGTGCACATCGAAATCCAGAATGGCAACCTTGCGTGCGCCCTTCGCGAGCAGTGCACGGGCTGCCACGGCGACATGGTTGAATATGCAAAAGCCCATGGCAGTGTCGCGGTCCGCATGGTGTCCGGGCGGACGCACCAGGGCCATTCCTCCGTCCAGTTTCCCCTCCATGACTGCCAGGGACAGATCCACACCGCCTCCGGATGCCTTCAGGGTGGCATCCAGGGTTCCGGGAGAATAAAAGGTGTCTCCCAGATCCAGGTAACCCGACCGTTTCAGTTCCAGTCGTTCGATGATTCGCCGAACGTAGGCCGGTTCATGGGCCCGGTCCAGTTCTGCGGGCGTGGCTGGTCTGCATTCCACCGTCCGGAGTCTTTCAAGGATGCCTGAATTTTGCAGGTGCTGTATGCAGGCGGACAGCCGGTCCGGGCGTTCCGGATGGGAAATCGGTGCAACATGATGCAAAAAAGAGGTATCGAAGACAAGTCCGGTGGAATGAATTGTCTGTGTCATGTGGCTCCTTTTCAGGACCCCTTGCGGTTGTCGGTTTGTCCGGGTCCCACTGGAAGTTGAATCTTGGCGGTGTGTTCTCCCTCCATGACCGGGTGCACATCGAAATCCTCAAGGTGCATGTGTTCAACGGCGTGCACATGATAGGTCTTGAGGAACCGCTCCTCAAGATTTTCCAGCCAGTTGCCGAACTCATGGGCCAGAACATCGGCGACATCGGGGTGACAGGAAATCTTCAGATGAACGCTGGGGGTCTGGACGCTCTTGCGAATGACTTCACGGATTACTTCGGAACAAAGGCTGGAGAGGGAGCGGTTGAATCCTTTTCCCTCGCAGTAGGGACATGAGGAGGTCATCAGGGTCAGAAGGCTCTCGCGGGTTCGCTGACGCGTCAGTTGCATCAGCCCGAACTGGGAAATCGGCAGTACCATGTGCCGGGCCCGGTCCCGGGAAAGGCTTTCGGTGAAAACCTGCATGACCTTTTGCTGGTTGGTCTCTGCCTCCATGTCGATGAAATCGATCACAATCAGGCCGCCGATGTTCCTCAACCGCAGTTGCCTCGGGATTTCCCTGGCGGCTTCCACATTGGTCTGGGTGATGGTGTCCTCCAGGGTCCGCTGGCCAACGTAACCTCCTGTGTTCACGTCGATGGTGGTGAGTGCTTCGGTGCGTTGGAAGACGAGGTAACCACCCGAACGGAGCCAAACCTTCTGGGCCAGGGCCTGACGGATCTGTGACTCGATGTCGAAGTGGTCGAACACGGGCAAAACCCCGGTGTATACGTGGATCCGGTCTGCCGTGTGGGGCATGAACGTCTCGGTGAACTCGCGGATGCGCAGGGCGTGATCACCCGAATCCACCCAGCAGGCATCCATCTCGTCGGTGAACAGGTCCCTAACGCAGCGCAGGACGAGATCCAGTTCCCGGTAGATGATGGCGGGAGACGGACTCAAGGAGTATTGATCCAGGGTATTTTTCCACATTTTTTGGAGATATTCCACGTCCGCTGCCAGGTTCTCCCGGGACTGGCCTTCTGCCGCCGTTCGCACGATGAAACCGCCTTCGCCCTGATGAAGTTCGTCCATGAGTTCCCGCAGCCGGGTTCGCTCTTCTTCCTCCTTGATTTTCCGGCTGATTCCCACATGGTGGACATATGGCATGTAGACCAGATGCCTTCCCGGCAGCGTGATGTAGCCGGTGACCCGGGAGCCCTTGGACCCGATGGGGTCCTTGGCCACCTGCACCAGGATGTCCTGGCCGGGGGACAGCAGTTCCTCGATGCGGGGCAAGGCCACTGCAGGGGATTCTTCCTCCAGGTCCAGGTTGACCTCCTCCTCGCCATCGCCGGGACTTTCGGAATCGCCTTCCTCGTCCAGAAGGAACAGACGCAAGGTGGCAGGAAGCCGACCACCCACCACATCGGTGACATACAAAAAAGCGGCACGGTCCATACCGATGTCCACAAAGGCTGCCTGCATGCCGGGAAGAACCCTGACGACACGTCCTTTGTAGATGTTTCCGACGTTGCTCAGGACATGCCGGCGTTCCAGGTAAAGTTCGGTCAAATCGCCGTTTTCCACCAGTCCCACCCGGTGTTCAGGGCTGTCCGTGTTGATGACTAACAGGGTTTTTCGGGAAAGTTCCATGTATCAAGTCCGTATCACCGCAACGGACTTTTTGTGTCCGTGAACAGGTTGGCACGCATGCTATCATAAAATGATTGCGAAAAAAATTGGTTAGAGTAGATTAGTTGCGATGTCCCCAAGGAGGGTATGATGAGAAAAACATGTGGAATGCTTCTCTTGCTCGCCGTTTTTTCCGGCTGCGCGCAGGGTCCGGCCGTGCACCGGACACAGGCGGCTCCGGCGAATGCGCTGCGGGTTGCACCCCCGGCCGCCGAAGCGGATTTTGTCGTGCCGGTTCCCGCCGAATCGGAAGAACTGTGGGCCCAGCGCACCCCGGTGAAAAAGGTGCCTCCCCCTGCGGTTGAACCACCTGTCCAGGTGGAAAAATCCGACATGGCACCCCTGAACCGGCGCCTCATCGTTTACAACGCACGTATCAGCGTGGGGGTTTTCGAGCCTGAAAAAAGTGCGATGGAAGTGATCGCCCAGGTGGAGAAACTGGGTGGGTACCTGAGTTCCCGCACGAACAACGATGTGGTGGTCCGCGTTCCCGCAACCCATTTCTTCCCGTTCATTCAGGAGTTGGAAAAACTCGGTCATGTCACCGGAAGGCACATCGGGTCCAACGATGTGACGGCCCAGTTTGTCGATCTGACCATCCGGCTGAACAACCTGATGGTGACCCGGACCCGGCTGCAGGCCATCCTGGAAAAAGCACGCAATGTGGAAGAAACCCTGCGGGTGGAGCAGGAACTGAACCGGGTCAGCCAGGATATCGAGCAAATCAAGGGTCGGTTGCGCTACATGCAGAATCTGGTGGACCTGTCCACCGTGCAGGTGTCGTTCCATATCCGGCACGGTCAGAATCCGGTCACACCCAACCCCATCAAGGTCCATACCCCCATCGACTGGGTCAAACAGTTCGATGTGTACACACTTTTCAGAAACTGAGGACGGCCATGAAACAGTTTTTCATTTCTCTTTTTCTTCTGGGATTTGCCGCTTGCGGGCATGTGAACTTCGATCCACCCGAGGGTTTCATCGAGTTGCGCAAGACCGACACGATGCTGCGCCTGGTGGCATCGGATGCATCGGCGATCCGGGTTACCTACCGGGAAAACACCAAGAACGGCACCACCCGGTTCTGGGCGGAAATTTTCAAGCGTGAACTCACCGAGTTCAAGGGGTACACCCTCATCAAGGAGGAACCTTTCAAGGACAAGGACGGCATGATCTTCGAACTGACCGCCCCCTTCAACAACTCGGTCTTTCACTATTCCATCGCCATTCTGACCAATGAAGACCATGTGTATGTCCTGGAACTGGGGTCCGAAAAGGCCACCTACGAGACGCACAAAAAGGCCTTCATGAACCTGGTGGCCACGGTTCACAAGAGCAAGATCCGCTAAGGAGGGTCCCATGAAACACCTTCTCTGGGTTTTCGCGTTGATAATGGTCGCCGGATGTGCCAAGAGCTACAGGGCGGAATCTCCTGCCTCCATGTATGGGGGGGAGGGGAAGATGTATGCGGCACAGGAGCGCATGCAGAGCGAGTCCATGAACAGAGAGTACCGCAGGGCTTCCCCAACCACCGCATCCGTGGCCTATCCTCCGTCTCCCGGGCGAGGTGGGGGCGCAAGGGGGATGGATGGCGAAGCGGACATGGTTGAAGAGATGGAGGCACCCGATGATGCGGGTGGATCGGCCGAACCATCGGCGGATCCACCTCCCAAGCCCGATACGCCCCAGACACCGCAGTTGCGCCGCATGATCATTTATGCTGCCCGGCTGGCCATCCAGGTGATGGAACCCGAAAAAAGCCTGGAAGAAGCACTGGAACTGGCAAAGAAACTGGGTGGGTTTCTGTCCTCCCGACAGGACCTGTTCGTGGAACTGAGAATCCCGGCCGCCCAGTTCTTTGATTTTGTCCAGGAAATGGAAAAGATGGGCGTAGTGACGGAGCGGGTGATTTCCTCGGAGGATGTGACCGAGCAGTTCCGGGATTTGACCATTCGTCTGGAGAACCTGCAGGTGATGCAAAAGCGCCTGATGGATCTTCTGGAACTGGCCAAAACGGTGGAAGAACGCCTGAAAATCGAGCGGGAACTGTCCCGCATCAACGGCGAGATCGATGCCATTTCCGTGCGTTTGCGCATGCTCAGGAACCTGGTGGATTTCGCCACGGTGCAGTTGCGCTTCATTCCCCGGCATCCCGGTGGGCCCGTCCAGCCACAGAAACTGCCAACCCCGGTGTGGTGGGTTCATTCCTTCAGCGTGGATCGGTTGTTCCACAGCCGCTGACTTCTTATTCAGGGACAACAGGGGGTTTCATTCGCCGGAATCGGGTCTTACCGAACGCATGTTGCCAGCCAGCACCCGTTTTCGCAGACGGATGTTTTTCGGAGTGACCTCGATCATCTCGTCGTCCCGGATGAATTCCATGGCCTGCTCGAGGCTGAACAGGCGGGGGGGAGACAGGATGACGTTTTCATCGCGGCCAGCCGCCCGGATGTTGGTGAGTTTCTTCTCCCGGCAGATGTTCACGTTGAGGTCGTTTTCCCGGTTGTGCTCGCCGACGATCATCCCTTCATAGACAATGGTCTGGGGGGGGATGAAAAGGGTACCCCGCGGCTGCAGGTGAAAGAGGGCATAGGGTGTGGCCGGACCGGACCGGTCGGCCACCAGGGCCCCGGTGCGACGACCGGGAATGGGACCCTGCCAGGGGATCCATCCGGCGAAACGGGTGTGCATGATGCCCGTGCCACGGGTTTCGGTGAGGAATTCCCCCATGAACCCGATGATGCCCCGGGTGGGAATCTCGAACACCAGGCGCATGCGGTCCCCTGCGGGGGTCATTTCCAGCAGGCGTCCCCGGCGGGGGCCCAGACGTTCACTGACCACGCCCACCATCTCCTGGGGGCAGTCAATGGTCAGGAACTCCTGGGGTTCCATGGTATGGCCGTTCTCCCGGCGCAACACCACATCGGGGCGGGAGAGCATGAGTTCATAGCCTTCCCGTCGCATGGTTTCCACCAGGATGCCCAGTTGCAGTTCTCCGCGCCCCAGCACCCGGTAAGTGTCCGGGGAATCTGTCTCCTCCACCCGGATGGCGACGTTGGCCTTGGTTTCCCGGAACAGGCGGTCCCGCAGGTTCCGGCTGGTGACATAGCGGCCCTCCCGTCCGGCGAAAGGGCCTGTGTTTACGCAAAAATGCATGGTGAGGGTGGGTTCATCCACATGAATGCGGGCCAGGGCAGGTGTGTCCGGAGAGTCGGTGATGGTGTCGCCGATGGAAACCTCCTCGATCCCGGCCAGGGAGATGATGTCTCCTGCACGGGCCTGGTCGATCTCCACCCGGGTCAATCCCGAGAAGCCATACAAACGCATGATCCGGTGGGTGGAGCAGGATCCGTTTTCCGGATGCAGGACTACGGTCTGACCGGCGCTGATGCGTCCCGCATGGATTCGTCCGAGCACCAGCCGTCCGACATAGTCGTCCCATCCGATGTTGTTTACATGAAGTTGCAGGGGTTCGTCCCTGCGATCCTCCGGGGCGGGGACATGTTCCAGGATGGCCTCGAACAACGGGATCAGACTGGTGGAGCCATCATCCAGATGCCGGTGGGCGATGCCGGCGCGTCCGTTGGTGTACAACACGGGAAAGTCGAGGATGGACTCGTCGACTCCCAAGTCAATGAAGAGGTCATACAACTCGTTGAGCACCCGAGCCGGTTCGGCATCCTTGCGGTCGATCTTGTTGATGGCCACCAGGGGAACGAGTTTCATTTCCAGGGCCTTTTGCAGTACGAACCGTGTCTGGGGAAGGGGACCCTCGGCCGCATCCACAAGCAGGAGCACGGCATCGGCCATGACCAGCATGCGTTCCACTTCGCCGCCGAAGTCATGATGTCCGGGTGTGTCAAGGATGTTGATCCGGGTGTTGTGATACCGCAGGGAAGTGTTTTTCGCCAGGATCGTGATACCGCGTTCGCGTTCCAGATCCTGGTTGTCCATGACCCGGTCGAGTTGGCCGTTCTTTTCGTTGAGAAGTCCGCTCTGGCGCAGCATGGCGTCCACGAGGGTGGTCTTGCCGTGATCCACGTGGGCGATGACGGCGATGTTCCGGATGTCTTTTCGTGTCTTCATTCAGCGGGTGTCCAATCCGGCGGGACTCCGGTTCCGGTGACCCGCCCAGGGCAGCTCGTGTAACACAATCAGGTTCTGGATGCAAAGGGGAACTTGCATGCGGTCAAGGCTGGCAACCTTTCGATTGACTTCCCGGGGAAAATGATGTAAGCGTCCGGCGACCGGGTATGGTCCCGATTTTCAACCGGAGGTTTTTCATGAAAGTAGTAATCACCGAAGAATGCATTTCCTGTGGAGCCTGTGAACCTGAATGCCCCGAGGGCGCCATCTTCCAGGGGGACAGCCTGTACGAGATTGATCAGTCCATGTGCACCCAGTGCGAGGTCTGTATCTCCACATGCCCCACCGCTGCCATCGTGAAGCAGGAAGAATAAGAAACAACACCCTGTGAGGAAATCATGAAAAAATACGATCCCAAAGAAATCAGGAACATCGCCCTTGTTGGACAACGGGGCGTGGGAAAGACCAGCCTGGGCGAGGCTTTCCTGTTCCAGTCCAAGGTGAACACGCGTCTGTGTTCAGTCGACGACGAGACATCCACGTTCGATTTCGAGCCCGAGGAACAGAAGCGTCATTCCACCATCAATACGGCTGTGGCCTTCTTTGACTGGAACGGCCATAAAGTCAACGTGCTGGACACCCCGGGTGCCAGTGACTTCCTGAACGACAGTCGTCTGGCGGTGGAAGTCAGTGACGCGGCATTCGTCCTTGTGGGCGCCACCGATGGCGTCCAGGTGGGCACCGAGAAGGTGTGGGCCTTTGTTGAAGACGCGAAAATCGCCTCTGCGGTCCTGATCACCGGGATGGACAAGGAACGTGGCAATTTTGCCGATGCGGTCAAGGATGTCCAGGAGACCCTGACCCGCAAGGCGGTTCCGGTATTTCTGCCCATCGGACAGGAAGCCGGTTTCAAGGGGATCGTGAACCTGCTTTCCCAGAAGGCCTACATCTACGAAGACGGAAAGGTGTCCGAAGGACCCATTCCGGGGGACATGGAAGGCGCGGTGGCTTCGGCGATGGAAAGCCTCATGGAAGTGGTGGCCGAGGCGGATGACGCTTTGACGGACAAGTATCTCGAGGAAGGGGAACTCTCCCTGGAAGACATCCTGTCCGTGTTTCCCCAGGCCGTGCGCAGCGGCAAGGTCATTCCGATCCTGTGCGCTTCCTCCAAGCGGATCATTGGTGTGGACAGTGTCCTTGATTTCGTGATTGAGTTCTTCCCCAGCCCCGACGAACGGCCTGCGTTTGTCGCGAAACAGGGCGAAAAGACCATGGAAATCACGGTCAACAGCCCGAAATTCTCCGGCATCGTGTTCAAGTCCTTCACCACCGATATCGGGCGCGTCAGCCTGTTCAGGGTGGTTTCCGGGGGACTGGCCTCGGACAGCACCTTCAACAACTGCACCCAGCAGAGGAAGGAACGCTTTGGCCAGTTGTATGTGCTGCGTGGCAAAAAGCGCGAGAACATCGAATATCTCAGCCCCGGTGACATCGGAGCAGTGGCAAAACTCAAGGTAACCTTCTCCGGAGACACCCTGGCGGACGAGAACGAGGATTTCGTGTTTGAAATCGCCGAGGCACCTACCCCGGTGGCGGTGTTGGCGGTTCATCCCAAATCCAAGGCCGACGAGGACAAACTGGGCGGTAAACTCAACGACATCGTCCAGGAAGAACCTTCCCTGAAGGTGTGGCGTGACCCGGAAACCTCCGAGTTGCTGCTGGGCGGTATGGGGCAGATGCAACTGGATGTCGTCATCGAGAAACTCCGCCGCAACAAGGTGGAGGTGGAAACCACCCTGCCACGGATTCCGTACCGGGAAACCATCACCAAGAAGAGTCCCGTCACGGAAGGAAAGCACAAGAAACAATCCGGGGGTCGGGGACAGTTTGGCGTGTGCTTCATCGAACTCGAACCCATTCCGGCCGATGCCAACATGGAGTTCGAATTCGTCGACAAGATTTTTGGCGGCGCGATCCCGAAGCAGTGGATTCCCTCGGTGGAAAAGGGTATCCGGAACCGTATGGGCAAGGGTGTCATCGCCGGATATCCCGTCATCAACGTCCGGGTGACATTGCTGGACGGCAAGTACCATGATGTCGACTCTTCTGACGCAGCCTTCCAGATGGCGGGGTCCAAGGGTTTCCAGGCGGCGGTGAAGACGGCGGGTGCCGTGTTGCTCGAACCCATCTACAACCTGCAGGTCACCGTGCCGCAGGACTACATGGGCGCCATCATGGGCGACATCACCTCCAAGCGTGGAAGGCCCCTGGGCAGCGAACAAAAGGGCAAGATGGTTACTGTCAGCGCCCAGGTTCCCCTGGCTGAAATCCAGAAGTACAGCGCGGATCTTGAATCCATGACTTCCGGACGTGGCACCTTCACCCTGTCATTTGACCACTATGAGCGCGTTCCCGGCGAAATCGCCGACAAGATCATCTCCTCCGCGAAACTGGAAGAAGAAGAGGAATAATCCCTGTCCGGTCCTGACCGGAGGGCAATTCCTAATCGCTCGTCTTCATCAAATCAAAAGCTCGCTGGGTGATCATTTCGCGGACAAGTACGCAGGCGTCCTTGATGGCCGGATACTTGAGCGAAAGATACGTGATGCGCCCATAGGGGCGGCTGTTGATGATTCCGGCCGAGCGCAGCAGGCCCAGATGCTGGGAGAGATTGGCCTTCGAGATACCCACAATTTTTTGCAGGTCCCGTTGTTCCATTTCTCCCTGGATTTGCCCCAGGGCCATGACAATCTTGAACCGGTGGCGGTTGGCCATGGTCTTGAGGAAATCCACCTGGGATTCCAGAATCTGGTTGTTTTTTTCAAGGGTTTTGATGATGGTGTCAATGTCGTGGGTTTTCATGTTCGCTTTT
The DNA here is from genome assembly GCA_964618145.1 of uncultured Kofleriaceae bacterium. Lineage (GTDB taxonomy): Bacteria > Myxococcota_A > Polyangia > HGW-17 > HGW-17 > HGW-17. The sequence goes on from CAZTZR010000073.1 coordinate 19,866, forward strand.
ATAGCAACAGAGTTAACGTTAGTCAAGACTGAAATGTTGAGTTGAGAATGACAAAAAGCATTTCCTCTATCCAACGCTTGCGAATCAAGGTTTTTCCCCGCAGTGCAAGGCAGGTGGTGGGCCCATGGCAGGAAGATTTGCTGATGGTTCGCGTGAATGCTGCACCCCGGGAGGGCGAGGCCACCGAAGCGTTCGCCCGCATCGACGGGGTGCCCGAGGCGGA
>CAZTZR010000074.1:0-19850 GCA_964618145.1 uncultured Kofleriaceae bacterium
GCCCCGAGCCGGGTGGTCTGCGCCAACACCCTGAACCTGGCGATGGACCGGGCCGGCGACCGGCGACTGTCCATCCGACACACTGCCGGAGCCGTGGCACGCATCCAGGACGTGGGCGACTGGCTGGCTGGCATCAACCGCGCTTTTGATGACAGCGCCGATGCCTGGCGCATCCTGGCCCGCCGCAGCATCCGCGCCTGGGAGATGATTGACTATCTGCAAACCCTGTTTCCGGACCCGACCGAAGACGCCAAGCGCAACTGTGCCCGTGCTACCCGCGAAAAGATCCTCGACCGCTTCGAAGCCGGCATCGGCACCGACTTCACCCGGGCCACCTGGTGGCGCCTGTACAACGCTGTCGTGGAGTACATCGACCACGACCGCAACAGCGGCAATCCCGACGCCCGGGTCACTTCTGCCTGGTTCGGCCAGGGTATGCAACTCAAGGAAAAGGCACTTTCCACCGCACTGCAAATGGCGGCATAACACAGGAGTATCCCATGGATCCACGTATCAAGATCATTCTGATCATCGGCAGTATCATCCTCGAAATCCTCACCCGGAAAGGACCCAAATCATGAACGCAACACACCAACACCTCAAAGCCCTGGCTGATGCCGTCGGGACAGCCATCATCGCACTCGGGGAGCTCTGGCTCGCCACCCGCAACCCCGTCACTCAAGAAGGCAGCACCCCCGTGCCGGCCGCCCAGGAGACCCCGGCGCCTGCAACCGACGAAAAGGGGCGCATCTCCAGTCGCCAACTGGGCATGCTGCGCAAACTCGTCAACGAAAAACTCGACGGTGACTGGCAGGGTTTCGATGCTACCTGCAAAACCCGCTTTGGAAAGACGGTATCCTATCTCTCAACCAAGGAAGCCAGCACCCTGATTTCCGAACTGATCGGAGGACAAAATGGTCATCAATCCCACGCCGCAAGATGAATCCCTGCACCTGTCCGCCTCTTCCATCTCCACCCTCATCGAGTGTCCCAGGCAGTTCCTGTACCATTACATCCAGGGGCAGGTGCCCCAGGATACCGGTTCTGCCCTCGTGCTCGGGTCTGCCATCCATGAAGCCTTGGCGTACTTCTACAACACGCTGATGCAGTCCGGTACGGAACCCTCCCTGGCCGAACTTGTGGCAGTTGCCTCCGTGGCCATGGAAAGCCCCCAGAAGGCACCCATCACTTACCGCAAAGGAGAATCCATGGCGACGCTCCAGGACCAGGCCAGGGACATGCTCCGTGCCTTCCTGGAGACCGGCTACCGGCCCCGTCACATCCTCTCCGTGGAGCACCGGTTCACGATCCCGTTGACCCATCCCGTCACCGGGGAATCGCTCCCCGAATGCCTGCTGGGCACCTTCGACCTGCTCGAAGAATGCGATGGCCGTGTCATCGTCACCGACCACAAGACCGCCGCCCGCATCGACAGTGAAAAGACCACCGCGCCGGATACCCAGATGGCCCTGTACAGCCTGGCCGCACGCACCCTGCTGAAAGTCGAAGACGTGGAACTGCAATACCAGTACCTCACGAAGACGAAAACTCCCGCCGTCAACCTCCAGACCATCGCCCGCCATGACCCCGCCAAGGAAGAACGCGGAGCCCTGACCCTGGCCGCGTCCGCATCCGCGATCATCGCCATCGCACTCACCCACCCACATCCGCAACTCGTCCTACCCAAGCACCGCTCCTGGCGCTGTGCCGGCTGCAGCCATCGCAGACGCTGCGCCAGTCAGGACTGATGCCCACCGCCACCCGCCTTCGCGGGTGGTTTAGTTATGAGGATGGAAGCACCTGGACGATGAGTGGTGTGGGAATGTCGTAGGTCTGGAAAAGATCAACTAGAAAAGTGATTGACTCAAGACCGCTGCGGATGCAGCATAACAAATGTGTCAACCTTTACGGAGCCACACCAGTCTCACGGCCACCGCGAGAGTGGGCTGATGTTGAGAATTATTTGTTTTTTCGAGGGGTCCGGGGAGATGAAAACCGACTTGACCATGCGGCCTTCCCGAGAACCGTTGCGCTTTCGAATTCTGGCCAATCGAAGCGAATTTTCAATGTCAAATCTATCGGCAACTGTACCACCTCGTCCACTCCTGCAGTTCGAAAAATATCGAACGATGGCAGGGCGGCATATTCAGGATGCTCGCCCACAAGAAATGCAATGGGATAATATTTTAATGTACTAAAACAAGCAATTACTGAATGGATATTGAAATATTTGCAAGGCCGCCAGAAGTCGCGTTCAACGACAATATTATTCCATGGGTGGGACCAGTAGAAAACATGAAGGGAATCCGGGAGAGGTGCCTCCAGGTCAAGGACATAGGACGCTGCAGTGACATCAAAATCCGAAAGATGGTCATCTTCCATCGCGGCCACTAAATGTCCAAGAACACCTTTTAGAAGTCGTTGGACTTTTACCGGCACTAAAATTCTGTCGGGCAAGGGCCGAGTATGTGATAAATAGTGCCGAATAGAAGCGGTAAATCTATTAATTTCGACATCATACTCATGCCCCATAAAGGAATTACAATATTTGCATATAGACCAAAACGTGACGCCATTTTGCACGAAGGTGGGCTTGGATGAATCACCAGGTCCGCCGAGTGCTTGAAAAATACTTCGGACCTCCTGACTGGTGTACGGGAGGCTCCCCCTCGGTGGCACATGGTCTTCCGACGGTGCCCGGAAACGGCCGCATAGCCTGCAATTCCTTGGAGATTTATTTTTCTTCACGTTCCGGCCGTGCGCAGGATGCCGGCGAGGATCGACTCCAGCTCGTCGAGTTGGGCAGGGCTGCAGAGCTGCTCGGGACCGCGCGGGGAGATGTCCGTGAACGGGGACTCGAATACCTTCGGGACACTTTCCTACTCCCACTCCTTGACCACGAACCCGAGGCTCGTGGCGTTGGCGGTGACGTCGGACTTGAGTTTGGGGTCGGCGCCGTCCGGGAAGGAGACGTCGACCTCGACGGTGATGCGGATTTCAGCGCGGGGGTCCTGGCGCAGCAAATCCAGGATTTCCTCGTCCAGAGTCTGAAATTGCAGCCGGGCGGAGGCGGCAGGCACAAACACTGAACCGTGGAAACGGGTGAATTGCGGTTGTGACGTTTCATGGACAGAGGCACCGATGTTACCAGCGCTGGCACTTGTGGCCGGGCGGCTGCCTGTGGGGGAACGGGAGGACCGGGGTGTTCCCGGCACCGGAACCGGCGCTTCGGCAGTGGGTGGATGAGTACGATACTGGGTCACCAGTTCGGCGGCATGGGCAGGCTCGATGAGAAGCAACCCTTCTCCCACATGAACCAGGGGGCTTCCGAACTGGAAGCCACTGTAGCGTGCACCATCGGTTCCCATTGCAATTCCGAAGAAATCCCGGGACAAGGCACCAGTTTCGATGGCACGATCAAACACCAGGCGATCCCTGAGCCGGGGCATGTAGAGGTACTTGAGCATATCCTCCCAGACCCGTTGTGCGGAAATCTGTGGTGCATGATTCCAGTACAGTTCGACCAGGTTGTGCTTGAGATGAACCGGTGACCAGCGGTCGATGATGAGTTCGTTTTCCTGGCAGACACGCTCCAGATCCTCCATCAGGGAGTCCTGTCCGGTGTTCAGCGTAAGGAGTTCCACCTGGATGTCCCGATCCGTGGGTGCCTGCATGACCGGGCAAAGCAGCCACCGGTAGCATTCCCGGATCATTCTGGGAAGCACGCTGTCGGCAATGGTGGATTCCTGCTTGGCCTGTTCCTCCTGAAGGCGATCGATGTTGAGTCGACCCAACCGGATGTCTTCCACGATGGAGGCCCACGCAAGGGCCGTGCGTGCGCAGTCCCGCAACCGGCCCACCGAAGCCTGATCCGGCGCCATGAACAACAAACGGTTGCTGTAGAATCGCGGACGGGAACCATTGTTGCGGCAGATTTCCTGTACCCGTGCGATGGCGTTTGATGAATCCTGCCGGCTGCAGGAGGTATCCGGCGGCAGGAAGACGAGCCGCAGGTCCCCATCGTCCGGGATGTCCCCGTGAGTGGTGAACACGTGTATCCTGTCAAACAAACGTCGGGTGGTGGTCAGACGCTTGATTGCGTCTTCGATGCGACTGCGTACTGCGCCCTTGTCATCAAACCGGTTGCGGCGGTCTTCCATCTCCCTGCGAAGGTTGGCACGGGTATCGAACCAGAATCGCGTGTTTTCCTGGGATTTGTCCCCCGAGGCATTCAGATAGTGCAAACGGTCGCTGAGGCGACTGAGGGCATCTGCAAAAATCGCCGAAGGTTGCCCCGGCTGCACACACCCCAACAGCACCCGGCCGCGGTCCAGGCCGCGAACCCCACGGTGATGCAAACCTGAACTCGGGGAACTCCCGAAAAACAAGGTGCGGGCCACTCGCCGGGCTGCCTGCACCGTTCCAAAACGGGCTTCCCGCGTGTCCAGGTCACGGGCTTCGGAACGGTCCCCGTCAATGTCTCCTTCCAGAACCGGATCCCATCCAGGCGGCAGATGGTAGACCAGTTCGTTGCGAACCCCAGGTTCATACAACGGCAGACTGGACGGCATGATCATGGCATCCTGGTTGTTGTCCTTCCACAGGCAGTGGATGACCCGGGCCATCAGTTTCAGCACCCCACGGGTACGCTGGAAGCCGTCAAGCGTGGTCCAGTCCTCATACAACCTGTCAAACACCTCCGGGTGAATCGGATAGGCGGCCACAAGACGATCCAGGTAGCGCGACTCGTGGGTCTCCGAGGGCATTTGAGCGCCTTCTTCCTGATACGTACGGAAAAACTCCCTGCAGACCGCATCCCGTGCGGATGTATCCCGGATGGGTTCAAACAGCCGTCGCCGCACGATTTCAAACGCCTCCTCCGTAGCCACCGGCTTCCATAGCGCCTGCACCCGCCCGAAGGTCTTTTCCAGTGCCCGCAGTGCATTCACTCCCCGGGTAGAACCGGCCTCAATTTCGGATTCGGGAAGTGCTGCCAGCACCATGGCGTCAGGGACTGTTTTGACCGCTTCAGTCAATGCCTGTACGAATGACAGGTTGCTGTCGTAGGTGCCGCCGGATAAAGCCGTATGATCCGGAAACTGCCGGACATAGGCCACCAGTTCGTCCACGAGCACCACACACGGTGCTGCCTGCTGCAACATCTCCCGTAGCAACTCCTTCCCCGGTGAAGTGCCGGATGCGTCCGCTTCTGCCACCCGGTTCAGTGCCGATTCGCCCCCGAGTTGCCAGGCCAGTTCACCCCACAGCGTGTGCACCTCAACATTGCCGTGGATCCACGGCTGGGCCGGAGCATGGGCGTTTCCGTCCAGCACCGCCACCTTTGCCTTCGGGATGTCCACAATGCCCATGGCATCCAGCAGGGAAGACACACCCGCCAGATCCCCGAGGGAACCCGAGCGCGTGGCCAGGTGATAGACCGCCAGCATGGTATGCGTCTTGCCGCCACCGAAGGCCGTCTGCAACTGAATCACAGGATCCCCGCCTGACCCGTTGAGGCGCCGGGCCACGGACATCAGCAGCAGGCGCATTCCCTCGGTGATGAAGGTGCGTTCATAGAAAGCAGATGCATCCTGATACTCCCGTGTGGCGCGACCGGCAAGGACCGCCGTGATGTCGGCGGCAAACTCGGATTGCTGGAAGGTGCCCTCCAGAACATCGGGATGGGGAATGGCCAGTTCTCTCCAGGGTTTCATGCATCGCCTCCGAACAGATCCAGTTGGGAATACGGGGATGGTACGGTGGCTGCTGCTGCCTCCACGGCCATCCACGAGGTTACGAGTTCATTGTACAGGCGGGCTTCATCCGTCATGCCCCGCCGTTCACACAGGGTATGGAGCCGATAGGCCAACTGGCGCATGGCTTCCCCCTTCGGTCGCACATGGGCCAAAAGCCGGCCGGTTTCGGTTTCGCCCCGGTTCCGCAATGCCCAGGCCAACTGGTGCAGTGCCTCCCATACGGGAATGCGGGTATCCTTGGAAGGATCCCAGTCGCTGGGATATTCGGCAGGCAGGCGCAACCGCACCTTTCCGGCACCGCTGGTGACCACTCCAGCCTCCACGAGGCCGTTGACGGATGTGGACTTGGCCCGGGCAAGCACGTCCGCCTCGCCGTAGGGACCTGTCTCCCATCCGTACTGATCAAACCAGTGCATGCAGAACTGGGTGTCGTGGTCAAAGTCGTCCTCGGCAAGGAAGCGGTTGATCAACTGCAATGCGGTCTTCACGCTCATGGGTGTGCCATCGGCTTCCAGTACGGCGGCATATCTGGAAAACACGGCCATCCCCGGCCCGATGATGGCTTGGGAAAGATCCACCGGCGCCACCGGGGAGTGGTCATCGGCGCCACCACGGGTCATCTCGTCGAGGGCTTCGGGCAGCACCCGGTTCAGTTCCCTCAGAAACTCACGCCGGGAGATGATGGTGGCATCGGCAGCACGGGGCCGGCAGACGAGAATGATGCTGGACGCGAGGGCGTTGTTGCCGGATCCAATCATGCGATTGCTCAGTTCAGTTCTCATCGGCCAGGTACCCGTGAGGGAAAACCCCGCCTGCAGTACGGCTTCCAGGAAAGTGACCCAACCGGTGCTGGTGGTGCCCTCCTCGGTTTTGGTTTCGGACTGTTTGAAAGCATAATAGATGGTCACTGGGGCCGCCGGGTGGGCCTGTATGGCCAGGCGGCGCAAAGCTTCGGTCATGCCGTCGAGGAAGAACGCCTCGGCCTTCTCCTTAGTGCCATGGCGGTATGGGGTGGCCACCAGTTCCTCCGCCTTGGGAACGGCCATGGTTGTGAACAGGGAGGGAAAGACCGGCTTCAGTGAGCGGCGCAACCAGACGTAGAAGAAATCGGAGAGGTCCGCGTATCCGATGTTGTCGTAGTATGGCGGGTCGGTGGAGATAAATATTTTTCTTGAAAGAACTATTTTTCTTGAGTCAGATTGCAGTGCAGTCCCACCCAGACCGGGGAGGAATTTATCAAACACTTCACATAGGGAAACAGTGGTTCCGAATAAATCTCCACCTGCCCCGGCAAATGGGTTTGTTTCAGCGTAATCCCACACCATAGGCAAAGCTTGTCGACCAAATGTTCCACGAAGTCGATCCATTTTTTGTTCCCAAACACATAATGAAGTGTTTCTGTCGGTTGCCTTGCTTACTGAAAATGCCAGATACACCCCGACGGCTTCCCCGTAAGCAGTGGCGCCGATGCCGCCCTGGTCGAGGCCGATACCGTCATCGGGGAGACCCGCCGCAACCGCATCCTGGCGCGCCCTTTCCCGGGCTTCTCCCACGAGGTCTGAGAAGGTGGTGAGCGCCACCAACTGACGCGGCGTGAAAAGGTCGCCATAGGTGGTGAGACCGTAATTACAAACATTTACCCTACACTTACCGTGCAACTCCAACTCAGGCTTCCACACAGGATCCGCTTCAGATGCCGCCTTGATGGCTTCAGGTGTGGGAGACAGATACAGGCGGTTGCGGTCCCCTTCGGCGACAATGGCCATCATCCTCGTGCCCATGCGCCCTGCCTGGCCTTCTGTACGGATGTAATTGTAATCAATTGGTTCATTGGACATCAGACAACGGAAGGCGGCTCTTTTTCCTGCACTGGTCCCATTCTCAGCTTCCTTGGGCGGCTTTCCCTTGCGCACCACAAACCGGTAGGTATCACCTTCCACAACGGGTTCCACCCAACTTTGCTTGCCCTCCTTCTTCGACAATACGAACGTGGATACCAACGGCACATCCACATGCGAAAACGCCGGACGCGGACTTTTTACCGTACGGGCCCAAAGCCAGGCGATGACCGTGAGTTCCTGTCCCGCCAGTCCGACCAGATCGGGACGCTTCAGGATCATCTCCGGGGTTATGGTCACTTTGGGGTACAAATGGCCGATGCGCTCATGCGCCCGGTCCCGCATCCAGGCGCCGTAACGGCGCACGTCTTCGGCCAGGCCCTGGGCCCCTTTGTATTGACCGGCGAACAACCCCGCGTCGTTGCGGACTTCGGGATGCACCGGCGGCAAGTTGGCGAACTTCGGAGGAATTTCAATCATGGCTTTGTTGATCAGCACGGCGACCGGATTGAGATCACTGGCGAAGGCCTCCAGACCCAGCCGCTGGGCTTCCAGTGGGATGGAGCCACCCCCGGCAAAGGGATCATGCAGTCCCGGCATTTTCTCCGGATTGAACAGTTCAGACGCCTCCGGGTGATCCCGGTTCAGTTCACACACCTCGCGCCAGGAACGCCGGATTTCAGCACGGGCGGCTTCCAGGACCTCTTCATTGGTGGTGTTTTCCCATTTCACCAGATCCTCGATGATACGGAACAGGCGCTGGCGTTCGGCTGCGGCATCCTTCTTGTTCTTCCCGTATTTGAATCCGCCGCCCTGCTGGTAGCCGGGGTCGTTCACGAGTTGGGCGAAAATGACGGCACGGGCGGCTGCCAGGGGACGCCGGGCCCACCACAGATGCAAGGTGCTGGGGTGTCCGTGGCGAATGGATTTTTCCCTGGCCGCAGCCACATTGATGGCATCCAGCGGCAACGCCACCTCGATGAGTTTGCGGGGAACCTTGATCGGATGCGTCATGGGGTTGGTTCGGCTTTCTCCAGAAGGAACTTGAGATTGTAGGTTTGTGCGGAAACCCCCCAGTCAGGTTCGACCTTGAAGGGATTGCGGATGTAATACGGTCCGTCGGTTGTATCGTCTTCATTCACGAACACAATGGCCAGCCAGAATTTTTCCGCCTGGTTGATGGCATAAAAGATCTCGCTGCGGGTGAGGATGACTTCCGTGGCGCCCCGGCGACGGCCCTTGACCTCAATGTGCCGTTCCATGGGGGCTCGGCCATCTACGACCGGCGGGCGACTGGTCAAATCCCAGCCGCATTTTTGCATGGAAACATCGATCACCGTACACCCCCGCTGTTCTTCGGAACGGCGCACCGCATCCATGGCCAGAAGTTCGATGCGACGGCGGGCGGCAGCATCCGCACTGAAGGAATCAGGGACGACTTCTTCTTGCCGAAGTTGTTTCAGCAGCACCTCGGGAATCACGAAGGCACAACCCAGGACCACCGGGGATGCAGAGTACACGTGTCGGGCCTGGGACAACTCCCGTTTGCGGTTGTCCAGACGACCCTGCATGTCCTCAATGGTCTTATGGGCTTTGTCGATGGCGACGCGCATGTCCTTCCCCTGTCGGGCGGCTTCGCGGTATTTTTCCCAGCGTTCAGTGTGGTAGCGAATCTCCTTGTTCAACCTTTCATTGACCGCGTACAGGACTTTGTCGATGCGGGCCACGTGGATGTCCCGAACTTCATGGAAATGCTCCCCGGCAATGCTGCCGGCTGCCTCCGACTGGATCCGGCTTTCCAGATCCGTCTGCAGCCAGGGAGACAGAAGCAGGTTCTGTACATGGGGAAGGTCTTCCTCCTGGATGGGAGAAAGGTCCAGATGAGGTGCCCATCCGGCAGGTACTGTGGTGCCATCGGGATTCATCCGCAAAAACTGCAGTCGCTCGGACAGCACATGGTTGTTGCCGTCCACAATCCGGTGGGTGAGCATGATCAGCAAATAGCAGGTGGGATCCTCTTCGGCAGGATGCACGAATACGGCACCCTGGCGCAGCAGGGAACTTTTCTGGTCCAGAAGCAGGTTCGTCAGGGTGGCCATGAGCGGATGCCCGGGATGGAGCAATTCCACCTGGTGGTTCTCCTCCGGGAGGCGCTGCAAGGCTTCCCGGGTAAACCCCACCCGGGCGTAGCGACGGATCACCGGGGTCTGGTCACGACGCTGGAGGCGATCTGCGGCATGATCCCGTTCACAGAGAATGGTAGGGACGTGGGTGATTTCGTACCGGCCGGCTTCCCGTGGGTGGATGCTGCCTTTGAACAGGGAAAAGGCTCTGAAGAAAAAGGAACGCACGAAATGCGGATGCAGGCGTCGGGCCTGGGCAAGTTCCATTTCCTCCCTGACCCGGAACAGACGGTCTTCCCCCATCACCTCGTGGGCCAGCGCATTGCGTTCAATGATTCGCCGCAGATGCCCCGTGTCCAGAGCCGTATCCACCACCTGGTGAAGACGGGCACGAACCTCGGGGTTGTCTCCGTACCGGATGGCTTCAATCAGCAGGTCCTTGAGGCTGACCTCGTCGAAAACCTCTCCCAAAATGTCAAAAACCCGGCCATGCAAGGCTTCGTTTTCAACGTTGATCTTCTGGAGCAGACGGGCGTACACCTGACCTTCACGGGTTTTATCCGCCACCAGATTCCAGAGGTGACAGACTTCCTGTTGCCCGATCCGGTGGATGCGACCAAAACGCTGTTCCAGGCGGTTTGGGTTCCATGGCAGATCATAATTGACCATCAGGTTGGCATTTTGCAGATTCACACCTTCGCCGGCGGCATCGGTGGCCACCAGCACCCGCACGGTCGGGTCCGACCGGAACAGTGCCTGCAGCCGGAGTCGTTCGTCCCGGGGGGTTCCGCCGTGTATGGTGATCACTTCCTCGGGCCGGCCCAGAATGCCGGCAATACGGCCACGCAGGTATTCCAGGGTATCCCGGTGTTCGGTGAAAATGATCAGTTTGCGCAAACCACAGGAAGCATCCTGCCTGAATATGTTGTCCTGCAAAAGCCGGGAGAGTTCCTCCCATTTGCGGTCCTTGCGGGATTCCAGGACCACCCTGGCCTGCCGTTCCAGTTCCTGGAGAATGCCCACTTCCACCTTGAGTTCAAGCACCGTGCGGGCGGCCGTGGCCTCGTCCATGACGGATTCTTCGAGGTCCTCCTGCTCCATGGCATCCAGATCGTCTTCATCCAATGGAATGTCCCGCGATGCAGTTGTCAGGGACCACCCTGGGGAATCAGTCTCCTGAAGGCGTTTTTCCAGGCGTTCGCGTCGTCGTTTCAGGGAAGAATGGATGGCTGCGGGACTGGATGCCAGGCGCCGTTGCAGGGAGGTCAGTGCAAAACCTACTGAACCCCGGTGCTGCCCTCCCAGTTGGTCGGCCTTGCCCATCTGCTCCCGCACATACCGGGTGACATCTTCATAAAGGTCATTTTCCGGGCCGGACAGTTCATAGTTCACCGTATATGCCCGACGTTCCGGGAACAGGGGGGTACCGTCGAACTTGACCAGTTCCTCCTTGATCATCCGGCGCATCAGATCGGAGGTTTCCACCTTGTGCACGCCGTCCCGGAACTTGCCCGCAAACCGGTCCGGGTCCAGAAGGGAGAGGAACAACTGGAAATCCTCTTCCTTGCCATTGTGCGGAGTTGCTGTCATCAACAGCAGGTGTCGGGTATGGGCTCCCAGTTTCCTGGCCATTTTGAACCGTGCGGTTTCCTGCGTCTTGATACCGTAAAAATGGGCGGCCAGTTTATGGGCTTCATCGAAAATGATGAGATCCCAGGGTTGGGCGCAAGCCAATTCCTGCAAGGACTCAGACCGGGACAACTGGTCCAGGCGCATGATGAGTTGGTCATTGCTTTCAAAGGCATTTCCCGAAGGGGATGTCGTTTCCAGTCCCCGGCAAAACACCATAAAATAAAGGCCGAATTTCTCCCGCAACTCTTCTTGCCACTGCTCCACAAGACTGCCAGGGGCCACCACCAGGATGCGCCGGGTGTCCGCACGCAGGACCAGTTCCCGGATGTACAGTCCTGCCATGATGGTCTTGCCCGCCCCCGGGTCGTCAGCCAGCACGAAGCGCAGGGGTTGACGTGGTAGCATGGACTCATAGACCGCAGTGATCTGGTGGGGCAACGGATCCACCTGGCTGGTATGTACCGCCATCATGGGGTCGAACAGATGAGCCAGCCGGATACGCATGGCCTCGATGGCCAGTTGATAGCGGTCTGGATCCCCGGTGAACGACCAGGGCAAGGCCGCTCTGGGTTCGGTGATTTCATCCTCCTGGCTACGGAAAATCTGCTGTTCTCCAAGGCTCCCGTCGGGTAGCCGATACGTCAGACAGCAGGTGTCCGGAGCAACCATCTCCGCCTGGATGACCGAGACAACCCGACCCGGTACAACGCCTTCGAGGCTCATCTTGACGCGGATTTCTTCCAGTTTCATAACAAGGTGTTTCTCCGTTCCCCGGCATCACCGGGTACCCTCGGCGTTTGGCAAACTATAACAGGTCCACCGACCGGACTCAAGGTTGATGCCAGTGGCTGTTACCGTGAAAAGGCCCAAAAACCACCCGGGGAAAGAAAAAAAGTTACTTCGCCTGACTTTTGACTCAATCGCACTCATTCGCAATCAACGCAGCCTAATCGTCCACATTCGAAACATCGAATCTTCTTGGACTCCAGACACTTAATTATTATTGACCACCACCTATTGACTTTCGATCTTCCGTAGCTACTATTTTGAAACTGTGCGAGCTAGGTAGAACTCCCATCGTTCAGTGGCATGGAGACGCAGTGTCGTGAATTTATTGAGAAGGTCGTCCAGAAAATATCTTTCCAGATACACAGTAAAGCGGTGCATCATATTTCGGCGCAAATTTTTAGACAGGAAGCCGAAATCCAAGGCTCGAAGTCTTTATGAAATGGTTGACATCAAATATTCACCTGCGCCTAAGCAAAAAGCAAAAAGGACGCCTCCCTATTACAAACTATATCTAAGGAGGCGTGCAATAAAGAAATATTTAAATCAGAAGGCAGGTCCAAGACAAATAAATCTTGCATATTTTGTACATACAACCAATCTTTCCAGATTACGGTTTATCCGCAAATATATACCTACCACAAAACGGTTGCTGATTCAATCAACCGTCTGTTTTCGTAGAAACCGGGAACATCATTCAGTTGCATCAAAAAGGGGTAGCCAGCACAGTTCCCGAGGCAGTCCATCATCCGACGCTGGCCCTCGATCGGCCGCCGGAGATGACTCCGACGGCCCAGAACCACCTGATGTAAATCCAAGGGCGAAAACGCCCATCCCACCACAAAATGCCGGACGAATCCGTGCGGCATTTCACACATCCTTTGTAAATTCATACAACCAAAAATACCCCAGGGGCACGCCATGAAGACACCCGTTTCCGTTTTCACGTCGCATGATCCACCAGACCTGTCAAAATCTATTTTCCAGGATGCCAATGACAACCTGCAGAGCAAGCCTGGCGGCCACATGGTGCGTGGTGAAGTCACGCGCAAGGAAGTCGATTTTCCCGATGATTTCGCGGATCTGACTTCCAGTCTGAGTACCAACCAGGCACTGGCGTACGGTATCCCCGACGTGGATCATGCACCGATTGCCACAAGGGAAAAAGCCGGTCCAGGCGAGTTGTCCCGCACACGGGAACATTTCCAATGGCCTGAATCAGCGGCAATCATGATGCTGGATTACGACGTCCGTCCCGGGACCGTGCCGCTGAGCCGGGATCAACTCGTGGCAATCCTGGTATCGGTATGTCCACAAATTGCAGACTGCGCAAAAGTGGTGACCGACTCGGCCAGTTCGCACATCATATCGACAGTTACTGGGGAGATCCTTCGCGGTGATGGAGGCAAACGTGTGTACCTGCTTGTAGCCAACGGCCAGGACATCCCTCGTGCCGGACAGGTGCTGGCCAAACGACTCGTGAATGCCGGACATGGTTACATCCGGACCAGCGGCGCAGGCACGATGTTGCTTCGCACGGTCGTGGACACCAGCGTCTGGCAGCCAGAACGGCTGGATTTTGCGGCGGGTGCACACTGCGGTCCCGGCCTGGTTCAACTGCGACCGGACCCCACCTGTTACCCGGGAGGTCTCCTGGACACAGAAACGGCACTTCCCCCACTAACCCAGGAGGAGGAACAGCGTCTGGCACAGGTCATCGCCGACCTCAAGGCAGCCTCTCAGGATGAGGCTGCCGCCGTGCGCGCTGCGTGGGTCGAGGACTACGTTGACAAACAGCAACAACGGGCCGGCCAAGCACTGACGGAGGAAGAGAAGAAACAAATCCGAGAAAGGATGGGGCAAGCAGCATCCACATTGGAACTGCCGGACGAATTTGTACTGCATCACAAGGGGGGAACAGTCACCGTGGGCGAAGTCTTGGCAGACTTGCCGCGATGGGATGGCACCACGTTCTGCGACCCATTTGAGCCGGGTTACCATGGCGGTGAGCAGCTCGCAAAACTGATCGTTCGCTCTGAAAAACCGCCATATATCAATAGTTTTGCTCATGGTGGGATTACCTACCGATTCGCCACCCAATCCAGCACACCTCAGCCACCCCCGCCGACACCACCAGCCAATTTTGAGACCCTCAAACAGCGTGTGTTGGCAATTCCCGCCGATGGGGACCCTGATAAACTGGATGCCGACCTGGAGCCGATACTGAAACAAATGTTGACCCTTGGGGCTTCCGCCCAAGATCGTGTCTTGGATGTCATACACAATCATCTCGGAATTAAGATGGGACCCTTGAAGAGTCAGTTGAGAAAAATACAGGGATCTACCAAGGCCCAAAAGCAGGCGTCTCATAAGCAAGCTTCCAGTGGCCAGAACAGGACAAGTGTTTGCTGCAACCAAGGACTCAGCGTGTTCTGCGATGAACTGAAGGTGCATCTTCGCCATCCCGTTTTTCAAGATCTTTTTATTAATTCTACCCTAACCAAAAACGTAACCCGGGTTACCAAAAGCAAACTCATTCATTATGCATTTGGGTCAGATGAATTGGCCAACTTGGCCTTTTTCCGTCTGAGCAAGATCCCTGTGGATTTTGTGGCCATAAATATAGATACAGGTGATATTACTCCCTGTGAACCGCCACAGCGGCACTTAAAAGCGACATTGAGCACACCTGAGAATTTCTGGCCATTCGTGCATCACTGGTGTGACCGACCGGTCCTGTTACCCGATGGAACAGTGCTGAAACCCGGCTATCAAGAAATCAATGGCCAGGGTTATTACGGAAATTTCACGACCCCGTTTCAGGAAATGCCGGCGGATGAAGCCATGGCCGTCCTCATGGAAACCTTATCCGAGGTACCCTTCAGGTCTTTGGCCGACTTCGCCAACGCCATGGCACTTCGTTTCACCTGTTCCATGCAACTCTGGATGGGACCCATGATAACGCCACTCTTTTGCTGCGTTGCCAGAGAAAGGGGAACTGGCAAGACCACAGCACTGGTACTTTCGACCATTGTTACACAAACCGCGCTATTCACTCTTTCGCCAAATGTTGACCAGGCAGAACTGGAGAAGCGCATCGCTACATCCGTTCGCAATGGCGAGCACGTCATCATTCTGGACAACATGGATGACATCGAGATGGGCTCATACATCGAAGGGTACATCACTGAGCCCGGCTTTCTGAGTCGGTTACTTGGAAAAAATGAAGTAATCCAATCTGAAATGCGACCCCTGCTGTGTGTAAACTTCAACCTGACCAACAAAAACAAGGTTAGCGATGCCAATGCCAGCCGCATGCTCCTGATCGAACTGGATACATCCGGAAGCGCCGTCTCCAGAACATTTCGCAACCGCTACCTCCTTGATGACATCAAGCAGGACACTGGAGGTATTCGCACCCGGGAAATCAATGCCACACTTTCCCTGATTCTTCCATGGATCCGGGCAGGTGCCCCGATCAAACAGGATATCCAATCCAGGTTTCCCAAGTGGACCGACATGATGTCAGGATTGTTGCATTTCCTGGGCATTGCCTATTTCATGGCCAACCGGAAACGGATTGAGATTCTTCAGGATCCGAAAGACCTTTCATGGGGACCGGTTTTGCACGGTTTGTACGCTCAATTCCAGGGTACCCCATTTCGTGCGAATCAGGTTGTGGATTGGCACCGAAGACTTCGGGAACTCTGTGGTTCCGAGTTCGATATGGTGTTTCCGGTTAGCAATGAACCTGAAAAAGATGCCTCATTGATTGGTCGAACACTATCGGTTGCCAGTACGTGGCGAACACACGGTGGTTTTCAGTACAGGTGTATTGCTACTCGGTCAGACGGCGTTGCAAACCGGTATCAGATCGAAAGGAAAGAATGCACAGAGTCCAGAGGGTCTCAAGGATGCGATTTACCCCCTCTGGACGCTGATGAAACTAATAATTCCTTACAGGACAATGGATTTTTGGATTCTCTGTGCGATGTCCAGAGGATAGAGGATGAATCAATCCTTCGTGAAGAAGAAGAAAAAACATATAACAACGATGAAACCGATACATGTTGTTTTTCTGATTCCATACAAACGTATAATCCCCCAAAAACCCCAATCCCCCTCTGGGCCATGGATGATTATAAGGGCATATAGTTATGTATTTTATTCGCGGACCCCCATTGGGACATCACTGCAGTTTGTTGAATTCATCATGCCCGATGATGGGCAAAGGAGTGCGCTTATGGAAAACAGTACTACCGTTGCAGACCAGGAAATCCTGACCCTCAAAGAAGCCGCCGAGTTTCTCCGGGTTCAGCCACACACGATGTATTACATGCTGGAACATGGCCAATTGCGAGGACGCCGCGTGGGCAAAGAATATCGTTTTACACGATCCGCCCTGATGGCATGGTTGGAGGCTGACGGGAATACCGCAGCCTGAATATGAATGTTCCATGGGCTGGTGCTTGACCGGCCCATGGAACTGTGGTGCGAGAAACTCTCACTTGACAAGGATCATCAACTGAGCTATTGCTGGTTCGGGTTTTCTCGCTCCTTGGAAAAGGAGCTTTCATGAAAAGCGAAATAATTCCAATCGTTTACAGTGGACCCGCTGGCAAGATACTGTACAGGGTGGATGTCACCATACGCATCAAAGGTCAGCGGGTACGTTTTCGCAGGCGGGCTTTCCCTAACAAGAAGGCTGCGATTTCCTGGGGAGAGCGTACCATCTCCGAAGCCCGGCTGGGCATTGAGCCGGAGCGGCCCAGGGAAATGTTGCCACAACAACAGAGACCAGCCACGTCCAACGAGGTATTCCAGGCTCTGAAGAAGTACTGGACAGGCCGACGGAAGCCAATGACCATCTATACCTATGAGGTCGTCTACCGAAACCATTTGAAACCAGTGATTGGCAACAAGGCTTTTTCGCATATCTCACAGAAGGATTCCTCGAAAATCACAAGCATGGGATACCGCCCCAGCATCATCTTGCGAATCATGATCAGGGATGCACCCAAGATAGGGGTCCTGGCACCCGTGGTCTTTGTGGACACTCCTGCTGAACCTTCAAACCCACGTTTGAATTATTTCGAGGCTGATGAAATTCCTGTCATCCGGAGTAACCTTCCCCTGAAGTACCAGGCCCTTTTCGATGTCCTTATTTTCACGGGGATCCGCATTGGCGAAGCCCTGGCACTTTCATGGCTGGATATCGATCCGGCTGCCAGGAAAATGTATATCCAGAGGTCTGTTACCTTCTGTCCGACAGCCGTTTTTTCCACTCCCAAATCCGGAAAAGGACGTGTTGTTCCGTTGTCAAGACGCGCCATCATTGCCATTGTGGACCAGAGCCGCCTGATGTACGGTTGTGACTGGCAAAAAATTCCACGAAGTGCCAACCCCATTGACCACCGGTTGTTTCAGTTTACTCCAGCGAAGTTCTGGCGTGCCATGTCCATCGCAGGCAAAAAAGCGGGGCTGGACAAGCCCTGCTCGTCACATGTGTGCAGACACACGTTTGCAAGCCTCCTGATACAGGAAGAAGTCAGCTTGGAAAAGATATGCGAGTTGCTCGGACATTCGAGTCTGGAAGTCACCAAAATGTACAGTCATCTGCGCAGGGAACATCTGGAAGATACTGTCGAGATCCTCGGAAACATCATTTCCTGAAGAAAAAAGTTGCGTCAACTTGGGTCAAAGTGTATGGTGGCGTTGTGAAAACCCTTTGAATATCAAAGGGTTCAGTTGATGGGATTGAGAATCTGGAGATTCATGCCACCGGGGTAGGCGTAGGAGTCGTACATGTCATAGCCCACCACGATAACGCCGAAGGGGGCCGAGCCGGTGAGTTGGTGGATGCCGTCGGGGACGGATACCCGGGCCACTTCGTACCCGCTGGTTCCCACGGTGGTCCATCCCGTGGTGACGGGATTGCCATTGACGGATACGGTCTGGCCCGCCGTACGGGTCAGCACGAGATAATCGTGGTCCCATGTGGTGGGAACCAGCACCACATACTGGGACAGGAACTGTTCCACCGGAACCGCCTGCACCATACTGGGATCCCCCAGTTGGCTGCCCAGGGTATAGATGCCAACCATGTACTGGACCACCAGCACCGGCTTGGTGGCGTTGACCATGAAATCTCCCGGATGGGCGGCGGAGCCGTTCACCGTATAGGTGACCATCTGCCGGGCATTGAGGGTCACGGGAGTCGCCGGAAGACCGGTAACCGCTGCGTTGGCACTGAAACTGACCACCGTATTGTCCTGTTGGGCCATGATCTGCCAGACCGCGCCCTCGGTCAGACGCCGGGGCACCCGGGAAGCCACATAAGTATGACCCCACGCCTGCAGACCGAAAATCTGCTCTTCGAGATGGTCACAACAGCAGTTCCCCGAACCCAGGGGCACATTGGCGCAGTCGTTGGAGGAGAAAAGCGCCACCGGCTTGTTGGATTCAATATAGGTGCCGGAGAAACTCTGGTTCTGCACGGAAACCATGAACTGGGCATAATCCCCTTCGTTCATGGTGAAGGTGGCGGGCACGTTGGGAACCAGGGTGGGCAACCCGTTGGAACCCGCCGTGGAGGCGATGGGGGACGTCACGGTGATGGACGTGTTGTCCTCCGCTGCGACGATCTGGAGGCGGGCCGGCCGCCATGTGTTGCCGATGTCGGCTCCGTAGGGCCAGGCAGGTGCCAGGTAGTAACGATCCAGGGAAGACTTGGGCAGAAGAAGCGAAGCATCACTCAGGTAACTGCTGGAACCGTCCAATGGATTGAACTGGTAGGCGATGATGGGCCGATCGGCCGTGATGCGATAGGCTCCACCAGCATATATGGTGGAACCGTTCGTGAACCGGTGGGCCAGGGGAACCACCCGCAGGCTCATGGGGGGAACGGTAAACGAACCATTGGCCACGGTGCTCCAGACGCCGGCATTCTTCACCTGCACCACCACGTTGGCGCTGTGGATATTGTCAATGTTGGAAACCGTCACCGCATACTGTCCTGACTGCAGGGGATTGGTGTCGACACCATAGTAGACGCAGCCGACGGATGAACGCATCATGGCCGCCAGTTCACAGGGACTCAGGCAGTCGGTGTCGATGATGCCATTGCAGTTGTTGTCAATCCCGTCATCGCAGATTTCGATGGCGGCGGGATGCCGGAAGGGGTCGTTGTCGTCACAGTCCCCGTTGGCCACCGTCCAGCCGTCCCCGTCCAGATCCTGATCGATCAGGTTGTCGCAGTTGTTGTCGATCCCGTCCCCGGGAATTTCCGGCGCTCCCGGATACACATTCGGGTTCGTGTCGTCGCAGTCCCCGCCGCAAGGACCAAAGCCGTCCCCGTCCATGTCCGGTTCCTCCCCGTCAATGTACCCGTTGCAGTCGTTGTCGATCCCGTCGAAGCAATCCTCGCGCGCCCCCGGATGAACCAACGGATTGAAGTCGTCGCAGTCTCCGTCCTCCACCGTCCAGCCATCCCCGTCATAATCCCCGTCGATGATCCCGTCGCAGTTGTTGTCAATCCCGTCGTCCGGAATCTCCGGCATCCCCGGGTGGATCAACGGATCGTTGTCGTTGCAGTCCCCGTTGCACGGCCCATACCCGTCCCCGTCCTTGTCCGGCTCCTGGTGGTCGATGTACCCGTTGCAATCGTTGTCGATCCCGTCGTCACAAATCTCCACCGCCCCCGGATGCACATTGGG
>CAZTZR010000075.1:0-19728 GCA_964618145.1 uncultured Kofleriaceae bacterium
CTGGGCCCCCGGGCGCGCGTCAGCGCAAAACTGAGGGCGACAACGTCGCCCGGAAAGCAGGGGCCCAATCCTGGGCCCCCGGGCGCGCGTCAGCGCAAAACTGAGGGCGACAACGTCGCCCGGAATAATCGCCCGGCCACAGGGCCGCCCGCAAAAGGGCGGCCCGTTTGAGGGTACCTTCGGTGCCCGGAAAGATCACATTCATGTCTGATTCCCGACCGCTTCCGCAGTCCACCGTATTCTGGCAGAAACTGGTTACCCGGACTGTGCTGGGATTGTTTTTGCTTTTATGTCTCTGGATATTCGTTTCCGTGACGGTTGAAGTGTTTTGGTGACCGAAACGGATTGACATTCCGGAATTGTTTCCTAAAATCCACCCTCGTGGGAGTTGTGGTTTCCTGATGCCTGTACGAACCCTTTTCAAATCCAAAATCCACCGGGCCACTGTGACGCAGGCCGATCTGGAATACGAGGGTTCCATCACCATCGATGAAACACTGATGAAAGCCGCAAACATTGTTTCCTGGGAAGAAGTGCATGTATGGAACGTGACTTGCGGAACGCGGCTGACCACCTATGCCATTCCTGGTCCAGCCCACAGCGGTGTCATCTGTGTCAACGGAGCCGCTGCCCATCTGGTTCATCCCCGGGATGTGATCATCATCGCCACTTTCGCCCAGTATGACGAATCAGAGGTTCTCGCCCATGCTCCCACCGTGGTGCTTGTGGATGGTCAGAACCGCATTGTTGATGATCGTTACAGGGAAATCCCCGGCCCTTCCACTCCTGTCCTTTCCAGATACTAGAAATTGTAATAAAAATAAGTAAAAATATTCCAAGATATAGTAATAAGTATACTTGACAATTCGCAAAATATTTGTTAAAAGGGGTGCCTGTTTAATAAATATTTCGTATGGTTATTGTATTATGCATATCGTTGATCTTTTACTTATTATTTCATACATGTTTGGCCTCCTGGGCATCGGCGTGTTTTTTCTGCGAAAAAATGCGAGTACCGAAGATTATTTTGTAGGTGGCCGGAAAATGGGCAGTCTTCATGTGGGACTGTCCGTGGTGGCGACCGATGTGGGGGGAGGATTCTCCATCGGCTTGGGAGGGCTGGGATTTTTGCTGGGATTGTCCGGATCCTGGATGCTGTTCACCGGACTTGTGGGAGCCTGGCTCAGTGCCGTGTTGTTGATACCCCGGGTGTTCCGGGTTCCGGCGTTCAGCAAATTCACCACCTTTCCCCAGATCTTCGGTCATTTCTATGATTCCAGAACAGCGTTGGTGGCCGGGGTGGTATCCGCCATTGGCTACATCGGCTTCACCAGTTCCCAGATCCTGGCAGGCGCCAAACTGGCGTCCGCATCCTTTCCGGAACTGGGCCTTGCCGAGGCCCTGTGGATCATGGGTGCCATTGTCATCGTTTACACGGCCCTGGGCGGAATCAAGGCGGTCATCTACACGGACACCATCCAGTGGATTGTTCTGATGCTGGGCCTCACCCTCGTCGGGATTCCGGTGGGATTGTCCGCCATTGGGGGAACGGATGCCCTTCGGGAGACACTTCCTGCAAAGATGCTTTCCTTGTCCAATGTGAGCGCAAGCACACTGATCAACTGGGGGTTCACCATTGTCCCCATCTGGTTTGTGGGCATGACCCTGTACCAGCGCATGTACGCCTGCAGGGATGAAAGAGCCGCCCGCCGTGCGTGGATGGTTGCGGGCCTGTTCGAATGGCCCGTCATGGCCTTCATGGGTGTGCTTCTGGGGATGTTCGCCCGGGTGGCGGCACAGCAGGGGCAGTTTGCTCCCCTGGGTTTTGCCACGATGCAGGGTCTGGATCCGGAGATGGCACTTCCCCTGTTTTTGCGCACCATCCTCCCGGTGGGTCTCATGGGACTGATGATGTCCGCGTATTTCTCCGCCATCATGAGCACCGCGGACAGTTGCCTCATGGCGGCATCCGGCAATGTCACCACCGACATCATCGAGCGCTTTTTTCCTTCTGGAAGCAATGAAAAAAGAACCCTGCGGATTTCCCAGATCCTGACGTTCGTGTTGGGTCTGTTTGCCCTGGTTCTGGCCTCCATGATGGAAAATGTACTGGAACTGATGCTGTATTCCTATGCCTTCATGGTGTCGGGGCTGCTGGTTCCGGTTCTGGGAGCCTTTTTTTGGAAGAAATCCAGTCCGGTGGCCGCATTCTGGTCGATACTCTGTGGGGGGAGTTGTACCCTGGCGCTGATTCTCTTCAAAGTGCCCCTGCCGTACAAACTGGATGCAAACATATTTGGAATGGGATTTTCTCTGTTTGTTTTTGTTTCCCTGTCTTTTTTGTTTCCCCGGGATCACCCCGGAAGGAAATGAAGCTTTTTTCAAGCAAACCGGCCGGTTTTGTGTCAATAACTGGAAGGGGTGAAACAGTTTTGTTTCACGGGTGTTCCGGATGCACCGATTTGAACGCAAAAAACCCATTTCCAAACGATTGCAGTGGCTGATCTGGCTGCTAGCCGCCGTGTTGGTGCATCTGGGTGTACTTGTGCTGCTGGCCCTGGTCCGGGATCTGAAACCCCCGGATGAAACAAACAAGAAGCCTTCCAACCGCCATGTGGTACACATGTTCCGGGAGTCCTCCGACAAAAAGAGTCCACCGGTGGAAAGTGAGTTCGTTTCCACCGAGGATCAGAAGGCGGAGAAAACCACCACCGTGGCCGAACCCATCAAATCCGACAGACCGGTGGTTCCGGTGCCCCGCCCCCGTCCCCGTCCCCGTCCTGCCGAGCGTCCCCCGGATCCGCCACCCGTTCCCGTGGTTTCCGAAGAACCATCCCCCGCGCCTTCCGTGGCGGATATGAAACCCGAGGCCGACGGGGAAACCAAACCTTCCACCGATTCTTCTCCGGTGCGCCTGTTTCCCACCCCGGAGGAAACGGAACGCATCCTGGGAATCCAGCCCCGGCAGAATCCACCGGCCGATGTGGCCAGGGGGCCGGACAACCGGATCACTTCCCAGCGCTGGATGGGTGCGTCCTTTTTCCTGCGGGTGCGCGAGGCCGTGGCCCAGGCCTGGGATCCGGAAACGGCCTACCGGCGTCATGATCCCGACGGGTCGGTGTTTGGCTACAAGAACTGGTTCACCGTGTTGTCCATCACACTCGATGCGGAGGGAAGGCTACTGGAACCCATCATCATCGCCCAGCCCTCCGGACTTCGCTTTCTGGACATGGAGGCCATCCGGGCCATCCGGGCGGCGGCACCCTTTCTGAATCCACCGGCTGAAATCGTGGATCCCCAAACCGGACGCATCCGGTTCCGTTTCGGATTCCTGGTGGAAGTCCATTCCGGCTTTTCCTTCCGGATGTTCCGGTTCTGAAAATTCAGGATTGGTTGCGCAGGGCCAGTTCCACGGGATGGGGCTGCAGGTAGACCTGCCCGGCCAGATAGGGTTCCTCGTACAGGCGGACATAATGGGCAATGAGGGTCAGGGGGACCACCAGGGGAACATATCCTTTTTGGTAATTTTCCAGCACCTGCAGCAGTTCCTGCTTTTCCCGGGGGGTTATCAACTCTTTGAAATAGCCCATCATGTGCTGCAATACATTGGCGTTTTTGCGGACGGTGGTTTTCAGACGGAGGGTTTTTACGAGCAGGATCTCGTACTGGCGCTGCACGTCCTTGAGATTTTTCCGGTTGGATGAGGCCACGAGGCGACCGAGTTCCCGGAGACACTCCGGGCTATGGGCCATAAATAAATACTTATGGGTCGCGTGAAACTGCATCAACCCATGTACGGTCGGATCTTCTGCCAGCATGGTGCGCCACCGTTGCAGGGTAAACACGGTTTCAATGAACATTTCCCGCAGTTTCGGATCATGCAGGCGGCCTTCTTCTTCGGTGGGAATCAGGGGAAACCGTTCCATGAAGGTCCGCGCAAACATCCCGATTCCGTTTCGGGAAGGGGAAGATCCCGGTGCGCCGTACACCTTGACCCGCTCCATGCCTGAAGAAGGCGAATCGCTTTTGAAAATGAACCCGCAAAGTTGTTCCTGCGCCAGTTCTTCCACCCGGCCCCGGGCCCAGGAGAGCATCTGTTCCGTCAGATCCTGATGGGTCCGCACCGTGACCAGCCGGGGATGGGCGGGATCACCTTCCAGGTGCATGGCTTCCCTGGGAACGGGCAGGCCGCATTCCACCTCCGGACAGACCGGAACATACTCGAAATACTGTCCGAGGGTCGAAGTCAGATAGCGGTCGTGTTTGTGTTGTCCGTCAAAGCGGACTTTTTGCCCCAGAAGGCAGGCACTGATGCCCATGCGCATTTTCGGATTTTCCATTCAGTTCACCTTGTCATTCCTTGTACAAGCAAAAGAACACTAGGGAAGTACTTCCACAGGAAGGGATCGGTCGGTCGTGCTTTGGTTTCCGAGTTCTCCGGAGCCGTTGGCTCCCCAGCAAAACGCAGATTCACCGCCGACTCCCTCCGGATCCCATTTCAACAGGGCGCAGGAGGTGTCCCAGCCGGCGTGGACAGACATGATTCCATATTCCGTTGGGATGTCCACCGCAGTGGGCTCCGGCACCCGGTCTCCTGTGGGTTGGCCTGCCTGCCTGTTTTGATTCAATCCCCAGCAGTACACCCTGTTGTCAGGGTCCTCTCCCGTTTTTCCGAGGGCGCAGGTGTGATAACACCCTGCAGCCACGGTTGCCACATAACCCATGTTGACTTCCTCCGGTTCCACGCTGGATTCCGGGGACCTGTCCCCCCAGCAGTACAATCGGCTTCCGTCGCGGATGACGCAGGCATGGTTGCAACCAGCAACCAGAGAGAAAACAAACCCTGTTTCCAGTTCGACTTCCACGGGAACCGCACTGTGTGTCAGGGTATGGTCCTGGGCCAATTTTCCTGTTGCGTTGT
The DNA here is from genome assembly GCA_964618145.1 of uncultured Kofleriaceae bacterium. Lineage (GTDB taxonomy): Bacteria > Myxococcota_A > Polyangia > HGW-17 > HGW-17 > HGW-17. The sequence continues at coordinate 4,922 of CAZTZR010000075.1, forward strand.
TCCCCCAGCACAGGATTTTGTACTGGTCCGTGATGACACAGGCAAAATCCTGCCCCACGGCCATGGCCGTTGCCGTGTGTGATCCCAGTTCCACTTCCACGGGCACGAAACTGTCCACCGTGGAATTATTTCCCAGTTGTCCCATCTCGTTGTTTCCCCAACACCAGACTTTTCCGGAAAAGCCCAGCGCACAGGTACTGTTGTAATTCGTGGACACATCCACAATGTTTTCGGGAAGTTGAACCTCCACGGGAACGGAACTGTCCTCTGTCAAACCATTTCCCAGTTGTCCTTCCAGGTTTCGGCCCCAACAGAAAACGGAGGTTTCATCCCCCCCCTTGTTCACGACGGCACAGGTGTGATGATAGCCGGAGGAAACAACACCAACACCATCGAAATCCTCCAGGACCACCTGCTGCAGGCTGTCTGTTTGTGTTCCGTTTCCCAGTTGTCCGTAGGTATTGTCTCCCCAGCAACTGATTTTCCATGAGGTATGCAAGTGGGCACAGGTGTGGTGCATGCCCGGTGCGATGGAATCGGCAATCATGCAACCGGCGCCATCCAGGGAGCAATTGTCCCTGCATGTGACCCTGCCGGTAAATTTGTCGAAATCCCGGCAGGTGACGTTCCCGACATTATCCGTGTCACACTGTTCGTGCTCCTCCTGGATGATTCCGTCTCCACAGCGTCCCCCGCAACCGGAAACATCAAACAGGCAGTTCGCCCGGCAGGCCAATGCTCCGGGCCGGTATTCCAGGGTTTCACAGGTTTGATCCGCCAGGTTTTCCCCGTCGCATTCCTCTCCGTCATCCACTTGCATGTTGCCGCACAGATCCTTGATCTCGCATCCGGAAAAATCCCAGGCCTTGCAGTCGGAACGGCAGGCCAGGGTTCCGTTTCCCCGGCCCAGGGACTGGCACGATTCTCCCCGGAGATTGTCGCGGTCGCAGATTTCTCCGACATCTGCCTGAATCAGGCCATCGCCGCACCGAAAGAAACAGACGGATGTATCCAGACTGCAGTTTTTCTTGCAGACCAAATCTCCGTTCTGCTCGTAATACCCCAGATCCTGGCACTGTTCGGCAATGGTTTCGGTACCGTCGCATTCTTCCCCGGGATCCAGTACACCATCTCCGCAGCGGTCGGTGGAATTTTTTTTGCATCCAGAGATGAAAACCCCAACAAGGACAATCAGTACCCAAAAATTCCTTCCAGTCATGATTATGTTCTCCTTCATGGCATCTTCCTCCCGAAAGCAAAAAATGTCAAACGGCTTTTTCCATTCTTCAGCTTGACCCAATGGGGGAAATGCGTATAACGAGTGTTATGTCCTTCAGGAGTACATGATGCCACCGAGAGCTTACATCACAAGGGAAATGCTGATCAACGGAGCCTTCGAATTCGTGCGCAAGCACGGAATCGGAAAACTTTCCACCCGCAATCTTGCCAATGCCATGGACTGCTCCACTCAGCCCATCTACCGGGCCTTCAACAATATGGAGGAACTGGAACTGGCCACCATCGAACACGCAGCGGGTTTCGTCAAGGAGTTCCTTCTGGGCGCTCCCCTGGAGGGGGAACCCCTGCACCACATTGCCCGGATGCAGGTTCGCCTCATGAAGTCCGAACCACATATCTATCATCTGATCTTCCAGACGGGTCGGCTGGATTTTTCCAAGGCCAACGAGATGCTGTCCATGCTCACGAACCACGAGGCTTTCCAGAATCATCCGTTTCTGGGGAAATTGCCTCCCCAGAGCATGATGCATGTCATCCGTCAGGCCTGGGTTTATACCCATGGTTTGTTTTCCATCATGGGATTCAATTTTCCCGACATCGTGGAACAACTGATCATGCGCACCGTGGAGGAAACCATTGCCAAACTCACGGTCTGGGAGATCCACAAGCACAGGATTGAGAAGGATCCCGTATTTGATGGGTGGGATCTGTACAACATGGCCTTTTTGCCGGAAATGGATCTGGGAGTTGACATCAAATCCGACCTGATCCAGTACTTCCTCGGAAAGCCCCTGTCCGGAAAAGCATGAAATTCATCATCCCGTTCCTGTTGGCCGTTTTGCTGTTTGCCTGCCAGGAAAACAATGCTCCGGAAACCCTTGTTCGCCAGGAACAGCCTGTTTCCGTCTTCACCATGAAGGTGGAGCCGCGCCGGGTGAACAGGGATCATCGTTTCTTTGCCCGGACAGAGCCCTTTTCCGAGATTGCACTGATGTTCAAGGGCTCCGGCCGCATTCGCACCCTGCATTTTGAAGAGGGTGCAAGGGTGAAGAAGGACCAGTTGCTCGGTTCCCTGGTGGAGGAAGACTACGAGTCCTATCGCCGGCTGGCCCGGATCCAGGTCAGGACCCTGGAGCCCGATGCCCGTCGCCTGCAGAAACTGGCGGAACAGGAAGCCCTGCCTGCAGCGGAGGCAGAACGGATGCAGGGCAAGGTGGATGTGGCCAAAGCCCAGTTGCGTCAGGCGGATGCTGCCTATTCCGGAATACACCTGCGGGCTCCCGCCGATGGGTTTATCGAGAAAAAACTGGTTTCCGTGGGAGATCTCGTTTCCCCGGCCCGGGAGGTGGCACGCCTGCTGGACCTGAGCCGGGTGCAGGTGGTGATCCCGGCTTCGGAACAGGAATTGTCCATCCTGAAACCCCAAACCCCCGTGCAACTGGAATTCCAGGATCCGCCTCGGAAATTTGCCAGTACTGTTCATCGAATCGCCCCGCTGGCGGAGTTCAAGACCCGCACTTTTGCCGTGACCATCCTGCTGGACAATGAGTTCGAGGGGAATGAGCCGGTCTTCCGTGCCGGAATGCCAGTGACCGTCAAGGTGGAACACATCGGAGAGGATACGTTGTGGGTGCCTTTTTCATCGGTTTTGCGGGATACGGACGGCAGGACGTTTGTCTATCTGTCCCGGGAAGGTCGTGCGGCCAGGGTTTTCGTTCGAACGGGGGAACTTTTTGACGGGCAATTGAGGGTGATTGAAGGACTGGCTTCCGGAGATGAACTGATTACGACGGGTCAGCATTTCCTTCGTCCGGGCACGCCCCTTCTGATTCAATGAACAGTTCCACGGCGGTCTTTCCCACTTTTTTCAATATGACCGCATCAATGGTGCCGGCCACGGCCCCGCCCAGCACGGGAACCACCTTGAGCAGGTTGTTCATGCCCCAGCGGGTGGTCCGTTCCAGGAACAAAAGCCCGAGTTTCCGCTGAACCGCCATGAAGACATGGGACGGCAGTTTGATGAACACCTGTGCGGTGATTTTTTTGGTTACGGGAACTCCGGCCGCCTTGAGCACCTCCTTGACGGCATCGCCGAACAGTGCCCAGAGCACCAGGGACCGGATCCGGGGATCGTTCAGGTCATGACCCCCGAGTTTGGCAATGGCGGCAACCAGACGCGTCTGCAACAGCCAGGAGGCTGTCAGGGAAGAAGGAATGGCCCAGGGAAGTGTGACCGGTCCTCCAAGACCAGTGACAAATCCGGTGGAGAAATTCTTGACGGATTCGCGCAGAATCAGTTTTTCCGCCTTCTGCCGGAGGGTTCCGGGAAACTCCCCGGCCTTGCGGGCCAACTCTTCGGCCGGAGCCATGGGGGGAAGTCCCGAAAGTGCCTGATCCACGATCCAGTTCATCAGCAATGTGGCCTTGTTATGATTCGACATCATGTCCGGTTCCCTTTCATGCAAAAAAAACAGGGGAATCTCTTCTGTTGATTCCCGACGATCATTTGTATACAGTTTCAGGCGCCTTGTACAGGTGGTTGTCACGATCATCAACACGATTCCCCACCTGCGCGGGCCAAAGGTTCGGATGCGTTTTTGCAGTTTGGTGATTTTCTTTCTGTTTTCAGGGATTTTCCCGGGATTTTCCCGGGCGAACATCCCCTGGACCGGGGTTCCGGGGCGCCCGGTGTATGATGTGCTGCGTTCGGAAGTCGCCCTGTGCAACCAATATCGCTGTTCCGGACTGCGCACGGGAGCGGTGGGTTTCACCGGACCGACTTCCGGGGCGAAATCATTTTGTGTCATGAATGAACACAAGGTGGTTTCACCTTTTTTTCATTACGATGGAAACCGGCATTTTTTCCTGCTTTCTCCGAAGGGTGAACTTCTGCAATTGTCCCACGGGTTGCAGGTTCGAAACAGGTTCCCCCGATCGCGGTTTGTGGCGGGTCATGCACTTGCGTTGCGGGATGGTTCCTTCTTCATCCTGAACAACCAGGGTTCTTCCGTGCGCACGACGGCCGGGAATGTGCGCTGGCAAACCACTTACGGAAGTCCGAGCCTGTGGTTTCCCCCGCTTCTGGTCAACGACCGGCTCATCATCCAGCATGGAAACATTCCCGAAACCCGGCGTACCGGACGTCGCAGCCTGCTTCCCCGGGCCGTGGCCCGGGCGGTGCTGCCTGCCACGGGCATGATTCTCGCCGAGATGGATCTGGGGGGTGCCTTTGTGGAACGCCGGTATCCGCCCCTGGCCGTACTTCACGGAACAACGGTGATTGTTCCGGGCCCCCAGGGCCAACTTTCAGCCTATTCTTCCGCGGATTTGCAAAACCGGCGCATCCGTCCCCTCTGGCGGGTGAAACCGGGAACGAACGCCCCCCTTTCGGTGGTGGGAGAACCTGGCGGTTCCCGTGTGTTTGCGGCATTTCCCGCCGCCGGAAAGAAGGGAGAAAATATCGTTGCCCTGGATGTCAAGGATGGAAGGCGACTTTGGTCCCATGTGGCTCCGGACATTTCCACCTCCTTGTCCCTGTGGAAGCAGACGCTTCTGTTTGGCACCGGGAAGGGACATCTGGTGGGTTTGGATATCACCACGGGAAAACCGGTGACAGACATGAAACTGACCACATCCCTGACCACGGACAAGCAGGTCCGGGTCATGGCGGTTTCCGAACCGGTGGTGGACACCATCGGCCGGTTGTATGTGACACTGGCAGAAGTCCCCGTGAATCTGGCGGGATATTTTTCTGATCAGCCGCGGACACCCCAGCAACGTGGTCCCTCCGGATCCGTCAATGCCGAGGTGGTTGGGGTATACCTGCCATCACGCCGGCACATCTACACCAGTTCCCTGTTCCAGATCGAAAACATCCAGAGCAGTTTCCTCATGGTGGGCATGCAGACGGTGGGAATGTTCACTGGCCATGACCGCATGAGTTTTTGCCAGCCGGGCGAGTAAAGGGTACAGGGCGCATGTCGGATTCCCAGCAACTCAGGAAAGAAGAACTGGAACTTCTGGAAAAGGTCCTTGCGGGCAATCCGTCCGCCTTCTCGGAATTCTACCGGCGTTACCAGCGTCTGGTGGCATCCTGTATCCGCAAGGTTTTTTTTCGTTGGTCCGTGGATTTCACCGAGGAAGAAATCAACGACATGATCAGTACGGTGTTCCTGGGTTTTTTGCAGGATGATTTCCGGAAATTGCGCCTGTTTGACCCCCAAAAGGGGTATCGCCTTTCCACCTGGGTGGGAATCATCACCACCAATGCCACCGTGGATTTTTTGCGCAGGAACTCCGGCAGTCCCATGGCCTGCCTGGATTCAGAAAAACCGGTGCCGGATCCGAAAAGCCATACGGCAGGACCCTCGGAACAACTGGTCCTGAAAGAAGAAGCCGATTTGCTTCTTCTGGCCATCGGGCAACTGTCCCCTTCGGATCGTGAATTTGTAGAACTTTGCTATGACCAACAGTTGTCCTCTGAAGAGATCGGGCAGCGCCTGAACCTGAACATCAATACGGTGTACAGCAAGAAAAACAAGATTCTACACAAGTTGAAGGATCTGGTGGCCGAAATCAGTTCGGGCCGGTTTCCCCGGTAAGTGGCATGAATTCGAAACATTCTGCGTATAGTGTCGAGTCCGGTCCAGAGAAGGCCGGAAAGGAGAGATGTCGATGAATCCGCAACTTCCATCCTGGGAGGATCTTCTGCAGCGGGTATATGCATTCAGGAACTCACCCCCCCCGGCGGTTTCCCTGCAGGATCTGGTTTCCATGGCCACCGGACACAAACCGGTTCCGGACCATCTGGACCCGGATACGCTGGATCTGCTGGAAACCGTTACGGCATGGGAACAATATGACTGGCACGAGGAAAAGACGGAAAATCCCTTTGATATTCTTGTGTGCTGGGTACAAAAACAGGTGCAGGTGGTCATGTCCAGTCTCACCTGGCAGCCGGCGGTTCTTCCCGGAGTTCGCAGTGGAAATGGAGGAGAGGTTTCCGGTCTGCAGGCAATGACAGAAAGCGGGGCCAGCGTCTTGATTGCACCAGGACTCCATCGGGGAGCCCAACTGAAAGTGACATTTTCCGGCAAATCCGGGATTCCCGACCGTGTGGACCTGAAAAAAGACGGAATTCTGCTGGAAAGCCTTCCCCGTGACGAAGGCACCTTCCTTTTTGAACTGCCGGAACCGGGCATCTACGCCCTGGAACTGTGCTGGCCCCACCGGACCAGCGGCTTTCTTGCACTGTCCCTGGAACCTCCGGAAAACACCGGATCATGACCCTCGGCACATTCAACGTGGGGAACACCCACTGCAGCCTCGGGTTGTTTGAACCCGGATTTCGCCTGTTGGACCAGACAGGTACCCGGGATCTGGAAATACCGGAAATCCGTCAGAAATGGGTCAATATCCTGCAGGATGTCCGTCCGTCGGAGGTCTGGATTTCCTCCGTGGTACCCCGGGCGGTACCGGTTCTTGAGGAAATCGTTGATGAGGCCGGTTGTTCCTGTCATGTGTGCTCCCATACCGACATTCCCCTGGAGCTGGATGTGTTGACTCCCGAAACCGTTGGAATGGATCGCCTGCTCAATGCAACGGCTGCGTTTCACTTGTATGGCTGTTCCTGTTTGGTGGTGGATGTTGGCACCGCCGTCACCTGGGACGTGGTGCTGGTCCCCGGTGTGTTCGCCGGGGGAGCCATCGCCCCCGGACCTGGTCTGTGGGAAAAGGCACTTTTCGGGTTCACCGCCCTTCCCCGGGTGGAAAGGTTTCCCGTGGATTCGGCGGTGGGAAAAACCACGCCGACCGCCATCCGGGCTGGTCTTTTCTTTGGTATGCAGGCGATGGTTCAAGGGCTGGCAACCCGTATCCGGGAAGAGATGGGTCCGCTTCGGGGCATCCTGACGGGCGGAGGGCTCGGTGATCTGGACTTGCCCGGATTCGAGCAGGTTCCACATCTGACCCATCGGGGTCTGGCCCTGGTCGCCGGCCTGAAGAAGTGAGCCCGAAGTTGCAGGGTCTTTCGTCCCATCGGGATTTTTTTCTTCCATTACAGGCAAAAAAACCGTATAAAGCTGCCGTATCCACCGGACCGTCCGCCTGCAGAACCCCGGTGGTTGAACCGGAAAACCCCCGAGGTGAAGCATGGCCAGCACATCCGATTTGAAGAAAAACCTGAAAATATTGATTGACAATGTTCCCTATGTGGTGGTGGAAGCCCAGTTTGTCAAGCCCGGAAAGGGTACGGCATTCACCAAGTGCAAGATCAAGAACCTGATCACGGGTTCGGTCCTGGAGCGTACGTACCGTTCCGGTGAAAGCGTGGATCTGGCCAACACCGAAAACCGCAAGATGGAATACCTGTATGCCGAAGGTGAGCATTTCGTGTTCATGGACAGGGAAACCTATGAACAAATCCACATTGATGCCGATGTTCTGGGGGATGATTCCCAATGGCTCATAGACAACCTTGTAGTCGATGTATTGTTGTTCAATGAAAAACCCGTGGGTGTGGAACTTCCGACGTTCGTGGAAATGCAGATCACCCATTGCGAGCCCGGCGTGCGCGGCGACACCGCGACGGGTGCTTCCAAGCCCGCCACCATGTCCACCGGTGCGGTGATTCAGGTTCCCCTGTTCATCAACGAAGGGGAATGGCTGAAGGTCGACACCCGCACGGGTGAATACGTCGAACGCATCAAGAAATAAGCGGAGAATCATCATGCCGAGCCCTGGTTCGGAACCGGCCGTGTTGTATGCCCGGCTGGTGTCCCTTGATCCACCGGTGGCGGCCGGAGCCGTGGGAGTGTTCCCCCTGGTCCGCCTGGTGGGGGAACCCAACCCCGGGGACTGGTGCCTGGTCAGGCATGAACCGGAAGGTCCGGTGCTCGTCGAAGTGGTGGGCAAAACGGAAAAACCCTTTCCAGGCCCTGAATGGCGCCGGATGCAGCAGCCGGATGCCCGGGGTCGTACCCGCCTGGATGCCTTGCGGTTCAGGCACCGGATCCTGCGCCGGATCCGGGATTATTTCGATCAAAAAGACTTTCTGGAGGTGGAAACCCCCCTGCGGGTACCCTCCTGCGGGGTGGAAACCCACCTGACGGCCCTGGTCGCCGGCTCCTGGTTTTTGTCCCCCTCGCCGGAGTTCCAGATGAAACGGCTGCTTGCGGGAGGAACCGGGTCCATCTACCAGATCTGCCGGGCCTTTCGCTCGGACGAGACGGGGGTCAGGCACAACCCGGAATTCACCATGCTGGAATGGTATTCCGTGGGAGCAGACACCGAGGAGTTGCGCACCGAGGTAGAAGAACTCATCGCCCATGTACAGGCATTAGAGCCGGTGCCCTTCAGGCTTCCGGATCCCCCGTATCCCCGCCTGACCATGTCTGAGGCCTTCTTGCGTTTTGCGGACGTGCCCGACGTGATGGCTCCCGCCGAAGAACTGTTGCGTCAGGCGCAATTGCCCGCCAATAACACCCTGTCCTGGGAGGAAGCCTTCTTTTCCGTGTTTGTGGAGCGGGTGGAACCCTGCCTGACCCGGGAAGGTCCCGTGTTCCTGACAGCCTGGCCGGCCCCCATGGCGTCTTTGGCCCGTCTGCTTCCCGAAGATTCCCGGTTTGCGGATCGTTTCGAATTCTTCGCGAAGGATCTGGAGATTGCCAACGGTTTCGGGGAATTGCTGGATGCAAACCTGCAACGGACCCGTTCCCTGGGAGAACTGGCATACCGCCGGGAGCATGGCTTGCCGGAATATCCCCTGGACGAACGTTTTCTGGAGGCCCTTGCCGAGGGATGTCCTCCGGTGTCCGGCATTGCCCTGGGGGTGGATCGCCTCATCATGCTCTGGTGGGGTGCCGAATCCATTTCCCGGGTGCTGACCTTCACCGGGGATGAATTGTAGGGCCATGCGCTGCCGTTTTCTGGGCCATTCCACCATGCTGGTATCGTCGGGGACGGATGCGGTGCTCACGGATCCGCTGCTCACCAACCGCATTCTCCTGAAAAAGCGCTGCCTGCCGGTGGGATTGGCTTTGGGAGAACTGCCCCCAATGACGGCAGTGACGGTATCCCACGCCCATGCCGACCACCTGCATCTTCCTTCCCTGCGCCTCCTGGACAGGCAGGCTACTCTGGTGGTGCCGCCCAAGGCAGGGCGATTCGTTGCGAAACTGGGATTTTCCCGGGTCATTGAACTGGATGCCTGGCAGTCTGCCACACTTGGGACATTCACCATCACCGCAGTGCCCGTGAATCACGAGCGGGGACGTTTTTTTCCCTGGCAGGATGCCGGGGTGAACAGTTACGTGATCTCCGATGGAAAAAACGCGCTGTTTGCCGCCGGGGACATGGATTTCGGACCGGCCCCGGAGATGGCGGATCTGCGTGGAAAGTTCTCCCTGACGGCGGCCGCCCTGCCGGTGGGGGGTATGCGGGAAGTGGCCTGGTACAACCGTCGCCGGGGGAAAAAGGGTGTGCACATCGATCCGCAGACCGCCTGGGAACTGTTCCTGCAGACGGGTGCGCAGTGGCTGATACCCATCCACTGGGGGGCTGTACGGGTGGCATGTACCCCCGTGACCGAGCCGGTGGACGTCCTGATGGAAACGGCGCTGCAGGCCGGCATGGCTGAACGCGTACGGGTGCTGCACCCCGGACAGGAGTTGAACCTGTGAAACCTGGCCTGTTGAATCCCGCCAATGTCCTGACCTCCACCCGGCTGTTCATCCTTCCTGTCATCGTCTGGGGCATGGTCCAGCGCCATGTGTGGTTGACCCTGGCACTTCTGATTTACAGCGGCGTGGTGGATCTGGTGGACGGCAAGGTGGCACGGTATTTCAAATGCTCCTCCACGTTCGGCGAGATGCTGGACGCCATTTCCGACGCGGCCCTGTTCCTGATCATCCTCGTCACGGCGGCCCTCACCGGGTATGCGGATCCGGTCCCCGTCGCGGTGTTTCTGGCCCTGGGTGTGGTCAACGCCTTTGGCCGGGTGATCCACATCCGGCGGGTGGGCCGGGTGACGAACTTCCGCAGTTATGCCTCCGAGATGCTGGGGGGCACCTCCTTTTTCCTGTTGGTGGCGGTGTTGCTGGATTTCTACGTGGAAACGTGCCTGTGGTGGATGTCCGCGCTGACCCTGGTGGTGGTGGTGCATGACTACGTGCGCATTTTGACCCTCCCGGTGGATGGCGAGGTGCCCCATGTTTGATCTGTTGGCGGGCAATCATCACGGGGTGGGTTGGATGACCACGGGATTTGCCGTATTTCTGCTGTGCATGCTTCCCTTCACCGGAGGTTTTTTCCTGTTCCGGTTTGTCCGGGACATCCGGGCGTTTGTCCGGGAGAAGACCCCGGAAAACCGCCGGGATCTGTCGGATCGGATTTTCGGCTGGTCCATCATCCTGTTCATTCACACCGGTGCCATCTTTTTGGCCATCCACCGGACCGTGACCACCCGGTAGGAGGGGACATCCATGCTGCACCTCTTTCGGCCCCTCAAGGAACGCCTGCTGACCCCCGTGGGGGAAAAACTGGCCCGGGTGTCCCCGAACACCATCACGGTCATCAGTTTCGTGCCGGGCCTTTTGGCCGGACTTGCCTGGTGGCAGGGCGGCGCCTTTTTTCTTATTGCCGCGAGTCTTCTGACCCTGGCCAACGGGATCCTGGACCTGCTGGACGGCCATCTGGCCCGTCGGTACCAGCGCATGTCGCCTCTGGGGGATTTTCTGGATTGCGTGGTGGATCGCTACACCGACGTGGCCATCCTCACGGGAATTGCCTTTTCCCCCTATGCCGACGCCCTTTTGGCCCATCTGGCCATTGTGGCGGTGTTGCTGGTGAGTTTTCTGGGATCCCAGAGCCAGGCCTCCGGCGGCGGGCGGGTGGAAAGCGGCATCCTGGGCCGTGCCGAACGCCACGTGCTGTTGATCCTGATTCCATGGGTCCAACTGCTTTCCATGCACCTGGGGGCATTCCGCTGGTGGCGTTTCACGCCCGTGGAGTGGCTTCTGATCGTGCTGGCCGTTTTGGGACACCTGACGGCCGTATTCCGCATCCGGGAGGGAATCCTGATGCTGGCGAAGATCCCCGGGAAAGGGAATCATCATGATGCATGAGATACGCTGTGCCATTCTGCAGACAGGCCTGCTGCAGTCCAGTCCGGATCTGGCCAGGGTCCGCTGCGGGGGATTGACCCTTCTGGAACGGCAGGTGCTGGGCCTGCACCACCAGGGGATCCATGAAATACAGGTATACGATCCAACCGGTAGTTTAAGGTTGACTCCGCGCCTGTCGGAACTGCCTGGAACCACCGTACAACTGACAACCAAACTTCCCGAATTTTCCGGATGCATCCTGTGGGTGCGCGTGGATGCGGTAATGCACAAGGGGATGTTGACCCTGGTGCGAAAAGCCGAAAAGTCGGTGGTGCTCACGGGTCTGCCGGAAGCGGGCCGGTCCTGGACCGCCCATTCCGAAGGATTCCTGGAAGTGGGCAAGGAAAGTTGGACCGGGGTGGTGGCCATTCCCGCGTTCCGGCGCGAGGAACTGGAGCGGTATCTGGCCAATGATTCCGAAAACGGGGACATTCAATGGGTACACGAGCGGGTGCAGAAGGATCCTCCCATTGCGAAAAACGCCGGGAACCTGTTTTTCCACAGGGTGAGGGACAAAACGGACGTGTCCCTGGCCGAGCGACTGCTGTTTCACAGCCTGAAAAAACCCCAGGACGGACTGGTGGCCCGCACTTTCAACCGGCCCATGTCCCTGCCGGTGAGCCGCCTGCTGGCGAAGACCTCCCTGACACCCAACCAGTTGACAGTGATCAATGCCGGATTTGCCGTCCTGTCCGCTTTCGTGTTGCTGTTTGGTCATGGGCTGCTGGGTTTGAGCCTGTACATGGCCGGGGCCCTCGGGGGCATCCTCATCCAGATGTGTTCCATTTATGACGGGTGCGACGGGGAAATCGCCCGGGTGAAATTCCAGTACTCCCATCTGGGAGACTGGCTGGATACCATTTTCGACGATATCTGCAACTGCCTGTTCTTTGCCGGTGTGGCGGGATGGAGCTATTTTTCCACCGGGCAGACCCGTTTCATTTACATGGGCATGGCTGCCTTCGTGGGTCAGTGGATCGCCAATTTCGTGATGTATTATTATCTGATCAAGGTGGCGGGCACCGGCAACAACCAGGATTACCAGGTGGGATTTTCCAGCCAGCCCGGCGGGGGCCTTTCCGGGCGGATCTTCAGCCGGCTGAAGATGCTCACCAAACGGGATTTCCATCTCTTCGCTTTCATGCTATTGGGTCTGTCAGGCGTGCTGCACATCGGTGCCTACATCATTTTTGCCATGGCGGTCTCCGTGGCCGTCATCCTGCTGATCCAGCACGTGCAACTCGTGGCGCGCCTGAGAAGGGAAAAGAAATGATCCCGATCCTGCTGACACTGACGCTGTTCTGCTCTTGTGCCCACACCGAAACCGGAAAGGCGTCCTACTATGGTTCCAGGGGTGGAAAGACCGCCAACGGCGAGCGGGTGAACCCCAAGGCCCTTACTGCGGCTCACAAGACGCTTCCCTTCGGAACCATCGTGCGGGTGACCGCCGATCGCAATGGCAAGACCGTGGATGTACGCATCAATGACCGGGGACCCTTCATCCGGGGCCGCATCATCGATTTGACCCCTGCGGCGTTCGCAAAACTGGCTCCCCTGCGGCATGGTGTCATTCCGGTGAGCATCCGGGTCATCCAGGAGGCACCTCCCCGCAAACCCCGCAAACCCCGGAAAAACAGAAGGCGGTAACGGAGGATCCATGAAAGTCACCCTGGCCGGATTCAACGTCGAAAACCATCCCGAAGGGGGCCGTTCCCCCGAGGTTCTGTCCGCCGCCTATGCCCGGGTGAGCCGTTCTCCTTTGACCCTGGACCGGTTGCGGGAACAGGCCCGTACCAATGTGGAACAGGCCCGCCGCAGCAACGAGAATATCGTCTTTGGCATGGGTCATGCATCCATCGCCGAGCATGCGTTCTTCAACATTGACATTGAGGACATCAGTCGGCTGGCCCTGGAGGAACTGGAAAAGCACCGCATGGCTTCTTATACCGAGAAAAGCCAGCGCTACGTGAAACTGGATGAGGACTGGCACCTACCCGAAGAGTGGTCAGAACACGCACCTGCGTTGCAGAAGTTGCATCGCGAAGCCGTGGAACTGTACCGGGATCTGATGGATGCCGGTGTTCCCTCCGAAGATGCGCGATACTACCTGCCCCTGTCGGTGACCGGTCAGGTGGGCTTTTCCTGCAATGCCCGCACCGCCGAACACGTGATCCTGCGCCTGGCCGCTTCCCCCTTTGCCGAGGCGCGGGCCCTGTCGGAACAGTTGTTCCGTACCCTGATTCCCGTGGTTCCCTCCCTGATCCGGTATGTGGAACCCACCGACTGGTGTCGCCGAGAAGAACAAGGTTCCTGGCAGACGCCGGTTTCCACCGGTTTTGAGGGGGAGAATGTCTTTTTTGAGGGGATTCCGGTGGGTTTTCTCCAGTTGTGCCTGTCGCCGGGCGATATCGATTTCTATGTGCTGGCCCATCATCGCCTGCGGTCTTCGGGTTGTTCCTTTGTTACCGCCATCAGGTCACTTGATGAGTTGGACGCCGCTGCCCGGGAAAGGGAGTTTTCCGCGATGCTGTCCGGGTTGCGGGTGCATGATCCGGCTCCCCGGTGTTTTGAGCATGTGACCCTGCACTGGGACTGGGTGCTGTCCGCGGCCGCCTATGCCCAACTCAAGCGGCACCGACTGGCGGGGGTTACCTGCGCCGCCTATGATCCCGGATTGGGATTCACCCGTCCGCCCACCCTTCCGGAGGCATTTGTCCCCCGTGCCGAACGGTTGCGTGAACTATCCGAGTCCACTGCACGACTGTTGAACGGACCCCCATGCAATTATGCGTATTTGTCCGGTCATCGCCGCCGCCTGTTCTGGTCGGCCAACCTGCGGGAGATCGTGCATTTCTCCCGTCTTCGGGAAGATGCACACGCCCAGTGGGACATCCGGGCCTTTGCCACGAAACTGTCTGCCAAAGTGCGTTCCAAGGCACCTTTGTGTGGCCGGATTCTGGGGGGAAAGGACGCCTTTTCCAACGGTCTGGTGATGCCATGAGGCCCGTGTTTCTCACCGAAGAAGGCCCTGAACAGGTACGCTTCCATTTCCTGCTTCCCCGCCAGAAAGTGGGATTCACCCGTTTCATCCTGGAAGGCTACGAAGGCCTCGGTGTACAGACCAGTTCCCCCGGCAGCGACCGGGTCACCTGGACTGTCCCGGTCCAGGGCCGCCGGGAAGCCGAAACCCTGCTGCATGAACTGTTGCGCCAGTTCTGACTGATTTCCAAAAGAAGAATACAGCATTGTGTTTTTCCTGCCATGCATGGGTATTCACAGGCGTCTTGATTAATTCCTATAAATTTGATAGGGTATAGGTAGTTCCAGGAAAAATCAGGGTATTTTTATATCTATTAAACGGAAGTTCCAGAACTGAAAATGTGAAATTGCGTAGGGATGATGCGGAAT
>CAZTZR010000076.1:0-19180 GCA_964618145.1 uncultured Kofleriaceae bacterium
GGGGGTGTGGTCGTGATATATGGGCGGGGTGGAGTACACGGTGGCGGGGAGGGGATTTTACTCGACGTTGTGCCGGAGGTGAAGCATTTGGCGGACACGCTTTCCTCTACGGTCCGGACGGGTGCCGGATGCAACTGCGCGAAGGTTTCGTAGTATTTGCGCCAGTAGGCTTCCTCCTTCTGGTGCCAGTTTTCCCGGTCCCAACCAGAGGGGTTCCGCAGACTGTTGTATTCGTCCTCCGCAATGACCTTGGCTTCGTATTCGCCGAGAGCCGCCTCTTCGGAAAGCCAATGCACGCCGGCGCCAAAATACAGGGCAGTGGCGGCGGATGTCGTCGTCTTCAGAACCGCCGGCCATATACCGTGCCTTGTACTGCTCCAGCAGGTCCCCGTGTTTCATGGCCAGTTGCACATCCTGCGCGAAGCGGTTGGACCAGTAAAACCCGTAATTGGAAACATCCACGGCGGTGATGCCGAAGACTTCCTGCAGCTTCTGATTCACGTCCATTCCCAACTCGCCCCAGGCTGCCTGGGCTCCGGCCAGTTCTCCATACTTTTCAAAACTGATGGGTTCCGGACCCGTGTTCTGGACATTCTGCGATGCTGCAAAGGCATTGCCGAAAATCGTGGCGATGACCATGGTCTGATCCCGCTGCATCCGGGCCTGGAACTCGTTGTTGGCCCTTTCATACAGGGAACGGTCCATGCCGAGTCCCGCCAGTTTCTGCATCTGGGCATTGGGGTCGGGAGTGTTCGCCATCATGGCGGCAGCGGCAGCCCAGTTTTCAATGGTGACTCCCTCGAACGGAGCGGTCAGCGTGGGATCCGCGGCGGCGGCGGCAGCCTGTTTGGCGCGCATCTGTGCATGGGCGGCGTCCACCTGTGCCTGCACTTTCCCTTCGCCACCATGGAAATGCAATTTCCCCCTCAAGTCAAGTGGGAAATTCCCATGATTTACACAAGAATTGCGCTAACCTGGCCTTTTCCATTGACATCGGACCTGTGGCCCTGTATTGAATCCCCACTTTTTTCACAAATCCTGCATGACGGCCATGCGGGTTTTCACCAGAGGAGAACTTCACGATGAAAATGTATGTACTGTTGATATCTTCACTGCTGCTGATTTCCGGTTGCGAAATGCTGGGCCTCAATCAGGGCGGCAGCACCCCGTCTTCCGAACCCAAGGGAGAAGCCAAGGGCGAACCCAAGGGCGAGCGCGTGACGTCCACGAAAACCAGCAACTGGCATGACGATGACTCCAGTGAAGCCACCGACGGCGGTAGCACCGACACCAAGCCCGCCGCGCCGTCCCAGGAAGTGGCCAACAACATCAAGTTTGCACATACGTCCGGCACCACCATGTATGAACGCCCCAACATCACTTTCGTGCCCGGGGACTGGGTGAAAGCCGAAGCCAACCGGATCGACAAGGCCATCACCGACAAATTCAACGGCAAGGACGTGGTCTTCGTGTATGAATTTTCCCTGGGCGGAAAAGTCATCGCCACCCATCGTGCGCCGAAGAAATTCGACATCCAGCATGGATATTTCACCATGAACGTCATTCCGAATCCGTCCGATACCGTGAATTTGGTTCACCGCTGGGACTGGTCCGGCAAGTTCGCCGAAGCCCTGGGGAAACTTTCCTCCGGTAAACACGAAATCATCATGCGGGCCTATGTGGAAGCCGATGACGCCAAGACCATGTTTGCCCGCGGCGAAATGACCTACGACAATTCGGCCGGCCACGGACAGATCGTGACCATCGCCCAGAACATCGAGAAGAACAAGACGTTCGATCAGCAGAAGGAAAACGAGGCCCATACCGCAAAATACGGCCGGGGCAACGTCGATCCGGAACAGATCGAAACCACCGTGTTCAACAACTGCGGCTATGACGTGACCATCCGGTACGCCAACCAGCGCAATTCGTCCAACACCTACCTGGTACGGTGGCGAACATCCATGAAAATCGTGATCAGTGACATGGAAACCGTCTGGTTGCTCCGCAAGGGCCACCAGCCCGTCGGAGGTCCGTCCATCGGCAGCTTCGAAAAGGGCAAAACCGTCAATCTCTGCCGCTGATCCCCCGCACCTTCTTTCGAACCCTGCAAAAAACCTTCAAAAAACGGAGTTCCGGTTCCTGCCTTCAGGAGAAAACACAAACTACAGTGGGGATTCCGGCAGTTCCAGAAGAAACCGCCATGCCGGCACCACTTCAATGGCAGCAGAGCCGGTATCAATCCGTTCATCCTCGTTCCGGGTTACGATGGTTCCGGTTTTCAGGCCCAGTTCAGTCAATGCTTCACTCAAAGCAGCAACCTCCCGCTTCCGCGTCTGCGGTTCCACCAGGGATTCGCACACCTGGACAAGCATCCGGCTGCGGCCGCCCACCGGGACGATGAAATCGACCTCCCGACCGGTTCGGGTTTTGTAGTAGCAGATTTCCGGGTACAGTCGCCGAAGGGCCGTGAATACCAGGTTTTCCATCAAATGACTGCTGTTGACCAGGATTCCGGACGACACCGAAGTGACGAGTGCATGATCGATGCAATAGATCTTTTTCGGATTGGTGGATCTGCGCGCGAGGGATGAATCGAAGATGCCAACCGTGAACAGGAAATAGGCATCCTCAAACCATTCCAGATATTCCGATACTGCGGATTTCGGAGCCTTGTGACCCAGTGACTTGAGGTGCCCCGTGAGGCTGTTGATGGAATACAGGGAAGCCGTGTTGTCTACCAGTCGGTGTGCCAGGTCCATCAGCGCCTTCGGGTGAGAAATGTCATGACGCTCGATCAAATCCCGGAACAGGATGGTATGGAAGTATTCCTGGTGGATCCTGACCCGAAGGTTCCGATCCAGTCCGGCGACCTCCGGGAACCCCCCGGTTTCCCAAAATTCTTCAAACGCCTTTTGAACGAGCAGCCGTTTCCCGGTGGAAAGCGGGCCTTCAACCCCGATTTCCTTGTAGTCCAGAAACTCCCGGAAGGAGAAGGGGAACACCTCCCAGGCAAGGGCCCGGCCCCGCATTTGTGTGGCAATCTCCCTTGACAGCATCCGGGCCGACGAACCGGTCAGGTACACCTCGCAGTTTTCGGTGCGCATGAGGCGGTCGATGAAAGGCTCCCACCCGGGTACGGACTGGATTTCGTCAAAAAAGCAGTGGATTTTCTCCGTGTTTTTCTTCTCGGGATAGATGGAAAAATAGGCTTCGGCGATCATGCCGATATTTTCCTGTCGCAGGAAATGAAGGCGGTCATCAAACAGATTGAGGTAGAGAATGTTTTGTCGGGGAACCCCGCTGTCCAGCAGTTTCCGGATCATCTGGAACATGAAGGTCGACTTTCCACTCCGGCGCACTCCGATGCAGACAGTTGCCTTTCCCTGAAGCGTTTCAAACGGCAACCTTCTGGGTATTCCGGTATGGAATCGGGTTTCTTGAAAATCCAGAATGATGGACTTGATCGTATCAAGCATGGTTGTACATCCGGTAATGATTTTTTCCGGTTACAGTCTAAACCGGTAATAATTCTTACCGGATGTTTACCAAATTGTCAAGAAGAAGTACCGGATAACGCCTGGGGAGCGTTTTCATCGCCGGCGCCGGCGGCCCCCCCGGGAACCTCCGGGGCGCCCGGCACCATCGGAGCGCCCGCCGCCCGCCGGGCGAGAGCCATCGGAGCGCCCGGAGTCCCCGCCGCCCGCCGGGCGAGAGCCATCGGGTCGACCGGCGCCTGACGTGGAACCGCCGGCCCGGCGTTCGGCTTCGGCTTTGGCCATGCGCTCGGCCTGGGCGGCGGCCCGTGCCCGGCGTTCGGCTTCGGCCCTGGCCATGCGCTCGGCTTTTTCCGCCGCCCGGGCAGCCGCTTCGACCTCGGCCTTGGCCTTGCGTTCGGCCTTCTCCCGGGAGCGGGCGCGGTCCTCGGCCTTGCGCCTGCGGATTTCCGCGATGCGCTCGGCCAGCGGGATTTCGAGTTTCTCCTGGGGCCGCATGGCGTAATCGAATCCGTCCACCTTCAGGCGTGGCAGTTTCTTGCCCACGGCCCGTTCGATGGCGCGCAAATCCCCTTCTTCCGCAGGGGAGACAAACGTGAACGCATCCCCCAGCGCGCCGGCCCTTGCCGTGCGACCCACCCGGTGGATGTAGTCCTCCGGCATGTGGGGCACGTCGAAGTTGATGACATGGGTGAGTCCCTCGATGTCAATGCCGCGCTGGGCGATGTCGGTGGCCACCAGCACCTGGATCCGCCCATCCTTGAACCCGGAAAGGGCGTCGGTCCGCTGGATCTGGGAGCGGTTCCCGTGGATGCGCACGGCCTGTACCCCGGCCTGCTCGAGGAACTCCGAGAGGCGGTTGGCCCGGTGCTTGGTCCGGGTGAACACGATGGCGCTGGTGATGGTGCCGCCTTGCAGCAACGTCAGCAAAAGGTGCGTCTTGAGATCCTCGGCGACGGGGTAGACCGACTGCCGGATGCCCACCGCGGGGGCCGCCTTGCGTTCGACGTTGATGCGCACCGGGGCATGGAGCATTTCCCGGGACAGCCCCACGATGGGTTCGGGTAGCGTCGCCGAGAAGAACAGCGTCTGGCGGTCTTTCGGAATGTGGGACAGCACGCGCCGGATGTCCGGCAAAAAGCCCATGTCCAGCATGCGGTCCGCTTCGTCCAGCACGAGGATTTCCAAAGCGTCGAGTCTGGCGTACGGATGCTGGAAGTGGTCCAGAAGCCGCCCGGGAGTGGCGACAATGATGTCGACTCCCGCCCGGAACGCCCGCTCCTGGGGTCCGGGTTTGACCCCGCCGAACACGGCGGCGCACGTGATCTTCGTGTGGGTCGCCAAGGCTTCCAGGTGTTCGACAATCTGCGCCGCCAACTCCCGGGTGGGAGTCACAATCAGCGCCCGGGTGGTTCCCCGGGGGTTGCCCAGCAGGTGGTGCAGTATCGGCAGCCCGAAGGCCGCCGTCTTGCCGCTGCCTGTCATGGCGCAGGCCAGCAGGTCCCGGCCGTCCAGCGCCGGGCCGATGGCATCCATCTGAATGGGAGTGGGTTCCGCAAAGCCGAGTTCTTCGACGCCGCGTAGCAAAGTGGGATGGAGTTGGAAATCGGAAAACTTCATCGGCGCAAGATGTCACAAAACCCGCGCGCTGACCAGAAGCACGTGCGTTTTTTTACGGGGTCTTTGCGGGCTCGTTGGAGACATTGTCGTCGGTAGTGGTATCGTTGTCGTCATTGTCGTCGTTGTCGTCGTTGTCGGCAGGAGTTTCGGCGTTGGTCCCTTCAGCGGCATCGACGTCGGCGTCGGTTCCGTCGGTGTCTTCCCCGTCGTCGTCGCCTTCGGTATCAGGCACACCACCGGCCCGCTTGGCGAGACGGCGCAGTCGCTTTTCCTCAACCTTCTTGAGTCGTGCGCTTTCCTTCTGTCGTTTCTCGCCCTTGTACGATCCCCTTTTGAACATCGCTTCCTCCCCGGTCCCGACCGAAATGGCCGGTATCCCCACCAACCTTGTCGCACGTTGGGAACGGAAAAGCGAGATCAGATTGCTTCAGGAACGGGCCAATCAATTTCGCACCTTGTCACGGATTGACAACGCTTTGCTTTTGGGTAACTTGGTGCCAACCGGTTTTGAATTGCCGGCGGCTACATATTTCAAGGAGAAAAAAAGATGAGGAGCGCGTTTCTGGTTTTTCTGTGTATGCAATTGACTTCATGTGTACCCATGCAGGATGGGGGAACCTCCCCCTCGGGATCCCACCATGGATCCCCGCCGGCCGGCCATCCGCCCGCTGCATCAGGGAACGTCCTTCTGGTACACGGAGGGCATCAGTTGACGATTGAACACATGGCCATGGTCGTGGGAACCATTCAGTTCATCACCGGACAGGCCATCGAGGAAGCAGAAATCCTGGAGTTGACCGAATCCGCAAAGGCCGAGTTTCCGCAGGATCCGGCGGAATGGATCCGGCAGGTCAACGGACTCGGACAAGCCCTTGTGCAACTGAAAACATTGCAGGATCCCCTGCAGATCGGGCTTGCCCGGCAGATGCTCATTGCCGCGTTCCATCAGGCAACCCGAAACCTGCCGGAAGAACAGGTTCCCCTCATGATCCGGGTCATCTACCGGTATGTGGAGGTACTTTCTTTTGACGAGAACACCAAACTGGCTTTGACGAACCGGGATGTGGAAGCCATGATCGATTACATGGAATTTTCTTACCGCATGTCCGGGGTGGAACGCACCTTCACCCCGGATGAACGGGCGTCGTTTGCCAGGGAACTGGCCGGAAAGTTTCCTTCACTTCCCCTGGAACAGAAGCAGTTTCTGTGTTCGGCGAACTTCATGTGGAAACTGGTGAAGGCGAATTACCAGAACTTCACACCCGTGCAGCAGGGACAGTTCCAGAACCAGTACACCCAGCAGCAAGTCCAGAAGTGGCAGCCCCCCGCCAGCCAGGATGCGGCTTTCAATCGCATGTCCCGTCAGGAACAGCAGGCGTACCTGCAGAGAAAGGCCCGGGAAAACATGGCCAACCAGAACATGTTCACCATGATGAACAACATGTCCACCCAGAACCATGCCACCATGCTCAACACGATTGAAAACTTTGGTGGTACCGGCAACTACTGGCAGGTGGTTCCGTAATACCACCGGTACCCCCTTCAACCATCCTGTCAGCCCGGCCGGATTTTCTTCCGGCCTTGTCCGGTACCCGGTTTTTTCAGAAAAGTTGTGTCAGAGGTGTCAGATTCGACGAAGCTGTCTTGGGGTTTCAGGAGGTCAGCCATGACGCAAACAACATGCAACTCTTGTCGACAAACCCTGGGAACCAATGGAAGCTGCAAAACCTGTCTTCATTACCGGATGGAGCAGGATTCCCGAAATGTCAGCGAACAGGATCTGAAGCAATACGTCCAATACAAGGGACTGGACGCGCAGAAATACAGATTGTAACGGCAGGGGATGGGGAACCCACAGGGATGTTGTGAAGTATCGTATTCAATGCGTATTCTCACACAGTTCCGGTCCAACCCAGCCGAGTTTCGAAAGTTGCTTGGCAGCAATGCGGATTTGCCTGTTCGTGAACTGGCATTTGCGCGGATTCCATTCGTGGATGATGGTGGTCACGTCATCAAGGTTGTTGACTTTTTCGTGGGTCATGACCCAATGAACCGTTGAAAGCAACTCCAGACCGTAAGGGGACTCGAATCCATCAACAAGGCGTGTGACGCGCTCAAATCGAGTGCGGCTTTCGGCATGTTGGTTGAGAAAGGCTGATGCATCCTGTACTGCACCGGGAACAAGCGTCAAGGTCATTCCAGGCATATCGCCGTGGTCTGCATAGCCGGAGATCAGGTGCCCTTCGACCGCACGCAGCACGTGACGCAGGTTTTCGGCGTAGGGACCATAATGTCCCTTGACGAATTGCAGGCGAAGCGGCTCACCAGATTCCTGCATGAAGTACATCAGTTTGTGTACTTCCAGCAAGGTGACGAAGGGGTCCAGCAGGCCGCCAAGGTAACGGTGGATCAACTCGACCAGTGCTGCGCGGCCGGTGGTCATGGTGGGCACTTCTCGACCGTGTGCCATGTTTTCTGTGGCAGGAAAACCGCTGGGCTCGTACACAAACACCTGCACGTTTTCCAGTTGCCCCAGTGCTTGCTCAATGCGTGGTCGCACGTCGTTCCAGTCCAGACCTCCCAGACCGCTACCCAGGGGGGGGATGGCGATGGTGCGGATGCCCAATGTGCGGATGATTCGAACAAGGTCTTCCAGACCCATTTCGATATCCTCCAGGTGGCTCTTGCCGCGCCAGTGGCGCTTGGTGGGGAAATTGACGATGAAGCGGGGTGGCGTGAGTTGTCCCGTCTCGAAGACGAACATGTGGCCGGGCTGGACTGAATTTTGCTTGCAAGCGGCTGCATAAGCCCTGAAGTTTCCGGGAAAAGCGTTCTTGAACTGCAAGGCGATGCCGCGACCCATCACGCCAACGCAGTTGACGGTATTGACAAGCGCATCTGCCTGACACTTTAGAATGTCGCCGGTGATGAATTCGATCATGGAGTTTCCTCGCTATAGTACCATTCGGGGCGGATTTCGATTGCCGGCCCGTGGTTCTTTCGTTGAAGCGTCATCTTAACTTTTTGGCAGATTTCTTGATTTTGTACGCCAATGAGCTCTATCAGGTGAAAAGGAAAACTGAATTCCAGCAGAAACTCGGCTTGTTTGGCTTCACGGCATTGCTGCCAATCCCGGGATTGAACCGCCGTCCAGTCAATTTCGCCGAGATGTGCCAAATCGTTCCGGTCTTCGAAGTAAGACGAACCGGCATTCGAGAGGGTGAACGCCCACCGCTTCTCCTGTGATTGCGCCCAGGCAACAGTGGCATGCAGATCCGCTTCGAAATGCAGGATAGGTGCCTGTCCGCCGCGATAACTCAGTTCCCGATGATTGGCCTTGTGAATCAGGTACAGCATTACTGAGCGTGGGCAAAAATAAAACGGTACGCAATCACCCACGTGCAAATCGGAATAACTATTCAGCGAGTTTCTCAGACGGCGAACCTTGATGCTGTTCATGCCGATGGTAGAACCCGCGCATCCCCGTCGATTGATTTCAGCATCACACCAGAGAAATCCATCATCGGCGATGGAGGGAAGACGATCCACATGGACGATGTGATAGATTTTTGGCAGTTGGGGCACAAGGACGTTGTTCATGAGGAATCATCCAGTGCATGCCGGCGTTCAGCGGGTCGTCCGTTGCCTGGGTTCATGACAACGACAGCCACCAAGGGACATGAACTATCATTCAAGGTTTCGCCTCCGGTTTGTACTATCCCCGAGGGTGAAGGTGATGTCAAGGTTCGAGATGCCACTGTAGTCCTAATGGCGTCCAGACGCTCTTGGTTTCCTTGCAAAGTCCTCGGGATCAATTATTGTCAATCACAAATAACACCAGAACATGCGCTTCCCAGGTGTTGCCATGCTTACTGAAGGCACTCGAACATTCCGAGACCGAAGTGGCTGCCGAATCCCAGGCAGAGGGGGCCGGTGACGGATTCTTCAAAGGTCAGTCTCACTGCATATCCGTAGTTTTCCGGCGGTGCCTGGCGATTGCGGCGGGAGCGGACAAAATGCCTGAAAGCCACGCTCTCTTCGTGGAGCCACTCGATGGAAACGGGCATGGGCAGACCCCTCTCCTGAAGTTCGGCCCGGATTTGACCATCCGGGGTGTTTCTTCCGCTTTTTTTCCGAAAGCGCGGGAGAACGAGGGGTGTACAGGACTGCCAGCATCTGGAAGTGCCCACAAACCGGGCAAGTGCAGGTACCTGAATCAGATCCTCTACTGTTCCGCAACCTGCAAACCGCACGAAAAGTTCGCCTACACCACCTTTCATATACGTCTTGCGGAGACCACGGAGCACAACCTGGGCAGTGTTGCCAAGGCCACCCGGCGCCCAGACCAGAATATGGTCCAGATGTGCATCATCGTGCAAAAGGGTGACGGGAAGCAGATGGGCATGCCGGTGTCCCTTCAAAGGCCGGCTTTGTTCATCGAGCCCCACCAGTTCCATGGCATCCTGGATACCATGCCGGTGAAGTTGGGATACGATGGCCTGATGCAACAAATCGGCTTGTGGCAGAGCCCGTTCGCGCAAGGGAAGTACCGAACGGCTGCGCGCAGCCGCTGAAAGTGCCAGCAAAACAAACGGAACATCCGGGTATTGGCGGCGGGCAACGGCCACAGGTCTTGAAACACGGATGGAATCACTCTTTCGCCAATACAGGACTTGTCTTGAGCCGGGAGGTTGGCTCCACCCACAGGTCTGCAACCAGCCGGTCTCCGCCTGCAGGCAATCCACCAGATCCTCTGGATATGGTGCCATCAGTTTTTCCTGTTTTGCCCGGGAACCCTTGGTTTGGAGAGCGGTTGTCACCGCATTGGAGCGCCAATGGGCGTATTGGGCGGGTGTGACAGGGGCCAGAAGGGATACCTGCTCCCAGCCCGGTCCCGGGTGAGCCCGATTGGCACACGGGAGTACCCAGTCCGCTTCCTGTCCTACCGGCATGTCTGTTGCCACCTCACAGGAAACCCAGGATTCGGCCCGTCCGAGATACCCCATTTTTTCGACAAGGGATTGAAACAATTCCAGTTCCACGCCTTGTAGTTCCACATCCCAATGTACAAGAAGTGGGTCTTCAGGATCGCAGACACAACTTGCATCCAGAACCAGAGTGGTCTTTTTCCCGATGGGCATGTAATGGCGACTGTGGGCTCCTGCGGCTGCCGGAACGCGATACCAGGGGAGAACTTCCGCCAATTTGCCAAAAAGACTTCTGGCTGCAGGGGGCATGATCCCCTCCTGCCAATCGGGCAGTTTGGTGTAGCCAGTGGAAATCAGGGCACGAAGAAGACGCCAGGGGGAAGGAGGCCATTCAATGGAACCCTCATTGACGCCAGAACCCCATGGGGTTGCATGATAGTGCCCGCCGGGGAAACGAATGGAAACAGTCGGCATGTCAGACTCCTTGGGGAACTACTCCTCGTCGGTGGATTCGGAATCGGAGGTTTCGGACCCCTTGATCAACGCGTCGTCGTAACGCACGGTGGTCTGCACCATACGGTCGAGACACGCGGAGATGCTTGTTTTAAGAGCGTTTTCAAGTGTTTCCACCTCCGGCAGGGAAAAGTCGATGCCCTCAGCCTTGATTTCTCCGGCGTCCACCTTCAGATCGCAAGCAGTTCGAAAACGCAGGGATCCGTTCAACATTGCCCGCAGTTTGAAAAGAGCCAGAATGATCAGCATTCTGGTCTGATCAGGATGGAGCCCGTAACCACGGATCTGGGCCAAATCCAGGTTGACATGCAGGGTCATTTTCCCGGCGGTGTATTCGTCCCTGGAGAATGGCACGTTGCCA
Organism: uncultured Kofleriaceae bacterium; assembly: GCA_964618145.1. Classification (GTDB taxonomy): domain Bacteria; phylum Myxococcota_A; class Polyangia; order HGW-17; family HGW-17; genus HGW-17. The sequence continues at coordinate 10,920 of CAZTZR010000076.1, forward strand.
AACCCCTTTTTCGTGTCACCCGATGGGTTGACATGATCGTTCTTGACGCCGCCGGAGGCTGCAATCTGGACGCCTTCGGCTTCGACAAAGGCAGACAGGGCCCGGGAAACCCGCAGGCGTCCACCGGCGAGTTCCTTTTTGGCAAGGAAAATGCCGTGCAAGAGTGCGTTGGCGTCATACTTGAACAAGGTTTCGGTAAGCAGTCGCCGGTTGATGGGACCTTCTGCCAAGCCCCCGAGTTCCTCTTTGATCAGGTTGAAAAAACTCTTGTCGGATCCTTCGAGCATATAGGGGCTGTTGAGGCGGTGGGCTTCTTGCATGGAGCAGGTCAAAAACTGTCCTCCACGCTCCACGCGGACATAGGAGATCCCGTCCAAGGCTGCCACGGGGCGCTGGGTGGATTCGTCCCAACAGACGGTTTCCAGCCGGTTGGCCATGCTCTGCGCGGATTCCACCAGCAGGCAGGTACCATGTTGGGTCTGGTAGGTGGCAGCGCCGAGATTCGGGAAACCCGTGGGCTGGAAGCGGTCGCCCTGGAGCGGGCGAAGCGGAATGCTGAACAAGACACGGTTCGTTTGGTTGAGGACATCAAGATTCATGGTCAAGCTCCCTTTTCGATGGTTGAAGAAATGAAGGAACGATGCATTTCGTTGCGTGAGGTTCGGGATATGGGAAAAGCCATGCTGGCTGCCAGCAGGTGTGATGGGCCGATGGCGACCTGAATCGGCGGGTTCAGGCCATGGGCTTTGAGATGCTGCCGGGCGCGTCGGATGGCACCGGTCAGATCCCCTGCAGCAAGTCTGAGGAAAACCGCCTCGCACACCGGGATCTGCCATTCCTTTTCCCGGCTCAGATGGCAAGGAAGCATGCAAAAGCGGGTCATGACGTATGCATCATCCACGGGAATCCGGTGACCCACGGGTCGTTGCAGGGGATTGGGGGTATCACGTAGGGCCACCGGGTCCAGCATCATCAGGGCCCTGGACAGTCTCAGGATTCGATCATGATCGAGGCCGCCGAGCAGGAACGAAGAAAGATCCCGTAGATCTACCGTCAAATCCGGACGAATCGGGGTCATGTCAAAAAGACCATCATGATTCATGGTTGTCTCGATGATGCGGCGTTTTACCACAGCGACGGCGTCCGAAACCAGATCCCGGCCGAAGCAGACCACGCGGGGGTCCGAGGCAAGACGCTTTCCCTCATCCACGGTGGCAAGTCTCCCGAATCGGTCCAGCGGAAGCCAGTGATGGCGTATGCCGTACTGGGCCGCCAGCGACAGGGCCAGACGAATTTCCGGCGACCCATCGTCGGCTGCGGCCAGCCAACCCGGACGGAGGCCTGAAAGAACCCCGGCCGAAATCCCTGTGCCCACCGCGATGGATGCATCAATGTCGGCCAGAACGAGAAGCAGTTCCTGCCAGCGCGAAGGTTCCGACCCATGGGCCGTCACCGCGAACACGGCATCCGTCAGACGACGGGCGAGCATTCCCAGTCGGGCCGGCGCACCTTTTGCACGACTGGCCCTTTGAAAGCGGCCCATCCAGGTATCGATGTCTGCGAGCAATTCCTGGTTGGGTTGGGTCACCACCTGCCAGCGCCCCAGGGGAACGGCGAAGTTGGCTTGCCCGTTGCGCTCCAGGTAGGCATAGCGCTCAAAGGCGGTGATACCCCGGCTGACGCCAAGCCGGGCAATGGCCCGGGCCAGATCCACCGGTTGTCGGGTCGGTGTGCGGTCCACCTGGGCGCGACCTTCACCGAGCAAACCGGAGAGTTCTGCAAGCGAAACCGGACGGTCCCACAGGGGCATCCATTGCTCACCCTTGGCGCTGTCTTCGGCCACGCTGGAGGAGACATGCCCACCGGACGCTGAATGGACGGCAAATGGAGCGCTTACTGCCGAAAGGGATGTCGTCCCCAAACGTTTCGATGCGGCTGCCGAAAACAGCATGGAGCCTTCGAAGGTCAAAAGAAAGTCCCACGGATTCACATTGCCCCTGCCATCCAGACCATTGGAACTGTTCGCCCCGCCGGCGGCTCCCGGGTGATACTGACCGATATTGAAATTTCCGGTCCCGAGTTCGGGAGTGCCAAACAAGGCATGACGCAACAGGGAGGCCGTTTTTTCAGGGACCGGCGCATCCGGCGAAGTAACATCAAAAAGTGTCTGGAACTGCTCCATGAAGTTTTTGGTGAAGTCGAAGCGTCCATCGTTGCCGCCGGTACCCAGAAGTGCCGGAAAGGCAGGCGTTCCATCGTCGCGCAGAATCATGGCCGCATCCATCCAATCCAGATGCGGGCCACGCCAGAAGAGACGACACATGGGCAAAAAGGACCCCTTGATACGGGCGAATTCCCGGTTTGCCGCGGCAAGTCGTTTTTTGTATTCCGGTTGTGCCTTGTATTTCTCTTTTTCTTTCTTGGACAAAGGCTTGGGTTCATCCTTGATTTTCCGGACTGCGGCATCCGCCTTTTCCAGTTCACTGCATAAAGCCCGGCCAGCCCGGATTCCTTCCTGGAAAGGGGCCAATCGTGGAAGAGGCGATTGCTCCATGACGGTGAGAAACCGATCATGGGTCAAAAAGCCCCCTCCCTTGTTCCAGGGAGAAACAAACGGTGTCGGCGCATAGGACTCCAGGAAAAACCGTTCCAACTCCTCTTCATCCAACCGGGTGAACAATACAAAGTGTTCGTCTCGCCAGCATCCGCGGGCCTGGTCATCGGCCTGGTTGGAAACCAGCCGGAAAATGCCCAGTGCCTTGAGATAAGCTGCCAGTGGCGTCGGGGTGCAACCGTGGAGATGATGAATATGCAGGCTCATGCTTGCCTCCTGGATGCGCGGATGTCGGCGGCGCGGATCAGGGTTTCCAGCCACGCCAAACCAAAAGGCCCATGATCGGCGAGCAACTGGTGGCACCGCTGACTCCAACTGGCACCGGTCACAGGTGAAAGCCCCAGGGTGGCCGGCTCAAGGGTCATGCGGGTTTTGGGCAACCAGCCGGTGGTTCCGTCCGGCAGGGATAACTCCACCGGACCGATGACATCTCCCTCCATGATGCCCCGAATGGGCATGTCATCGCCAGCCCGGGATACGGGATGTTGCTGATCGGCAGGGGAGGCGACAAATCCGGTCCGGACTTTTCCATGATGGGCGGCAATCAGGTACAACAGCAGATTCAGTTCCGATGCTGACAGGTGGCTCAGACGTTCCAAAAGGGCTTCCGAATCCCCGGATGGGTGCTCTTTCGTTTCCACCACAGGACTTTCTTCAAACCATTCTTTCCAGGGCCCCAAAAGGGCTTCATGTTCGGGATTCACCTGCCTGAGTGCATCGATCAATGCCAGTGCGGAGGCGAGTTCGTGACGGAACCCGGGTCTGGGATCAGGTCCCTGCCCGGTGTTCACCTCGTAGCGGGGTCTTCCGGGTTTCCATGCGTATGGGGGTGCCTTGGCGATGGACCCGGCGGGCCGGGGGACATCCGGTTTGAAAAGGGACACGAATGCAGGATGTGCCTTGCCGATGTCATGCCAATGTGCGGCCAGTTCCAGTACTCCGGGACTGGGGACCGCATGGGCGAACGCGGAAAACATGGCGTTCAGTTCTGTGGCCACCTGTTCACCATGCTCTGCGATGGTCTGCCAGGTTTCGGTGAATGCACAGGACTCGTCGTCCTGGGCGGCCTCGGGGTCGCTGGCCATTTCCTCCTGATGGATGGGTACAACCGGAACGGTCCCGCTTTTGGGAGAAAAGCCCTTGGGCACGGAATAGCCACCGGCTTTGGCGGCACACAGCAAAACCGTTCCGGGAAACACCTCGGAAGATTTGGCACGGACCCACTCCCCGTCGAGATAATCCCATCGCCAGAACAGGGTGCCCTTGTCCTTGGGGGAACCATCCATCCATTTGCGGACTTCTCCAATGGGAGCGGCGCACAATTCTTCCCGCAAGGGTTGCAGTTGTGCCAAGGGATGCTCCCCTTTATCCAGATCCCGCCAGAAAAGGTGACAGTCACGCTCGTCTCCGCTCCGGATGAACCGGGAGATATCCAGATCGGCGCCGGTCAGGTCCGGGGTGGTGTCGAACAGGTCTTCCAGTTCCCTTCGCATCAGCAAAAGACCGGGTGCATACGGGAACAGTTCCAGCATTTCTTCCGGATTCAAGTGTGTCTGGAAATCCTCCAGGGAAGCCAACGAAACATCGCGGAGATTTTCCAGTGCGGCCCAGGCGGCCTGAAGTTCGTTCAGGGAATAGGGCAGTACCTTTTTTTCGTCACCGATTTCGGTCACCAAGACTCTGGCGCTGCCGCCATAGCGGGCGGCACGTCCGAATCGCTGCACCAGAGAAGGCCATGGTGCCAAATCCGTGATCAGGCATTCGGCAGAGATGTCCACGCCGGCTTCCACCACCTGGGTGGCGATGATGATGCGGCCTTTGGGGTCTTTTGCACCTGGATGGAGAAATGCCGATCGCCAGGCTGCCCGTTCGGCCGGGCGGAAACGGGAGTGCACCAGACGCAAATCGGCGTTGAGGTTTTTTTGTTTGCCAAGGGCTTCAAACACGGCCACAGCACGCTTGACCGTGTTCACGATGACCAGGGTGGTTTCGCCCGGGCGATGGTTTTCCAGAACCAACGCTGCCATTTCCTTGTCCTCTTTGGGAGGAATCAGCGAAAGTTGCTTTTCAACCGCAGTCCAAAGTGTCCCTTGCCGGTCATCCGATGATATGCCCTGCATTTGATCCTCAATGGCATCCACCATGTCTTTGGTGTCCACGGACTTGAGCCATTCGGGGCGCAAAGTGGCGCTCATCCACCAGGAATACGAGGGACGGGGTGTGCGGGAACGGTCATGTTCCCGGAACCACTGCAACTGGGCACTGGTGGCGAGTCCGATGTCCATGAGTTGGACCTCGTCGAGTACCCACAGGCAGTCGCTGTTCAGAAGTCCGAAATCCATGGGCCAGCGGGCGCGGGACATGGCGTAACCCCGGTTCAGAGCGCGGGAGATCAACATGTCCTGGGTTCCCACGAGTACCGCGTTTTTTTCGGGAAAAAAGTGCCAGTCTCCGGCGTCTTCTCCCCCCATGATGTTGTGTACCGCAACGTCAAGCCCCAATCGTTCCAGGCAAGCGGCGATTTCGTGGGATGTCTGCTCCACCAATGTCCGCATGGGCAGACACCAGACGAGCCGCCGGGGCCAGTTTTCCTGATCCAGAATCACACGATGATGGAGCCATGTACCGAAGACCCCCATGGTTTTTCCCATTCCGGTGGCCACCCGGATGAGTCGGTTGCCGCAATCCTCCCGTTCGGCAAGGGTCTTTTGCCAGGAAAACGGATGACGATGTCCGGTCATTTTTTGAAAAAGTTCATGAAAATCCATGGAAAATGTCCTTCTTCATTCCAGGTCAGGCATGAATGGAAACTACAAGTTTTCTTCATCAAACAAAAGGAATCGCAAACTTTTGTTCGACCGCTGGACGCACATGAGTGTGGAACCTGACAAAAGAAACGCTTTTTTCCATAAAAAAAATGTTGGCATCAACACTCATGGTGGTCTCGTTTTTTTTTCAGCTCTTTTGGGGGGGAAAAGAGCACTTTAGAATCATTTATTGAAAATCGAACGGTTTGTCAATCGAATGTTGGGTGAAAAACGGGTATTCGAAATGCCAAGCATGTTTTTCACACCACCACGATGGAGCGGGACTGGTGGGTCATGCCTTGGCCCAGGGTTTCGATGCACCAGTTGCCACGACCGCTGGAGGGGCCCAGGTGCACATACATGACCTGATCCTCCTGATGGTGGATGATTTCGTTGAGTTTGTCCGTCAGTTCGGCTTTTTCCCTCCTGGACAATTCGCACAGGAAAACGGAATTCTGGACGGGATCCCCGTAGCCCCGCATGGTTTTGTGCACTTTTCGCAAACGTTTGTCGGAACAGATGTCATAGCAGACCAGATACAGGGTTCGCATGGTTCACCTCGTCAGAAAAGCCGGATACGCAGGAATTTCCCCGGCCAGATAACGGACCAGCAGCCGGGCTTGCAGGTGGAACACCCGGCGCATGGACAGACGGTACCCGAAGACCGGATGGGTGATCAGGGTATCAATGCGGCGGTCGAAAGCTTCGATGACCCTTTTTCGGGCGCCGTCCTTCAGGTTCCAGGATCCTCCTCCCGAGAGGAAATCCCCCGGGTTGACGACACCCGTGTTGATCACCGTGATGACGGTGGAGTCTGCCGCAAGGGGCCGGAATTCTTCCATCAGGTCCAGGGCCAGGGAAGGGCGGCCAAACCGGGGCTGGTGGAAAAAACCCTGATAGGGGTTCATGCCCGCGGCCAGAATGGCTTTGATCCACTCCCTGAGCAACATGCCATACAGGTACGATAGCAGGGCATTGACCGGGTCCTTGGGCGGACGCCGATTGCGGCCTTCCAGTTGAAAGGGCCATTGCTCAGGGGGCATCTTGAACATCCCCGAAAACGCGGAGAAGTATTGCCGTGCGGCGGTGCCTTCGATACCCAGCAGGGTCTGCAGGTTGTCGGCTTCTTCGGCTTTTTTCGCCATTTCCGACAGGCAATCCAGCACCTCTTTGGGTGAAGTGGAACAATTGCGGCGCAGCAGTGTGCGCTGATTGAGGATTTTGGCAGCCACAAATCGACGGGCCAGGGTCAGGCAGGCATGGGAGTCTTCCGCTGCCCGGAACTGATACCGCATGGCCTGTGCATTCCGGGGCCCCGGGCCGGTGGCCAATCCCTGGAACCATCCTCCGTACGTGCAGAAAAAAACGGGAATTCCCCGATCAAAACAGGCATGGAGGGCGCCGGTGGTGATCTGGGCATTGCCATACAGGCAGACCTCGGAGGTGCACATGAGTTTGACTTCCGCGAGAACTGTTTTTCCTTCTGATACAATCAGTCGTTCCCCGGATTTCTTCACATAGGCACGGTGGTTCTGCACGATCAGAGGCATGTCGTCGTCCCGGGCGGGCCACAGGCGCCTGACTTTTTCTTCGGTTTCTTCGCTGCTTTCGTTTCCTTCGGTTTCGCCGTCCGGCTCCTGCACAGGTTCATTCATGCACAAAAGCCCCACTTCGTCGGGAAGGCAGATGCCTGTCAAAGAGCAACCGACGCATTTTCGGCTATCCTGTAAGGGTGCGGGAAGTTTTTCCTGCAAGGCGGCCTGGAAGAATTCATCCCGTAGCCGCAGGGTGTTGTCAATGAGTTCGCGGTCAAAAGGAATGGTGACCCGGGATTTGGACGCGGCATAATACAGGACGCCTTGCTCACAAGTATAGCCATGTTCCCTCAACAAAAGACCCTGGGCACACAACTGTACACGATCCGACAACCAACCCCCTTCAGGAAGATCCGGTTTTTCTCCCCGTTTGTACTCCACGGGCGTGGCCACCGAACCGGTGGCCTCCACCAGATCAAGCCGGGAAATCAGACGCAGTTGCTCCGAAGAGAGCATCACGGACCGGGCATGGATGGTTTCCGTTTCTTCCGGGGATTCGCCGTCTTCTTCTTCCGGTTCGGAGCAGGTTTTTCCCTTCCCCTTGGGTTTGCGTTTGGGCAAAGGGGGGCCGGGTTTGTCCACACGCTTGTGTACGGAGCGGCCTTCCACGGTGTATTCATTGTCTTCGAAAAGGTTTTCCGCCCACATGAGCACCCCGAGACGGGGGCAATAGGTGTATTCACACAACATCCGTACGGGCAACAAATCCGGCAGCTGGTTCCGATCCGTAGTTTCCGGCATGGTCGTTTGGACTCCTTTCGGAGATGGGCGTTTCTCAGGAAATGATTTAGTTGATCGTCGATCATTTGCAAGTATTTTTTGAAAAATATGTAAAAAATGAATAATGCCCACTTGAACATGGGACCTCCTTGTGTCAATTTGAAGAGGTGTGTTTTCATCCCCTGGGTCTTTGAAATCTGAATAGTTGCCCTGGATTTTCCGGATCGAGCGGTCCGGTGACGCCGGTTTTCCCGGGACCCGCTCGAAAGCCAATCATTTCAAGGAGTTGCATTGGGTTTTTGGCACATTTTACCTTGCATTTTGTACCCGATTTGTACCCGTTTTTGGGACCGCTCGAAAAAGGCCTTGCATCTCCTTGAAATCATTGGCATAAAGAGAGGTGCTATTTCCGCTTCCTTCTGGAAGCGGCCCCATTGAAGCAGATTATTCGTGTTTTCCATGTTCACTCCCTCCCTTCATTTCCGCTTCCTTCTGGAAGCGGCCCCATTGAAGCCTCACACCCGC
>CAZTZR010000077.1:0-18189 GCA_964618145.1 uncultured Kofleriaceae bacterium
GAAAAATTCCGCATCATCCCTACGCAATTTCACATTTTCAGTTCTGGAACTTCCGGTTAAAGCCATGAGAACAGGCCCCGGCAACAATGCTTCCGATTCCCCGGACAACCCACAGGACAGGTCACCCGTGGATGAATCCCTGGGCGACGGCTTCAGGATTATTGCAGGTTTGCTGGGGTTTCTGGCAGTCTTGATATTTGCGGTATTTTTGATTGGAATTTTTGCTTCATCCGAACGCAGACCTGGCATTGAGATAGCGATGGGAGTCATGGCACTGCTCTTGGCAGTGGGCGCTTTCGTCTGCTACCGGATGTCCCTCCGGAAACCGAAACCCTATATTCAGGACGAGACGGCAACCTCCTGGCGCCGGCTGATCAAGATGCCTCCCTGGACAGATTACCTCGGTTTCCTGGGTCTCCCGGTGTTGATTCTCGGCCTGCCATTGCTGATCCTTGCCAGTACGCATGGCCAGGACATGACCAGTTTGAAAACATGGCTGCTCATCATCGGACCCACCCTGGTTTTTATATTGATACTGTCCCCGGCATTTATCATCGCGCGCCGCGAGTACATGTTCCTGGAAGCACTTCCCGAGGGGCTGCTGGTGGAGCGCCGGGATAGCCATCGTGAATTTTTTGAATGGTCAAAACTGGAGCGCGTCCGCTTGCGCATCCAGCAAATCCGAAACTTACATTATGGCGTGATGGAACTCCATGTGGGAAAAAAGCGCCCCATCGAGTTCCGGGAAAAAATGTCGGATTCACTTCAGCGAATCGGCGGTGTCCTCGCCTCCCGTGCAAACCGCCATGTTGAATATTGCGACCGCTGGGTCCAGACCGAACAAATGCGACACAGCGCCGGTCAAGTCCACTGATCCCGGCATACTGAATGTATTTTAAAGACCGGCGACAAGGGAAGCCCGCAAAAGGGTGTCCCGTTGGAGGCGACAACGTCGCCGTATGAATTCCTGCCATACAGAGGGAAGGTATCAGTGGAACTGATCCGCTGTCAGGGATGAATCCGGATTGATAATCGTTGGCGCCGATTCTGCGCACCCGGGAAAACGGCGTCTATCTTTTTACAAGTTTGCCGGAGCCGGAGATGTCCTTCTCCACCTTGGGATCCCCCTTGTAATTCACCTTGCCGGAACCACTGATTTTTACCGAAAGAAGTTCAGTGGTGTGAACATCCACCTTGCCGGAACCGCTGATTTTCACGGTGGCTGTTTTCGCAGGCAGGCCGCTGGCATCCACGGTACCGGAACCAGACAATTGCATGGTCAATGCCTCGGTCTTTCCGGTGAGGGTCATGCGGCAGGAACCCGAAGCCACCAACCCGAAAAGGGGTGATTCAATGCCGGCAACCGATCCCCGCAGGGAACCCGAAACCTTCAAACTGTTGAGGGTTTTGGCGGAAATTGTCAGTTTCATCCGGCTTTTGGGGGCGATGGACCGGGTGTTCTCCACCACAAGTACGCCATTTTCCACCTTGGTCGTAATCAGGGGCAGCAGATTGTCGTCCCCTTCAATGACCAGGCTCTCCTTTTGATCCACACTTACCGCAAGCAGATAACTGCCCCCCACGCGAATGGCGTTGAATCCGCTGACCTCCCGGGTTTCAGAAATGACATTGCCGCTTCCCGGCTCCCCCCGGATCCATTCACAGGAAACAAAAGCAGGCACCAGCGTGAACAACAAAAAAAACATGGTTCCATTCATGACACGACTCCTGACACGAGGTTTCCGCTTTTTTCCCAAGATGTCAACCCGGTGGTGGTTCTCCTGGACGATTGTATCCTACGGAGCAACGCAGGTGTTCCCGTAGCAGCAGGTGGGATCGCCGGCTTCACACCAGAAAAAGCACATGTCACCCGCCTGGCAAACGTCGTCGCCTTCGCAGTCGTCGTCGGAACGGCACTCGTTGACGGGAACACAATTGCAGGGGAAGCATCCGTTTCGTGCTTCCAGTTCATAACCTTCCCCGCAATCAATGTCGCAAACAAGCCCACTGTTGTCGCATTCCACACATTCACCCTGCTCGCACCACTGAACCCCCGGGGCACAATCGTTGTCGGTTCCGCAAGTGTTGTCTTCCGGCAAACAGACCCCCCCCAGGCAATCGGGGGCGCAGTCCCACTCACCATCCACACATTCGCAGGCCGAGGGGGCGCAGCCTGCGTTCACTTCACAATACAATCCGTCATCGCACCCGTTCACTGCACAACCGGCGGGATTTTCCCCTTCGCAGGCTTCTTCTTCGGGAACGCAGACACCGCCCCCGCATTCCATGGCACAATGCCACTCGCCAATGCGGGTGTCACAGAAACAATCCAGGGGAATGCACTCTTCTTGGGGAATCCTGCATTCGTAACCCGGATCACAGTCCGTTTCATAACATCCCTGGGGACTGGCTGCCAGACACTCGACAAGGGGTGAAGGCTCCACTTCTTCCGCAGAGCATCCAAAAAGAAATCCATGGGGGACAAACACCATCCACCCAATCAAAAAAACAAAAGTTTTGCTCTTCATGTCAGCCTCCTTTCTGCAAGGACAACTGTAGCACATCCAGTTTTCACCGCCACGCGTTTTGCATGGGGATCCGGGACCTTATGCTTATTTGGCGAGAATGTCAGGATGCGGTACATTACCCGTCCTGAACTCCTGTGGAGGTGAATGCCATGTTGTGGATACTTCTTGCGGTGAATGTCGGTGTTGCCGGTTTGATGTTGGTCGTCCTGATGAAAGCATTTCAGAACAACGACAGGGGTGGACGGGAGGTCAAAGAGGAGTTGCGGGGTTTCAGGTACGAAATGACAGGACAGGGCAGGGCCCAAAGGGAGGAACTGGCTGCAGGGTTGAAATCAGGGCTGGACGGGGTCTCCCGGAACATCAGGGAACTGAGTGAATCCGTGCAGACTGCCCATGAGCGCATTCGGGGGTCCCTGGATGCCCGCCTTCGGGAACTGCAGGAAGGCAACGAGAAAAAACTTGAGGAAATGCGCAGGACCGTAGATGAAAAACTACAGGAGTCGCTGGAAAAACGGCTGAACGAGTCGTTCACAGTGGTAAGCGAAAGACTCGAGGCGGTCCACAAGGGGTTGGGGGAAATGCAGAATCTGGCATCCGGCGTGGGGGAACTCAAGCGGGTGCTCACCAATGTCAAGGCCCGGGGTACCTGGGCGGAAGTACAACTGGGTGGCATTCTGGAACAGGTGCTCACTTTGAGCCAATACGAGAAAAATGTGGCCGTTCGTCCGGATTCGGCGGAACGTGTGGAGTTTGCCGTCAGGTTGCCAGGTTCACGGGAGCAACGAGATACCCCTGTCTGGCTCCCCATCGATTCGAAATTCCCTCAGGAAGATTACATCCGGCTGCAAAATGCGTCCGATGCCGCTGACACGGATGCGTTGAAAAGCGCCACGGACGCCCTGGGACGAGCGGTGCGCGCGTCAGCCCGCGACATTCACGACAAGTATGTCCACCCTCCCCACACCACAGATTTCGCCATTCTCTTTCTGGCCACCGAAGGATTGTACGCCGAAGTGTTGCGGCAGTCGGCCCTGGTGGAGGAACTCCAGGTGAAATACCGGGTCGTTCTGGCAGGTCCCACCACTTTGGTGGCGATTTTGAGCAGTCTGCGCCTGGGTTTCCAGACTCTGGCCATCGAACAGCGGGCTTCGGAGGTGTGGCGGGTGCTGGGGGCAGTCAAAACCGAGTTTGGCAAGTTCGGCGTGGTTCTGGAAAAAGTGCAAAAGCAACTGGCCACCGCCAGCAACACCCTTGAGAAAACCGGCGTACGCACGAGGGCCATGGTCCGAACCCTGCGTTCCGTGGAGGAACTTGCCCAGGAACAGGCTGAAGCGGTGCTTTTGCTGCCGGACCATGAAGACGGAGAGTCCGAAGACGCCAACGATTGAAAAACCTCACCGCCGGGATGCGGCGCCTTTGCACCAGTTGACCAGTCGCCGCACCACAAATGCATTGAAGTAAATGCCCGTTTTTTCGCTTTCGGCAATGGCACCGGGGGAGCCCACCGGCTGGGCGGGTTCCAGGCCTGCCAGGGGCAGGGTCACCGGGGCGCCGTCAAAGGTTCCGGTGACCACGGGGCCGGCATGCCAGTTCTGGGCATTGCGGATTTCATACCGGTCACCCGGGGAAAGCACACCGGACAAGTCCACATCCTGGGTGTCCACAAACGTCCAGTTGTACACGGCGATGTTGGCCCGGCCGGCTTCGTACCGGTTGGGACGCACGAAAACACGGTTTTCCTCCGGTTGAACGGTGACATGGGTGTTTTCGGGAAAATCCGCAAGATTCACACCCTGCACATCCCCGAGGAAGGTATTGCCGGTCATGACAATGCTGTTCCAGGCTTGGGAAAAGTTGGTAACTCCGGACAGGTAGTTGTCCACGAGGGTGACATCCTCGTTGGGAGAATACGAATACCCCAGTTGGACGCTCCGGTGGGTGGGACCCTGGGCCCATCCCATGTTTTCCTGCAGCAGGATACGTGAGGCCGGCTGCAGTCCTCCCACCAGGCAGTTGTCCCGCAGGGTGCCCGTCCCCAAGGCGGAAACGCCGCTCTGGAACCAGATGTTGCCGATGATGTCGAAACCCTCGATGCTTCCGCCTTCGGTGTACACATGAATGCCGAAACTGTAATTGCTGAAGATGATGTTGTCTTCAAAAACCTTGGTTCCCTGAAGGTTCTGTGCGTAATAGCCATGTCCCCGGGCGCGGGAGGTGTCATCGAAACCGTTGTTGTAGATGAGGGAGCCATACAGTTCCAGATCCCGGGCGCCGGTCCAGTAACCGCCGTTGCCGTTGTTGTGTATGTGCAGGTTGATCAGTTTCAGATTGGCCCCGTTGACGTAGGTTCCCGGACGGAACCCGAAACGCTCCGGAAAGGAATTCATGATTTCCAGATCATGGTATTCCGTATGGCGGCCATTCAGGATCAAGGAATCATCATCATCAATGGCAGCACCGTCCAGAATGGCGTTTTCTCCCGGCCAGACCCGGACTATGATCGGCGCATCCGCACTCCCGGCCAGGGTGCTGGTGAAGGTGCCTTCGTAGACTCCGCCGTGGATCCAGAGGGTGTCCCCCGGGGAAACCGCGGCCGGATGGGAAAAGGCGGTGGCCAGATCCCACGGATTTTCCAGTGAGCCGTCACCATCCGGTGAGCCGTCCACGGTCACATGAAAACCGTAATCGGGCAAAGGCACACAGGTGCCGTTGTTCTGGTTGTTGACGTTATTGATATTGTTCGCATTGTTTATATTGTTGGCATTGTTGGCGTTGTTCGCGCTGTTGTTGTTTCTGGATGATGTGGTTCCACATGAACAAAGTAAAAAAAGGAATGGGATCACATATTTCATCATAGCCTTTCCTTTCCGAATTCTCTGGTACAGTAAGGACTGTCATGTTATCGGTGGGTTTTCCGATATATTTCGGAAATCCATATGATTTTCTGGTTCTACATCGCGAATGACAGAAAATCAAGCAACATGGAGACTGAAATGACTGAAATGACTCCCCGATTCTGGGATATCTTTCTGGAACTCTTTGGATCCCTGCCCCGGCAAGGCCCAGGCAACCGGGACAGCGCGGCCAAGGCACTGGCTGGTTGCACTGCGCTGACCCCCCGACCGCGGGTGCTGGATCTGGGTTGCGGCGGCGGAGCCCAGACCATGTATCTGGCGGATCTGTTGCCTGAAGCCTCCATTGTTGCCATGGATAATCACGAACCAGGCATCGCCACCCTGCAGAACAAAATCGCCACCCACGGATTGTCCGGGCGCGTTCAGGCCTTGGTTGGAGACATGTCAGCCCCTGGCCTTTCTCCCCAGGGGTTTGACCTCATCTGGTCCGAAGGTGCCCTGTACAGCATCGGGCTGGAGAACTCCCTTCCGGTATGCCTGGAGTTGCTCCGCCCGGACGGGTATCTGGTGTTCACCGATGCCATCTGGCTCACCGATGATCCACCGGCAGACGTAAAATCGTCCTTTGACCTGGATTATCCCGGCATGGGGAAACTGGAGGATGACCTGCGCCTGCTGGATCGGATCGGATTCAGGGTTGTCGAACATTTCCGGTTGCCGGATGAAGCCTGGTGGACGGATTTTTACACGCCCATGGAACAGCGTATCCTGGAAATGCGTGGTCAATATGCCAAGGATTCCGAAGTCGGCGCAATTCTGGACGTGCTTGCGCAGGAACCCGAAATGCACCGCCGGCATGCGGAAACCACCTATGCGTACGAATACTTCATCTGCCAGAGAAAAAATGACTGAAATCTCTTGGCGAACAGTTTGTAGACTTGACAAATCGCATTTTTCCACTATGAAGCGTCAGGCGATTTTCCAGTTCCGAAAGGCACTTTCATGAAACTGTCCCTTCATATCCTTTTCCCGGTTTTCACCGTTTTTCTCCTTTCCGGTTTTCAGGTTTCCTGCACATCGCAGGAACGCCAGAACAATCAGGCAAACAACATCAACAACGCCAACAACCAGAATAACCAGAACAACATCGACAACGACATCATCGAACCGGATGCGGACACGTCCCCCGACGCAGACACTGATGCGGACATAGTTGAGCCTGAAATCCCCTGGTGGCAAGGCCCGGATTCCAACAGTTCCGAACCATTCACCTTCGTGGTGATTTCCGATCCCCATATCCGGCTCCCCGGCAACCCCGATGATGGCACCTACAACGCCCAGAAAAACATCGACAACCTGACTGCCGCAGTCAACACCATCAACAATGAACTGGGGCACGCAAAGTTTGTGGCAGTCACTGGAGATCTGGTGGGAGCCCTTTTTTCCAGCAATCCCGATGACTACCCCGACGATGCCCACACTCCTGCGCACATGTTCCGCAGCATCATGAGAAACCTGTCCATGCCATGGGAGGTTGTGCTGGGCAACCACGACTACCAGGACGACTATTCGAACCAGGGCATCACGGCGGACGTCCCCGAGGACATGGAACTGGTATGGAACCGGGTGCTGGGTATCCCTCCGTATTACAGCCTTGTCTACCGCGGCTGGCGGTTCATGTTCATGAACAGCACCCGGGGGGATCGGTACTGGGACCTGTGCATCCTGCGAACCATTGAAGCTTCCTGCACGGGCTCCTTTGATGCCGAACAGATTGTCTGGATTGAGCAGGAACTGCAGAATCCCGAGCCGGTGGTCATGTTCTTCCATCATCCGCTGCACACGGACAAATGGTATACCCTGTGGTCTGCTGCAGGCAATTCCTTCAAGGTTCACGCGAGCGACCCGTTTTACGGGCTTGCCGAAGCCTATTCCGAAAAGATCATGGCCATCTTCGTGGGTCACGGTCACCTGTGGGCCAGCGACACACTGAATGAAACCACCATGGTGTACGAAACCAACGCCATCGGCGATGGTATGGGCAACCCCAATCACATCAACGTGGTGAACGTGAATCCCGCCGAAGGCACCTTCTCTGTCTGGCAGTTCTGAACCACACACCCATCAGGCAGAAAGACATCCCCGGGGAGCCGGTCAGAAGACCGGTGCACTAAATCAAATATACGGCGGTGACGCCATCGCCGCCCTCGTCCGGACGTCCCGGGCGAAAGGACTGCACATACGTTGAGGCACGCAGGTGGTCCCGCACGGCGCTACAGAGCAGTCCGCTTCCATATCCGTGAATCACCAGGAATCCGGCATGGTTGTCCCGGAACAGGGCGTCCATGTGCCGTTCCAGTTCCAACAGGGCAGGTTCCACACGGCGTCCCCGCAGGTCAAGAGTGGCCGCAGGGGAGAGAAACGGCTCGTCTGGTTCCCCAACTTCCCCCGTTTCCCCGGATTCGCGGAGCACCTGGGCAGGTTTTGGATTGGCAGTTTTTTGCTTTTTTTCCTTCGCTCCTTCAACTGGAGCGCCATCCATTTCCCCCAGGTCGTCAAAGGCCAGGACGGTGACAATATTTCCTGCCCTGGCTGACACTTTTGCCTTCTTCATGTCCACTTCAAGAATCTCCACGGGATGCCGCAGGGAATACGAATATGCGACCAGACCCCGGGACAGTTTTTCCGGCTCCAGGGATGGGCCGCGCATGGAGCGCTCCAACCGGTCCACTTCATCGGCCACACGCTCGAGGCTGGCGGCCAGGGACGTAGGTTCGGGAGCTTTTTTCGCCTTTTCCGACAGCCTGGCGATGATGATACGGCATCTGGCCAACTCCTGGACGGTGGCGTCCAGAGTGCCTTTGCGTGCCTCGCGCAGTTCCCGGTCCAGGCGAATCCGTTGCCTTTCCAGTTCCGCCTGGGTGCGGTTCGTTTCGGCCGCCTGTTTTTGCAGTTCTTCCTTTTCCTGGAGCAGGGTGCGACGAAGATTGGTGATTTCCCCAATGAGGGAATCCACCCGGGAGTCTCCGTCCCGGGCCAGGGATGTGGCTCGGGTGATGACGGGTGCGGGCAGGCCCAGTTGCCGGGCGACCGTGATGCCATCGGATGTGCCGGGTTCACCGGGGACCAGTTTGTAGTCCGGCCGCAGGGCATTGCCCCCCACGGAAACATTCACGAAACGGGGGTCCATCAGCGCCAGGGTTTTCAGGGAGGTAAAATGGGTGGTCACCAGGGTGGCGATCCCGCGGTCCCGAAGGTGTTCAAGAACGGCCTGCGCCAGAAAAGCCCCTTGCTGCGGGTCCGTACCGGTGGCCAGTTCGTCCAGGAGCAGCAGGTGATCGGGGCGGGCTTGCTCCAGGATGTCCTTCACATGCAGGATCTGGGCGGAGAAGGTGCTCACGTGGGTGGCCAGACTCTGGTCATCTCCGATGAGTGTGTGGATGTCTCCGAAAAAGGGCATGATGGAGCCGCTGCGGGCAGGCACCGGCAATCCCATCCGGGCCATGAGAACCATCAGACCGACGGTTTTGATGACAACGGTCTTTCCGCCGGCATTTGGCCCCGTGATGACCATCGTCTGACCGGCTGCCAACCGGACGGTGTTTGGCACCACATTCACCCTGGCCTGAAGCAGCAGGGGGTGCCTGATGTCGACAAGTTCCATTCCCCCATCGTCGGAGAACGACATGGGGGTACAATTCAGTTCCCGGCTCATGCGGGCGGCCCCGACATGGATGTCCAGCTCGATCAGGAGTCGCTCGTTTTCCCGCAGAACGGCCGTTTCATGGGCCACATGGGCCGCCGTCTCCGCCAGGATCCGGTATTCCTCCACCTCGATGTCCACATCGATTTCCCGCAGGCGGTTGTTGGCATCGGTGATCTCTTGCGGCTCGATGAAGACGGTTTGACCGGACGAGGAGGTGCCGTGGATGGAACCCCTCACCTGGTGCCGGAAGGAACTTTTCACGGGCAGGACAAATCGTCCCTCCCGGGTGGTGACAAACTTGTCCTGCAGGAAGTCCTGAAGATCCCGGCGTTCCAGCATGCGTTCCATGCGGGTGGACAAATCGCCGTACAGGTGTGACCGGCGACGGCGAAGACCGTACAATTCGCTGGATGCGTCCGGGCGCACGTTCCCGTCCTCGTCGATGGTTTCTTCCAGGAGAATGCGCAAACTGGAGAGTGGCTCAAGACCGGAGGCAAGTTGCGAAAGGTCCGGGTCACCCAGGATCTGCGCGCCGCGCAAAAAATCACGCACGGCCACCAGAACACGCAGGATGTCACAGAACGCGGAAGCCGGAAGGTTGCCACCGAGTTCAAGCCGACTGAAAAGATCCTTGCAATCCGGCAGTTCCGGCACCGAAAGCGGGATTTTTTGATGGTGAGCGGCAACCAGCGCCTGCACGATACGGGTCCGGCGCAGGGCCTCGTCCGGCGTGGCCGAAAACGGCATGGTATAGAGGCGGTTACCCGAACGGGCGTTGGCACAGAAACTCCCCCAGGTTCGCAGCAATTCGTCCCACTGCAGATCCTGTCGGGTCTTTTTGGATATCTGGATGTTTTTCATGGTATCAATTCTGCGTCATTTTTCGAGGTCAGTCAGGTGCAGGGACAGGTGCAGGACCGTGCGGGTGCCGGTATTTACAGGGGCCAGAGTGGTGTCGTCAAACATGATGGTGGCCCAGCCCACAATCTCCCTCACTTCGATGCGGGTCCAGACTCCGGTGTCCAACTGGTATTCCAGTTCCACCTCACCTTTGCCGACACTTTCCAGATCGATATCCACCACACGGATCGTCCCCTGGTCCGCATTGAGATAATTCCCGGAAACGGTCATCATGTTCTGGTGCCCCGATTTGCTGTGGCGTTCCAGCCGGTAGTTGACTTCCCGCCGGGCGTGGAGCATTTGGCCCCGGATGATTCGGGTGACGGGAAGCTGCCGTGTCAACCGGGCCCCTTCGGAAACCACCTCGGGAAACCAGAAATGGCCCAACTGATAGGTACTCTCCAGCATGTCTGTGAGCATGGAAAAAGGCTCTGGCGGGTTTGCCCGGAACCGGAAGGTTCTGGCTTCGGGGGCATAGAGCATTTCCAGGGAAACCTTCCCGGAATGGGAAGGAATGTTGCCTTCAATCAGCCGGACATGGTCAATGACGTCCCGGATCCAGACCTGCTTCCCTTTTCGATGGTGGCTTCTTTGTCCACTGATGGACAACACAAGTTTTTTCAGTACCCGGGGTTCCTGGTTCCCCGTGATCATCTGTTCTTCGAAATGAATTCGCCCCTCAATCACCTGGCGACCGCCGGTGGCGGGAACCATGTATCCGGCACTGGACCGGGGACGACCGCCATCCCGGCCGGCACAGGAAAGTCCTGCAACAAAAACAAAGATAATGTGGGCGGGCAAATATCTCATGTATGACCCAAATCATTTCACCACTATGGGTTCTGGCCGACGATCCCATGCGACCAGATAGACTTCCTTCGATTCCTTGCGGGAACTCTCCGGCTTGACCACCTTGAACCGGACGAAACGGGACTTCAAAAGTTGCAGTGTGTCATCAAAATCTTCACCCTGGAATATTTTGGCGACGAACTTCCCTCCGGTTTTCAGCAACCTGTCGGTCATTTCAATGGCCAGCCCAACCAGTACCGCAGAACGAGCGGCATCAGTAAACTTGATTCCCACCGTGTTGGGCGCCATGTCGGAAACCACCACATCGAACGGGAGCCCTTCCGGCCCCAGGAATTCCGCATCCGGACAATCCCGGATATCTGCCTGGATAAAACGGCCATGTCGCGGCAACTGGATGGTCAGGGGCAGCAGGTCTATTCCCACTACCATCCCGGTCATTCCCACTGCCGTGAGGGAATACTGCATCCAGGAACCCGGAGCGGCCCCCAGATCCAGTACCCGATCCCCCTTGCGGAAGAGTTGGAAACGCTTGTCCATTTCCTCAAGTTTAAAGATTGCCCTTGACGCAAACTGGTGTTGCTTCGCATTTTTATAAAAGATGTCGTGCCGATGGGAACGGTTTCCCATTTTGGAACTCATGGCCAGAACCCCTCCGGTTTTTCAGGATAGGCAAAGATGGTTTAGAGATAAAGAACTTTTTTGGCAGAGTAATGAATGGTGACGTATCCGTTCACGGGACCTGGCACAGCCCCCTGAATCAGGACGATGTTTTCTTCCGGGCGGATCTGGACGATCTTGAGGTTCTGCACGGTCACCTGCGCATTGCCCATCTGTCCGGACATCTTCTTGCCCTTCATGACACGGCCGGGGGTCAGGCGACAACCGATGGAACCGCCATGACGAAAATACTCATGGTTACCGTGGGTGGACTCGAAACCGGCAAAATGATGCTTTTTCATGACACCCTGAAAACCCTTGCCCTTGCTGGTGCCCGTCACGTCCACGGGGTCACCCTGACGGAACACGTCCGAAGCGGTGAGGGTCTGGCCGACGGAATACCCGGAAAGGGCCTCTGCGGGAAGGCGCACTTCCCGGATGAATTTCTTCGGCGTGGTTTCGGCCTTGTTGAAAAGTCCCATCGCGGGTTTGCTCACCCGTTGGGGCAGTTGTTCGTCAAATCCAAGTTGCAGTGCGGTATAGCCGTGTTTTTCCATGGTGCGCAAACCGAGCACAACATTGGGGCCGGCTTCGACCACGGTTACGGGGATGCGGTTGCCGTCAGTGGTAAAGATCTGGGTCATCCCCAGTTTCTTTCCGAGAATCGCCATTTTAGCCATGATGAAAACTCCTTGAAATACAAGAGAAAATGCCCAGAGGAAGCCCAACCATAAGCTTCATGGGTCAGTCAGAGGACAGGTTTTTAGGGAAAAACGCAAGAAAAGTCAATCAAAATCATCCGCACAAATCGGCAACTCCCCGCAAGGAGGTTTTCGTCGCATTTTTCCAATCTAGTGATTGACAATCCCCACGGATATTCTTAGCATGGCGAAGCTGACTGGGAGGAATTCATGTCACGTTTCAAGAATGTATCCGGACTCTCGACTGTACTTTTTGCCATGACCATGCTGATTCCGCAGGTGGTTTCCGCCCAGGGCGGCCCCATCGACATTCAGTTGTTCCGACCTGCAATGGATTCCAAGGGCCATTTCTCCGTGGACTCCTCGCAGGTTCTGGGGCACCTCAAGATCAGTTTCGGTTTTGGCGTCACCAATGCCTTTTACCCCCTGCAACTGGAAGGCAATGACCGACAGTTCGAAGTCAGCCAGATGCTGACATCCTATGTCCAGTTCGCCATCGGGCTTTTCAGGAATTTTGAACTTGGAGTGTCCATGCCGTTTTCCATTTCCAAGGGACAGACGGAACCCCTGGATGGCGGGGATCCCCACGGCCGGTGGAACCAGGGGGACAATGCCAGCAACATCACTGCTGCGCCCTTGGGCTACGACGAACAGGGCAAGTTCGGCAGCCAGGGAATGGGGGATGCGTTCTTCAATTTCAAGTGGAGCATCCTGCACCCCTACAAATCCCCCGTGGGTCTTGCCACCATGATCAGTGTGGGACTTCCCACCGGCAATGACAACGCGTTCATGGGCACAGGCGGTTACACCGTGGCCCCCAAGGTCATTGTTGACCGTCGCATGGGCAAGGGCAAAAACGTTCTCCTCACCGGTAATCTCGGGGCCCGCCTGCGATTCGGCGGAGAACAACTTCTCACCGCCAATCCCGGTTGGGACACATGCACCCGCTGGGATGTCCGGAATCCAGGGCTGGTCGGCGGCAATGCCTGCACCTTTGACGGAACCATGGACAACAACATGACACAAAACGTCAGCCAGCAGCACGATGTGACCTACGGCATCGGCTTCTCCTGGCGTGTGGCCCCGAAAATCGAACTCGTTTCCGAACTGTTCGGCTCGGTTGAACTGTCTTCCTTCGGCAAGGAAGACGAGATTCGCTCCAACCCGGTGGACGGCCAGTATACCCTTGAATACAACAAGAATGTCATGCCGATGGAAGTACTGGGGGGCGTGAAACTGTTTCTGGCCCACAGTTCCTTCCTGGCCATTGGCGCGGGCGTGGGACTCACCGGCATCGGTGGACTGGACCATGTGGGTGCCCCTGACTTCCGCCTGTTCGCCACCTTCTCTTTCGAACCCTTCATCGGCGACCGCGACGGTGACGGAATTCCGGACGACATTGACCAGTGCCCGGACGAACCGGAGGACTTCGACGGCTTCCAGGATGAAGACGGTTGTCCCGATCCCGACAACGACAACGATGGCGTGTGCGATCCCTGGGTCCAGGAAACCGGTCAGCAGGCCAAATATGCGCACATCTGCACCGGCAAGGATCTCTGCCCGGATGAACCCGGTCTTCTGGAAGACGATGGTTGTCCGGTGGAACGCAATTCCGACCGTGATGGCGATGGTATCCCCGATGACAAGGATGCCTGTCCGGACGATCCCGAGGACTTCGACGGCTTCGAGGACGAAGACGGCTGCCCCGAACCCGACAATGACCTGGACGGTATCCCCGACATCCATGATATCTGCCCCGGCAAGGACATTGACAAGAAGAACAACTTCGCCGATGTCCGGGAAGATTTCGACGGATGGCAGGATGACGATGGCTGTCCGGATCCCGACAACGATGGCGACGGATTCCCCGATGTCATCGACAAGTGCCCCAACGAGCCCGAGAACTTCAACGGGTTCGAAGATGAAGACGGCTGCCCGGATGAAGGCAAGGTCCGCGTCACCGCCGGCAAGATCGAAATCTACGAGCGCGTGTACTTCGCGACCAACAAGGCCGACATCCTCCCGGAATCCTTCGGAATCCTGGACGCC
Organism: uncultured Kofleriaceae bacterium; assembly: GCA_964618145.1. Lineage (GTDB taxonomy): Bacteria > Myxococcota_A > Polyangia > HGW-17 > HGW-17 > HGW-17. Next base: position 14,207 of record CAZTZR010000077.1, read on the forward strand.
ATCGCGGCAACCCTGAAAGCCCACCCGAACATCCTGAAGGTGGAAATCCAGGGCCACACCGATGATCGCAACACCGCCGAGTACAACCTCAAGTTGTCCGACGATCGCGCCAATTCCGTACGCGACTACCTGATTGACAAAGGTATCGCCCCCTCCCGTCTGGTTGCCCGCGGTTACGGAAAGAGCCGTCCCATCGACATGCGCTTCAACCAGCGCCAGTTTGCCGACGAGGCCCGGGCCAAGAACCGCCGCGTGGAATTCATCATTCTCGAGCGCGGTGACGGCAAAAAACTGATTGAGTAATCCCCGTTCCGAAAACCATTCCATTGTTTTCCCCAACAAGAAGGAGTTTTCCATGACCCCGAAAGTCCCCATTCACGAGCCACACAAAATAAAGACTATTCGTCTCCTGAACTTCCCCACCGTCGAGGAGCGCAAGCGCCATCTGGTGGATGCACGATTCAACGTCCTGAACCTGACACAGGATCAGGTGAACTTCGACATGTTCAGCCTCGGCACGTCCGCCATGAGTCAGGAGCAACTTTCAGGTCAACTGCTCGGGGACGAGGCCTATGCCGGAGCCATCAACTTCGAACGACTCGAAGCCGCCATCCGTGACGTGTTCGGCATCAACTATGTCACCCCCACACACAACATTCTCGGGAGCATCAAGCTGGTGGCTGCCACCCTGATTCCCGAAGGCAGCCGCGTTCCCTCCAACGGACGGACCCGCGTGGACACCATGGAACCCAGGAATGTCCAGATGCCGGATGTGCGCAACCAAGGGGAAACGACTTTCACGGGTAATGTGGATCTCGCCAGACTCGAGGCGGTGCTGACGGAAGGAAATGTAGCCCTCGTGGGCATGCAGGCATTCGCGGATGGCCAGCATCCGTTTTCCCTTGCCAACATCAAGCAGACCCGGGCCCTGGTGCAGAAGCATGGACACAAACTGATCCTGGACGCATCCCGGATTGTGGAAAATGCCTGGTACATCCAGAAGCACGAACCGGGACAGGAAAACCGCCGGGTGGCCGATATCGTGAAGGATATCGCACAGTGTGCGAACATCTTCATGATTGATGCAGCCCAGTGTCCGAAATGCAACATCGGTGGTTTTCTGGCCTCCGACAACCCCATTGATTACGAGAAATTCATGAATGAAGTGGTCGTGTTCGAGGGCCTGCATACCTATGGTGGCATGGCCGGACGCACCATGGAAATCTTCGCGCGCGGCCTTCGTGAGATGGTGGAGGAAAACGAAGTCCAGTGGCTGATGCACCAGGTGGAACGCTTCACTGCCAAACTGCGTGAAAGCGGTGTGCCCGTGGAACGCGGATGTGACGGCGCCTACCTGAAAGTGGATGATTTCCTGCCACATATCGACAAATACCGCCACGAGGCATTGTCCGCAGCCATTTACCTGTCCTGCGGCATGCGTTGTGCCGCCACCGGCCTGGTGGATCGGGATGCACTTTTGCCCATCCAGATTCCCCGCCTGGCGCTTACCAACGACCAACTCGACCAGATTGCCGAAGCCATCCTGCTGGTGTACAACCAGCGTGACCGGATTCGTCCCCTCGAACTCATCCGGGGAGGCAAGTGGCGGGATCAACTGGAATTCCGCGGAATTTTCCCCAACATCGATCACTATGACTTCAACACGCTTCCCTACCTGATCCACACCATTGAAAGGGTCGGAGGACTGGACCGCGAACATCGCGAACAGGTCATGAAAGAAGCGGGGTACAATACTTTCCTTCTGCGTTCCGCAGACGTCACCATTGATTTGCTCACCGATTCCGGCACATCCGCCATGAGCACCGACCAATGGGCGGCCTACGATGCCACCCGTGCCACAGCGGCCTGTTCCCTGGAATACAAGCGTCTGGTGGCCAATCTGAAGGAGATCTTCGGTTACCAGTTCATTCTCCCCACCCATCAGGGGCGTGCCGCCGAACACATCATGAGTACGGTCATGATCCGCAAGGGCCAGTTCGTGCCGGGAAACATGTACTTCACCACCACGAAACTGCATCAGGAAATGGCCGGCGGGGTGTTTGTCGACGTGATCTGCGACGAAGCCCACCAGCCTGAAAACGAGTTCCCCTGGAAGGGAAACATCGACATTTCCAAGATTGAAGAAATCGTGAAGAAGCACGGAGCCGAAAGCATCGCCTACATCTCCTATGAACTCTCGGTGAACATGGCTGGCGGTCAGCCGGTGTCCATGGACAACATCAAGGAAGTGTACTCCTATTGCCGGTCGCACCGCATTCCGGTGATGTTTGACGCCACCCGGGTGGTGGAAAACGCCTTCATGATCCAGCAGAAGGATCCACGCTATCACAACGTACGCATCCGGGACATCGTGCGTGAGATGATGTCCCACGGTGACGGTTGCACCATTTCCGGGAAAAAGGACTTCCTCATCAACATCGGGGGTCTTCTGGCCTATCGGGACAATGAGGAATGGGCCCGCAAGTCGGAAGAAATGCTGCGTTACTGTGAAGGTGCGGTCACGGACGGCGGTCTCGCCACTGCCGATCTTGCCGCCATTGCCCGTGGCGTTGAGGAAATGCTTGACGACAATTACATTCGCTCCCGTGTGAAGCAGACAGAAGCACTTGGTCGCCGACTCATGGAAGCCGGCGTGCCCATCGTCCAGCCGCCAGGATCCCACGCCATCTTCCTGAACGCCAAAATGTTCCTTCCCCACGTGGACCAGGATGAATTCCCCGCCCAGCGTCTGGCGGCCGAACTGTACATCGAAACCGGTGTCCGGGCGATGGAACGTGGCAACGTATCCAAAGGTCGGGCTCCCGACGGCAACAACTATCGTCCGCAACTGGAACTCGTGCGCCTGACAATTCCCCGCCGTGTCTACACCAATGACCACATGAAGGCCATCGCGGACGGTGTCATCCGGCTGTGGAACCGCCGCAACGAAATCCATGGATTGAAGTTCGTCTACGAGCCCTCCCGCCTGCGTTTCTTCCAGGCCCGTTTCGCCCCCATTGAAAAATAGATTTCAGACCGTTTTCATTATCCGGCTACAAGACCAATCACGAGGCCAATGACGAGCGCCAGCACGTTGGACAGAAGCATGATCTTCATGAATTTCTTCTTCTGCTCCTCAAGGGCGGAATCGACTGCGGCGGCAATGCCGGTGGCGGTCGCCTGTGCTCCGGACGGACCTGTCAGGCCCGGAATCCCGAAATCAGCAACGGAACCGCCGGGGGCCGGCTGGGGCATCATGGGCTGGGGAGGCAATGCACCGGCATGGGGTGGGCGACTTGTCGGGCCACGCATGCCGGGAGGCATGGGGGCGCCGGGGGGGGGACCGGGCATGGGCCTCGATCCAGGGGCACCCGGGGGCACCGTGTTCGGACATACCCCGGGGATCTGCATGTCGGGATCCTCTTCATCGAAGAGAACCGTCTTCTGCTCTGTCATGGCGGGGGCAGCACCTGCTCCGGCAAGCATGGGACGGATGGGATCTTCATCGTCCTCCAGGATGCGGGTGGATTCTTCGTTGATTTCCTCATCGTCATCATCGTCGTCCAGAAAACGGGTGCGCTCGTCATGGATGTCCGAAACCACGGGGGCCGGTGGACGAATCGCACCCGGTGGACGGTCATCGTCATCATCCACGATCATGGTGGCGCCTTCGTCAGCCACGGGCTGGGCCGACGGGACAGTTGCCTGGGCTTTCACCACGGTTTCCACGGAAAGGTTTTCGGCCACCGCGATCATTTCATCAAGGATGGACTGTTCCCGATCCCGCTCCATGGCGAAGACCTTCTGCATCCAGGTTCCCAACCGCTTCCCGGAATACACCGGTTGAGCGGTGTAGATGTATCTCTCCAAATCCTCCTGCATCTCGGAACCCCACTGATAACGGGCTTCCACCTCCCGTGCCAGTGCCTTCAGTATGATCCGTTCCATCTCCTCGGGAATTTCCCGGTTGACATCCCGCGGCC
>CAZTZR010000078.1:0-18007 GCA_964618145.1 uncultured Kofleriaceae bacterium
GGGTCAAGGGCGACGAACGTCGCCGCCGTCAGGCGGGAACCCTTGACGCGGGTGCGCGGGGCCGCACAAGGTGCCGGAAAGGAGGTGTTTCATAGGCCCGGCTGCCCGGCATCGAACCCGCACACACCCGGCGTCCAGGCAGGACCGCGGCCCGGGACTCGGCCACAGAGACATCCGGCCCGCAGGGCCACCTTGTTTCGAAGCCTTGCGAAGAAACCACCGTCCACCGGCCGCCGGCAACCGGCACAGGCCCACAATTATCACTCAGCGCTCATAATGCGTTTGCCCTGACCGAAAATCCCGGTGGGATCGGGTTTTGCCCTTGATCCCGGGTTGTCGGCACCGGCTTTGCCCCCGGGCGACACACCCCACAGTCGGGTGCGTAACGGTTTTCGCACAGGAGAAACGCATTACGCGAAAACACAGGTTTTCAAAATGGCGAATTCAAAAACATCGATGAAAATCAATACTCTGAATAATGGCATGAAAAGTGCAGCCCAAACCGCGCGCATTAAATTGCGCGTTGTCCACCCTGTGCGGTGGACGGGAACATTTCCCAGAAAGGATTACTTTACAAATGGACCGTACTTTTGTGATTTTCGGAGGGCAATCCTCCGAGTATTTGGAAGAACTGAAGTTGCTGGCCCTGAATCCCGTTTTCCGCCAATTGCTGGAATCCATCGAAGGGCCCCTGTCGGAAGAAATCCTTCATCCGGAAATGCGGTGCGGATTTTTCCCGGAAGGTTTCACTCCGTATTCCTGGGCCACGGGACGGAAGCATGCTCCCTTACCGGAGGTTCTTGTCCGGTCGGAGGTCAGTCAGCCCATGCTGTTTCTGACTGCTGTGGGACATGCCCTGGTGTCCGGTCTCTTTCCGGAGGACAAGCAGGAAATTGTCGGATATTCCGGACATAGCCAGGGAATTGTAGCCGCACTTTTCGTCTCCCAGGGAAAACAGGATCTTCCGTCGCGGCTACTGGCCGTCACCCGTAGCCTCATGTGGCAGGGTGTGAGGATGCAGAACTCCTGTGGCTGGTTTTCCCCCTGCACCACTGAAGACGGGCTGGTCCTTTCCCCCATGCTCGCCATCGCCGGATTTGAACGACCGGAAATCGAAGACTTCCTCGCAAGACTTCCGTCCGGTGGCCGCCCCGAAATCAGCCTCTGCAACGCTCCGGACCGGTTTGTCCTTTCCGGCAACCCGAGGATGCTGAAAAGCCTCCTGGAACTTCTGCCAAAACTGTCCGGAACAGGGGCCGGCCAGCGAAAATACTGGTATGACACGGAACCTCTGGCGGTGTCGGGTGCTTATCACTGCAGTCTCATGGCTGAAGGCCGGAAATTGATTGCAGGTGATCTGGAAAGGATTGGCCTCGACTACAACCGATATCCCGCCATGCGCCCGGTGATTTCCTGCCATGACGGCAGTCGGCTGGATCAGGAAAATGACGTGACCCGGACCATTCTGGACATCCAGTTTACCGGTTCAGTGAACTGGCCCGCCACCCTGGCTTCCATTCTGGCCAGTCACCCGGATCTTTTTGCCATCCGGATCCCGGGGCCGGGTACGGGCCTGAAAAAACTGACTGCCGGTCAACTCTTCGGGCTTTCCGTTCGTGTGACATCCACGGAAGAGGCCGCGCGTGTCCAGATGGAAATCACTGGCCGCATGCCGGATGTTTGCCCGGATGATGACGGCCGGACCCGATACGGTTCACGATTCACGAAGCGGTTTGGCCTCAAACCCATAATCCTGGGCGGCATGACTCCCACCACCGCCACTTCCCGCATCGTGGCCGCCGCCGCAGCCCACGGGGTGTCGGCAGAACTGGCCGGAGGCGGCCAGGTAACGGAAAAAATCTTCCGCACCCGGATGGACGAAATCAGGGATCTCCTTGCCCCCAATGCCGGGGTGGTCCTGAACACCCTGTATCTGGATCCGTGGCTTCATGACCTGCACATCCGCAAGGAAGGCCTGCTGTTCAAACTGAAAAGGGAAGGTTATCCCTTTACAGGGTTCACGCTGACCGCAGGAATTCCCCCCGTGGGAGAGGCTGTGGAACTTCTGGATCGGGCTGCCGAACACGGGATGTTCCTGAACTCCTTCAAGGCTGGAACTCCCGAACAGATTGAACAGGTGATGGCCATCGCCAAGGGGGCACCCCACCATGAATTTGTTCTCCAGTTGGAAGGTGGTGAAGGCGGCGGGCATCACAGTTGGTATGGCCTGCGAAACCTGTTGCACCGCTCCTGGGCACGGCTCCGGGATCTGCCGAACCTGATCCTGGCCGCCGGAGGCGGAATCCGGGATTCCGCAGACGTACTGGAGCTCCTGGATGGTTCCTGGTGTGGCGGAGCCGGTTCCCGTCCCCTGGATGCCGTGGTTGTCGGAACCCTGGCCATGGCTTGTCTGGAGGCTGAAACCAGTCCTCAGGTCAAGGCAGCCCTGGTGGCGGCCCGGGGCGAACCATCCGGCTGGTCCTCGGGCAAATCGGATGTGACAAGTGGTGTATCCGCTCTTGGCGCTCCTGTCTGGTACCTTCGAAACACAGCATCCGGGGTGGCAGCCATGACGGACCGGATCGCGGGGGATTCCCGGAAACTGCCCCAATTGCGTGAAAAACTGACAGAACTCATGAACCGTACTGCCAAGCCGTTTTTCGGTGATCCGGAACAGATGTCCTGCGGGGAAATCCTCAAACGGTATGTGGCGCTGGTGGCGGTGGGACGGGACCTGCCCCACGAGTCGGGGATCTGGCAGAGTCCTGGGCACGCGGACAAGTTCCGCAGGCTGATCAGGCGTTTCCAGGAAAGACTGAACGCCGTGGGAGAATCCGGTGATATCCTGTCCGACCCACACGGGTATGTAGACCGCTTTTTGCGGGAACACCCCATTTTGTCCTCCATCCGGCCCCTCCCCCAGGATGCCGCATTCCTTCTGGACCTCTTCGATGAACCCGGCGGAAAGCCGCTTCCCTTCGTGGCGCGACTGGATTCGGACGTTCGGCGCCGGTACCTCTCGGACAGCCTCTTTTTCTCCCATGATGACCGCCATGACGCGGACAGGGTATTGGTACTGCCAGGCCCCCGGGCCGTTGGCGGAATCATCCAGGCAGATCAGCCATTCTCCGCCCTTTGCGACAGCCTGCTGGAAAAGGTGCTCCCGGTGAACCTCCGAATCGAAGAGAACCGGGAAATCATATGGGATGAACGTTCTGCTCCGGTTCAACTGGGGAAATCGTTCTGGGCAGATCTTCTGTTGTGCCCGTTCGTGGATACATCGCAGGGACTGGAAAGAAATCCCCTCCAGGCATTTTTCCGGCCGGTTCCGGGGGATGCCGTCAGCCTCCGGTCTGACGGTTTTGACTGGAAGCATGGAAACCATGCGAAACTGGAACTGCACATCATGGACGGGATCATTTCCGGCCATGTGCTTCTGGAGACGGTCAGGGCTGAACCGTTCTTGCTGCCTCTGGAGTTTGTCCCCGGGGAGGGATGGTCCCGGCCCCGGTGGAACAAGGACAAATTCGATGCGTGTCTGGCGGATCTTTACCGGAATGAAGTATTCCGCCCCGCGATGGAAGAAGAAAATTATGCCCGGATCTTCACGCGGCCACCGGAATTCCGGTCATTTCCGTTTTTGCCATGGTACGCTTCGGCGGCACTGGGCGACATGGTGGCCCGAATCCGCGAAAACCCGCTGGGACTTTTGCATTACAAGTCTGCTGCACGGTTGGTAGAAAGGAAAACCCCTGCCCCCGGATTTGACCCCGCAGAGGTTGCCGACCGGGCCATGCGGGGGCACATCGGCCCCGTGGAGGTGGAGGGGGAATTCATTCCGGCGGGTGGCGGAAAAAGCGGAGCGGCACAGTCTGGATTGCCTTCCACTGACGCGGAATCAGAAGAAATCCTGTTTGAAAATGATGTAATCCTTGGTGAAACCTCCCTGGAAGCCCCCGGCGATGCCAGGAATTTTGCCCTTGTGGGCGGGGATCTGAACCCGCTTCACTCGGACGAAGGGTTTGCATCGTTTTTGGGTTTCCCTGGTCCAATCCACCACGGACTCTGGAGCCAGGCACGGGTGGTTGCGGAACTGGAGCGGGCCATGGTGGAATTCCCGAGGCGGGTCACGGGACTTCGCTCGAGATTCATCGGACCGGTACGGTTCGGGGAAAGACTGGACTTCCGTTTCCTGCGCCGTGGAAGGGCCAAAGGAAGCCACCTGATCCGTGCGGTGGTCTCGGGCAAAAGCGGAGTCAAACTGGAATCGGATCTGGTAGTGGAACCATTTTCCACCGCATATGTATGCCCCGGACAGGGCGTCCAGAAGCAGGGAATGCACGAACCTGCATTCTCCCGCTCCGCTGCGGCAAAAGAAATCTGGATTCGCGCAGACGTCTATACCAGGGAACACCTGGGGTTTTCCCTTCTGGAGGCTGTCCGGGATAACCCGCGCCGCATGACCGTGGGGGACCGTGAGGTATTCCATCCGGAAGGTGTTCTGAACCTGACACAATTCACGCAGGTCGCACTGGTCGTCTTTTCCTGTGCTGCCGTGGCGGAACTCAGGGAGAGCGGCGCATTCGTCGGAAATGCCCACTTTTCCGGTCACAGTCTTGGAGAATACTCCGCGCTCTCCGCCATCGGGGATCTGCTGACCCTCGAGGATGTCGTCCGGGTAGTGTACCACAGGGGCCTGACCATGCAGAATTTTGTACCCCGGGATGCATCGGGGAATTCCCCCTTCCGGTTGGGGGTGGTCCGGCCGAACCATGCCGGGATTTCCGAATCCGCCATGTTTGAACTGGTTTCGGAAATCGCCGGGGAACCCGGTTGTCATGTGGAAATTGTCAACCACAATTGCCGGGGCAGGCAGTATGCCGTCACCGGATACATCCGGGGTCTGGAAGAACTCAGGAAACGTCTGGGCAATGGAGTGACGGGCAAGGCTCCCTATGTGGAGGTTCCGGGAATTGACGTTCCCTTCCATTCCTCCTTGCTGCGCGATGGGGTTGATGCGTTCCGGAAGACCCTGGAATCCGTCTTTCCCCAGGAAATCCCCCCTGCCCGGCTGGAGGGCCGGTACTGGCCAAACCTCACGGGAAAGGCGTTTTCCCTGTCCCTGCCCTGCCTTGACGATGTTTTTGCCCGAACCGGTTCGGAGCGTATCGCCCGGTTGAAACAGGAGTTGGAAGCAGGAATTGCGGTTCCGGAAAAAGCTGTGCGCATCCTCCTGATCGAGATGCTCGCTTGGCAGTTCGCCTCACCGGTCCAGTGGATTGCCATCCAGGAGGGATTGGTGGCAAAAAATGTGCGCCATGTGGTGGAGATCGGCCCCGGCCACCAGCCCACGCTGACCAACCTGCTGCACCAGAGTCTGGCCGGAATCCGGACAAGACATCCTGTGGTTCCGCTCCATATGGAAAATGATCGGGATCTGGTCCTGGGAACGTCCACGGAAGACGGATTCTGTGTTTTTCCGGTTCCGACGGGGTCCACAATCCAGTCCTCTCCCGAAGTCGCCATGACTGCCGGTCCGGCTTCCCCCTCTCCCGAACCGGTAGTTCCGGAATCGGTCCCGCAAGCGGCATCCGTGCCCACCGGAGCGGTTGCCACTGCCGCAGACCCCGTGGCATGTGGTCTGGGAACCCTGTTGGCACAACTGGCAGGTTGCTGGCCGGCCGAGATTGACGAAGGGCGATCCCTGGAGGATCTGCTCCAGGGAAATTCTGCCCGCCGAAACCAGATGCTGTCCGAACTGCAAAAGGAATTCCGGCTCAAAAAGACAGATGGCCTGGCGGATTTGCCAAAAATGAAACTGGTGGACGCCATCCGTGCCCAGACTGGAGGGAACTACAGCCTTCCCGGTCCGAACCTGTCTGCAGGACTCAAGGAACTGTACGCAGCACTTCCAGGGGTGCAGACATCCGCATCCGTGGAACTTCCCCGGCGTTATGCAATGGATCCCGCGGGTGCCATGAGCCTTCTGGTCAGCCTCATTCCCTTTGCCCGGGAAGGAAAGAGCAAACTCACCGGAGCCGGAAATCCGTATCCGTTCCCGGCCGCCAACGCCGTGGATTCCTGGCGGATTCTGGAACAGGCGGCCCGGTCCGGTCTGGGCCTCGATCACCCGGCTGAACCGGCCGGGGCCAGCCCCCGGGGTGGTGGCCAGGTGGACAGCGCGGAACTGCACAGGCTTCGTGAGGAAATCCTGGGAGCCGATGGCGTTTTCAGGAAAATCCACAAAACCCTTGGCGAAGCCACGGGGGCATCTGAACTGCAGGCACCTTCAACCCCGGTTGTCAAGGAAAGGAACGTGATTCCCGTGGATGTCCCTGTCTTCGACGAGGACAAGGCCGTTCTTTTTTCGTCGGCGGAAAACTGGATCCGGGAGGATGCCATGCATCTGGTCGGCCTTCTGGAAAGCGGACTTGCCGTGGATGAACTACTGCAGGCAAGGATATTGCGGCGGTTTTCACCCGGGGCCACAGGGATCCTCCGGGCCCGGATGGAACTTGATCCCGACCCCGGATTCCGGGAGCGACTGGCACCCTGGCTTGAAAAACTGGAAGCCACGGTTTCCCGGTTGGAGTCGGCACAAAAAGCACAGGGACAAGACCGTGTTCTGATTGTTACGGGTGCCGGTCCCAATTCCATAGCCCAGGCAGTGATCCGGCAATGCCTGAACCGGGGCTGGATCGTCCTGTCGGGAGTTTCACGTCTGGATGACGACCGGGTTCGACAGACGGGAGACCTGTACCGGGAATACGCCTCCTCCCATGCCCGCATGGAAGTGGTTCCTTTCCGCCAGGGGAATTTCCAGGATGTGGATGACTTCGCCCGCTGGGCTGTTTCCCGGATCCCCGAAAATGCCGGTGTGTTCCTGCTTCCGTTTGCCGCTCTGGGTCACAACGGCATGGCACAGGACATCGGATTCGAACACGAAAACGCCCTTCGCGTGAACCTTCTCGGTGTGGAGCGCCTGACCGGACGGATCGCACAGGAACTGGATGGCAGGCGTTCATCAGCCGGTACACGGCCAGGGACGCTTCCGGAATATGTCACCGTGGTCCTTCCCATGAGCCCCAACGAAGGCGAAATGGGGGGGGACGGTTTGTATGGAGAAAGCAAGATTGCCCTCAAGGCCCTCATGAACAAGTGGGCATCGGAGCCATTGCTACGGCGCAGGACCAGGATGATTGGCGCCATCATCGGTTGGGTCCGTGGCACCGGCCTCATGCACGGACAGGATGACATGGCCTTGCAGATGGAAAAGGCCCTTGGTGTTTCCACCTTTGATGTGGATGGCATGGCCCGGCGGTTGATGGAAGTCCTGGATACTGCTACCGGAGAACCGTCCCCCGGCATGGTGGATCTCACAGGTGGTTTGTCGCAGGTTCCCGACTGGGGAGAGGCCTTCCGGAATTTCCGCTCCGGCACCGTTCCGGATACCGTCGCTTCCAGGGTTCATGCGAAACCTGTCACCGCGCAACACAAAACATCTGTGTTTCCATTTTTGGAAAACACCAACAGGAAAGTTGAGTTGCACCCCCGCAAGGGTCTGGACTGGAAGAACTGGGTGGTGATTGTCGGGTATGGGGAAATCGGCCCCTTCGGAAACGGGGAGGCCCGCTGGCAGATGGAATGCCATGGCCAATTGCTGCCGGACCAGATTCTTCATGTGGCAATGATGATGGGACTTCTCCGGTACGATCCGGAAACCGGCGGTTTTTCCGATCCCTCCACCGGGAGCCGCTTTGGCGAAGTGGATGCCGTGGCCCATGTGCGGGATCGGGTCCATGCCGGAATCGGGATCCGTGAGCGGCCCTCCACCGGCAGCGATGCCGACGGTTATCAGTCCGTGGAGGCGGTCACCCTGGATGAGCCCCGCATCTTTCCGGTGGAAAGCCTGGAATCGGCCCGGGAAATCCAGCGGCAGGATCCTGCCAATACGGAAATCCTGGAAGACAGGGACGGGAATATCCTTGTGCGCAAAAAGGCAGGTTCCAAAGTATACATGGGAACATTCCGTACCTACAACAACACGGTGGCAGGCATGCTTCCCTCCGGATGGCATCCGTCCTTCTTCGGCTTCTCCGAAGCCGACATCGCGGATCGCGATCGGAATACCCTTTTGATGCTGACCGCCACATGTGGAGCCATCCGGAGCATGGGCCGGAGCATGAAAGAACTTTTCCGGACCATTTCTCCGATCCGCACCGGGAATGCACTGGGTACCGGAATCGGCGGCATGGAACGCCTTATTCGACTCTACACGGATCCCGTGTGGAACAACAAACGGGATCCCGTTTCCCTGCAGGAAAGCCTCGGAAACGTGGGAGCCGGCCATGTCTCCCAGGAAATCCTGGGCAATTACGGCCCCATGGTAAGTCCGGTTTCCGCATGTGCCACTGCGGGAATCAGCATGGAGATTGCCTGGGAAAAACTGAAACTCAACCGGGCGGATTTCATGGTGGCAGGTGCGTTTGACGATATATCCTATGCAGGAACGGTTGGATTCGATGACATGAGCGCCACGGTAAACAGCGGGAAACTGCGGGAGGCCGGGATACCGGCTTCCCGGATGTCCCGTCCCCAGGATCGCCGTCGCAAGGGATTTGTGGAAAGCCAGGGCGGAGGATGTGTTTTCATGATGCGGGCAAAGGACGCTGTGCAAATGGGATTGCCCATTTACGGCGTGATCGCCCGGACATGGTCTTTTGGTGACGGGATTCACCAGAGCATTCCAGCTCCGGGATACGGGGCCCTGTCGGTCGCCCGGGGCCGGGAAAACAGCGAACTTGCCATGGCCCTCGGGGAACATGGATTGACCATCGACGAGATTGGCGTTGTATCCCTCCACGGCACCAGCACCCCGGTCAACGATCCCCATGAAACCGGACTGTTCCAGGAAATCTTTTCCCATCTGGGCCGTACTCCGGGCAATCCCGCGATGGCGGTCTCCCAGAAAGCGATTACGGGTCACACCAAAGGGGGAGCCAGCGCCTGTCAGGTCATCGGTGTGATACAGATGATGCGGGACGGCTTGATTCCCGGACACCGGAATCTGGATGATCTCGATGAAAAACAGCAGGGATATTCCCATCTCGTGTTTCCGGCGCGGACGCAGCCTGCCGGATCCGGGAGACTGTCCGGGGCCCTCGTCAGTACACTGGGATTCGGTCATGTGTCCTCCCTGATCCTGATGGTGAATCCGGACAGGCTTCTTTCGGAACTCGACCCACAGGAACTTCAGGAATACCAGGCAAAAATGTCCTGCGCCGAACCCGGGGACGGGATGCGCGTCCTTCTGGGTATCGTTCCGCAAGTTCAACTGGAAAAAAACAGGCCCTTTGCAGGCGAGGAAGCCGAAAAGCGCTTTCTGCTTGGGGGGGAAACCAATGAAAGGTGATGCCATGATACTCGGAATGGGTACGGATCTGGTCAGTTTTGATGTCTTTCGCGAGGCGGTGGTCTCCGATTCCCACTCGGCAATCCTTCTTTCGGTCTTCACGGAATCCGAGAGGAAGGATGCACGGGAGGGACCGGTGCCCGAGTGGGAGCGGCTGGCCGCCCGGTTTGCAGCCAAGGAGGCATGCCTCAAGGCGCTCCGTTCGGCGATCCACATGCGCAGCGCCCCCGTCCAGGAACCGCAGCCTGTGGAAATCGAGGTAGTCCGGTTTGCGTCCGGGGCTCCCGTACTGGAATTGCACGGTCAGGCCGGAGCCATCGCACGGATGCTGGGGGTTACACAGACCTGGGTCAGCCTGTCCCATGACAAGGAATATGCCATGGCCACCGTTATCCTGGAGGGCGGACAAAAGGAAGGTGACCAATGAGCCGCAGGAAAACAACTCCGGTTCCGGTGCTGGGGACAAGCGGCCGCATTGCCATCCTGAACCGTTCCGAGGCGGCCATGCGTTTCATCCGGGCCGTGGGGGAGTACAACCGCATCAATGGCACCTCTTTCGAAGATGTGGCGCTGCTTCCTCCTTCGGATCGCGGATCCCTTGTGGCCCGCTCCGCGACCCGGGTGATCTTTTTGCCCCGGGAGGGGGTACATGCGTATTCCCTCACGGAGGAACTGGTTCATCTCCTCGAAAAACACCAAATACAGGGGCTTTGGCCGGGCTGGGGTTTTCTCAGCGAGAACCATATGCTGGCCCAGGCACTGGAAAATGCCGGAATCGTTTTCATCGGACCAGGATCCGATGCCATGAAACGACTGGGGGACAAGATAGAGTCCAAGCGCACGGCCGAGCAGTCGGGCATTCCGGTGATTCCCTGGATGCCTGTGGAGGATTCCCGCCTGGGCTCCGTTGCACGGCGCATCGGTTTTCCCCTTGTCGTAAAGGCTTCAGGAGGTGGAGGCGGACGCGGCATCCGCGTGGTATCCGGGAAATCCGGCCTGGAGGATGCGGTACGGGCTGTGAAACAGGAAGCGCCCGGTGATGTATTTGCAGAGAAACTCATTGCCGAAGGAAGACATGTGGAAGTTCAGGTGATGGCGGATCTGCATGGAATCGTCCGGTCTTTTGGAACCCGCGACTGCTCCCTGCAGCGCCGCAAACAAAAGGTTCTCGAGGAAGCTCCATGCGTGGGCCTGCCGGATCAACTCCATGAACAACTGGAGAAATGGAGCAGGGATCTGGCAGCAGCAGTGGGGTACCGGAATGCGGGAACCGTGGAGTTCCTTGTGGATGGGAATGGCAACCCGTATTTCATGGAAATGAACACGCGCATCCAGGTCGAGCATACGGTGACCGAAGAAAGTTGTGACGTGGACCTTGTGCGCACGCAGATAGACGTCGCCAGGGGACTGGAACTCTCGCCGCCGGAACCCGGGATCCGGTCCCACTGCGTGGAGGCACGCATTTATGCCGAGGACCCGTCGGACGGTTTCGTACCCGCTCCGGGGCGGATACGGCAGTTGCATTTTGGCCAGGGGCCGGGAATCCGCGTGGACTGCGGGGTGGGAATCGGGGAGGAAATCACCCCCCATTTCGACGCCATGATTGCCAAGATCATGGGCAGGGGCCGTACCCGCACGGAAGCCCTCACCCGTCTCGGGCGTGCCCTGGAGGAGACCCGGATACTGATTGACGGAGGAACCACGAACATTCCATTCCTGCGGTACCTGACCCAGGATGCAGCCGTTCGGTCCGGGGAACTGGACATCAACCGGATCGACAGGACTCTTTTGCAAGCCTATCTGGAGTTTCCGGAGGAACTCCAAAACGCCGCCGTATGCGCGGCAGCGGTTTGTGAGCACAGGAAGCGGGAACGGGAAAATGTGGTCAACTTCATTGCCCGCCCGGTCATCACCGGAACCGTGGAAACATCCCAGTTGATCCATCTGGGGTCCGGGGGCGGCACTTTTTCGGCGCATGTCATGCGTGTGGGCAACCGGGAGTACCTGCTCAAGGGCTCTGATGGATATACCATGGTGCGTTGGGTGGACGAGGGAGCCGACGAGGGTCTTCTGGAATTTGACGGTTGTGTCTACAAAATCGTTTCCGAACAAAAGGCTTCCGAGTGGCGCTTGACGGTCAACGGACACTTCACCGTCATCCGGCTGGTGGATCACGGCGTGGTTCGCGCACCGGCTCCTGCCATAGTTACCGGCATCCATGTACGGGTGGGGGATTCCGTGTGTCGGGGAGACAGGCTTTTCACCCTGGAAGCGATGAAGATGGAACTGCTTGTGACCGCCGGGGAAGCCGGCGTGGTGGAAAAGGTGGAGGTTTTTCCGGGTAGCCAGGTTTTTGCCGGCGGCATTCTCATGCGCTTCAAGTCCCACGGCGAGGAGGAAGCAAAAAAATTGTCCCTTCCGGTCATGGAAAACTTCCCTTCCCCGGAGCAGGCGCTCCGGCTTCTGGAAGGTGTGCTTCTGGGATATGACGTGGGGTCTGCCGAACAGGAATCTGCCGCCCGGAGGTTTTCCTCCGCGCAATGGGAGGATTTCGAATCCCTTCTACCGGACCTGTTCCAGTCCGTCACCCGGTTCGCCGCAGTGTCCGTCATTTTGTCCAGTCAGGCCGGCTTCAGGCTGGAGAAGCCTTCCGTCAAACTGGTCAGCGCCAGAACCCTCGTGACGGACCTTATCCGGCGTCCGGGATCCAGTCTGGATTCCATTCCATCCGAATTGCGGGCGGCCCTGGAAAACCTTTTGCCGCTGTACGGATTTTTCCAGGCGGAAAAGGGCCATCTTCCCCATGGGATGCTGTTTCGTCTCCGCAGGATCCTGAATCGGGCCCATCAGCGGAGAAATGCCTGCCTGAGTGTGCTTTCCCTTCTCTTTTCGTTCAGGGAGCAACTCCGGGAACCCCCGACAGCCCTGCGGAATGCCCTCAAGGTGCTGAGTGTGGATGCGGACGGAAATTCCCGTCAGACCGACCTGGTGGAGACCATTCGCTCCACTGTGTACGATATCCCGGAGCGACAGAAAAGAACACGGGGCATCCTGCGCATCCTGCGTTCTTTTGCCAAAAACGGTGATGCCGAAACCGACCTGGACAGCATCCGCAAAAACATCCGTCACGCACGCTGGCCGGAATTGATCCCGCTGCATGAAAATGCGGGCAGACATGCGATGAATCTTTTCACCTGGTATTTCTGGGGCGAAATGATCACCGGGGAGGAGATTTGGGAGGACGCGCCCTCGCCTGCCTGTGCAATCACGGTTTGTTTCCAGAAGACAACCCCCAGCATGCGGTTTTCCCCCCAGAAGCGCTTTTTTTGCATGCTGCGCTCCGGCACGTGGAAGCAGGAACTGACGGATCTTGTCCCCTGGCTCAAACGGTCCGGTGCGGCCTCCCTGGAAATCCTTCTGGATCGGCTGGATGAAGGAGAGACAAGCCTGTGCTCCTTCTTCAATCAGTTGGCGGAAATTCCCGACGAAATCACCCTGGTGGATCTTTCGGGAACCCGCACCAGGGTTTTCCGGTCCCCCATCGGCCACGCCTTCGTGGAGGATTCCGGATTGTGTGGACTTCATCCGGCCCAGGCCGCCCGACTGGAGTTATGGCGGTTTTCGGAGTTCACCCTGACAAGAGTCGAATGCGAGGACGTCATCCTGTTCAATGCGCGGGCCCGGAAATGTCCGGATGATGAAAGGCTCATAGCCATGGTGGAGGTATTTGACCCGCCCGTGCGAATGCTTCCGGACGGGATCCGGGGATTCCCCACGGTATCCATGGCTTTCCGCTCCGCATGCCAGGCGGTCCGGCAACAGCAGAGCACCCGGGGAAAGGAACGGAGGTTGCACTGGAACCATCTCATCATGGGCGTGTATCCACTGCCGCAACTGGATGCCCATGAAACCCGGGCCATTGCTGCGGAACTGCTTCCATACACCACCCGTCTGGGGCTGGAACAGGTCGTGGTGAATACCATCATCGAAGGTACCCGGGTGGATCGGCACGGCTTCTGGAGCGTGAGGATCCGGGGACGGGCCAGCGAGGGCATTTCCATAGATCAGGGGGAACAGTCTTCATCCCTGATTCATCCCATTCGGGAAGAGGAACGGCTGGAAATCAAAGCCCGCAGGAGGAATATCAAGAGTCCGGAAACTGTCCTGAGGATCCTCATACGGGATGCGGAGGGCAATGCCACTGGAAAATTCCTCCCCTACGACGTAGCGGTGGATCCCATCCAGGGCCGTTGGTTCAGTTTTGAAGCCGAGACGACACGCCCCCCCGGTTGTGGGGTCATGTTCGGCATTCTTTCCAATCGCACCGCTTCGCATCCGGACGGTCTGGA
Organism: uncultured Kofleriaceae bacterium; assembly: GCA_964618145.1. Taxonomy (GTDB): domain Bacteria; phylum Myxococcota_A; class Polyangia; order HGW-17; family HGW-17; genus HGW-17. The sequence continues at coordinate 13,762 of CAZTZR010000078.1, forward strand.
GCGCGTGGTGATTCTGAGCAACCCGCTGCACAACATGGGCAGTCTGGCTGAACCGGAATGCAGGAGGTTGATTGCGGCTCTGGATCTTGCGGAAGAGAAGGATCTGAGTGTGCTGTGGATTCCCATTTCGGCAGGGGCACATATTGATTTCGAGTCCGGGACGGAAAACCTGGACTGGACGGCCCGTGTGTTGCGACGGATTGTCGAGGTTACGGAAAGGGGACGTCGAATCGATATCCTTGTTTCCGGAGTGAATGTGGGAGCGCAGAGTTATTTTGATGCGGAAGCCACCATGACCATCCACACCAAGGGATTTCTGGTGATGACCCAGGAAGGCTCCATGGTTCTTACCGGGAAGCGCGCGCTGGATTTCTCTGGATCCGTCTCTGCGGAAGACAATCTCGGCATTGGCGGATTCGAGCGGATCATGGGGCCCACCGGACAGGCCCAGGCGCTGGTCCGCGACATCAGCGAGGGGCACCAACTGCTGCTGCATCACGCGGACATGGTCACACGGGACAAGGCAGGCCGGCAGAATGTCGTTCCGACTGCGGATCCGGATGATCGAAACATATGTGAATACCCGTATCCCGTGAGCCTCGGACACGACTTCACCCGGGTTGGCGCCATCTTCTCTGAAGAATCCAACCCGGGCCGCAAGAAGCCCTTTTCCGTGCGGCCCGTGATGGATGCGGTGCGGGACAGTGACTCGGTCTGGGTGGAAAGGTGGACGGCCATGGCCGATGGGTCCGAAGGTGTGGTTGTGGCGGAAACACGCATCGGAGGAATTCCGGCCGGTGTTGTCGGAATCGAGGCCATGGGGTTTCCCCGTATCGGTCAGGTTCCCACCGACGGTCCTGAAAACTGGACGCCATCCACCCTGTTCCCAAGGGGTTCCTACAAAATCGCCAGGGGTCTGGCCGCCTTTTCCGGACAATTGCCTGCGGTCATTTTCGCAAATCTGTCCGGATTTGACGGGTCACCGGAATCGCTCCGTTCCTGGCAACTGATTCACGGCGCTGAAATTGGACGGGCCCTGGTGCGGTTCGAAGGCCCGGTACTGCTGGTGGTCCTATCACGCTATCATGGCGGAGCCTATGTTGTTTTTTCTACTGCGCTCAATGCCGGCATGGAAGCGGTTGCCCTCAGTGGCAGTTACGCCTCTGTCATCGGAGGCAGTGCTGCAGCCGCCGTCGTTTTCGACAGCAATATCACCGGAGAGGTCGAGAAGCATCCGAAGGTGGTGGAGATCCGCAAGCGACTGGGAACGGCGGTCGGCGGAACACGCATTTCCCTGGAAGCCGAATTGGAAGAGTTGAAGAACGAAATCAAAATCTCCCTTCAGCAGGAGACCGCAATGCGATTTGATCAGGTCCATTCCGTGGAGCGTGCCGCCCGGGTGGGTTCCCTGAAAACAGTGATTGAACCCGAACGGCTTCGGTCATATATAATCGGCTTCCTGCGGAGGCCCCCAACGATGGTCGGCCTCTGAACCCACAAGAGGTCGTACCCATGAATTATCCCACCTTGAAAAAAAGAACCTGTGACTGTGGCAGTCTCCGTGCCGCCGACATCGACCGGGAGGTCATCCTGATGGGCTGGGTGGCCCGCCGAAGGAACCTTGGCGGTGCCATATTCATCGACCTGCGTGACCGGGCGGGAATCACGCAGATCACCTTTTTGCAGGATCAATATCCCGAACTTCATGCCCGGGCGGGAGAACTTCATCCCGAAGACGTGATCTCCATCGGCGGCAAGGTCATCTCCCGGGGAGAAAACGTCACTGACCGGATGCCCACAGGGGAGATCGAAGTCATCGGCACCGAACTGCAGGTTCTGTCCAGTTCCATGCCGGTGCCTTTTCCGGTGGCTGATGACACCAATGCCAACATCGATACACGTTTGACCTACCGTTATCTGGATCTGCGTCGTCCCAGGCTGCAGCGGAACCTGCGGATCCGGGCGGCGGCTGCACGTTCCGTGCGACACCATCTGGAAGGACACGGGTTTCTGGAAGTGGAAACTCCCTGCATGGTGAAATACACACCCGGTGGTGCCCGCAACTTTCTGGTACCCTCGCGTATCAACAAGGGGCAGTATTACGCCCTGGCCGAAAGCCCACAGATTTACAAGCAATTGCTGATGGTTGCCGGATGTGACCGCTATTACCAGATTGCCCGTTGTTTCCGGGACGAGGATCCCCGGGGGGACCGGCAGCCCGAATTCACCCAGATCGACCTGGAGATGAGTTTTGCCGACATGGACACTGTCATGGAGGTAGTGGAAGGCATGACCGTCACCATGTGGGAACAGCAGGACAAGTATTTCCAGTGTTCTCCCCTGCCCCGCATGGAATGGACCGAAGCCATGGAAAAATACGGCACCGACAAACCGGATCTCCGGTTCGGTCTCGAACACGTAGTGCTGAACGGTTTTGCGGCGGGTTGTGGATTCCCCTTGCTGAGGGATGCCGCAGAAAGCGGGAAACTGATCAAGGGCATGTGTGTTCCCGAATCCGCGGAATTCTTCTCGCGCAAGATTCTGGACGAGTTGTCTGAATGGGTGAAACGGCAGGAAATCGGCCCTGCCCGTGGACTGATCTGGCTCAAGGTCAAGGCCGGTGGTGAACTGCAGGGTTCGGCCGCCAAATCCCTTGTCCCGGAAGAAACCGCTGAACTTCTGCGCATTCTGAAGGCTCAAGCCGGGGATACGCTGTTCCTCGTCGCCGAGGAGCCCCGGATGACCCACAAGGTGATGGATAATCTACGCAGGGAGATTGCCTCCCGGCTGGGCCTCGTGCATCAGGATGTATTTGCGGGACTGTGGGTGACCCATTTTCCCATGTTCGAGCAGAACGAACAGGGTGCATGGGTTTCCAGCCATCATCCGTTCACGCACCCCCGTCCTGTGGATCTTCCTCTCATGGCTGCAGGGGAGTTGAAAGAGGTCAAGGCACTTGCCTATGATCTGGTGATCAATGGCAATGAGGTCGGTGGCGGGAGCGTGCGCATTTTCAGTCCGGAAATCCAGAGCCAGGTTTTTGATGCCCTGGGAATAGGACCGGAGGAAAAACTGGAAAAGTTCGGCTTCCTGCTGGAAGCATTCCGCCACGGTGTGCCCCCCCATGCAGGGTTTGCCGCAGGACTGGACCGCATGGTGGCCCTGCTTTGCGGGGAGGACTCCATCCGGGATGTCATTGCCTTTCCCAAAACGGTGACCGGCGTGGATCGCATGACCTCGGCCCCCACCCCGGTATCCCGGGCACAACTTGTGGAACTCGGATTGTTGTAAATGCCATCAAAAATGTGGTAAAGTCCCCCCGCGCGGGAACAACTCGCGAAACTTTTCTCATGGATTGAGGTACATTCGCATGACGACACGTCGTCCCGTCCAGTTCGGTAAATATCTGCTGCTTGATCGCATCGCCATCGGAGGCATGGCGGAGATTTTCCGCGCAAAGGCCACCGGCGCTGCCCGATTCGAGAAAATCATTGCCATCAAGCGGATTCATCCCAACATGAGTGATGACAAGGACTTCATCAAAATGTTCATTGATGAAGCCAAGATTTCCGGGCAACTGAATCATCCGGCCATTGCCCAGATTTACGAACTGGGCCGCATCGAGGGGCACCATTTCATAGCAATGGAGTTCATCTGGGGAAAGGACCTGCTCCAGATACTGAGCAAGTTCAAGAAGCAACGGGCTTACATGAACCCCTATCAGGCAGCCTTCATCACCTCGAAGATCTGTGAGGGCCTTGATTATGCCCACCGGAAAAAAGACGTTCAGGGCGAAAGCATGCGGATCATTCACCGCGATGTGAGTCCCCAGAATATCCTGATCAGTTACGAGGGCGACATCAAAATTATCGACTTCGGCATTGCAAAGGCCCGCGACAGGTCCTCCCATACCGCGGCCGGGGTTCTCAAGGGAAAGTTCGGCTACATGTCCCCGGAACAGGTTCGGGGCTTGCCGATTGATCACCGGTCCGACATTTTCGCCATCGGGACGCTGCTGTTCGAGATGCTGACCTCCCGACCGCTCTTCACCGGTGAAAGCGACCTTACCGTCCTGGAAAAGGTCCGCAATGTGGAGATCCCCCGGCCGCGGGATGTCAACCGGGAAATTCCCGAGGAGATGGAACGGATCATACTGAGGGCACTGGCACGGGAAGTGGAAGCCCGTTATCAGTGGGGTTCAGAGATGCAGGAGAATTCGGAGAGATACATCTACACCGCTCAACCG
>CAZTZR010000079.1:0-17890 GCA_964618145.1 uncultured Kofleriaceae bacterium
AAATGATGTTCAACAACCAGACCTACTGTCTGAAAACTTCTTGCGATTGCCCTGCGTACCACCCCCACCCAGGTTTCGGGCGCCTCCATGAACCGGATTCAACTGACTACGGGGAATTTCCACACTTGCGGGATACGGGACATACGACTCTACTGCTGGGGGTCCAACTCCCATGGGCAACTGGGGGACGGCACAACCGAGACTCGAAATGTGCCCACTGTCGTGTCCATGGGTGGAAAAAGAAAAATGTAAACCTGGAGATTTCTGATATCAGGGAGACGCTGACTAAGTGGAAAACCCCCGAATCGAAGAGGAACTTGCCTTTACACCTTTACATTCATGATCCACCAAATCCATGCTGTCAATCATCGTTTTTTACCCGATGGGGTGGCAACTGGATGCGGGTCCATGGATCATCGAATCTTACCGGCGCTGTAGTGCAGTGCCTGCGCCTCAAAAAAACTAATCACTGCACGCCGTGAGTTCTTCCCCGTTTTTTGCTTTCATAAAGCAAAGGGCTTTCTTCTCAAAAAGGTCAGGACCCAGTTTTTTCTTTTCCTTTTCTGCGCCTTCAATACATAAAAGTATGAAATCCGTTTTTTCAGCCTTTTGTCGCTTCTGGACATCCTCAGGCAAGTGCCCGATATCCCCCACCTCTTTTTCCATGATTTCAAAAACGTGTCTGCACAGTTGTGCAGCAGTCACCCTGCCTTCGGGTGGATCGGTTTTTTTCCGGATGTCCATGTAAAACCGGAAATCACCTTTTTCACTGCGGTCTTCCCACTTTTTCAGACAGTTCATGAAATCTTCGCAAGGCTTGCGGGTGAGGCATTCCAGGGGATGCTGGCTGACTCTGGACTGGCATTTTTTGACATAAACCGACTGGCTGACATGCTCACTTTTCAGGGATTCTGCGGATTTCCCCGTTTCCTGCTCGCATTCCATGTATTTGTCATACAGTTCCGCGCAGGATTCAGATGGCTTTTTGCAGGAAAACAAAGAAAGCAGGATACCCAGACCGAAGAACTCTTTCCTGAACTTCATGGTCATTTTTAGTTTCGCCTTTGAACGTCAGGGGCGTTTGGCGGGGACGAAGGGGTTGTCCCGCATCTCGTCGCCGATGGTGGTTTCCGGTCCGTGGCCGGTGTATACCAGGGTGGAGGGAGACAGGGTGTACAGCACGTTCCGGATGCTGTCCCGGAGTTGGGGCATGGACCCCCCCGGAAAATCCGTGCGGCCGATGCTGCGCTCGAAAAGGGTGTCGCCGGCAAAGACGATGCCGTGTTCCGGCAGGTGGTAGCAGACACCCCCCGGGGTGTGGCCCGGGGTAGCCAGCACCTGGATTCCCTCGAACTCACAGGGAGCTTCCAGAAGAACATCCGGGTCGGGCACCGGGGAAAAGCGAAGGCCGAACATGGCCGCCTGCAATTCCGCCTGCCCGTACCAGGAAAGGTCCGCCTTCGCGAGAACCACTTTCGCCTCCGGATACTTCTTTCGTACGGCAGAAATGCCCAGCAGGTGATCCACATGACCGTGGGTCAGCAGGACAACATCCACCGGTCCGGTCTTTTCCAGAAAGCGTGCAACGGTTTCGTCGCCAGGATCCACCAGATACCCATGGTCCTGAAAACGGAAATAAAAACAGTTTGTGCCAAATGGCCCGAGGGCCGCCTGCAATACCTGCATGTCATTCACCTCCACACCAGGGACAACGCGACTGGGTGTTCTCCATCAGGGATCCACAGTAGCGACAGGGAATTTTCACGATTTCACGAATGATGACCTGCCCCGGACCAGGGGGGCTGTCCCGCCGGGGCGACGGAAGGCAGCCCGAAACCACTTCCCCGAGTTCGCCGATGATGCGGGCTGCCTGACCGGAGGAAGAAACATTCACGATGACATGACTTTCCCGCGGTTTCCAGAAGATGCGCACATGCAGGGTGCCGATGCCGAACAGGGAACCGAGCAGTCCCGTGTTCTTTTCGGCATGAAGACGCAGGGCCACCGCGTCCGCCTCCTCGATGTGATAGCCGCTGCTGCGGAAGTATTCCAGGAACGCCGAAAAGATGTCCTCGGCAGTACAGTCGCGGGGGTAGTCGATGCGGGAGCCGGTCACGCGATGGTCAACCCCAGTTTGTCGCGCAGGTCGGCAAATTCATGGGAAATAATGAAACGCAACACTTCCTTGATGCGGTCCTTCGCCTGCATGCCGGTGATGTTGTCGGGTTCGGAGAGCACCCAGGCCACTACCCGGCGGATGTCACACCCGATGAGGGTGGCCGCCCGCAGGCTGGTGCGGTGGTTCGCGTGAATCCAGCGGGTGATCTCGGGTTCGAACTCACGCTGCAGTACCCGGGCCGCCACCGGCTTGAGACTTTCGAGAACGGCAGACGGCACGAACTCCTTGATGTGGGCCTGGAGTTTCTTGATTTCGGCCTCTTTTCCTTCCGGAGCCTTGGGGGGCTTGTCGGGACTCAGGACGGTAAAGGCCGCATACAAGGCGTTGAAGAGATCCCCCGGGGCAGGAGCCGCGCGGCGGAACAACCGTTCCGGCCGCAGGAACACGAGTTCCCGGGCAAAGTGGTATGCGGCTTCCTGTTCGCTCATTCCGGCGAATTTGCGCTCTTCGATGAGCCAGGACGGAAGCAGGCTCACGCCTTCCTTCGTGTTGGCCAACTGAATCGGCAGGGGCAGTCCTTCCCGGGCGAACAACTCGGGGATGACCGTAATCAGAAGAGCCTTGTTGACATACTGGTAAGCCTGACAGAAGGGCCGCCTGTCGTGCTCGATTTCGATACGCTTTTTACGATCCAGCCCATAATCCTTGTGGGGAAGTGCATAGTACAAAGACAATTGATGCCCAAGCCCGGACAGGATCTTGTTGATGTCCTGGCTTTCGTCCGGGCTCTGCATCGCCTTGACCCACAAATCGTCGGTCAGGATGCTCTTTGCATGGGTATATGTCTGGGAATAGCGTTCGGAGAAGAGTTTTTCCTTTTGTGTCGACTGGTGGAACATGTCCAGGACCGTACAGAGGATCCAGGTGCGGTCCTTGTTCTGGCGGGCAATCTGGATTTCCAGGAGTTTGCGGAGCAGTTCCACGTTCTGGGGATCCTGATACAGCAACTTTTCATAGGCGCCGCCGGCCTTGTCCAGATAGTCCGGTCCCGCCTCGATATACAGGGAGGCCAGTTTCAGTTGCTGCTCCGGAGTATCATGCAGGTTGGCCGCAAATTCGAAAGCAGCCACGGCGGTATTGTAATCTCCGAGTTTGTCCCTGTAGATGTCGCCCAGTTCCTCCCAAATCCGGAAATTGGAACGGTTTTCCGGATTCCGCTTCAACTGGCGCCGCATGGCACGGGTGAGGCTGTGCCAGTCTTCCCGCGCCCTGTGTATATGGTTGATGCGTTCAAAAACTTCGTCGTTTTCCGGATCCTGATCCAGGCAGATTTCAAACTGTTCCAGCGCCTTGTCGTCATCGCCGATTTCCTCCGCAAAAATCAGGCCGGCGCTGTAATGATACTTGGAGCGCACCATGCCGGGCTCTTCCAGTCCGGCCAGTTTCAGGATGGCGTCCACCACCTTGTCCCATTGCTCCACCAGATGATACAGGTCCATGGCGTTGGAAATCAGTTCCCGATCATCGGGTCGAAGGGCCAGGGCCTTCTCCTGCATTTCCACCGCCTTGTCGGGATCCTTCACGGTGTCGAGGTAGAACCGGATCAACTCGGCGTAGAGATCCAGTTTCTTGTCGATATCGGTTTCCAGGTGGATCTTGTTGAGTTTGATCTTGGCAAGTTTGGCGTAGTCGTCGTGTTCCTCCCGCAGGCGCAACACGGCTTCGGCGGCTTCCTGGGAGTTGGGATTGGCTTCAAGTGCCTTGTCGTAAAAAGCCACGGCCTTGAGGACATCCCCCTTGCGTTCCTTGATGCCGCCCAGCCGACAGTAAATTTCTGCAACCTTGGTAGCGGAGAGGGCATCCCGGTGGGCCACCAGCAATGCCTGATACAGGGAGAGGGAACCGTCCCATTCCTCCTTGCGGTAGCGCAGTTCAGCCAGTTCCATCAGAACTTCGAGGCTGGTGGGATCCAGTTCCCGGGCCTTTTCCAGATACATGGCGGCCTTCTCGATATCGCCGACCTTCAGTGCGACCCGACCGGCCTTCAATTGAAGTGCCACCATCTCGGGTTTGGGCAGGTTGCCGCTCTCGGTCACCAGGATATGGAGAAGCGGCGCTGCTTTTTCCCACTGGGACGTGGCGAAGTAGTGGTTGGACAGGACCCGGACCGCCTTGGGGTGACCGGGCGCCATGGACAGGAACTCCTCGTACAGGGCAACGGCCTTGTCATTTTGATGCAGGCGATCCGCATAGATTTCTGCCACCGTAAAGACGATTTCCCCCTGCTCTTTCTGGTTGCTGGTGGATTTCATCGCCCGTTCGTAGTAACTGGTGGCACGGGTCCACTGCCCCATCTGCCGATAGACTTCCGCAATGGCCGCCAGATAACCAAAGTGGTTTTCATTGGATGCCAGGGCTTTCTGCAGGGCCGTTTCGGCTGCTTCCAGTTTGTCCAGTTCCAGATAACACTTTCCGAGACGACCATAGGCATCCGTGCGCAGTTTTTCGTCCTCCAGGATTTCACAGAGGACTTCCAGGGAACGCGCGGCGTTCTCGTATTCGTTTTCCAGTTCATACGCCCGGCAGAGCAGTTTCATCGTGTCAACGTTTTTCGGACGCAGGGACTGGCTCTCCTCGAGAACCGGGATGGCACCCCTGGTGTCATCGAGATTGTTCATCAGGACTTCGCCAAGCCGCCGCAGCAGGTGTGCACGGTTGCCTTCGGCGGTCGCCACCTTGGTGTGACGGTTCAGGGTCATGGCCAGGGCATCCCACTGCTCCTCGGAAGCATAGATGTCCTCCAGACTGTCGTAAACGTCTTCCTCCTCCACCCGCAGTTCGATGATCTTTTCATAGCATTCGGCGGCATTGGCCCGGGTAGAAGGCGTCATGCGCCACTCCGCCGCCATGCGCTTGAGAAGATTGATCTTCTCGCCGATGTCCCCGGTCTGCTCCACCAGGATGCGGGCGGTCTTGAGGTACCCGCGCATGCGCCCGGTCTTTTCATACAGTTCCAGCAGCGTACGGAGCAGTTTCACGTCATCCTGCATGACTTCCAGTACATGCTCCAGGATGTCGATGGCTTTCGGCGCGTCGTTCAGTTCCCCTGCATAAAGGTACCCCAGTTCCCTGCGGGCATTCCGGGCGTCCTCCGCATTTTCGGCATATTCTACCTTGCGCTGGAGCAGTGCGGCCAGTTGTTCCCACAATTTGTTTCCCCGGTATATGCCTTCCAGTTCGGCGATGGCATCCATGTCATGGGGAAGGACGGAAAACACTTCCTCGTAGGTGGCTGCCGCCAGGAACGGTTCCTTCAGTTGCTCCTTCTGGACCTGGGCGATTTCCCGCAGGTAAAAGCCCTTCTCATCATTGGAACCGGCAAACTTCAGGCGTTTCTGAAGGGTCTTGACCAGTTCCTCCCACTGCTCTTCCCGTTTGTAGATGGAAGCCAGATCATCCATCACTTCGGCGCTGTTGGGGTTGAAATCCAGTGCCTTTCGCAGGGAGGTCAGGGCATAGTCGGAACGCCCCAGACGTTCATTGTAAACGCGACCGATGGCAAACCATATGGCACTGCGCAATACGTCAGCCCGTACCTTGTCGAGCACCTGCTGCATTTCGGAGACGAACATTTCCCAGAGGTTCCCCTGGAGGGCCAGCCGGGACAGCCGGTCCAGCAGGTCCTGGGACGGGCGGGTCTCAAAAACGGACAGGACCGCATGGAACGCCTGTTCCACGTCTCCGACCTCCAATTCCTGGATGTCGGCGATTTCCTCCAGAATGGCGAACTCTTCATCCTGGTTTTCAAAATAACCGAAGTTCACCCTGCAAACGAGCACATCGGCAAGCAACTGGAATTTCTTGCCGGTACGGGCATCCTTTTCAAGTGCCAGAATGGCCTTTTTCCCGTCCTCGTCCTCCGGGTTTTCATCCAGGTATTCCTGCCAGGCTTCCAAATCCTTCGGGTCCTTGGGCTTTTCAACCTTCCTGGCCTGGGCGGGGGCAGGCTTGTCCTTTTTCGATGTGGCAGCAAGTTCCGCCCTCAGATTCTCCATTTTCAATTCGTATTCGGCCTTCAACTCGGCCTCGATCTTCTCGCGAAGTTTCTTGTCATCTCCCTTGGCGGCCGGGACCTCCTTGACCACTTCCTTGACCACCTCCTTGATCACCTCTTTCGGTTCTGCAGCCTTCTGCTCCTCAAGGGCCTTTTTGAGATTGTCAATTTCAGCCTGGAGGCCTGCAATTTGCTCGTTGTCTGGAGATCCGCCGCTCTCCGCCGCACTGGCGATCGTATCGACCAGATCGGACAGGGAGTCAAACACTTCATCCAGATGGGCCTTCTCCTCTTCCTTTTCCGATTCCCATTCCGCCACAAAATCCAGATGTTTGTTGAGAATTTCCAGATACTTCTTCAGTTGGTCATGCACCATCTCTCATACCTCCGAAGGTGTAAGCGGCAGACAGGCCGCAACTTGGGTCACACACTTATATGTCATTTGTGGAACCCTTGCAAATGCTAAAGACAGGTGTTTTTTCTCTCCATTTTCCAAACCCGTTTGCACTTTAGTTCTTGAAAAACCGGAAGAAACGTGCATCATTGTGACGCATAGTCTGTACCTAAGGTGCACCATGAAGCTGCTACTCTCATATCTGATCGTTACAATCTCCCTGATTTCCTGCCAGGAGCCACCTTTTTCCGGATCCCGGGTCATCGGAAACCTGTTTTTCGCAAACATGGAAGCAGATTCCCTGATCACCCCCACCCGGGTCAGGATTCCGGGAAATCCCTTTCCCGTTCACCTGCAGCCAGGTGACCCGGGGTATGTCAGCCATTACGAACTGTACGCGGGAATCGATGGCATCGGTACCGTCCGGCTTCTGAACTTCCAGATCCGGCCGGTGATTGAAGTGCACCACCCCTGTCTTCAGTTCATTGATGACGAGACCCGGGTGGGAGGCATCGGAGAAGGCCCGTTTTACCTGAACATGTGCCGTCTCCCCTTCCCCGATCTGGAAAACCAGACCTTGGCGGTGGTTTCCGTGGCACCCACGGGAATCGGAACTGCAAACCCCGGATACAACTTTTTTGAATGGGGAGCGGACATGCTTGCTCCGGAAAGCGTTACGATCCCCAACTGTGCGACCAACACCCGCATGACTTATGTAAAAGAAGCCGTTGAATCCTACTGCGACCAACTTCACAAGGATTATTACATCGGCAATCCCTGGCAGATGACGAAACCCCGCTCCGGCCAGTTTTACGGTCTGGTGGACGGAATCGATCCCCGCACCAACCTGGCCACGGGGGGCATCAGTTTCACGGTGCTTTACAACCTGACCAGGATGACTTCTCTTTTCATCGTGGCTGATCCGGATCCCGGACGGCTTTCGGAAGAAAACTTCGACAGGAACCTGCCGCCCAATCCGCAGGGCACGGTCATACTCCTGAGTGAACGCAACGGCTGGTTCGGCTATGTGGACACCCGTTCCTTCGAGGGCGTGTGGCACGGACTCATGGTCAGTCCCGTGGGCGACCCCATTTACTTCGAATACACCCTTTACACAGACCTCAACGTCGACCGGGTCTGGTTCTGATTCCTGGAGGACTTCCATGGTTCGTCATTTCTCCCTGTTCCTGCTGGTCAGCATGTTCGGTTTTCTGGCCCTTTCCTGCCACACCATGGAATGTGGCGAAGGTACTGTTGAACTGAACGGTGTCTGTGTCCCCATCAACTTCCCCGACACCACCGGAGGTCCCCACCTCTGTTCGCCCGGTTCGCACTGGAACGCCGAACTCGCCCAGTGCTTCGTCGACCCCTCCGCCGTCTGCGGCAGGGGAACCGAGGTGCAGTGGAATGATGAAGGTACCGAATTCACCTGCATATCCACGGGTGAACCCGAACTACCGGAATGCCCCCCCAGCACAGGCCCCATCTGCATCAATGGCCGTCTTCGCTATCTCGTGGATCCCAACGATGAAACGAAGTTCCTGACATCCGAAGTGAGGGATCCCGCGATTCTGGCCGATCTGGAAATCATCTTCTACGACCCGCTGGAATATGCGGCGGTGGGTGCATCGGCGGTTCCCCTGGGTACTGCCGACATCGACATGGAGTCAGGCGCCTTCATCGGAACCAACATTTCCGTTCCGGCTCAGGGCTATGTCGGCCTCGTGGTACGGGACAAGGGATGGGTGCCCGGAGCGGATCCGGTGCAGTTCCCCTTCACCGGCTATGCCTACCGCGCCAGCCCCAACGTAAACATCGAAAATTCCTTCGGGGTCGTCCTCACAAAGACACAACTCCAGACCATGCAGGATGACCTGCCCGCAGGCTTCATCCAGAACGCATGCGCCCAGGGTGACATCTACAATTGTGGCACCTGGGTGGGAATCTACCGGGAACGCACCTCCCGCATTCCGGTGAACGGCGTGGTCCCCTACTGGGGCACCAATTTCCGGATTCCTGCCGCCCGCATGGCATTTCTCGACAAGGATGGCAACGGCCGGTACAACACCCTTACCCCCGGAACCCAGCGCGCCTACACCTCCGACACCGGCGTGGTCATGTACTTCGGTGCCGAACTGACCAACTATTTCGGCCTGTGCAGCTTTGAACTTGACGAGTCCGAGTCCCTTTGCCTGCAGTGGGAAATGGAATACGTCAAATCCCTTCAGGGTGGTTCGGCACAGAAAACCCTGTTCGTGCAGTACCTCGATGGAATCAGCCTCAACAACCGGGGAAACAAATAGCCATGAAGACAACTTCACTCCCGTTTTTCCGACTGGGGTTTCTCTGTATGGCGCTGGTCGTACTGGCCGCCTGGCCGGTTCATGCCAAGACGCGGGAACGGGGAATTCCCGTACAGACATACCAGCCCGCCCTGGATTCCCTCGGATTTTTGTCCCTGGACAATCCCCTGGTAATCGCGCCCCAATCCCTGGACATCCTTTTTGGTGTCAATTTCGCCCTCAGGCCCATGCGCCTGGAATTTTACCCGGATGTCACCGACAACCACGCCGCCGCCTTGCGTTACTCCAATGCGTTTGATTTCCAGGCCACCCTGGGACTCACCCGGTGGATGCAGTTGTCCCTGACCATGCCGTTTTACCGACTGGGCCCGGGTTCGGCATTCAACATCAACAATGAATGGGGTTTCACCCACAACGATCCCCTGACGACCATGAAGCGCAACATCCCTTCCAGTGTTCCCGGGGATCCTTCCGTAGCCATGAAATTCCGGCTGCTCCAACTCGGCCGGTTCAGCACCGGCGCCAGTCTGGGTGTTTTCCTGCCTTTTGGTGTCGAAGAAGTCTTCGCGGGGGATCAGGACATCACTGCGAAGGGAACCCTGCTGTTTGGCTGGCAGGACACCCGCCTGACGGTCCTCCTGAACGCCGGGTACCTGTGGCGAAAGGATTATGCCATTTACAGCCCCACGGATGAAAACACCCCCCTGCTTTCCGCGGGACCCGAAGTGCATGCCGGCCTTGGCGTGCGGTTTCAAGTGTTCCGGAACTGGGCAATCATGGGTGCTTTCAACAAATTTGTCCCCCTCTCCGGGGACAAGCATACCGATTCCCCGGCCGAAGCCCTTGCCGGTGTGGCATGGAGTCCAAAACAGGATCTGACGCTGACCATTTTCGGTGGCACGGGAACCGGTTTCATTGAGGATTACGGTCGCGGAACACCCCTGCGGATTGGCGCGCAGTTGACCTGGACCGCCGAACACCGGGTCGTGGTACGCGAAATCCATGACCGGGATGGCGACGGAATCCCCGATGACGAAGACCAGTGCCCGGACGAGCCCGGCGTTCCGGAACTCGGTGGCTGTCCCGACCCGGATCGGGACATGGACGGCGTCTGTGATCCCTGGGTGTCCGAAAAGGGTCAGGCCGAAAAATACCAGCATGTCTGCACCGGCATTGACAAATGCCCGACCCAGTCCGGCGATCCCCGGTATGACGGCTGCCCGATCCCGGATCGGGATGGCGACGGCATCCCCGATGATCTTGACAAATGCCCGGACGTTCCCGGTGTGGCACGTTATCATGGCTGTCCGATTCCGGATCGCGACGGAGACGGAATCCCCGACGAAGACGACCTCTGTCCTGACGAACCCGGCGTCCCCGAGTTTGGTGGCTGCCCCGACACGGGCGTCCAGTTGAATATCGTGGACGGCAAGATCATCCCGTCCGGAAAGATCGAATTCCAGCGAAGAACCTCCACCCTGACACAGGCCAGCGAAGTGGTCCTGCTGGAACTTGCGAACGATCTCAAGGCCAGCCCGCAAATCCGGCTGGTCCGTATTGAAGTCCATCTGGAATCCGGCGGTCGCGAACCGCAGAACATACAACTGACCAACGCCCGGGCCAACGCCATCAGGAACTTCCTGGTTTCCAAGGGCGTATCCCCGGTACGGGTGCAGGGTGTGGGCTATGGCAGCAAATACCCGATCAAACCGAACACCACGCCGGAAAACCGTGCGGCCAACAACCGTGTGGACTTCATCCTGGTACACCAGTGAGGGGTGACTCGTGAAAACTGCAGTTTTCCTTTCATTTTTCATCTTTTCCAGTTTCGCGGTGCCGGTGCGGGCGGATTCTCCCGAACCAGCCGAAAACCCTGCCGGCAACATCCTTTTCTCCACTACCGATGACGAAATGGAGATTGTGGTGCGACCCACAGTGGAGGACGACTCCACCGCCGAAGCCGACGAAATGCTCAAACTGAGGCGCATGGTCCAAAGCGCCACCAAGGGGGAAACCACCGTCCAGGAGGCACCGGCGGTCATCACCATCTTCACCGAGGATGACATCAACGATTACGGTTTCCGCAGCGTGCTGGGGGTGTTCCAGTTTGTCCCCTCCGTACTCACCGCCAACGCCCAGTATGACAACATTCCCCTGATCACCAGCAACGGCCTCTCCCAGGGCATCCTGCTGGTCCAGGATGGCATCAGCCTGTTCGACTCCATCCTCAACGGAATGGTCAACGTCCGGCGCTGGCCCCTGGAGATGTACAAGCGTGTGGAATTCATGAGTTCTCCGGGCGGTGTGCTCTGGGGCGCCAACTCCTATCTGGGCGTTGCCTCTGTCATCACCAAGGATGCAGACGACATCAATGGCTTCCAGATGGGTTTCGGAGGTGGCACGGGACCGGGGGATCAGGACGTGTTCCGCGCCTGGGGAATGTTCGGAAAATCCTGGAACAATTTCAGTCTTTTCCTGCACGCGAGCACGGAGTTTTTCCGTGGTCCGAAGTATGAATATCTTCCGGTCCGGCTGTATGCTGCATCCCCAAATCCCAACAGCCCCATCCAGTACGGGAGGGCTGAGGAACTTTCCTCCTTTGCACCGATGAATCATTACGGGAACTTCAACGGAAAAATCCGTTATGACAAATGGAACCTGCAGTGGTCCTTCCCCTTTATGCAGTTCCCCGGAATGCACGGACACATCCGCAATCCCGTAACGATTCTTTCCGGCCCCATGACCTCCCTGAGTCCCGTGCCCAACCTGAAATACAACCAGTGGGACATGATCGACCGGTTTGCCGCCCTTCGCTACAGGGACAGGATTCTGGACGAGAAGGTGGGCATGGACTTCAAGACATACGTCACCCATCTTGACCGCAGCATGCTCCTGCAGGTTCTTCCCCAGGTGGAAGGTACCTTCAACGGCATGGCCTTTTCGGCAGATACCAATGCCATCCGGACAGGTCTATCCCTGGACTTTGACTGGGAAGTGGCCAAGCGGACCCGGTTGCTGTTCGGAACCGAAGCCTATTACGAGCGCAACAATGTATCCCATTTCGAATTGCTGGCCCCCCACGATTCCCAGGGATTTGTGGAATTCGGCAAGGTGCCGGTCCTGTGTCCATACAATGACATCAACGGAGACGGAATACCTGTTTATGATCCAACCGACCCTTCCGGTTCCTCCTATGTCAGAAACTGCAGACAGCCCTATATGTATGAAGCTGATCGTGTCATTATGGGCACATTCGTATCCGGGCAGCACCGGTTTGAAAACCGCGTGATTCTCGATGGCGGTCTTCGTCTGCAGGTGGGTCCCGCCGGCAATTACACCCAGAAGCCGGTTTTCCTTCCCGCCGCATCCATGGTCGTTCCCCTGGGAGGCGACTGGTTCTGGAAAGTGAACTACCTTACCGGTTTCCGCCAACCTGTTTACTTCAATCTCGTAGGCAACAACAAGACCGTGGTGTATGCGCCGGACCCCAACATCAACGTGGAGCGGTCCGAAGCCATCCAGACGGAAATCAACGCCCTTCTGGTGAAGAACAGGGGAATCATCCAGGAACTGTCTTTCCGTCTCAACTACAGTTACATCACCCTGACCGATACCATCCGGATCAACCAGAGCCAATATTACAATTCAGGTGAACGCTGGGTCCATGCCGTGGAAGGTCTGGCCAGACTTTATCTGCAAGGCGGCCACAATTTTTATCTTGGCTATTCTTTCAATACCATGTGGGGTTCCAGTCCCATCGACGGCGGCATGAACCGTTCCGTACCCAACCAGTGGCTCAATTTCGGTTCCGTCATCAAACTGGCGAAAAACTTCGACTTCATGTCCACCCTTCAAGTCATCGGCGCTTTTGAAGATCCCAACCGGGTCATGGATACCGCCACCACCACATCCAAGGCGTCATGGCTTGCATATGAAAAAATTCCCGCCGCCGGTCTGGTCAGCATCGGTTTTCGCTGGATTACCGAAATCGCCAAACACAAGGCTGAGTTCAGTCTGATGACCTACAACCTTCTGGATTCCCAGAGTTACTATACTGCTGACTATTTCAACGACCTTGCGGCAGTCTCCGAACCTGTTCCAACAAAGGGACAGCGCTTCTACTTCTTCCTGAACAGCAAGTTCCATTTCTAAATTTTGCATCCATTGCCCCATAAGTAGAAAAACCAATTTCCCGATTGTAAAACCGGGTATTTCTAATATAGTATTAGAGCGTCTGCAAAAACCCCTCATCTGGTTCAGCAGCACGTCCGGAGGTTGCCCCATGCGTACCCGTTTTTGTCCTTTTCTTCTCGTCCTCTTTTTCCTGCCCTTGATGTTTTCCCTGCCTGCAAGCGGAGCGGAACCGGATCCTGCCATTTACCTCATGATTGACACATCCGGCTCCATGCTCATGAGTATTGACGGCACTTCGTACACTTACGGCGATGGAAGTCTGGAACACCTTGGCGTGGGTGGAACTTCCAGCCGTTTTTACATGGCCAAGGAAGCCATCCGCACCATTTTGCAGTCCTACGGCGAAGTACGCTGGGGCATGGCCCGGTTCCAGCAGAACAGCGGTTTCAATTACCTCTGCTCCTGCTCCTCCGCCATCCCGAACAACACGGTGGGATGCGGAGGCTACGGGGGACTGTGGCATCCCATGGATGACTGTCGTCTCTGCGACATGATGCAGAACTACCCGGATCATGACGAACCCGGTGTAAATGACCGTGTATGCATCAACTATGCGGGGGGAATTCTGGACGGTTGCCGGGATCCCATTACACTGGCCCCCTTGACAGGCGCGGACATCCTGGTTCCCGTGGGAGACGGGAACGTCGCAAACATCATCAAGTGGATCAATCATTCGGAGTCGGATCCCGGAGAACCCGGTTACAATGCTGCCCTGAAACCCGAACAGCAGGTGGACCCCGAGTTGCGGGCCACCGGCGGTACACCGCTGGGGGGGTCCCTTGAAGCGCTTTACAATCGTCTGGCCAACCATGACATCCCTGCGGACGGATTGCGGGGATGCAGACCCTACCGGATCATCCTTCTCACCGATGGTGCGGAAAGTTGCGGCACGGATCCGATATCTGCGGCCACCATGCTCCTTTCCGTTCCGGATCTGACCCGTACCTGTACCTCCTCCGCCCAGTGTCCCCCCAACAGTTGGTGTCAGGGTGGGCGCTGCCGCTATGAAGTGAAGACCCATGTCATCGCTTTTGCCACGGCCCCCAACGAATTCCTGAACAATCACGAAATCGGGGTAGCCGGTGGGACCGGCGGCGCCATCCGGGCACAGAGCCAGGCGGAGTTGGTGGCCGCCATGGCGGAAATCATCGCCGACAGCATCGTGACCGAATTGTGCAATGGTATCGACGATGACTGTGACGGCCAGATCGATGAGGATTTTCCGGAACTCGGAATGCCCTGCGACAATGGTCTTCTCGGACAATGCCGGGGCACCGGTGTCTATGTCTGTTCCGATGACGGCACCACGACCCGCTGTGAAATCACCAACCCCGGCCTTGCCCCCAGTGGGGAAATCTGTGACGGCATTGACAACGACTGCAACGGACTGGTGGACGACGGCATCGTCTGCACCGGTCCCATGCCGGAAATATGCAATGGTATCGACGACGACGGCGATCCATCCACTCCCGATGGTGCGGATGATCCCCGTGTGGGTCAGCCCTGCGGAAACAGTCTGGGGATTTGCCAGCCCGGCATCACCATCTGCGAAGGAGGTGTCATCGTCTGTGATCAGGAGTTCGGACCGGAAACCGAAATCTGCGATGGACTGGACAACAACTGCAACGGACTGGTGGACGAAGGCCTGACCAGTACCTGTGTAAACACCAACGAGTATGGTTCGTGCCAGGGGCTTGCATATTGTGAAAACGGCAACTGGATTTGCACGGCGCCTTTTGCAACCCCCGAAGTGTGCAACAACTTTGATGACAACTGCGACGGTCAGATCGACGAGAATCTGGAGCGCACCTGTGAAATCCGCAATTCCTGGGGGGTATGCAGCGGCGTGGAAACCTGCTCTGCCGGAATCTGGGGTACCTGTTCAGCACAAACCCCGTCCCGGGATATCTGTGACGGTATCGACAACAACTGCGACGGCCAGATTGACGAGGATGATCCGGATGTCGGCCTTCCCTGCACCGGTGGATGCGGCATTTATGTCTGCATCAACGGCCAGTTGGTCTGTGACGGCGATGAAGGCACTCCTGAAGTCTGTGACGGCCTGGACAACGACTGCAACGGGCTTGTTGACGACAATCTTTTCCAGGATTGTGTCATCACCAACGAGCATGGCACCTGCCATGGTACGGAGCAATGTTTTGACGGCGCATGGGAAGGATGCACCGCCAAAATTCCGCGTCAGGAAGAATGCAACGGGATGGACGACAACTGTGATGGTTTCATCGACAACGATGCCATCTGCCCTGTGGAAACGGACATCTGCTACGAAGGCGCCTGCCGCAAGCGCTGTACCGCGGGGGAATTCACCTGTCGCGGTACCGAAGAATGCATTGTTTATCCGGAGGATCCTTCGATTTCCATCTGCATGCCCATTCTGGTGGAATGCGGCCTGCAAATCTGCACCACCTCCGAAGTCTGCGTTGAGCAGCAATGCATCAACCCCTGCGATGCGGAACCCTGCGGCGAAAACGAAAGTTGCACCGTGAACTTCCGCTGGCGGGAGGGCCAACCCGTGGAAAACCAGTATTTCTGCTCCGATGCGTCCTGTGCCACCGTGGGCAATTTCTGTCCTTTAGGCGAGCTTTTC
Source organism: uncultured Kofleriaceae bacterium (assembly GCA_964618145.1). Taxonomy (GTDB): domain Bacteria; phylum Myxococcota_A; class Polyangia; order HGW-17; family HGW-17; genus HGW-17. The sequence goes on from CAZTZR010000079.1 coordinate 15,673, forward strand.
TGGGAAGGTTACTGTGGGGCCGACGCCTGCAGGGACGTGACCTGCGACACCCTTGAGTACTGCGTACGCATGGAGGGTTCCGACGGTTGGAACGGCGTCTGCCAGGGCGTCTGCAACTGTCCCGCCGGTCAGCGTTGCAACTCCCAGGGCAAATGCGAAAGCGACCCGTGCCACAATGTGAACTGTGAATACTGGCAGGTCTGCCAGGATGGCGACTGTGTTGACGATGCCTGCGCTGATGTCATCTGTCAACTGGGATATATCTGCCTGTCAGGATCCTGCCACTGGAATCCATGCTACAGTGTCAAATGCCCCGGGTATGCCCAGTGCCAGGTCATCCTTGGCAATGACGGCGCATCTGCCGTATGCGTGCCCAAACCGGGAAGCGTGACCGAAGAGGTCATTCGGGGAAAGGTCACTGCCGGTGGATTCGGCTGCAGCACCAGGCCGAAGGACGATGGAAACACGGACTGGTCAACCCTGGGACTGCTGGCAGGATTTGCTCTGTTCCTGCTGCGCTCCAAACAGCGGATTTCCCTGAAATTCCTTCCGGTTCTGCTTCTGGCCGTGGTTTCCCTGGGTGCCTGCGACCGGGCGGTGTATGTCATCAAGGACGATGCCTCCATCAACACGGATCTGAACAACCAGAACAACACCAACCAGAACAACCAGAACAACCAGAACAACCAGAACAACTGTACTCCCACCAACGAAGGTGTTGAAATCTGTGACGGCATTGACAACGACTGCAACGGGATCGTTGACGATCCGTGGGCTCCGGTGGAAGAGGGTGGCCAGGGGCGGTTCATGACGGATCCGGGCAACTGTGGCGAATGTGGCCGGCTCTGTGCATATTTCCGCGCCGAAGGACTCTGTGTGAACGGGGAGTGCCAGATGGGGGACTGCGATCCCTACTGGTTCAACCTGAATCCGGACATTCCCGGGTGCGAATACCGATGCAACACCATCGGCGGCATGGAAGAGGTGTGCGACGGTCTGGACAATGACTGCAACGGACTCATCGACGAACCCTGGATCCCGGAGGAGGAAGGCGGACAGGGAGGATTCATGACGGATCCCGAAAACTGCGGCCGTTGCGGAATCTCCTGTGTCAACCGGTACGCCAACGCCGTGGGTGTCTGCAACGAGGGTGTCTGCAAACTTTCCCATTGCCTGCCGGGCTGGATCAACGCCAACAAGATTGACGGCGACGGCTGTGAAACGGCGTGTGTCCCCACCAATGACGGTATTGAAACCTGCGACGGGCAGGACAACAACTGCGACGGATACGTAGACAACGCCGACGAACTGGGCAACCCCCTGTCCCAGCCCTGTTATACCGGCCCGGAAGGCACCCTGGGTGTGGGTACCTGTTCCGGCGGTACCGAATATTGTCACGAGGGCGTCTGGGGACCTGCCTGCAATGGACAGGTTCTTCCCCGTTCGGAAACCTGTGACGGTCTGGACAACAATTGCAACGGCCAGATCGATGAAGCCTTTGACTTCCTCAACGACATCAATTACTGCGGCTCCTGCACCAACTCGTGCCTCACAAACCGGCCGCCCAACTCCTTCCCCGTCGCATGCGTGAACGGGATTTGCCAGTATGATTGCATGTACGGTTTCCACGATTTGAACGGTGACCTGAATGACCCTCTGGTTGCCTTCATCGACAAGGATGGTTGCGAGTATGCCTGCACGCCCACCGCACCGGCGGGAATGGAGTTCTGTGACGGCATTGACAACGATTGCGATGGCCAGGTCGACGAGGTGGCGGATCTGGTTCCCCCGCCTCCCGGTTATTGCCGCACGGGTGGACTCTGCGGTGATTCCGTTCCCGTGACTTGCGAAATCTTCAACGGACAAAAACAATGGGTCTGCGACTACCCCGCAGGTGTCGAACGGATTCCGGACAGCCCGAACCTGGTCAGCGCCTTTGAAACCCTCTGCAACGGTCTGGACGGAGACTGCGACGGGGTCGCGGATGACGACTTTTATCCTGCCCTGGGCACTGCCTGCGTGGATTCCAACCTGGGCGTCTGCCAGGGTAGCGGTTACTACGTCTGCAAGGCGGACATGACCGGCACGGAATGCCTCATCACCAATCCGGGACAGGCTCCCGGCCCTGAGGTCTGCGAAGGGATGGACAATGACTGTGACGGTCTGGTGGACGAGCGGGCATGGAACCCGGGTTCGAACCCCAGTCACGTCCAGGACG
>CAZTZR010000080.1:0-17693 GCA_964618145.1 uncultured Kofleriaceae bacterium
TTAAGTGGGCTATGTTTACTACGTTTTCAGCCCTTGCCTGTTAAACTTGGGCTAGCCCTGTGTGGTGAAGAATGTGTGAACCTCCGGTCGGACCGCCACAACTGCGGAACCTGCGGCGTCACCTGCAACCCGGGTGAGGTATGCAGTAATGGCGAATGCGACATTTCCTGCGGCGGTGGACTCTCCGAATGCGATGGCGTGTGCCGCGATCTGGACACCGACCGCCACAACTGCGGAACCTGCGGCGTCACCTGCAACCCGGGTGAAATCTGCAGTAATGGCGAATGCGACATTTCCTGCGGCGGTGGACTCTCCGAATGCGATGGCGTGTGCCGCGATCTGGACACCGACCGCCACAACTGCGGAACCTGCGGCGTCACCTGCAACCCGGGTGAAATCTGCAGTGACGCTGAGTGTGTTGCCTCATGCGGTGAAGGACTCACTGACTGCGATGGCTACTGCCGGGCCTTGGCGACCGATCCGGACAACTGCGGAACCTGCGGGAATGATTGCCCCTTCGTCGAATATGGCATGACTTTCTGTGCAAGCGGCGAATGTGGGTTCATCTGTCTGGAGGGAACCATGGATTGTGGAGGGAACGAATGCGTGAACCTCATGCTTGACCTGAATCATTGTGGATTTTGTGACAATGATTGCCCACAGCCGCCCAACAGCGAACCCATATGCGAAAACGGTCTCTGTGACTGGGAATGCCTGGATGGTTTCTCCAACTGTGACGGGGAAGAATCCACCGGGTGTGAAACCGAAGGTCCTTGCATGCCCGGGGTGTGGGCTTTCGGCGAATGGCGGCCTGCCCTGCGCTGCGGGGACTTCGCGGAACGGGGTCCCAGTTACCAGAAGTTCTGTTTTCAACTCAAGGGGCAATGGTACTGTACGGGCCAGCATGCTTCCGGAAATGTGACCTGCGAGGATCTGGACGACGGTATCCGGTTTACATATGATTATGGGGCCACCTGGCCCATGCGGTTTACGGCGGACACACAACTCTGCCAGAATTACCATCCAAATTTCCTTGAGAATTTCTCGCTTGCGATTGGTTACGCCAATTTCTCCGTCCTGCAGACCAAATCCGGCAATTCCTGTGATCGCACCTATCTGGATTCCGAAGGGAATTTCACCATTGTGGCCGGAGACTCCAGTCAGCAATTGCCGTACATCGTTGAGTACTGGAACTGATTTCGCCGATCCAGTCCGTCGATTCCGGAAAACTGAACGTTTTTCTCAAAGTCGGGTCTGCCAGGTTTTGAAGCGGTTGATCAGGCCGTTGGTGGAACTGTCGTGGGTGGTGATTTCCCCGGGGGAGGTCAACTCCGGCAGGATGCGTCCGGCCAGTTTCTTGCCCAGTTCCACGCCCCACTGGTCAAAGGAAAAGATGTTCCAGATGACCCCCTGGACAAAAATCTTGTGTTCATACAGGGCGATCAACTGACCCAGCGTGCGGGGAGTGATCTGGCGTACCAGAATGGAGTTGGTGGGACGGTTTCCGGAAAACACCTTGAAGGGAACCAGTGATTTCGCGGTTTCGGAAACGGGCTTTTCCAGTTCCGCCTCCACTTCTTCCCGGGTCTTGCCAAACGCCAGGGCCTCGGTCTGGGCAAAGAAGTTGGCCATGAGTTTGGGGTGATGGTCCCCGATGGGATTGTGACTGAGAGCCGGAGCGATGAAGTCACAGGGAACCAGTTTGGTTCCCTGGTGTATCAACTGGTAAAACGCATGCTGTCCGTTGGTGCCGGGTTCCCCCCAGATGACGGGGCCGGTCTGATAGGTCACCAGCCGGCCGTCGCGGTCCACGCACTTGCCGTTGGATTCCATGTTTCCCTGCTGGAAGTAGGCGGCAAAACGGTGCATGTACTGGTCATATGGCAAGATGGCTTCGGACGCTGCCCCGAAGAAGTTGTTGTACCAGACGCCGATGAGGGCAAGCAGTACCGGCAGGTTGTCTCTGGCCGGCGTGGTGGAAAAATGAACATCCATCTCGTGGGCGCCATCCAGCAGTTCTTCAAACCGGTCAAAACCGATGGTCAGGGCAATGGAAAGGCCGATGGCGGACCACAGGGAATAGCGTCCCCCCACCCAGTCCCAGAACTCGAACATGTTGGCGGTGTCGATGCCGAATTCGGCCACGGCAGACGCGTTGGTGGAAAGCGCGGCAAAATGCAGGGCCACGTGCTTCGGATCCTTCGCATGTCCCAGGAACCAGTCCCGGGCCGAACGGGCGTTGGTCATGGTCTCCTGTGTGGTAAAAGTCTTGGATGCCACCAGAAACAACGTGGTTTCCGGGGAGACTTTCTTCAGGGTTTCCACCAGATGGGTACCGTCCACATTCGAAACAAAATGGGCGTTGATGCCCGGCAGTTTGTACGGACGCAAAGCCTCGGTCACCATGACCGGGCCCAGATCGGACCCACCGATGCCGATGTTGACCACATCGGTAATGGACCGGCCGGTGTATCCCTTCCAGGAGCCGTCGTGGATCCGGGCGCAAAACGCCTTCATGTGATCCAGCACCCGGCGCACACCGGGCATGACATCCACCCCGTCCACGAAAACAGGTGTGTTCGTGCGGTTGCGCAAGGCGGTGTGGAGCACGGCGCGGTTCTCGGTGACATTGATGGTTTTGCCGGAAAACATCGCCTGTACCGCACCGGAAACATCCGTCTGGTCCGCCAGTTCCAGCAGGGCTTCCAGGATTTCGTCCTGGATCAGATTCTTGGAGAAATCCAGCACGAAACTGTCCCCAAAGGTCCGGGAATAGCGTTCAAACCGCTGCGGATCGGAGGCAAACAGTTCACGCAATTGCAGGTTTTTGTGGGTTTGGTAAAGGGTTTCGAGTTTTTTCCAGGCTGACGTACCAGTGGGGCAAATGTTCTTCATGTTCACCTCGGTGGAGTTCGTGGCCCGGCACCATGGTGCCGGGGTCCAAGTTGCCTGATGCTGCCACCGGAGACCCCTGGATGCAAGCACATAGAAAGTACAGGAAATTTTTTCCTTGTCCGATCCGGTTTTCGCACTATAGTAACTGCAACCACCGCCATGGAGGCCTGCCATGATCCGTCCATTGCGCCATGTCCTGACCCTGTTGTTGATCCTGCTATTTGTGTACGCCTGCGCCCGGGGAAGTTCCACCGCCGTCTGCGGAGATGGCATCTGCACCCCCCCGGAAACCGAGCAGGACTGCCCGGAGGACTGTGCCGGTGGTGCCCTTTGCGGCAATGGGGTGGTGGAGGGAGCCGAGCACTGTGACGGGACCAATCTGGACGGCATGACCTGCGCAGCCCTCAATGCCGGTGAAGGCACCCTGGCATGCACATCATCCTGCAGGTTTGATTTTTCCGGTTGCTCCGGCGGTTGCGTCAACCAGTGCAACATGCAGGTGCTGAGCCGCTGCAACGGCAATCTCATCGAACAGTGCCGTCTGGGCACCAACGGGTGCTACCAGTGGGAGCAGACCGGAAACTGTTCCACTTCCGGAAAGGTCTGCGACGATTCCACCGACAACACCCGCTGCGTGGACTCCTGCACGGACGCATGTGCATCCGGAACCTCCCGCTGCCTGGGGAACATTGTCCAGCACTGCCAACTGGGACAGAACGGCTGCCTGCAATGGCAGGACGCGACCGATTGCAGTACCCTGGGCAAATCCTGTGATCCCGAAGCCACGCCTCCCACTTGCGTGGATCCCTGCACGGACGCCTGCGACACCATCGGGGCCGGCCTCTGCATCGGGGAAACCCGCCACATATGCATCCTTGGCACCCTGGGATGCAGGGAGTGGCGCACGGACGTGGACTGCTCCACCCAGGGAAAAAACTGTACCGGCGGTGAATGCGTGTGTCCTCAGGTCTGCACCTCTGGACAAACCCGGTGCAACGGAAACTGGATCCAGTCCTGCAGTGCCAACAGTCACGGATGTCTGGAGTTTTCCAACCAGACGAACTGCGAATCGACCTCCCAGATTTGCAACGAAAGTGGCGGTTCCGCCCAGTGTGCGGCCCAGTGCACCAATCTGTGCACCCTGGGACAATCCCAGTGCAGTGGCGACGTTGTACAAAACTGCCAGACTCTGGGCACCGGCTGCACCGGCTGGGTCAATGGCACCAATTGCGCTTCCCAAGGCAAGATCTGCACCAACGGCGCGTGTGCCTGTGACAATGAGTGCAGTTCCGGAGATCGGGCCTGCCTGCTAATCATCTGGGCTTACAAGTGTGTGCAGAATTCCCAGGGATGCTGGGTCTGGGGAGACGAGAGGGATTGTGTGGCAGAAGACAAGGCGTGTTTTCTGGGATACTGTATCTGATTATTCGGTGTCAGTTTCGGCGGTTTCTTCGGATTCATCCACGGCGGGGCCGGAAGGCTCTGCCGGTAGGGGTTCCGGTTTCACCTCGGGTGCGGTACTTGCGGGAGTTTCCCCTGATGGTGCGTCGGTTTCAGCCGGGCCCAGCCTTTCTGGCGGAGTGGGCGGAGCCGGAGCGGCGATGGGAATGTCGTATTCCCGGGCCACCTTGGCCTGCAGTTGCTGCAAAATGGCGGTGTTTGCCTGGAACGCCTTTTCCACGGTTTCCAGTTTCGTCTTGGCTTCGGCGATTTTCTCGTTCTTGTAGAGATCCTCGACCTCGGCGTAACCGGTGGAGAGTTCCTTCAGGCTGCGGTCCAACTGGTCCTTGACTTCGGTCAACTTGGGAAGTACAGACTGTTTGTCCAGTTCCTTCGTCTGTTCCTGGATCACTCCGATGGTCTTGTTCAACTGCGGCAGGAACTTGGCATTGTCACGTTTGGCAGCGTCCAGTTCGGTGACGGATTTTACCACCTGGCCATGAATGGTCACCAGTTTGTTGTTCTGGACGGCAGCCTTGTTCTTTTCAGGGGTGCAGGCAATGGTCAGCACGAAGCTCAGAAGAAACATGAATGCGTTTCGCATGGAAACCTCCTGATGCCATGGAACATATCATAACCCTGTTTTGTTCCCCAAAGGAAAACCGATGCCCTTTTCCCTGTTGTTTCTGGCACTGAGCATCGCATCCATTCCCAAGGGCACCCCCCGGGAACAGGCGAAAACCCGCAATCCGCCTTCCCGGGCGGAACAGGTGGTCAACATCGTGCACCTGCACACCCGGGAGGTACTCATCTGGCCCACCACGGGAAAGGTGCAGATATCCCGGGAAACCCTGGACAGTTTTCTCCGCTGCCGTTTCACCGATCAGGAACGGCCCATGGACCCGAAACTGGTGGAACTGCTTGCGGATGTCATCGGAAAATTTTCCCCGACGGTGGTGGAAGTGGTTTCCGGTTACCGTTCGGAACGGTTCAATGACATGCTCCGCAAACGGTTGCACGAGGTAGCGAAAAATTCCTACCACACCCGCGGACAGGCGCTGGATTTCAACATTCCGGGGGTGGACCTCAAACAGGTCATGCGGTTTTTGCGTCGGTCGAAAAAAGCTGGCGTGTGGTGGTATGAAGGCTCGGAGTTCATTCACATGGACACCGGCCCGGTGCGTTACTGGGAGGGCAACTGATGCCAGCGGCCGGCCGGGTACAAACCCGATGCGAACAGTGGCTGCAAGAGGCCATTTTCACGACTGAAGCCTTGTTGCTTCGTGAAAAGACGACCGATCTTGCCCATGATCTGACGCTTCTTGCTGGTCGAATGGAGGAACTGCTCCGCAAAAGGGATCATCTGGCGGCCGAACACCTGCGGATTCTGGCGCACCAAAAGGCCTTCTGGATGGATGTGCACGCGGTGCTCGAGAGCCTTTACCAGAAACTGCAACTTGCCGGCACCATCGGACAGCCGGTGGCAGGCATGGCTCCCCGGATCAAGCGCCATCTGACTGAAAGTGCCCGCAAACTGCCCACCGGACGGCAACTGGAAAAGTTGCTTGTTGCACTGGAACCCCTTTCCGAACTGGAGGAATACGCCGACTGGGTGTTTCTGCTTGCAGAACTGCACCTGGAAATCGAGGTACAGGAACGGGCCCTGCTGGAACTGCAACTCAACGAGGGGCAACTTCAGGCAGACGCAGCGATCGCATGTGAAGGCGCCGGGGCTGTTTTTGAGCGCACCCATTGCGCATTGCGCACCCGCTTTTTCGGAGAACCCCGATTTGTGGAATCGTTCTTTGTGTCAGGAAACCTGCCCCGAATCCAGGCAAAACGGGAAATCTGATTTACCCTGCCGGGCCCGGATTCACTGGCCGGTGCCGGCGTCAAGGTCGCCTAGTTCGTTGGTCTGGCCGACACAAATGCCCCACTCCACCACACATCGCTGGCGGGCCGGATTGGGGCAATCCTGATCCTTTTGGCAGGCCTCGTCCAGGGAGCCACCGGGTTCTTCCATGCAGGCGGAAAAACCGGCCGGCACCAGGAAAAGGACAAACACCAGAAGCAGGAACACTGGTGAAAACCTACTGTTCACTGCAGTTTTCCTCATATTGGCAGGTTCCTTCCAGTGTTCCGGCAGGAATGCAGCAGATCATGTCGTCGGCGCAATCCTTGTTGATTTCGCACCGGTCCCCCTCTCCCTGATCGCAGGCCAGATGGGAACCCAGAATGAACATGGCAAAAAAAGACAGAAAAGTACGTACACGCATCAGACAAACTCGATTTTCAGTATGTAAAAGGTTTTTTCCACCTGCGAGGTCTTCAGTTTCACCTCTTCGTCCACCTGCTTGCCTATCATGGCCCGGGCCATGGGAGACGCCAGATTCAGTTTTCCCTTTTCCAGGTCGGCTTCATCCTCCCCTACAATCTTGAACGTGGAAACCTCCCCGGTGTCATCATTTTCCAAAGTCACCGTAGCCCCAAACACCACCCGATCGGACTTGAGAGTCCTGGGATCGATGACTTCCGCCCTGGCAATCCGATCATCCAGATAGGCTTCCCGGGCCGCCAGATGGGACTGCCGTTCCTTCGCTGCATGGTATTCGGCGTTCTCGCGCAGATCCCCGTGGGCGCGGGCTTCCTCGATGTCCTTGATGTTTTTTGGGATCTCCACCATCCGGATTTTCTGCAGTTCCCCGTTGAGTCGGGCATAGCCCTCCGGAGTCATGGGATAACGGACCATGTCAGGCTCCCTTCTTCTTCTGGATCAAGTCACCCCGGAAAATCTGGTATTCACCGGCTTTCATGTGCGGTTCCACATAGGAACGGTATCCCTTCAGGCTCCAGCCCTTCTCGGCAAACCCCTGGACCAGGCGATTGTAGATTCGCAGGCTTTCTTCCCGTTCCGGCAGGAACATTTTCAGCAACGGTTCCCGGGAGACTTCTTCCACATCCATGAAGAACAGGCACTCCATGGCCATGTACCGCACGGTTTCGTTGGTGTCCTCCAGGTAGGGAACCAACAGTTCCGCCAGCCTCGGCTCCTTCCAGTCCTTGCAGAAGGCCAGGATTTCCTCCTTGCGCAGGGGATCCCTTTCATATCCGGGTTCATTGGCGCGGATCAATTCCGAAAGCACTTCGTACATGGTTTCGGGATCCTCACGGATGATCAACTTGATCAACTGCAGTCCCTGGGAGATGGAGTGCACCGGATTGACCGCCGGACCTTCCTTTGAATTGACAAACCGGCGCAATTCCGGAAGCGCCTTCTCCCCGAACTCCAGAATCACCTGGAAAACCCAGTTTTTCTCTTCCTCGTCGGTGACCAGCCCCCCCTTGCCCTCGGCCAGGAAGGTAAACCGCTTGAGCAGCCCGTAGATGGCCTCCGGACTCCCCAGATCCCGCAAGGCGTGCAGGCCGGCCCAGCGTTCTTCCGGCTGGATGCGCTTGTTCAACGCCGCACGCAGGTTCTTGTCAAAAGAGCGCACGGCCCTTTCTTCCTTGGAAAACAAACTGGAAAAGAATCCCATTGGCACCAACTCCAAACAGGGACCGGCGGGATTTTTCCGAAGGAAATGACGGCAGGCCGGACCCGGACGCACTATAAGTCAACGCCACAAAAAAGCAAGTACAGAACTGCCTCGGACTTTGGCTGGAACAAAGACCAATCAGATGGATTGTCCGGAATTTTCAGGGAGAAAAAAGGGCGTCGGGAAAAGGAAAGAACTTAGTAACGGCGGGGGGGACGACGATCGCGATCACCACCACGGCCGCCTTCACGGGGACGGAAACCGCCGCCGCCGCCGCCGCCACCGCCTTCGCGGGGAGCGCGTTCCTGCGCCTTGTTCACGCGCAGCGGGCGACCGTTGAAATCCATCTCGTTGAGATTTTCAATGGCAACCGTGGCTTCGGCATCTTCCATTTCCACAAAACCAAAACCGCGGGGGCGGCCGGTTTCACGATCGGCGATCAGTTTCACGGACAGAACCGTGCCATACTGGGAAAACAGGTTGTGGATTTCGGCTTCGGTGGTGCTGAATGGGAGATTTCCGACAAAAATGGTCTGTTGCATACTACACTTTCCTTTCACATGGAGACAACTGTTTCGGCGCCTTGCCGAAACGAAACAAGTTTTAAATAATACGAGTGGATTGAAAAATATGTCACATCCCCATGCGTTGTGCTTTTCATACTGGGTTTCCGCATAAGCGGTAATTCTGAACTCAAACCTGGGCAAAGAAACATACAATCAAACTCACTGGACAATCCCGGACCTTCACGTCAAGACCATCCGCATGTGGAAGTCAGGGAACTTGGGCTGTATACTTGGAAAACCGGACAAAAGCAAGGAGAAAAACAAAAAAAATCACAATCAGTCCGATCCGGGGGAAATCACGGGCATTTCAGGCATGTCCAGTTTCAGTTGGGGCATCTGGTAATCCATGGAAGGCAGTTCCACTTCCCCTGTAGCCGGTTCGTCCTTTTTCAGGAATTCGTCCGTCTTCTTGCGCCAGCGTTTCCAGGAAAAACCATCCAGGGCATACACCCAGTTCTTGCCGGAAACCTTCATGGCACGGGGGCCATCGGATTTTTCCGGATCCACCGGGTTCCCCACCAGCACCACGAATTCGTCTTTCTCAGTGGTCCAGGTGATCTTCGCGAACGGTTCGTCGAAACCATGGGTTGCGGCCGGTTCCGACGCCAGGATGTCCTCGAAATACAGGCCGTCCAGGCCTGACACATACGAGGAAACCGCATCGGGGTTCTCGGTGGCGCCTTCGGGAACCACAAAGGACCACCGGTCCGGTGTAACGATGGGGATTTCCATGCCGGTATGATCCTTCTGTGGCGGGGCCGGCTCGCCTCCGGGAATCTTCCTGAACTGCAAGGTTTCACCGTCGATTTCCACCCGCAGCATCTGCCGGTCCTTGAGCGCAGGCAAGTCGATGCGGCTTTCCCCGAAGAAATCCCGGGGACGCGTGTTCAGTTTGTTGGCCAGGGAAACATTCACACGGAAAATCGTGTCCCCTCCGAACTTGCGCACGAAGGAACTGCGGACGAGGCTGCGCCCTACCAGCAGATCCATGAGTGGCTTCGACTCGGCGTCCAGCAGGCGCAGTCGCGTGTGGGAACTGGTGTCGGCCAGGTCATAGGAAGCGAACATGTCGGTCTTCTTGCTGATCACCTCCGCCCGCTGAAGTTGGGGGAGCACGGCCAGAATCTCCTCGATGCGCGCGGTATCGGCCAGATACCCGTGGCTTTCCACAATGGTCCAGTCGTTGTCGCGCCGGACCAGGGTGACTTTTTCCTCCCCGGAGGATATTTCCAGGGTTTTCACGGAAGTACCCTCCAACTGTGGATACAGTTGCACCGTCTGCACGGTTTGACCCGTGGTACGCCCCGGACGCACCAGAAACACCACCACCTGCACACACAGCAGGACAGCCAGGATCAGGTTGACATTTTTCATCGGAACCTCCTTTGACGCAAAATCGCAAAGGCAAAGAAGAGAATCAGAAGCAATAGCCATGTTCCCATCCAGAAACCATGCTGGATCACGGACTTGCGGGTCCGGGAAACCTCTTCCAGTGGCCGGGGAAGCCCCTTCCCGGAAGAAAGGATCTCCTCGTCATCGGATTGCACCCACTCCAGTGCATTCACCAGAAAGCGCAGGGCGAAGGGATACCTGGATTCCATGATCTTGTAGCCGACTTCAGACACGAAATCCGCATCGGACACCACCACAAACCGGGTGGGCGGGCTGGCGTCCCTGCGGGCAGTGCGACGTTCCGGCCGCTTGTCCGCCTTTTCCGCAGGAGTACCGTCCGTCGTGGCGACAGCCTCGCTTTCGTCAGCATCACCGGAATCCGGATCCGGATTGGGGAGTTCATTGTCCCCCCCTTTTTCCATGGGGCTTTTGCGGCCGATCCATGCACTCTCCAGTTCACCTGTCACCGCCACGACCATGGGATGGGTACCGGTAACGCCGGCTGCATCCTGCTTGATTTGCGTGGGAGTGACATCCAGACCCATGTGGGGATCCATGGTGTTGAGCCATGCCTGGGAAGAACTGGACACCACATGGGAGTAATGCAGTTTGTCACTTGCCTTGCGCACGGTCAGTGCCCCGGGCCACAAAAAGGCGAGTTCCGCCACATTGTTCAGCATGGAATGCCTGCCAGGCTTCTCTACCCGGACGAAATAGGCATAGGGCAATTCGTCGATGACCATGAGTCCCGGCTGGATTTCCCGGGGAAGCGGGTACGGAAGGTGCTTTTTGTCCGCCAGCACCTTGTCTTCCATGCTGATGCCCCATTTGCCAAGCACTCCCTCGAGGCCTGAACGGATGGGCTTGATCATCAGGCGGTTGTTGGCCAGCGCCGCCATGTCGAGTTTGCCGGGATCCAGCAGAACGACCATGCGCCCGCCCAGCATCATGTACTGGTCGATGGCCCAGGCAGCCTTTTCGGACAGGTTTTCGGGACGAACCAGAAGCAGCACATCCACATCCAGTGGCGGATCACCGGAATCCAGGTCCACCTGTCGCACGTTGTATTCCTCTCCCAGCAGGGTTTCCAGAAGTTGGAATTCGTTGGGAGGCCTGCGCCCCATCTGCATCATCATGGGATCCATCTGCGGCTGGGGCGCCACCAGTCCCAGTTGACGTGAAAAACCGGGCAGCACCCGTCGCAGGGCACCGTTGATCTTCTCGTTCACGGAACTGCGGGACATCTCGTCCAGGGATGTGATCAACGGGAATTCCACCTTCTTGGAACCGTGTTCGACAATTACGAGGAATGGCGGCAACTCCTGGGTCGCATCCTTCTCCTCATACTGGATCCTGGTCTTGAACTTCTGGACCAGCAGATCCACTTCCTCCTTGAGTTTCAGGCCGACTTCGCGGATTTCGGCGAGTTTGTCCTCGGGCAGGCCCTGCACATCCGACGGAAGTTTGTGGTAGGTGATTTTGACGGGCGTGGTAATCTGCGCCAGAACGCTGTCCAGGCTGATGAAGGATGTGGAAACCTTGCGGATCCCACGGGTCAGGATGGATTCCAGATCCCGCAACCGCACCTGCAACTCGTTGTTCACTTCCTCGACATCAATCAGATCCTCCATCTGCAGTTTCACCGTCTGGTCGCCCAACCGGATCACAATGTGGAAAAAGATGCTCTTGACTTCCCTTTTGTAACGGCTTTCCAGGGGCACGGGTACAGGACGGATGTTGAATTCTTCATACAATTCACTCAGACGCTTGTCGGACTTGGGATCCTCGATGTGCACCCTCACCTTGCCGTTGGATTCCGCACGGTAGATGTCCAGCGTGTCGTAAATCTGTGGCAAAAGGGGACGAAGCAGTTTGTGGGTGCTCGTGGAGAACAGTGCCAAGATTTCCACACGGTCGGGAATGTCATGCAGCACCTTTCGGGTCTGGTCCGAAAGGCTGTGTTCCTTGTACTGGGTCATGTCCACCCGGGCTCCCGTCCATGGTTGCAGAATCGCATTGAAAAGGAGCAGGTTGGCACCGGCCAGAAGAACGAACAGCCAGATATTCAGCAGGTCTTGGTATTTTCTGTTCATGTTCGCAACTCCTTAGAGCCATTTCCGGTGGCGCAGCACGGCCACGTTGAGCATCACGAAAAATGCGGTAACGGAGAGGTAATACACCAGATCCCGAATGTCGAGGACCCCCCGGGCAATGCTCCCGAAACGGGAGCCCAGGCCCAGTTGTCCCAGAAAGATCACCAACTGCGGGTTTTCCACGCGATCCAGGATGAAGGGTTCACCAATGAAGTACAGAAGACCGGCCACAAAGAAGGTCAGAAAGGCCGCTTCAATCTGGGTACGTGTCAGGCTTGAGAGAAACAGTCCGATGGATATGTATGCCGAACCCAGCAATATGGCAGCTATGTACCCGCCGGAAACCGGACCCCAGTCCAGATTGCCCAGACCCGCCGCCAGGAGGGGATAAGGCAGCGTGATGAGTAGCGCCACCCCCAGCACGGTGAGGCATGCCGCCGCCTTCCCCAGGGCCAGCACAGGCAGGCTGACAGGAAGGCTGAACAATGGATCGGCTGTCTGGTTGGCCCTCTCCTCGGCCCAGGACCGCATGGTCAGAAGCGGCGTGATGAGCAGGAACAAAAGCGGCAGGTTGGTGAACAGCGGACGCACCGTGGCCTGGTTGCGCAACCAGAACTGGTCAAAGAAAAGCCAGGAAACCAGCAGAGCAAATCCACCCAGGATCACGTAGGCCACCGGACTGTAAAAGAATCCTGCACTTTCCTTTTTCCAGATGACGAAAAAGGACTGCCAGGCAGACGGGTGCCTGTCGGACTTGTCGGACCTGTCGGACTTTTCGGACTTGTCAGACTTCTCTTCTGTTTCTTCAGATTTGATTTCTTCGTCTTTCATGTCGACTCCTTGAACTCACACGGGGAAATGAAAGATCAGCCATCGGCCTTTTTGCGGCCGGTATATTCCAGGAACAGGTCTTCAAACGTGACCTTCCCGGGACCGAGGTACATCAGGTTCCATCCTTTTTCACGACAGACGGCGGATACGGCCCGGGCCAGATCATCCAGGCTTCCCGAAACCGGGTTCAGATGCAACTCCACACCATCGTGTCCGGACAAACTGTGGGAGGACAGCAATCTGGCTTCCTTGAACGCCTTGAAATATCCCACAATTTCCGGGTCCGGACCCAGCACCCGTGCAAATACCGTTTCCTGGTGCAAAAGTTTCGCTGCACTTTCGTCGGCCACAATCCGCCCTTCGTGGATGATCAGCACCCGGTTGCAGGTGGCTTCCACTTCGGAAAGGATATGGGAGGAGAGCAGAACCGTGTGGTTTTTGCCATATTCCTTGACCAGATTCCGGATTTCGATGATTTGCAGGGGATCCAGGCCGGTGTAGGGCTCGTCGAGAATCAGCACTTCCGGCTCGTGAATCAACGCCTGGGCCAGACCCACCCTCTGCCGGTATCCCTTGGAAAGATGGGCTATGGGCCGGTTCATGAACTTGGTGATACCGCAGTCATGGGCAACCCTGTCCATGGCATTGACCAGGGGAATGCCCGCCAGACCCCGGATTTCCCCCATGAATTTCAGGTATTCCCGGACCAGCATGTCCCGGTAGAGGGGGGCGCTTTCGGCAAGATAGCCAATCCGTCGCTGGATTTCGATTTCATGACTTCTCACGTCAAAACCGGCCACCTTGACGGTCCCCTTTTCGGGGTACAAATTGCAGGTGAGAATCTTGATGGTGGTGGTTTTTCCGGCACCGTTGGGGCCCAGAAACCCGACCACTTCGCCCTTGTCCATGTGGAAACCGACCTGATCCAGTGCCAGAAATGATCCATAATGTTTGGTGAGATTGTCAACGTGAATCACGGTGTACTCCTTGGAATGCAGCATCACATCGCGCACCGCCTAACCGGAAAAAGGCGGCTTTCTATTCCCGGCGTGGCCGCCAGGCACCCCGGAAGGATGGCTGCCCAGTGTAAGTCTCTTTTCCGGATTGGCAACCCCTTGCGTTTTTTTCCGTGACAGGCGAATGTACCGGGATGATTCGTGCGTTTTTTCTTTGTTTATTGCTTCTTCCCGCCACGGCCTGCCGAAAGGGGGGTTCCGGCGATCCGGGTCCCCTGCCGCGCATGGATGATGCCGGGGTCATCAGGGAATACCACCGCAAACTGAACCGTCTCGTACGTCGCCAGAACAAGCCAGAAGCGGCCTGCCGGCTGGCCGAGTTCGGGATCATCCAGTTGCTGCTGGCATCCAGGGGCCTGCCTGCGGAAGATCCCACGCAGGTCTTCGGCAATTTCAGCATCACCTGCAACCTGCAGGGAAATCCGGATGAATGTGCCGCCCTTTTGTTCGGGGAACTGGAACAGTTGTACGACAAATGTGAACGCTCTTTCCCGGACAGGGCAAACTGGGGAAAGAGGTTCCTGCGCTGGCAGGGAGTCCTGAAAGCCTCCTGGGATCGGATGCATTTCGAAGAGGCGATGGATCTTCTGGATTCCCCGGTGGGGCGATTCACCCGGCTCGTTCTGGCAGGAGCATTCCTGCATGCCGTGGGCCTTCTTCCGGAGCGCCCCGAACTGTCGCGCACCACCGATTTCGTTCGCTGGCTCGGCTTTCCCTGCCCCGCCTGGGCTGCCTCCTTCACCGCTGCAGGCCCCCTGGACAGCCCCGACGACTGGCCGCAAACCTGTCTGCCCAGTTGTCCCCAGGCCGGCATCACCGAACCCCTGGCCGATTTTGAACTGCGTGCCGAAAGACTCGCCCGTGCCTGCCCGCCGGAAACCGTCGGCCTGACCCGTACCGAAGACTACCGGTATTACACACTGGACAACCATCTGGTGTTCCGGACCGGTACTTTTTTGCGCAAACTTATCGATTCCATCCTGACGGATCCCCATCCCCTTTCCCGCTTGTTCGCCCGGTTGATCCGGGAAAAGTCCGGACTCTGGCAGGAGTTGGCCTTGCCGTTGTTTTTCAATCCTCCGGTCCACAAGGGGCAGCCGTTCGAGCGCCCCAGCCATTCCCGCGCCGCAGCACTTCCCGTCCATTCTCCCGTGGTGTGGATGGATCCCTTCGGCACCACCCTGGTTGAAGAGGTCACCTGGTACCTTCCCGCCACCGGTGAGGTGAAACCGGGAGTGCAAAAGGAACTGGATGCAGGGGGTTCTTTCAACCGCTCCGTCCGGGCGGTTGCAGCTCTGACAGGAGACTTCACCATCGCCCTTTCCGGGCGCACCTCTTCGGATCAGTTGCTGATTCTGGCCGGAACCATGGCGGGACAGGGACACACGACCCTTCGGCTTTTGTTCCGCAACAGTTCCCAGGTACTGCGTGCCTGTGAACTTCAACTGGGTGCACTGGCGCCCGAAGAGACGGATCTGCACCTGACCTTCGGCCCGGAACAACTCACATTGTCCTCGAAAAAAGGCCCCCTGGCGGGAAATTCCTTTGTGGCCCAAGGGGCGTATGATTTCTCGGGCCTTCGGCAAAAACTGGAGTTCCTGCGCCCCCGAACCCCCCGGGCCGCCAGGCTGCATCTGACCGTCCAGAGCGGCATTTCCCTGTCCACCATTGCCAGGCTCATCGGCTACGTCCAGCGAAATGCCTCCGGTCGTCCGCTGTTTTCCCATGTGAGCCTGGTTACCCCGAATCCGGGAAGCGATCCCCGGGAAGATGCCGGTTCCGCCCCGTAAACAAGCGGCGCTCCTGTGCCATTTTTTCAGTTTTTCTTCCATTTTTGCCGCAACCTTTTTGCATTTTTTCCGATAATAAAAGGCATGAAATACCTGCTGCCTTTTTTTTTGGTACTGATCCTTCCCCTGGTCCGGGCACTCCAGAAGCCGGATGACCTTCTCAAAACCTGCCCTCCTGGACAATTGCGCATCCGGGACGAAGTGCTTTCCTGTGGCTCTGGCCGACCTTTGGCTCCCCTGGAACGCCTGTCTCTGGGCTTTTCCGTTCATGTGGACGAGTTGTCCGAATCCGACTGGCAGGCACTGATTGGCAAAAAGGCCACGGCCCGACTGCTCAAGAGGAGCCGCGAGCAGGAGTTCATTTGTCGCTACCGCCTGTCCGAACTGGGAAACATCCTTTCTCCACAACTCCTGGCCCGCCTGCCCCCGCAGTTGAGATGCCTTCATGAAATAAATCCGTTGACAGCACTTTGTCCTTTTTGTATAAACCGTCCGTTGGTGGACTGATTTCTTTTCCGGAGGTCAATTTGATGTCAAAATTTTTCATTCTATCCAGTCTGGTTCTTGTGGGGATTTTTTCCTGTTGGCCAGCCCACGCAAATGACCGGGAAAGCCATTTTACCTATTTCCACATTGGTGGTTTTTCCAACATCAATCACCACGGAGGTGAAGTGGGACTGGGAATCCCCGGAAGGTTGTATTTTGGGGCCGGCTTTTTATACCAGAATCAGGATTGGTTTTCCTCCTGGGGTCCCGAATATGAAACCCGTTACGGGAACACTTCATCCTCGTGGAACATGACAAAAAAATCACCCGCAGTAAGCCTTACCGCGGGATACGACTTCCTCAAGTACAAGGGGATGTGCAAGAACAAGGACAAACCCGGCGAAGATCCGTCCCGGTGTATCGGCGCCATCCGGTTGTTCGCAGGAGTCATCCGCAACCTCGAGGGCATTGAATTCATGCCTGATCGCGATGCTGACTGGCCCGACCAGGTGCTTTACTACAATTATACTGCCGCCCGTTTCGGCGTTGGCGTCATGCTCACCCTCACCTATATATACATCGGCATCAATGTCGGAGTGCTTTATGCCCCCGACAGCATTCATGCTGACGGGGGAATGGCCTTCACCCCTGCCATTGAATTTTCCGGCGGACTTCTGTTCTGATTTTTTCTTCTGCAGCGCCGGTCAAGTCCGTGGATCCCGGCACACTGAATGGTATTTCAAAGACCGGCGACAAGGGACGCCCGCAAAAGGGTGTCCCGTTGGAGGCGACAACGTCGCCGGGTATATTCAGTCCATACCGAGGGAAAGGTTCAGTGGACCTGATCCGCGCTGTGATGTGGGGGGTCAATCTCCCCATGGAGCCATTTTGATATGGTTTCGTAAAAAATCCTGAGCCATTCTGAATGCCTGGGGGAACCCATGTTTCCGGGTGCCACATGCGCGAATCTGGTGTATGTTCACTGGATGCCCCACCGGAGGAATGGTTTTGCCCCAGACCAGCAAACCCCACGCACTGATTGATTTTCCGCATGAATGGACATGCACGGAACTTGTCGATGGCGTGAAAAACCGGCAGGCGGGTGCGGGCCGGGCATTTGTGGCCCGCTATTCCCGGAGAATCAACCAGTTGGTGTGGAGGCTGCTGGGTGCCTGCTCCGAACACGATGACGTGGTGCAACAGATATTCGTCAACGCCTTCCGGGACATCCACAAACTGCGGGAACCGGAAAAACTCGACAGTTGGCTCGTATCCATCACCGTCAACACGGTTCGCAAGGAACTGCGCTCCCGGAAGCTGCGCAGGTTTTTCGTGATCTTCGGCATGGAAACCGAAACTTCGGGTTCCGATCTGGCCCCGGAAGACCAGGCATCCGCCGTGGAACTGTATCGCATTCTCGGAGAGATCCACCCGGAAGAACGCCGCGTGTTCATTCTTTGCATGGTGGAAGGATACACCCAGATGGAAGCGGCCCGGGCCTGCGGCATATCGCTTTCCACCTGCAAACGCCGCCTGGCCAGAGCCTCTGACAAGGCCGCCAGGCTGGCGGACACACCCGGATGGGTGTCGGTCGATCGGACCAGGGAGGGTCGGTCATGAAATCAGACAAACTGCGCCACTTGGTCAA
>CAZTZR010000081.1:0-17605 GCA_964618145.1 uncultured Kofleriaceae bacterium
AGATCGCCAGAATCGATGTCTTGTCGTTCCTGTAACCGTCTATGATTTGATCAACTCTCTGTAGATCCGACATCAGTTGCCTCCCTTTCCGGCCAGTTTTTCTTCACGGGCTTTTTGGCCCATTTCGAAAGATTTTTTCAGAATAGCCAAATTGGTTTCCAGCACATTTCCTTTGCTCTTGAACTTGGCCGTCAGCACCGATTCCACCAATTCGTAGGGGACAATACCGGTGGCGCCCAGTATTCCACCGAGTCCCGCAATGTTGGCGGAACGGGAACTGCCCACATGGGATATGGAAAGCTCGTTGCAGGGAACCCGGACCTCGAGAATGTCGGTGCGCCCGGTGGTTTCCGCAATCAGGGAACTGTTGACGATGAGTACACCACCGCTTTTCACGATGGGCTCGAACTTGGTCATGGAAGGCTTGTTCATCACCAGGATGTTGGTGGGGATGTTCACGATGGGACTGCCGATGGGGCGATCCGCCACCACCACCGTGCAGTAGGCGGTACCGCCCCGCATTTCGGGACCATACGAAGGAATCCAGGCCACTTCCATTCCGTGCTGCAATGCTCCTTCGGCCAGAAACCTGCCGATGGTCATCACGCCCTGTCCACCGAATCCTGCCATCAGAATTTCGTTTTGCATGGCCTTTCCTCCTTACTGTTCTTCCGGGGTCTTGAAGACGCCCAGCGGGTAATAGGGAAGCATGGTCTGTTCCAGCCACTTGTTGCTCTGAACGGGAGCAATGCCCCAGTTCGTCGGACAGATGGACAGAAGTTCCACAAAAGAAAAGCAGGTTCCCGCCTTCTGGTATTCAAAAGCGCGGCGCAGTGCCTGCTTGGACTGGATGATGTGCTGCGGCGTGTGCAGGGAGGCCCGCACCACGAAGGCCGGAGTCTTCAGGGTGGTCAGCAACTCGGACATGCGGATGGGGAAGCCGGTGGCCCCGGTGTCCCGACCCTTGGGGGAGGTGGTGGTCTTCTGGCCGGGCATGGTGGTGGGGGCCATCTGGCCACCGGTCATGCCATAGACAGCGTTGTTGATGAACACGACCGTGATCTTTTCTCCCCGGTTCGCGGCATGGATGATTTCCGCGGTTCCGATGGAAGCCAGATCGCCATCTCCCTGATAGGTGTATACACAAAGTTCCGGACGCACACGCTTGATGCCCGTGGCCACGGCAGGAGCGCGACCGTGGGCGGCACTCTGGAAGTCGGTATCCATGTACCGGTAGATCAGCACGGAGCATCCCACGGGGGCGATGCCCACCGTCTGGCCCTGGATACCGAGTTCGTCAACGACCTCGGCGATCATGCGGTGTGCCACACCATGGGTGCAGCCGGGGCAGTAATGGGTTCCACCCTTGGTCATGGAACGGGGACGATCAAAAATGGTTTTCATCACTTGCCTCCCTTCAGCCCGCGGTCGGCGAATTCCTTCTTGAGAAACTCAATGACTTCCTCGGGGCTGGGAACAATGCCGCCCTGGCGACCATAGAATCCTACCGGGAACTTGTCCCGGATGGCCCAGCGCACGTCTTCGAGCATCTGCCCGGTACTCATTTCCACCACGGAAAAGGCCTTGACATGATCCTTTTCAGACCATTCACGCAAACGGTCGAAGGGGAACGGATAGAGGGTAACCGGACGCAGCATACCCAGTTTGTATCCTTCCTTGCGCATTTCCTCGATGGCGGTGCGCACCACCCGGGAGGTCGTCCCGTAGGCCACCAAAACCATTTCCGGCTCGTCATCAAGTTCGTATTCTTCGAAGTAGCAGTCTTCCTTCGCCATGCGCTTGTATTTTTCCACCAGGTACATGTTGAACTTTTCGCAAAGTCCCGGGTCCAGCCAGAGGCATTCCACCACATTGCGCTTGCGGTCCTTGGCCCCTGTGGTAGCCCAACTTTCCACGTCCACCTGCTCCGTTGGCTTGATGACGTCGAAGTCCACGGGTTCCATCATCTGGGCCAGCAGGCCATCTCCGATGAGGAGAACCGGATTGAGGTACTTCTCCGACAGGGGAAACGCCTTCATGACACATTCCACGAATTCCTGCACGGTGGCGGGCGCCATCACCAGACACCGGTAGTCACCGTGTCCGCCGCCCTTGACGGCCTGGAGATAGTCCCCCTGGGATGGCAGAATGCCGCCAAGTCCGGGACCGCCGCGCACGATGTTCACCACCACTGCTGGCAGTTCGGACGCTGCAATGTAACTCATGGCTTCACCCATGAGGGAATACCCCGGGGAGGAGGTGGTGGTCATGACCCGCACGCCGGCTCCGGCCGCACCGTACACCATCTGGATGGCGGCAATCTCGCTTTCGGCCTGGACAAACGCACCACCCACATCGGGCAGTCGACGGCTCATGTATTCACCCACTTCACTTTGCGGCGTGATGGGGTACCCGAAATAACTCAGGCAACCTGCCCTGATGGCTGCTTCTCCTATAGCTTCTGCACCTTTCATGAGTATTTTTGGCATCGTTTCCTCTCAGTGTCAGTAGTTGAAGTACTTGTATTGCATCCCGTGAATCTTGATCTGGATGGCCATGTCAGGACAACTGATGGCGCACAGGGTGCAGCCAATGCAGTGATGGGGCCTGACAGGCTGGGAAAAGAAGTAGCCCTTGTCATTGATGTCCCTGGACATCTCAAGCACCTTCTGCGGGCAGGCCACCACACAGTGCTCGCATCCCTTGCACAGATTCTTTTCGACTTTTACGCTTGGCATTTCCACTCCTTTGCCCGCGCCATCCCGAAGGACCGGGCCGTTTCATGGGTCAATTGCGAAAAAGAGGTTTGTGTTCCGGCCGTACAGGTTTCCCGTCGGGCTTCCAGGGCGGCTGAAGGATACGCCGCAGGGGAAGTACGGGATAATCCGTAAGGGCCAGGAACCCTTCATACAATCGAACATGGGCTGTCACGAACCGGACAGGAAGCCCCGTGGCCGATTCGAGTTCCTTCAACACGGCCACCCCCTCCATCAGGATGTCGATGGTGGTCTCCTCCATGAGATGGGTGTTGCCGATGAAACCGGTCACTTTCATGCCCGAACTTTCCTCGATCCGGGCACGCATCTTCAGGATTCCGGCAACCGTTGCAGTGAACGGACGACGGGTGTTGACAACCTGAAGCATCTCGTAGTTGTCAATGGCCCCTTCAAAACTTTTCAGCACCCGGGCGCCGGCATCGTCACCGCCCACATCGAAAAGCGCAACGCCTTCGGGATTCTCGAAAAGGCCCTTGATTTCGGGAAGGATGATGGGAAGATCCGCGTAAAAATGGCCCCCTCGGGGAACCACCACGTGAATGCCTTTGGCTTCAAGGGGTTCGATGGCTTCCCGACAGCGGAAATAGGGGTTCACCACGTCGAGATCGGCGATGTACAAAGGGGAGATCTCCTCTGCCAACTGCATCGCCCAGTTGACGGAAACCTCTGATTTTCCACTGCCGTAATTGCCAATAATGCACACCACCCGTTGTTGCGGGAGAGGGGTCCGGGGTGTGAAACCATCGACCATGTGGCTCTTCTAGTAAACTAATTCCCCTGTTGCAACCATAAAATGAACGGATTCAGAAAACCGGTTTCATCTCAGGATCTTCCGTCGGTTCCGGCATCTCCGGGCGGTTTCTCGAAAGGACGTGGGGCGGATACAGCATGGACTGGAAAAATGCATCCCGCCAGGTTGCGGGCAACGGGATGAACTCCATGTGAACGATCCCGGGTTTTCCCGATTTCAGATCGACAATCCAGTACCTGAGAAGGGATACCACCCGGTATTTTTCGATGAACATCTTCTTCTCCCCCATGGACAGGACCCGTTCGGGAACGATGTACAGCCTTTCGTCCCGTAAACGCGAAGAGGAGGAGATCACCCGCGTATCCCGGGCGAGGTAGTAACGGAACTGCGGACTGGAGTTGGTGCGCCTGTGTACCGCGATCGGATCCCTGAACCGGCTCATGCGCCGGGCCGTCTTCGCCAGGATCACCACGTCCAGTCGTCCTTCGTAAGGAAGCCCCGCCCGGCGCGACCCGCCCTTGACGGGAATTCCATGACTGCGGAGTTTGGCGTCATTGAGCAAATGCCAGTTGTTCGTGACCGCCCAGAGGGCCAGCCCGGAGATCAGCACCCAGGAAGCCCCGCGGAACACCCCGGGGGACAACGCCCACGCGGATTCGGCGCCCACCCGGGGAAATCGGCTTTGAAAAAATCCGGAAAGGCGTTTCAACAGGACGGGGGTTTCCCTTTGCAGGGCAACGAATCCGGCAGCCGTGGCAACAGCAAATGCAGGGACCATATAGTGCAGGAAAAAGACATGCACCCAGGATCCGAAGCGGAAAAACAGGATGTACAAAAAGCCCCCTGCGCCGAACACCCAGGGAACAAGGGTGGTTTTCCGGTTCAACGCCGACCAGGCCAGACCCAGGGACGAAAGAACCAGCACAGGCGTGCCGAAATTTTCCCCGAGCCGACCCCGGAACCGGTGGAACCATTTTCCCCATTCCACCTGGATGCTGCCGGCCCCTGCCCGCCAGCGGGCCAGGCCGAACAATCCGTCGTCATGTTCCGCAAACTGGTTCAGCCAGATCCAGATGAGAGCCAGCAGAACAGTGCAGAACACGGCGTAAGCAAAAAAGTGTATCCACTGTCGTGGCTTTTGTACCACAAACCAGATTCCCAGAAATCCGGCCAGGATGAACGCCGGCCAGTCCGTGAAGGCTGCCGCCGCCGTCAACAGATAGAGCGCAACCAGGGAAATCCGGTCACGTTTTTCCCGGTACCGGAGAAAACACAAGAGCGCTCCAAGCATGAAGGCAATGACCAGCGGTTCGTAGTTGGCCATCTTTCCGTATTCCACCTGGAGGGGCAACAGGACAAAAACGCCCGAGGCAAGAAGTCCTCCGGTGGCGCCCAGTTTCCGGCGTGTGATCAGCCACAGGAATATCGTAGACAGAAAACTAAAAAAGATGGGCACCGCCCGGGTGGCGGCTTCGCTCTCCCCGAACATCCTGAAAGACACCCCCACCAACATGTGCACCAGGGGTGGATGGTGCCAGTGGACCACGTGGTCCTCAAAGGATTCCACCGGACCGATGTTCTTGATGGGCCGACCCCGCAGGGAAAAGAAGCCGTATCGGACATAATTGCGGCCGATGATGGAGCGCAGGGAATTGTTGAATCCCTGATGCCCGACAAGAAAAGCTTCAGAGATCCCCTGCAGATGGGTGAAGGCAAAGAGCAACAGCACGAATCCCAACCCTGCCCATTCAGCCTTGCGGACAGGATCCGGGCGGGTCATTTCCGGCAACGGGGGCGCATCGGAAACTTCCTCCTGGCTGCGGTCACCCAGAAAAAACCGGCGCAGGTTCATGGCCTGAACGCCTCCCCCTTTTCCATGGAATCCATTTTGCGCAAGGCAGCCCTGGCCAGAATCCCTTCCGGGGAAAGTGGCAACGGAATCCTGGTCGCCCGGAGGAAAACGGACCTTGCCTCTTCCGACTGGCCTCGCCGAATCAACAGGAGCCCCTCCACCAGATGCAGTGCCTGACGCCGGGAAGCGCTTCCTGCATGGCCGGAAAGTTCCGCCAGGGAATGACGGCCGGCCAGGGTCCGCAATACCCTTTCAGGCCAGGTGGTTCCTTCCGTGAGTTGATCCGGGTCCATCGGTACATTGGTGGCCCCGGAAAGGACCTGCAAGGCATAATGATAAAAGGACAAAGTCCTTTTCACGTCAGGCGGCGCGCCTACGGCAAGGATGGGACGCAATGTTTCCATGGCTGCGGAAAAATCATCGACACTTGCATGCCAATTCAATGCACGGAAAGTGATTTTAGTATATTCTTCAATGGACTTCAAATCACTTACCAATTGCAATACTTCACGAGCCTCCTCCAATCGATTTTCTAGAACAAGTAAATGCAATTTCCACGGATAAGCACTGAAATATTCAGGATCCACAGATAATATATGATTGATTTCAATCATCGCATCAGCATATTTCATCTCCATGTAGTGAAGATGTACCTGAATGATCCTTGCATTCATATGATTGGAATCTTTTAGAAGTGATGCTTCCACCGACTTTTTTGCACTTACAAAATCTCCATTGTATATATGACTATTTGCGATGTTTGAGAGATACCTGGCGTTTTCCGGACGAAGTTCGGCAGCCTTTTCATAATCCTCCAGGGATTTATTGTAATCTCCAAGGTTGACATAGGTGATGGCGCGATTGTTCCATGTCGCAGGATTTTCTGGGTTCAACTTCAATGCTTGATTAAAATCCAGGAGTGCGTCGTCATATCTCCCCATTTGATTCAACAGCAAGCCACGATTGATATATCCAATATCCAGTTCCGGCTGCAACTCAATCAACCGATTGAAATGCCACAATGATTTTGCAAACTCCTTTTTCCGCTTCAGGATGTTTCCGATATTATTATGGGACCTTGCATAGTCCGGATCCCGTTCCAGGGCTGACTGGTAGGCGGCGAGCGCCTCATCCAGTTCCCTGCGGTTCTCCCGTTGCATGCCCAGTTCATGGAATTCCTCCGCGCTTCCGGATTTATCCGGCATTCCCGGCAACACGGGAATCATCCGGAAAGCCAGGGCTGTCTGGTTCCATACGGTGCTGTATTGCCCGTATCGCCACCGGGTTTCATGCACCACTTTTCCTGCCCTGGAATCCCCGATGATGCCCAGGGCATTGATGACCTCGATGATCACGGATTCATCCGTTTCCACTGTGTCCTCAAGACGGGACATCAGGGGTTCCACCGCCAGGGAACTTTTCATGCCCCCCAGAGCCCGGGCCACCAGTTGCCGCACCTCGGGTACCGGATGTCCCAGATGGGCCACCAGGAGGCGTTCCACTGCCGGTTCCCGGAGCGAAACAAGGCGAAAGGCGAAAAGATCCAGCCAGCGGGCTCCGCGGTGGGGACGAGAAGCTTCGTCCAGTATGCCCCGGACGGAATGTTCCACGTTCTGAATCCGGGCAACTTCCGCCGCCCGGGCCCGGGTTCTTTCATTGGCACCCCGAATCCACCAGACCGTCCCCATGGCCACCACCAAAACCATGCATACTGCCAGAGCCATGCGGTTTTTTCGGAGAAACCGCAGGAAAAGCTCCCTCGGGGAATATTCGTAGGACCGTACCAGCCGCCCCTGCATGAAGCGCTCCACATCATCCACCAGATCCCGGACCGTGCGGTAACGATCCTGTGGTGACAACGACAAGGCCCGCATGGCGATGGCCGACAACTCGGGGGGTACACCGGGCGCCACATGCTCCGGAGGAACAATCTCCTCATTCATGGCGGCCAGGACCAGGCGGGTGGGTGTTTCACCATCCCTGGGCGGGCGGCCCGACAGAATTTCGTAAAGTATGCCCCCCAGCATGAATATGTCCGACAACTCGTTGATGGCGGAAATCTCCCCCCGGGCCTGTTCGGGAGCCATGTACTGGGGAGAGCCCATGGGCATTCCCTCCACTTCCTGCACAGAGTGATCGGCTTCCAGACGGGCCAGAAACCGGTTGACGGAGGTATCCCCGTTTGGGAAATCATTGCGGATTCGGGCCAGTCCCCAGTCCAGCACCACGGTTTCCCCGAATTCCCCGATCATGATGTTTTCGGGCTTGAGGTCCCGGTGCACCACCCCCCGGCTATGGGCGAAGGCCACTGCATACCCGACTTCCACAAACCGGTTCAGCAGGGCTAGCCGTCCGGACAGATCCCGCTCCTGAAGTGTCTTTTGCATGGTTTTTCCCCGTACCAGTTTCATCACATAGTACAGGGTTCCGTCGGTACGCTGGCCGATTTCATGCACCGGAATGATGGCGGGATGCTCCAGATTCCCTGTGACACGGGCTTCCGTCAGAAAGCGGACCTCCATGGCGTTGTAGCTCCCCCCGCCACCATCAGGTGCCAGGGTGGGACCATCCGATACAAACGTGGGCAACAACTCCTTGACGGCCACTTCCCTGCCCATCTGGCGATCCATCGCCAGAAGCACCCTCCCCATTCCGCCGTGGCCGAGTTCTTCCAGAATCTCATAGCGCTCTTCAAACTTTCCTGACAGTTCCGAAGCCGTTTTGCCAACGGGTGCCTTCTCCGGATCCCGGTTTTCCAGAAGGGCCATGGTGGCTGCATTGGCAGGGTCGGTCTGCGGCGCCACAACAACTTCAGCGGGAGCGGCCATGGTTTTGGCACAGGCCGGATCCTGCGAATCCACGGGGGGCAGACTCATTCGGATTCTCCTTCTGTTTTGTTCACACACGCACTCATCGGTCGGTCGTCTGGCGCTGGAGCCTGTTCAAACCGTTCCGGGCGATCACCCATGCATAGAGATCCACATGCACGGACCCCACCGCCTTCTGGTAGGCAACCCGGGCTTCTTCCAGACGGTTTTCCTGCTCCAGAACCAGGCCCTGGTAAGTGTAGAACGACAGGAGCCGCTCCTGGTTGATCGCCCGACGACGAAGTTCTTCCTCGTCATACTTGCCAGCCAGGAAATGCAGCAGGTAATCTTCCCATGTATCCGGTTCCCCGGTTACCAGTTTATCCAGTTCCCTCCGCCAGGACTGGTGATCCTGGGAAAGGATGCGAAGCGGAACATACAACAGGAAGATGTCCTTTCTCAGCAAAACGGGCAAATTCCCCTCCAGTACTTCACGCAGCACCCTGGAGGACTCCTCGATTTCCCCGTGATGAAAATGCCAACCCAGTGCTACGAACTGCTCCACCTGGAAGTTCAGGTTCGGGGCTTTTCTGAGCACCTGCAACGCGGATTCGGCCTCTTTTCTGCGGCCGTCCTGTAAAAGCAGGCGGATTTTCCAACACAGCGCCGGCAAAAAGGAAGGATCCGAATCGAGAATATGGTTCACTTCCAGCATGGCCGCGGAATATTCCTTCTGGATGTATTTGAGCCTGACAAGGTTCAACCGTGCCGAGTGAAAATGGGAATCCAGTTCTATGCTGTCACGGAAAGCCTTTTCCGCACGGGAGAAATCCCTCATGATCAGATAGATTTTCCCGGCATTGGTGCGGTACCGGACATTCTTTGGATTCAACTCCGAGGCACGGACATAGTCCCTCAGCGCACCTCTGTATTTTCCGGTATGCTCCAGCAAATAGGCCCGGCTATTGTACACCACCGCAACATCGGGCTGGATTTCCAGACTGGTATTGAAGTCCTCCATGGCCTGCTCAAACCGCTCCATGTCCGTATACAAAAGCCCACGATTCATGCGCATGCGCGGATTCTTCGGCTGCAGGGTCACTGCACGGGTCAGGTGGTACTCGCTTTTGTCAAATTCCCTGAGCCGGCGGAAAACGTTTCCAAGATTGTTGTGGGAGCGCGCATAGTCGGGATCCTTTTCCAGCGCCTGTTGGTAGGCCACGATGGCATCCTTCCACTCCTCCTTGTTTTCCAGAAGCACGCCCCGTTCGTGGTAATCCTCGGCAGTCCGGCCCACCACGCCCAATCCCCTGGGAATCATCTTGAACGCCAGCGTGGTCTGGTTCCAGACGGCGCTGTACTGACCAAACAATTTCCGGGTGGTCAGGATGAGATCATTGGCGCGGGTATCGCCGATGATACCCAACGCATTGATGATCTCGATGACCACGGATTCCTCCGTTTCGGACTTCTCCGAAAGCCGGGCCATGAGGGCATCCACCGCCCTCTGGCTCTTCATGCCGCCCAGGCTCCGGGCCACCAGACGACGCACGTCCGTTTCCGGATGACTGAGCAACTCGATGAGTTTCTCCTCCACAAACGGCTCCTTGTAGGCGATCAACTTGAACGTGTAGATGTCGAACCAGCGTTCGCCCCGGCTGCCCTTGGTGATCTGGCCAACGATCTCGTCGATGTCATACAAAATGGCGGCCCGCCGGATTTCTTCCTGCTTTTTCATGCGGCGCATGTCGGCATATCCGCGGTACCACCAGGAGGCACCCACCGCCATGGCGATGATGAGGAAAAGGGCAATCCAGTGCCGGTTGCGCCGGACCCATTTCTTCATGAGTTCAAGGAAGGAATATTGGTAGGTCCGTACCAGTTGCCCGCCCTGGAAGCGCAGGATTTCGTCCACCAACTCCTGGGCGCTGGCATAGCGATCCTTCTTGTCATGGGCCAGCGCACGCATGGCGATGGCCGACAACTCCGGAGGGATCAGGGGATCCAGACGGTCGGGAGCCACAATGGGCTTTTCCAGCACGGCCAGAATGATTTGCATGGCATTTTTCCCCTGATGGGGTGGCTGGCCTGTCAGGATTTCATAAAGGATGGCGCCCAGGGTGTAGACATCGGACGCCTCATCGATATTTGCGACATCCCCCAGTGCCTGCTCGGGAGGCATGTACTGCGGAGTCCCCATGGGTACCCCCATCGCCGTTTCCCCCACGGAACTTTCGCGGATTCGGGTGATGAATCCCGCAAGTTCGGAATCCCGCGGATCATGGTTGTCCTTGATCTTGGCCAGTCCCCAGTCCAGCACCAGGGTTTCGCCGAACTCGCCGAGCATGATGTTGTCGGGCTTCAGATCCCGGTGAATCACGCCATGGGAGTGGGCAAATGCAATGGCATTGCAGATCTCCACAAACCGCGGGATCAGACGTATGCGCTCCAGGAGTGAACGGTTTTTCAGGGCCTGGTGAAGGGTCTGTCCCCGGACCAGTTTCATCACGTAATACACGGTCCCGTCAACCCTCTGACCCAACTCGTAAACAGGAACAATCCCGGGATGTTCCAGGTTGCCGGTAACACGCGCCTCGTTCAGAAAGCGCAGTTCCGACTGTGTGCGGCTTCCGGAACTGTCCCGGACCTGGCCTGACTGGAATTGCGGAAGCAGTTCCTTGATGGCGACCTCCCGCCCGATGTGCTCATCCTGGGCACGCAGCACCCGCCCGATTCCCCCGCGACCGATTTCATCAAGCACCTGGTAGCGGCCTTCATGCTCCCGGGTGAGGTTGGCCGTTTCCCAGGAGGCCAGCGTGTCGCCGGGAATGGTTCCCGGGGCCTTGGATGTGGTGGGCCGGCTGCCGAGTCCCGGATCCGATGGCACGCCCGTCCCGGAAGAGGCGATGAACGTGTCTGCCGTAGCCACATCGACCTGCTCGGATCCCAGGGGCAGTGTCATCTTTCCCGACGGAGTGGAAGACGGACCGTTTTCTGGAGGATGGGGAGGTGTGGAAGTCATGCCGTAACCCTTGCGGACAGATTAGAACTCTCCGGCGTCCGGATCCAGCAGAATGTTTTCAAGCAGGGAAGAATCAAGCACCACCAGTAGTTGGCCGTCGATACGGATGGCCCCGGCCTTCTCGAGGGCGGCAAAGGTCCGGCTCAGGCTTTCGGGCCGAATGCCCAGATAATTGGCGATGTCTTTCTTGGGTGCCGGCAGCACCAGACGCGTGTTGTCCGGGGTCCCGCGGGCAAACCCCAGCAGGTAGGACGCCACCCGGAACACCGCATTCTTCTGGGAATGGGATTCCAGCGCCCGGGTAAACTCAAAGAGTTTGTTGTACATCTGGCCCACAAGCCGGAATGCGAATCCCGGATCCCTTGCCACAAGATCCAGCAAACGCTCCCTGGGAAAACAGACGATTGTACTGTCTTCCATGAACAGGCAACTGGCGGGGTAGGAAATTCCGAGAAAAAGCGCTGCCTCACCCAGGGACTGAACGGGCGTGTACAGATGCAGGGTCTTGACGGTTCCGTCGGGAAGATCCCGGTAGATCTGCACGGCGCCCTGTACGAGCACGCACAGGCGGGAGGATTTTTCCCCCGCCCGAAACAGGATTTCCCCCTTGTCAAAGGCGATCATCATGGCCATGTCCGCCAATGCAGCCTGATCCTCCGGGGTGCAACCGGCAAAAACCGGAACGCTCCGGACATGGGCAAGAAGGACGCTGCGCTCTGGTTTGAGGGTCTTCATTCCATGGTATCCCGGATTTCCATGAAACCGGTGCGTTTCATGAAGTCATACTGGCCTTCGACGATCACGCTGATCCCACTGACGGGTTCAATGCAGGTGCCCGTGAACAGGACGCCGTCCGGATCGTTTTCAATGCGGGAGATGTTGTCCAGATAGACCGGAATCCGGGCTTTTCTGGCCTCCACCTCCACCAGGAATTCCACAGGGAGTTGCGTGATTTCCTTGGCCGCCTGGAAGGAGTCGATCCGTGGTGTGCGCATCCAGAGATCCTTCTTGTCGGGACCGTCGTAGATCCGGAACATCATGTTCCTGAGTTCAAGTATGTGTTTTTTTTGGCTCACGAATCACGCCTCCATGTTGACCATGCACCGTTTTACCGAAAGGAAACAATCCATGCAAGCTCCCTGTGCCTGATCCATTGATACGCCTCCGGTTCCGGTTTTTGGTTGAACTCGGGCGGGTTAAGACCTACAAAGGAATCCATGACACGGGCCTGTTGCCCGCAGGGGTGCCCAACGGAACCCCGGGAGACGTTTTCTTGCTGTCCGGCAACACCACAGGACTCAAACCCAGCCACCTCCAACTTCTTTCCTCTCTGGGCAAACGGCGCAATCCCCCGGATCAACTGTTCGGACTGGCGCTTGCCACATTGCTGGTGGAAGCCGCCCGGGAAACCGGGCGGGAAATCGGTCTGTTGGTGGACCGCAAGGGCCAGGTAAAACGGGTCATTGCGGGCACATCGGAAACATTGCCCCTGCCGCCGGCGGATCTCCCCGAAGGCGGCCGACTGCCGGGCCTGCGCCTGTTGCACGCCCATCCGTCCTTCCGCCCCCTTTCCAAAGAGGACATCACCACCCTGTATTCCCACCGCCTGGACGCCGTGGCCGTCGTTGGAAAACAACACCCCGAGGCGCCTGTCCAGATCAGTTGGGCCTGTCTGGATCCAGAACCCCCGTTTGATCCCAGGGTGGAGAAATTCCAGCCCCTGGGACGCCTGGAACTGGACTTTTCCGAATGGGTGCGGGAGCGGCAGTTCGTTCTGGACCCACCCCGGGCCAAAGAGGTCCGGCTTACGGAAAAAGCCCTGCTGGTGGTGGTGGCCCCTGATCATGCACGCCTGGAACGCCGTTCCCGGGAACTGGCGGAACTGGCCCGCACCGCCGGCGTCGAGGTTCATTCAGTGCATCATCAACTCAGGAAAAAACCCGATCCCCGCACGCTGGTGGGAAAGGGAAAACTTGAGGATATCCTGCAGGAACTGGGCAAACAGGAACTGGATCTGCTCATTCTGGATCCCGCACTGAGTCCCACCCAGGCACGGACCCTTTCCGACATGACCCCGGTCCGCATCGTGGACCGCACCATGCTGATCCTGGATATCTTCGCCCAGCGCGCCCAAACCCACGAGGGAAAACTCCAGGTGGAACTTGCCCAACTGAAGTACACCCTTCCACGCCTGGTGGGCAAGAACAGTTTCATGAGCCGCCTGATGGGGGGTGGCACCGGTGGACGCGGCCCCGGTGAAACCAAACTGGAAATCGATCGCCGCCGGGTGCGCGAACGCATCGAAAGACTTGACAAGCGCATCGAAAGACTGGCAGGACAACGGGCGGTACAGCGCAAGAAGCGACAATCCCGGCATGTGCCTGTCATCGCCATCGTTGGGTACACGAATGCAGGAAAAAGCACCCTTCTGCATGCCCTCACCGGTGCAGAGGTCCTCATTGAAGACAAACTCTTTGCGACCCTGGATCCCCGTACCCGGCGTGTGCGGTTCCCCAACGAAGCCGAGGTCATCTTCACCGATACGGTGGGATTCATCGAGGATCTCCCCGAGGATCTCGCCCGTGCCTTCCGGGCCACCCTGGAAGAACTCGAACAGGCGGATCTTCTGCTGCATCTGGTGGACCGGTCCGACCCGGAACATCTGTTCAAACGCCGTCAGGTGGAGAAGGTGCTGGAAGACATGGGACTGGGCGCAACCCCCCGGATCACCGTCTTCAACAAGATGGATCGGCTTGTGTCCGGGGAGGCCTGGGCCATCGCGGATCTGGCCATCAGCGCCACGGACCCGGCCACGCTTTTGCCCCTCGTGTCCAGGATTCTGGATTTTTTCAAGGTGTCAACCCTCCCACGGCAAACCGCCATCATGGAGTAGCCCATGACAATACTCGTTCTGGAACTGGTTTTTTCGCTGTTCTTTCAACAGATGAGTGTAACGGTTCCCCAGGCATCCCCTCCCTCGCCGGGAGATGAAGTGGAAGACGAAGAGTTCGTCCCCGTGGTCTTCGACAAGGATGCCCTGCTGGAAGACATTCCCTCCCCTGTTGCCGAACCCATGGGGCTGGCGGTGCATGACGGAAACCTCTGGATCACGGACATGGCCACCCGCCGGATCCACGAGTTCCACCCCGTGGAAAAAAAGGTCCTCCGCTCCATGGACGCTCCGGGCTTCATGCCATCGGGAATCACCTTCCACAAGGGAATCCTGTACATGGCCGATCGCCGGATGGATCGGATCCAGCGCAGAAGAATCACGCCCGAAGGCCATACGGGACTCGAAACCATCCCCTATTACGAGCGCTGGGCATGGGGCATTGCATCGGATCAACAAAACATCTGGGTCGTGGATGCACGTTCCAACAAAATCCACATGATTGACGCCGAAGACGGCACCACCATCCGCTCGTTTACTGCACCAGGAACCCACCCGACGGGAATCACCCATGACGGGCAGACCCTGTGGGTGGCGGATCACGGCACCAACACCATCTATCGCATGGATCCGGAAACCGGCTGGGTGGTTTCCTCCGTTCCGTCCCCGGGACCCTATCCTTCCGCCCTGGCATTTTTCGACAACACCCTGTGGGTGGCGGATTACCAGAGCCGCAAACTCTACCGGCTCCGCCTGCCCGGAAAATTGCGGGTCATCGAGGACGATGAGCGAAGGGTCCGTGCCACGTACCAGGTGCTGTACCGGGCGGCAGGAAACGGCCGCGTGCGCAACCTGACAGCCCATCTGGCCATCCCCCGGGAGATGACCGGCCAGCGCCTGCTGACCCCCATCCGGTTCGACCCGGAACCCACCCGCATCGTGGAGGATCAGTGGGGACAGAAGGTGGCAATCTTTGAACTGGGAGACCTGAATTCCGGGGAAACCCGATCGGTACGATGGATTGGGGATTTCTCCCTGTTCCGGGTCCGCTTCCAGATGACCCCCCACCGGATCCGCACGGTGAGGACGGATCGGGAACTGGGCCTGTTTCTGGGGGATGACCGGAAATACAACCTGCGACACCCCACCCTGGATGAATGGATGAACAAGACCGTGCAGAACGAAACCAATCCCTACCGGGTGGCCCGGCGGATCTACGAGCGTCTGGCCGACGAGGTCGTGTATGACAGGTCAGGGGGATGGAACAACGCCGCTGCCGTGCTGGAGCGCAAAAGCGGTTCCTGCTCGGAATACACTTTCGCCCTGGTTGCCCTTCTCAGGAAGGCCGGGATTCCCGCACGGTATGTGGGTGCCGTTTCCGAACGGGGGGATCCGGCCAGTTTTGACGACGTGTTTCACCGGTGGGCCGAAGCCTGGTTCCCCGATTTCGGCTGGGTTCCCATGGATGCCAATGCAGGATCCAGTCCGGATCCCGCCGTGCGCGGGCTGTATTTCGGTGGACGTACCAACCGGCATGTGGTTACCACCGTGGGGGGAGGCGCCAGTGAATACCTGGATTGGACCTACAACCACCACACCCGGTACGAACTGGAAGATCAGGGAAAACTGGAGGAACAGCCCATCGGCAGATACCGGCCCCTGGTGAAGCCCGGAAAAAGCCCCAGGCGCAACATCCTGCTGGTGGAAGCGGATTCCGTCGCCGATCCCGAGCCGGTTCCCTCCCCCTGCCCCACCGTCGAACCCTGCCCGGAGGCGTCCCGCAGGCCGGTTGTTTCCCGCAAACACCTGCTGCTTTGGGGCACCCTGTTCGGCGGCCTCTTCCTGCTGGTCTTCGGAATCTATCTGGCCCTGCGGTTCCAGAAACGGAACCGGCGTTAGGATCCTGCAGGCAAAAAAATCATAAACCCAGGAAAAACTTGGCAGAATAAAAGTAAATAAGAAGGCCGGTGATATCCACGAAGGTGGTGATGGCAGGACTGGCGATCACGGCGGGATCCTTTCCCAGGCGATTCACCGCCAGGGGCAACACGCAACCGATGATGGCGCTGGTCACCACCTGAACCCCCAGGGCAAAGGATACGGACAGGGAAACCTGGAAAATGCTGATATGGGAGGGCAGCGAAGACGAACCCGAAAACAGGTACACCCGCAGGAACACGAACACGGACAGGATCACGCCCATGACTGCAGCCACCCGGAACTCCTTCCAGAGAACACGGAAAAAATCTCCTGCACGGATTTCTCCAAGGGCCAGGGCGCGGATGACAAGGGTCGCGGACTGGCTGCCGGCGTTTCCACCGGTGTCAGCCAGCATGGGCATGAAGGCGGCCAGCAGTGTCACCTGCATGAGCACACCCTCGAAGGATTGCACCACGAAGCCGGAAACCATGCCCAGTACGGCCAGGGCGATGAGCCAGCCCACCCGGTTCCGGAAATGCTGCCAGGAGGACATGCGCATGTACATGCCGGCCTCATGGAGACCGCCGATGGCCATGATCTTCTCGATGTCCTCGGTCTGTTCCTGCACAAGGACATCCAGGGCGTCGTCGTGGGTGATCACCCCGATGAGCACCTGGTTGTCATCCACCACCGGCAGGGTCAGCAAATCGTAGTTCTGGACGGCCCGTGCTGCCTTTTCCTGGTCTTCATCTGCCTGGATGGAGATGACATCCGGTCGCATGATGCTGGAAACGGCGGCATTCGGGGATGCCAGGATGATGTCCTTCAGGGAAACGACGCCCATGAGCCTTCGCTGGGAATCCAGGACATACACATCGTAGATGGTCTCCTTGTCCGGGGCATCCTTGCGCAGCACCTCAATGGCCTCCCTGGCGGTGACATCGGGTTTGAGCGCCACATATTCGGAAGTCATGACCGCGCCGGCAGTGCCTTCCGGATAGGCTGAAAGGCTGCGGATGTCTTCCCGTTCGGCCTGGGCGATGGCAGGAAGAAGGCTTTCCCTTACGTCATTGGAGAGGTTCTGCAGCAGGTCAACGCGGTCGTCGGACGCCATGTCGGTAATGAGCGCCGCCAGTTGCTCGCGCTTCATGCGGCCAACAACATTCAACTGGACGTCCTCGGGCAGATTGCTGAAAATCTCGGTGCGCAAAAAGGCGGGAAGCATCAGCAGCAGGGACAGTACCTCCTGGGTCTCCCAGTCGGTGACCTCGTCCGCCACCTTCCGAGGATGAACTGCCCCGCAGATCCTCATGACTTCAATGCCGTTCTGCTGTCTTGTATTTTCGAGCAGGTGCTCAAGCGGATTTTTCATTTCGGCCTCCTCGGATCTCCCTCCGGGGACAGGCCGGAACCACCGCCGGGTCAATTCGTCAGGGGGAGCATGCGTGGAATATGCAATTTGAAGATAATGGGTCCGGGTCTAGTTCAAGCATCAACTGATCTCCGTCAAGTTCCGTAGCTTTTCTACGCCCCTGAGGGGAAAACGCAAGAAAAAAACGCAAAATAATTTCCATTGTCGGGGGGTC
>CAZTZR010000082.1:0-17435 GCA_964618145.1 uncultured Kofleriaceae bacterium
GGGGAATGGGGGAGGGGGGGAAAAGCGGTGCTTGCGCCCCGCAGTCCCAAAGGGGAGGGGGGGAAAAGCGGTGCTTGCGCCCCGCAGTCCAAAGGGGGGGGAAAAGCGGTGCTTGCGCCCCGCAGTCCAAAAGGGGGGGGGAAAGCGGTGCTTGCGCCCCGCAGTCCCAAAGGGGAGGTCAGGAGATGTGGTGGGAAAAGATGCCTGCGGGGGAAGAAAGGCCGGTGGCCAGGTCCAGGACCCGCTGGTGGTGGGTGAACAGCAGTACCTGGGTGCGGGTGGCCAGTTGGGCCAGGATTTCCAGGCAGACACGGCTGCGGTGGTCGTCGAAACTGACCAGGATGTCGTCCAGGATCAGGGGCATGGGCTCGGAGGTGGCCAGGTGCTGTTCCAGGCTGGCCAGGCGCAGGGCGAGGTAGAGTTGATCCCGGGCGCCGGAACTCATGCCCTCCACGGGAACTTCCCGGTTGTCCGGGCGAACCCCCAGAAGGATGGGGCGACCGGAGGCATCCAGTTCGTCCCGAAGTTGTGCAAAGGATCCCAGGGTCAGTCGGGAAAACAGTTCGCCGGCCCGGGAAAGTACGGGTGCCTGGTTCTGGCGGCGGTACTGTTCGATGTGGAGTTCCAGGATCCGGGAGGCCATCTGCAGGCGCAGGTACTGTTCGGCGTCCGATACGATGACGGCCAGGTGGGCCTGGGCTTCTTCCTGGGCGGCGGCCGCCAAAGGAGTGCCGTCCTTTTCGTCCAGGCGGATCTGCAGGGTGCGGCGGGTATCCCGCAGGCCATCGCGGTGTTGGTTCAGTTCTTCGAGTTCCAGTTTGCAGGTGGAGATGTGTGCGTCGATGGCATCCATGTCGGAGGCTTCGGCTTCGGCTTCGAGTTGGGCGATGTCCAGACCGTCGCCGTTGTTTCGCAGGTTCTGCTCCAGGGTATCGAGGGATACCAGAAGTTTGCGCTTTTCATCGGAGGCGGTTGCCACCGTCACCAGGTCGTCGTCGTTGTCCACGCCGGCGGTGGCACGCAGGGCGGCCAGTTGTTGTTCCGCCGAGTTCAGGGTGATGCCGTTTTCGTCGATTTCCTGTGTGATTTCCGCGAGTTGGCTGCGGATTTTGGCAAAGGTGGCCCGGGCCTCGCGGGCCTGGTTCAACTCGCGGTGCAGCTGCCCCGCAATGGCAAAGGCGTCGCGGCCCTCTTTGGGAAACGACAAAAGGTCGGCAAAGGCGTTCACGCGTTGCTCAAAATCTTCCTTGACCTTGTCCATGCCGTATATGCGTTTGCGGATGTCGTCGGATTTGTCGAATTTCTCGAAAAACTGCACGAGTTTTTCAAAGGTTTCGGTGACCAGGTCCGTGGGGGCGTCGGGGGCCACGCCAAGACCGCAGATGGCCTTTTCCCATTCCCGGTTCCAGGTTTTCCAGGAGGTGTCCTGGGCCTTGCGCTTTTCCAGGGCGCGCTGGAGACGGATTTGAATCTGGTTCAAATCGTGGGCCAGGCGCTGCCGGGATTCCAGAAGGGATTCTTCGTGACGGATTTTCTCCTCGCACAGGGATACCAGCATTTCCAGTCCGGCGGTGGCCTTTCGGGATTCGTCTCCGAAAGGAGCGCACCACTGCAAGAGGCCGTCACGAAGGGATTCACATTGCACCCGGAGGCTTTCGTGCTGGCCCGCCAGACTTTGCGCGGCCTGCAGTTTTTCAATGAGCCGCTCCATGCGCAAAAGCCACTGTTTCATCTCCCGGGGGGTTCCGGCTTCAATGCCCGGGGCTTCCCAGATGGCGCTCCAGCGGGTTCGGTGGTCCAGCAAACTGCGGTGGTGGTCCTCTGCGTCGGTGGCGATTTTCTGCAGTTCCAGTTGCAGGTTCTCCCGGGAGGAATCCAGTTCCACCCTGCGGACCACGCGATCGGATTCTTTTCGGAGGGTATCGGAAAGGTCGTCCGCCACCCGGATCCTGGTTTCGAAGGTGCCGGGCAAATCCGGGTCCGCGCCATACCCGGCGGGGTCGTCTTTCGGCGTCTGGTTGTGGACATATCTGGAGCGGATGTATTGCCAGCAGTCATTGCGGTCCTGACGGGATTGGTTCAGGTCCGCCTCGGTGGGTACGGCGCCGGTATCCAGAAGTTCCCGCAGGTCGGCTTCCACCCGCCTCAGGTGGTCTTCGGTTTCCCGCTTTTTGCGTTCCAGGGTGCGCCCCTCTTCGAGCAGGGCGTCTTCTTCGCGTTCGAACCGGTCCAGGGTTTCGGCCACCGGCAGGGACAATTCCAGCACGGACGGAAGATCGCCGCCATACCGTCCCAGGCGTTTGAAATCCAGGGTGCAGGCGGCATTTTCCTGTTCCACCTGCTTTTGCAGTTCCGAAAGGCGCTGTTCAACGTCGCCGGCCTTGCGTACCTGCGCGACGGCGGCCTTGAGCCGGTCGATGTCCAGTCCCGCCGGGGCAATGTCCTGCAGTTGTTGTTCCTTGGAGGACTGTTCGTCCTGAAGGTCCCGGAGGGCTTCTTCCAGTTGATCCTGTTCGTGGGTCAGTTTTTCGGACTTTTTGGCCAACTCGCCGATGAGCCGCTTGCGGTTCAGCAGCGGGCGCAGGGATTCGGCGTCCTCCAGGGTGGCATCGGGCAACACGCACTTGAGCAGGGTTTCGGCTTCATTGCGCAACAGGCGGCGTTTGCCATCCTGCTGCGGCCGGTCGGCCAGGGTCTTTTCGGCGGCGCCAAGTTCCCTGTAAATGGAGAGAATCTCGTCTTCGTTGTCCAGCAGGTCGGCGCGCACGTTGAGAAGTTCGGCCTCCTTTTGCAGGTGCGTCTGTCTGGAAACCAGCCGCTGGGCGGATTCGGTGGCCTGAAGCCGAATGGCATGGGCCGATTGGACTTTCCGGGTGAAATCTTCAGGCAAAAGGATGACGTCCGAAAGGTTTTCCAACTGGGCCAGAAGGTTGCGGCGCTGGGCCAGACCCGGGCGTACCCGGCGGATCCGTTCCAGTTGACTGAGGATTTTCTGTTTTTCCGCCAAAGACAGATCCACCTGGCGGATGTGTTCGAGGACCTCCTGGAGTTCCTTTTGCAGGTTTTTCCATTCGGAGATGGGCAGGCTCGTTTCCCGCAGGGTCTTCATGGCATTCTTGTATTCGGAGATGGCGTGGTTCACGGTGGCCTTGGACGCGCGGGGTTTGAACAGTTCGTCGGCCCCCGCGGAAAGTTCCTTCAAAATGGTGCGCAGGTTGGCGGTGCCGGTGGCCGCGCTGAACAGGGCCTGTCCCAGGTCCCCGGATTGTTCCAGCAGATCATTCCCGCCGGAAACCAGGCGTTCATGATCAATGCCCCAGAGTTTGCAAAAGAGGGTTTCATCCAGGCCGGGGGGCAAAAACGCGGCCAGAGAGGCATCTTCCATGGGTTTTTGGTCGCCGGGGTTCAGCAGGGTGTTCTTGTTCCCCTTCTTGCGTATGAACTCCAGTTCCCTTTGGTCGGCGGCGCGCAGTTTTCCGCCGATGCGCAAGCGGCTGTTGTCGTGGAGGTGGTTGTCCCCCGTGCGGGCGGGGATGCCGAAGAGCCAGGCAATGAGCGCCCGCAGGGTGGTGCTTTTTCCGGCTTCGTTGTCCCCGTGGATCAGGTGGAGGCCGAACTGTCCGGCGGACAGATCCAGGACGTGGTCCGTGAACGGACCCCAGGCGAGAAGATCCAGTCGGTCGATTCTCATTTTCCACCTCCTGAGGAAGAAAGCAGCCGCCCGATGAGCAGGTGTTTGGCCTCCTGGACCAGCCGCGCCAGGGTGGCCGGGTCCTGCAGGTCCAGGCCGTTGTCGGCGCCAAAGGTTTCGGACGGAGTCTTTTGAAGCAATTCGTCAATGATTTCCTGCAGTCCCTCGATCCCGTCCGGGGTGTCGGGCAGGTGCATGATGTCCCGAAGCAGTTGCGCCATGGGGGAACCATCGGCCAGCACGGCAGCGGGATCCAGCCGGGAGGTGGTGCGGTTTTCCATGCGTTCGATCCAGATTTCGTCGCCGGCCAGTTCGGCGGCCAGGGCCCGCAACCCGTTTTCCAGTTCATCGGGCCGGGCGGCCAGTTCCCCGGCCATCAGGAGACTGCCGCCCAGGTGCAGGCGCATGGCCAGGGGACGCCCGTCGGCGGCCTTGAGTTCCCGGGTGGTGATGTGGCGTACCCGCTTGTGGATCTCGCGAAGGTCTTCGGCATCGGTGAGATCCACCTCGCACAGGGACCAGCGGAACACATCCAGGGGCACGAACTCCAGGTGGGCGACCTCCCCGTTGTCCACGGTGACCAGCATGCATCCCTTGGGACCGGTTTCCCGGATGTGGCGGCCCTGGATGCAGCCGGGGAACACGATGTGGGGGTGTTCGGACACGATTTCCCGGCGGTGGACATGTCCCAGGGCCCAGTACTGGTGACCGGAAGAGCGCAGGTCATCGGGGGAGCAGGGCGCGTAGGAGGCATGGCCCTCGCGGCCGTCCAGGCTGGTGTGCAGCAGCCCGATGTGGAAGAAGCCCTTTTTGGCGGGCTCAAAGGTGGCGGCCAGGTTTTCATCCATGTGGGAGGTGTGGAAACCGCGGCCCGAGATGGCCACCTGAAGATCCTTGAGGAGGACGGTTTCGGTTTTCCGGTCGGAAAGGAACTTCACGTTTTCGGGGGTTTGCAGACCCCGGGTCATCTTGTTGACGGCATCGTGGTTGCCGGCCACGGCGAACACCCGGATGTCGTGTTTCGCGAGTCTGCCCATCTGTTTGCCGAAGAAGATGCCGGTGCCGTAGTCTTTCCAGTCCCCGTCGTAGAGATCCCCGGCGATGAGGACAAAGGCCACCTGTTCGGCGATGGCGAGATCCACCAGGTTTTCCAGGGCCCTGCGGCAGGCGTTGCGGATGGCTTCCGTGGGAGCCGATTCATAGCGGGAAAGACCCCGCAAGGGGCTGTCCAGGTGGATGTCGGCGGCGTGAATGAACTTGAACATGGGCACCTCCGGAGGAACAAGACGCAGTTGGAATGCGAATCTGACACAATCCGCGGATTTTTGCGACCCGCATTATGGGACAAAAAGGTTCGAGAGCAGATTCAGGCGGGGAAACAGGATGGCTGCCAGGGTCCAGACGCCCCCCAGGGCGATGGCCACGCCGTAGGGCAAAGGCGTGGTGGGCAACTCGTCCAGGGTCACGCGCTTTTTTCCGGGGGTCAGCCAGGTGCGCAGTGCGATCCACAGGTTTTTGAAGGTGCGGGAAAGTTGTCCCTGGCGGATGACCCAGAAGATGGCGAAGAAAAAGCCGGCGATGACCACGTGCACCAGGGCCGGCAAAACCCAGGGCCACCCCAGGAGGGCTCCCAGGGCTCCCATGAGTTTGACGTCCCCCATTTCCATGGCTCCCAGAACCGCCATGAACAAGAAGACACCGAGGCCGACGCCGAATCCGATGGCGGCGTTGACCAGCCCGGAGGTGCCGGCAAAGACGGTCCAGAGGATCAGTCCGGCCAGGGTTCCGGCGGCTACCAGGGGATTGGGAATTTCACGGGATCGCAGGTCGGTCACGGTGGCAATGGCCAGCATGACCACCGTGGCGGTGGCTGTCAGGATGAAATGAAGGGAGACGGACGCGGGCAAGTTGGGAAGTTATCTGCCTTCTTGCATCTGTCCGAAGGTCTTGAGCGTGCGGACATCCTTGTGATGGGACTTGGCTGCGCTGGTCTCGGGGGTGACGTTGGTGTCACCGGACAGGGAGTTGGCGGCGCCACCGAAGAGTTTGCGGATGTTGTCACCGAACAGGGTCACGACGCCGATGGCGGCGATGGCGATCAGGGCAACGATGATGATGTATTCGGTCAGACCCTGACCTTTGGTTTCTCCGCGCAGACGTTTCATCATTTTCATGGGGAACCTCCATTCACAGCGGGGGTAAGGTGATCCTCTGTGACTCTATTGGTGTACCGCGGATTGGTCCGGGGTACTATCGGTCGATTGACGTATTTTTCGCAAATTCCGTTTTTCGGCGCGTTTGTGGCGTTTTGCGATTTTTCTGGCGTAAAACGCGGGTCCAGTCAGAGTGCAGAGATCATTTTCCCAGGTGACGGTGATGTCCGGTGCCAGATAATAATCGGCCCGGAAGCCGGCCGAGAAGATCCGGTTGCCGGATCCGATCCGGTAACCGATGCGGTTCAGTTCGCGTTCGAGCCACAACACCGTGGGTTTCTCGAAGTTGGAAAAATCCAGGGAAAGCTGCACAAAGCGCAGTTTGCGATACTTCGATGTGGCAAACAGGGCGGAAAACCCCAGGGAAACCGCCACGGAACCCATCAACAGGTGCGACACCGGCGTGGTATTCATCCAGTACAGGGCACTGAGGAATCCCACCGGAAAAAACAGTGCGTTGGATGTCATGAAATAGGAAAACCAGAGGATGAATCGGCGGGATCGGTTCATGATGACGGGTCCGCAGGTGTCCGGGTCCGCAAGGGGTCGAAGGATGCCTGCCAAAGGGGCCTAGAGTTGCCAGGG
The DNA here is from genome assembly GCA_964618145.1 of uncultured Kofleriaceae bacterium. Taxonomy (GTDB): domain Bacteria; phylum Myxococcota_A; class Polyangia; order HGW-17; family HGW-17; genus HGW-17. The sequence continues at coordinate 6,490 of CAZTZR010000082.1, forward strand.
AGTGCCTTCGAATTCCATGCGGCGCAGCAGTTTGCGCTTGACCTTGCCGGACTGGGTCTTGGGCAGTTCGTTGACGAACTGGATCTTGCGGGGGTACTTGTAGGGTGCGGACACGTTCTTCACGTGATTCTGCAGTTCCTTGATCAGTTCGGGGCTTTCGGTCTGACCGGGGCGCAGCACGATGAATGCCTTGACGACCTTGTCACGCAGGGGGTCCGGGCTTTCCACGGCGGCGGCTTCGAACACGGCCGGGTGGCTCATCAGGGCGCTCTCCACGTCGAACGGGCTGATGCGGTAGCCGGAAGCCTTGATGACGTCGTCGGCGCGGCCGATGAACCAGAAGTAGCCGTTTTCATCCTTGCGCAGCACGTCGCCGGTGTAGAACCAGCCGTTGCGGAAGACTTCGGCGGTGGCATCGGGCTTGTTCAGGTATTCCTTCATCATACCGGGGTGGGAATCGATCTTCACGCACAGCACGCCGGGTTCGCCGTCCTTGACGGGAACCAGTTTGAAGTCTTCGTCTTCGTCATCGGGGGTTTCCATGAGTTCGATGACAATGCCGGGGCCGGGGCGGCCGCAGGAGCCGGGGAAAATGGGCATACCCAGGCAGTTGTGGACGTAAACCATGCATTCGCTCATGCCGATGCCGTCACGGATGGTGATGTTGAAGCGGCGTTTGACTTGTTCCATGGTGTCGGGGGTCAAAGGTTCGCCGGCGCTGGTGCCTTCGCGCCATTTGGAGAGATCAAAGCGGGTCTCGGCGTCTTCGACCTTCAGGAGCATGCGGTACATGGTGGGGGTGCCGATGAACACGTTGATGCCGTAGGTCTGGAACATTTCCAGCCACTTCTCGGGGGAGAAGGCGCCCATTTCGTGATACAGCACGATACCCATGCCCCGGTGCAGGGCATACAGGAACGAGGAGGACACGGGCAGAAGCCAGCCCACTTCGGCGGGACACGCGATGACGTCCGGCGCATCATAGTGGAACCAGTAGCGGGCCAGGTATTCGTACGCCAGGCCGTAGCGGTGGTAATGCACGACGCCCTTGGGGTCGCCGGTGGTGCCGGAGGTGTAGGCCACGAACGCGACATCGTCGTTGCGGGTGTCCGCGCAGGTGAATTCTTCGGAGGCTTCGGCCATCAGTTCGTGATACTTCAGGTGTTTCGGGTTGTCGGTGGTCTCCCCGAGGTAGTCGAACACGATGACGTGTTCCAGGGAGGAAGCCTCGTCGCGGATGGCATCCACCACGTCCACCAGCTGCGGGGTGGTGGCGATGATTTTCACATTGGCGTCGTTGCAGCGGTACAGGATGTCCTTTTCCCGGAACATGGTGGAAGAGGGGATGAAGGCGCCGCCGCACTTGGTGGCGGCCAGGGCCATGACGTAAAATTCAACCTGGTTGCTGACGCGGAGCAAAAGCACGTCATTGCGACCGAAACCGAGTTTGGTCAGCGCATTGGCGAACTTGTTGGTTTCCCGGCGCAGGTCGTTGTAGGTGACCCGGCGCTTTTCGCCTTTGCTGTTTTCCCAGTAAATGGCAACGGATTCGCCCATGCCCCGGTCACACACGGCGTCGGTGGAAGCATAGCCGATGTTCAGTTTTTCGGGGATGAATTCCCAGGGGTTATGGGATTTCCACTCGTTTTCGTAATTGAATTCTGTCATGTTTCCTTACCAACTTTCGAAAAAAGGGTTGATGTATAAATTGCATTGTCCGCCGGATACGAACAAGCTGTTTGAACGTCAGCTGGAATTCCCATACACGAATCTTTCCCGGGGATCAAGAAAGAAGATGGGGGTACCCGGGGAAAGAATTCATTCGCCACAGAATTTTTTTACATCGGCTGATGCCTGAACGAGATCGGGGGGCGGTTCCCGGAAGGATTGCGTGAGCGCCTGCATCCGGGGGCAGTCCTCGCGCCGGCCCACGACCAGGTAGGCGCGGAGGGTGGCTACCGCCATTTCCGGGCAGGGATCCAGACGGTACAGTTCCTCGTACAACTCGCGTACGTCTTCTTTCAGTTGCATGCGGGCTTCGGCCACCTTGGTACGCAGGACCAAGCGGGTGGAAGCCGACAGATCCGTGCGGCGCAGGACGGGATCGAGGAGGCGCAGGGCGTCCTTGGGGCTGACGATGACCAGATAATGCCAGGACAACCGGCGGGCGGCCTCGATGTTGTCGGCGGGAATGCGGCTGATGAACGAGGCGGCCCGGGGAAACTGTCCCAGGGTGAGGAACAACAGGGCGGCTTCCGTGAGGGTTTCGGGATTGTCCTGGGCGGGGGCGAGATCCAGGGTCTGGATTTTTTCTTCAATGGCCTTGCTCTGGCCGGGGAACGCCCGCAGGGTAAAGCGGAAAAAGCGCAGTTTCCAGAACAGCGCCGTGGCTTCGGACAAACGTTGCGGGCCGGTAAACAGGGGCAAATAATGCTCCAGGCGATCCCGACCCAGGGGATAATCCACGGAGGGAAGGCCTTCTTCGGCAGTAAGAACCCGAAGGAACAGATCCAGGGTCTGCATGGGAACCTGGTCGATGTGGCAATCTCCCAGGGATGGGGAGGAAAAGGCGGTTGTCCCGCAGATCCGGGAGAAGGCGGTTTCGGTTTCGGCCATCCTTCGCAGGGCGAAGGCGGATTGCGCCCGCAGGGTGGCGGTGAACGAGGACTGCTCGAGGCCATCCAGACTGGCCAGGACGGCCTGGTGGCGGCGTTCGTGTTCCTCGGTGCCGGGTTCATGAGTTGCGGCCACCTGCAGGGAGGCGATGGCGTGGAACAATTTGTACAAGGGGCGCCGTGTGTCGTCAGTTTGCTGAACGAAAGCGTCGATTTGGGCGAGATCCGCGTTGGTGAAGGATTCCTGGAAGAACAGATCGGGCAGTTTGTCGGCGCCGGCCATTTCCGTGGACCATTTCCGGGCGGTATGCGGGTCCCCCGCAAGAAGAGCGGCCCACACGGCATGGGGATCGGTGCGTACGGGCATATCGGCATAGAGGGAAAAGGCCGCCCGGGGTTCCAGAAGCAGCATTTTTTCCAGGGCATCCATGGCCCGGGCCCGGGATTCGGGGATGGTCCGGGCCTTGGTCACTTCGTTTTTCACGTGGCTGTACAGGTGGGTGGCGTGCAACTCCAGCGCCAGTTGCATCACCCCCAGCACTACGGCCTCGTGTTCCACCAGTTGTACACGCTCCAGGTGTTCAAGCGCCTTTTCCGGGGTGGAGCGAAGGGAACAGGCCCGCACGAGGTTGCGCCAGGATTCCAGTACCGGGAAGGAATACGGTGTGTCAAAACCCTCGCCACTTTCGCAGTTCATCCAGGCGTTGGCCAGCCGCACCATGGGGTGGTGGGGGGCCTGGCGTTTCCATTGTTCCAGAATGCGGGTGGCGGTATCTTTGTCTTCCCGGGCCAGGGCACGATCCAGGGTGAAGGGGAAAAACAGTGGGTCCTCCGGGGGAGGGGGATGCTTCTCCACGTAGGCGTCATGACCCGCATTGGCGGCGGCCCACAGTACCGCATGGTGAAGTAGTGGAGAGTCGGGCCACATGTCCCAGGCGCGCAGGGATTCGTAGAAGTTCTCCTGGAGTTCGGGTCGCGTGGAGGCCTGGGCGGTGCGGGCAAAACTGCGGGCGGCCAAAAGGCGCATGCGGCTTTCGGAATCCACGTTCGGCCAGCCGAGACGGTTGAAAAGGCCGGTGGCCACACTCTGGATACGGTTGTATTCGGCGGGATCCTCGCCGAGGAACAGCACGGCCTGGGCGTGGGTCAAAGCCCAGATGGACCAGGCTTTCGGGCTGGACGGATTGTTGCGGGCGGCCTGTTCGCATTGTTTGAGGATATCCGACAAGGTGGCGGGATCGGGCAGGGGCACCCCCTGGGGATGGCTTAAGGCCAGTTCCACCACCTGGCGTTCCCGGCGCAGGGAATCCCGGTGGATGGAGGCAAAGCCGGCCCCCAGTCCGCCCAGCAGGAGGAACCACAGTACCAGCATGATCATGCGGTGACGCCGGACGGGCGACGGTGCCTTTTTTATCGCGGGGACGGATTCGGGTGTGGACGTTCCGGATGTGTCACTCATGGGGTCAGACTCCGGTGGGGCTTTGAGGAATGATCATGCCCGTGGGCGGTTTCCAGTGGCCGGAGTCGGCATCGTGAACAATGGTCCAGTGGCGGGAAAGTTTTCCATCTTCAAAGCGCAAGAGCCGGGCCCGGGCCCGCACGGCGGGATCGGGCGTATCGAGGATGGCGCAACCGGTGCCCAGAACCGGAATGGATCGACCGGCGGGTCCGTCAATGCTGGTTTCCACGTCCACGTGTTCATGGCCGTGCAGGATCAGGTCCACGCCGTATTTCCAGAAGAGGCGACGGAGCCGGGAGCCGTCCACGAGTCCGTCATGCCAGGTGTCCGGACCGGGATAGGGGGGATGATGGATGAGCACCATCCGCAGGCCGACGGGTTTTTTCTTCAGAAGGGCTTCGAGTTTCGTCATCTGGGCTTCGCCGATTTCGCCGTAGGCCAGTCCCAGGTGGGTGGGGATGGCGGTGGACAGGCCGATGATTTCCAGGGGACCGGCCATCCGCACGGTGGGGTAGTCATCGGGGCCGGCGGCCCAGGCATAGGGCCCCAGGTTTTCCCAGAAGGTCTCCTGATGCAGGCTCTCGGGCAGGTACAGGTCGTGGTTTCCCGGAACGAGGCTGACTTCGTCGGGGGAAAAGCCGCTCTCTTCGAGTTGCGCCCGAAGCCGCAGGTACTCTTCGGCGTAGGCGAGGTTCACCAGATCGCCGGTGACAACCAGGTGGTTCACACCGATGGAGCGCAGGTGCGAAAGCAGGCTCTTGAGCAGGTGGGGCCGAAAGGAACGTCGGGAAGACACCAGCAGGTTGATGGCTCCGGTGATGCGTTTGGAGAGCAGATCCCGTGCGCGGAACGCGCTGGGCACGGGAAAATGGATGTCGGTGATCTGGGCCACCAGAAATGAATCGGACATGTCAGGATCCTTCCTGTGGGGTGGGGCCGTCTTCCAGGGCCTGGCGCCATTTCCGGGCGGCGGCCCGGAAATCCTGGCGTTCCTGCGGATGCAGGACGATCCAGCCAAAGAAGATGTAGGCACACATGTACAGGAGCAGAAACTCCCAGAAAAAGCGTCGGTAGAACAGGGCCTGGGCAATCGCGGTGACATAGGCGAACAGCACGATTCCCACGACCCAGAGTTGCAGGCGGCGGCCATGGTGGCTCACGAAGGGGAAGTCCGTGAGGAGGCCGGCGGCCGTGACAACGGTCAGTCCGGCAAGCCACCAGTGTGCACCCGGGAGCAGGTGCACCAGACGCCCGTTGTAGAGGGCGAACAGGAACATGGTGGCAATGGGGCGTGGCAGGCCCTTCCAGCAGAATTTGTAGGAAAAGGGAACTGCCGTGTTGCGGGCGTGGCGGATGCTGCCGGCGGATATGAGCAAAAAGGCCATGGATAGCCCCAGGGCCAGGTTGTGGGGGGCGAGGTGGGCGTAGACGACAAAGGCGGGGGCGATGCCCTGGGCCAGGTGGTCGGTGATGGTGTCGAAGTCGGAGCCGAACTGGTTGGAGTGGTTCGTCAGGCGTGCCACGTAGCCGTCCATGGAGTCACCGACGATGAATCCGAGGAGGATGGCATAGGAGGCCCGCACCGGATGTCCCAGCATGGCGAGGTAGATTCCGGCGGTGCCGCCGGCGAGGTTGATGAGGGTGAAGATGTCCTTGAGGCCAAAACCCTTGCCGACGAGTTTGGCCAGCAGGCGGTCCAGGGGGGTCAGCAAAATGGACAGGGTGCGGTTGAATGCGTTCATGCAAAAAATCCCAGACTGGCGTAGCCGACAACGGAGGATCCGTCCCCGGAGGCGTCCGCGGAGGTGGTGTAATGGATGAGTCTGGCGGTGTGTGCGCCGGCGGACAGGGCCGTGGACAGGGCGGTGACCGCCGGGATGACCCCGCACATGGAGATGTCGTCGAACAGGACGGTTTCCCAGGTTTCCCGGGGATCCATGCGCAAAAGGGGGGCCAGGGCGGTGTGGTCCAGTTTCCGGGCCTCGGGTTCCGGGTGAAAATGGCTCATGTCGGAGGAGGCCAGCACGAGAAACCGGCCGTTGGCGACCTGATTCAGGGTGTAAAAGAGGGCATCGGCGATGGCCACGGTACGTTCGTAGTCGCCAAAACCGAGGCATATGGGGAGAAACCGGAAGTTTTGTCCCTGGCACTGCAAAAAAGGCAGGATGACTTCGATGCTGTGCTCCCGCTGGTGGGCCCGGGCATCGGCGGTGAAGAGATCGCCGTGGTTGTCGAGGAGGGCGTCACGCAAGGCGGTGTGTACGGGCACGGCGCCAAGGGGGGTCTCCCATTGGTCATGGGTGTCGATGGCCACGGGGGCCCCGAGTCCTGTGTGGTTGGGTCCGAGGACCACGATGGTGTCCGGCAGGGGGGACAAGGCACCGACGAGTCGACCGGCGGTGGGGCCCGAGTAGACGATTCCCGCGTGGGGGCACACGGCCGCCACGGGGTTGGCATCGAAGGGTTCGGCCAGCGCCAGCATGCCGTCGATCTGACGGCGCAACTGTTTTTCATGGGCGGGATAGAAACGGCCAGCCACCACGGGTCGGCGGGTTGCCTGCATGGATACCTCCGGCACACATCCCTACTCCTTTTGCCTGTTTCGGTCAATACGGGAGGTGGAATCCGGGGACGAAAAATCAGTCTTCGGTGCAGAGGCAGGGGTTATCCTGGCTGTCATCGGAGCAACCCTCGGAGACGGAACCTTCCCCGCGGGTTTCCACGCACACATCAGCGCAGTTGCGGTATTCAAAATAGTACGATTCGGTGCAGACGGCCAATTGTCCGTTGCCGGCGCATTCCACTTCCCCCGGGAGGCATTCAGCGAACATTCCATCAATGATGTCATAGACACACTGGCAGGGGTTTTCCGCGTTCTGGTCGTCACAGCCTTCCCAGGAGTAATAATCAGGTCCATAAGTCAGGTGGCAGTACTGGGAGCAGTTGATGGTTTCCAGATGCCCCCACTCGTTATTGTCGGTGTTGCACCAGGTGATGGAGTCGGGTCCTGCGCACCACCGTTCGTTGGGATAGCACTCGGCGATCATGCCGTCGATGGCGTCGTATTTGCAGTTGCAGGGGTTGTCCGGCTTGGTGCTGTCGCAGCCCCGGCTGACGTAATCGGGACCGTAGTTGGCCACGCAAAAGTCCGCACAGTTGATGATTTCGCGCACGTGATTGTCGTCACAGCGCACCAGCACATCGGAGTTGCGGCACACCGCGTCGCCGGGGGTGCAGACGTCGGAATTCTGTTGGAGCGCCACATGGCAACTGCCCAGCAACACGCCGGAAGTCATGGCCAGACCGACCATGGGCAGACGTCCCATGGTGGGTAACCTGGATTGGGAACCGCGTACGGGTTGTATGGTGAATTGTTTTTTCATTGCACTGCCTCCTTCGGAATCGACCCGTGCAGAGTGTAGCACAGGTGATCCGAAGTGCCAATCGCGCAAGACAAACCATTGAACAGGGTGCCGTTTTGGGTTAACATCCCTCCCCGGGGAACCGAATGCAGGCGCCACTTGTATTGAAACTGAAGAAAAACATCGTTGTTCATCCGCGGTTGAACTACCAGAATCTTCCGGTCTTTGACATGGAGGACAAAGTGGAAAACCTGCCGGATCTGTTTCCGTTTCCCCTCAAGGATTATCATCAGATCGCCCTGATTATGGATTGGGACCACCGGTTGCCCAGCAGCAGGTTGTTCGGACGCCTGTTGGGTTTTTATACGCCGGAATCGTTTGCCCACGCCCAAAGGGAGATCCAGTTGAGACGTCGGGAGATCGCTCCGAAGAATGAATGGCCCGAGTTTGACGTGCATGATTTTGAGGACATTGCTGCCGACGAAAGTTACCTGCTGCACATGAACATGGCCGGAGAGGTCCGCAAACTGGAGTTTTTGTCGCCCTGGAAGAACCGGTTCCAGGAGGCGGAACGGGCGCGCATCATGAGCATTCTGGAGTTGAACCAGGAGTATCAGGATGTGCTGGCCACCCGGCGCCAGAGTTGCGGTCCGGCCCGCCTGCTCATGTGGGTGCCGCCGTGTGTTTCGGGCCAACCGGTATGGACCGCGGACGTGCGGGTGCTCACTTTTTGTGAGGGTCCGTCGTTTTGGGGTCGTTTCTTCCTGGTGGACATGGTGGGCGGCTCGGTATGTCATTCCGGGAATTTCCATGTGAGGTCCTGAGTATGTGGTTTTTGTTGTTGTTGGGTTTGTGGATGCCGCAACAGGTATCCGAGATTGCACGCATCGAGAAGGTGGCGGCCGGAAAGCCCCAGCGGGTGCTGGTGCCGGCTGTCAGTGCGCAGGGGAACATTCACCTGGGAGCGGAGTTGTATGACGCACCGTCCGGCACGCGGCTGCTGCAGGTGCCCCGGGGGTTGCCCGCATTTCTGCTGGAGACCAAGGGGGAATGGCACAAGGTGGCGATTCTGGAGCCTTTCGTGCTGGAAGGCTGGGTGCCGCGCAAGAGTGTGTCGTTCATCATCAATGCAAACACGCTGTTCTACTCGGGCCCCAGGGATGAGAATCCGCGGGGACTGGTCAACCAGGGGTTGATGGTTTTTCCCCGTCGCACCGTGGGGGATATGATGGAAGTGGATGTCCATCACCACACGCCGGTGCGCATCTGGGTGCCGGCCGGACGGGTGGGCATCCGGTTCGAGTCGAACACGCACATCAATTACAGGTACCAGAGCCGGTGGAACCGTTTTGTTTTCGAGTGCGAGCCGGGGCCACTGTATGCGGATCGCAATTCCCAGGTGGTGGTGGCCACGTTGCTGGAAAAGGCATATTTCAAGAAGGAAAGCGAGACGGCGGGGTGGGTGGAGATCGCCGTGGTGTCGGATTATGACATGCGTTTCAAGGCGTGGGTGCCGGCCAAGCGCATGGGCACCCAAAGCCAGTATTACTACAGTTACCAATATTCGTTCCGGGTGAACCAGACCCTTCAGGAAAACTGGTTCCGGGGGGGGTTCCAGACGGCAAGGCCGGTATCGGCCCAGGTGCAGCCGGTGACCAGTCCGAAATCCTTGATACATTTGCGGTCCGGAACGCCGGTTTCGCATATCATCCGGGAGCCCAGCGGATTGTATGCGATCACCATGGGACGGCGGAACTATTACTTCCGGCCGAACCTGAGTACGCTGCTCGACGCCCTGGAAGGCGTGAACATGAACCAGTACTACGTCAGTCAGTACGATCAGATGTGGGTCATCCGGGCCTGGCTGCCGCTGACATTGCTGGATCTGACGGTTTCCCAATTCTGAAAGAGTACCATGGAAAAGTTGACATTTTCTGGTTGTATTGGCGGGAAGATGCGGTCGGCATATGGGGCCGCGCGTATGGTTGGCGGGAAGATGCGGTCGGCATATGGGGCCGCGGTTCTGGTTGGCGGCAAGATGCGGTCGGTATGTGGGGCCGCGGTTCTGGTTTTGTGGTTGGTGGTTTTGTGGGGGGGTGTCGCCTGTCGTCCGGGGGGTGGCAAGGGGCACTGTGCCGCGTGTGGCATGCAGGTTCATTTGTTCCCTGCGTGGTTCACGGGAGTGCGGGAGCCGGATGAAGGGGGTGCGAAGGTGATGGTGTTTGATCTGGAGGGTCGTCTGGACCGCCAGGGTCGGATTCGGGTGCCGGCGCGGGTTCCCGGGGTGGGCCCGGGTGGCTTTGTGTTGCCGGAGGATTGTCCGGAGCATGACGGGGGGGTGCCGGGGTCCGGGGTGGAGACGGGCGGACGGTGGAGTCCTTTCATGCAGGACGGTGTGTGGGGAATCCGTGACCACATGGGGAAAACGGTGGTGAAGCCGAAGTTGGACGTGGCCTGGATCCGCCCTTCATTGTGCGGTTTGGCTCTGCAGGGAGAAGATGGGGAACGTTTGTTTTTCTACCGGGAGCGGGACAGGGAAGCCGTCCAAGACGGGAAGTCGGCGCTGGTGGACTGGAAACCGGCAAAGGGGGATACGCTCGCTCCGTGGAAGCGGGATGTGGCGCTTCCGGTGCCCGGGGAACCTGAATTGCCGTTTGAGACCGACATCATCTGGGCGAATCACGGGTGCGAATATCCCAAACCCGATTCTGTGGAGGTTCCCACGCGCCCGGCCATGCCGCGACGTCGTATTTGCGGGAAGGGGAAATGGATTGCCTATGACGAATCGGGCGCTGCTGTTCTGGCGGGTCCGTTCGAGCGGATTCAGGCAGTCCGCCGGGGGGAGTATTTCATCGTCAGCCGGCAGTGTGATCCCCACCCGGCCTTGGGATGCAAGGAGGAGGGGGTCATTGATCGGTTGGGTGTCGTTCAGGTTCCCATGGTGTATGAGCGGGTGGAACCCGAGCCCAGGGAGCATGAGATGGACGATTGCGGTGCCTACAGCGACTTTGGTTCCGGGCAGGTGCGTGTCTGGCGCGAGGGATTCGCCGGGGTGTATGACATGAAGGCTAAGGCGGAAGTGGTGGCACCCGACCGTTTTGCGGGGGTTTGTGCGTTTGAGGACCAGGTGGCCCGGGTCTGGGTGCAGGTGGAAGGTGGGGAAATGCGTTGGGGGTTGGTGGATGGGCAGGGACGTGTGCTGGTGGCGCCGGTGCATGCGTGGATTTCGCCGTTCAGTGGGAAGGTGGCCCGTTTCCGGCTTCACGCACCCTGTGTGGATGTGGACCATGTGCCGTGCAGTCATGGACGCATGGGGCTGCTGGATCCCACCGGCAAGGTGGTCCTGGCACCTACGGTGGATGAGATAGGACCGTTGAAGGATGGGCGATACAGGGTTATCCGGCGGGGTCGTATGGGCATCCTGCGTGTGGGTCCCCGCTCTCGTTAGTTAAAAACCATCCGACCCCGCCTCGGACATCCCTCCATCGCCCTTATAACACAACAGCGTCC
>CAZTZR010000083.1:0-17082 GCA_964618145.1 uncultured Kofleriaceae bacterium
AATGCGATGACCGTGGCACGTGTGTACCACAATAAAGGCACATTTCCATTGTTTCTGCGCAACCGGCACTGGATCCCGATTATCCCTCAGCGCTCATAATTCGTTTGCCCTTTGGCAAACACACCACGGGATTTGACAGGGAGCCCGGGTTCTGGTTTCCTGTGGGTGTGCCTTCGATGGAACACCCTTCCCTTCTCCGTTGTCCCCTGTGTGACTCTTTGGACACCGGTTTTTTCCGGCGGGACCGGACCCGGGACTATCATTTGTGTCCGGTCTGCGACCTGGTGTTCGTTCCGCCGGAACAACTACCGAATCCCGAAGAGGAAAAGGCCCGCTATGAAACCCACAACAATTCGCCAGATGATGAGGGTTACCGGGCATTTCTGAGCCGCTTCGCCGTTCCATTCTGCAGGCATCTCGGGGAATTTCCCCAGGAGGGGCTGGATTTCGGATGCGGGCCCGGGCCGGCTTTGCACCTGCTTCTGGAAACCGCCGGACACCGGATGACCCTGTATGATCCGTTCTTTGCCCCGGATCTGGATGCACTGGAAAGAACCTATGATTTCATCACCTGCACCGAATCCATCGAACATTTCCACGATCCCGGCAGGGAATGGCGCCGCTGGATGCACCTTTTGCGCCCCGGGGGCCATCTGGGAATCATGACCCGCTTCAGGCCCGGGCCGGAGGAGTTCATGCAATGGCGCTACCGGGAAGATTTCACCCACATCCGCTTTTTCTCCCGCCGTACATTCGAATACCTGGCGGTCAACTGGAACATGTCCTGCACCTTTGTTGACTGGGATATTTGCATTTTACAAAAGAACTGACTACCCGTTTCGCCGGATCAGTTCGTCAGATTGATGTTGAGGGTGTAGGGGCCACTGTTGATGGTACCGTTGGAACTGACAAAAGTGTCGGCCACCACCAGGTAGCGGCCGGGAACCACCTTGCGGGTGAAACTGATGTGGGCCCGGGTCAGGCAGGCCCGGGGATCATCCATCACCAGCAGGTGCACGTCAATGTCCACCGGCTCCACGCAATCCACGCTCACATGGAGGGTACCATGGGTGGGAACCTTCACCTCGTACACGATTTCCGGTCCCTGCTCGTTGGCTGTGGAGCAGTTGTAGACGCCAAACCGGCTCTGTCCGCCCACCGTGGTATGGGAATGGGAATACGGGAAGGAAGTCACCCTGAAGGGGCATTCATGGGAGCCATCGGGCGCGCAGGACTGTCCCCAGAGGGATTTGTCGATATCCCTTGCGTCGATGAGCCAGTAGTCCACCCGGGCACCGGAGGTTGTCCATGCGTGGTTGATGAAGGCCGTCCAGTTGGCCATGCCGGGAATCACCTGGCAACCGGCGCTCCAGCCGGCGACCCGGGCCGTTCCCAGTGGACCGTTCATGGAACCCATATGGATGTTGTGGGCGGATCCCACCCGGATGTAGTCCAGCGTGGATCCGGTGTTCAGCCAGCCGTTGCGGTCGCAGTCCCAGTGGCCGTTGGCGTTGGCATCGTCAGCGGTGTTGTACTCGTAATTGAAGGCGTGCTCGTTCATGGACAGGGCATTGTAATCCCTGTGCCAGCCGTTCTTGTACCGGTACAACCGGTTGGGAAGCAACGAACTGGTGGAAGTGTAGTTGTTGTCCCCGGTGTCCGTATTGACAGGAAATTCCCGGACGTTCTTGACCCCGTTGGAGTCGATCCACATGAGAACCAGGGTGTCATTGAAATGATCCGGGGAATTGCGGTGCCAGGATATCCGGCCGGGATAGGCTCCACGGATTCCCACGACATTGCGGAAATTCGGGGCCACATTCATGGTGACCCCCAGGGTGACCTGCACGATGTCCCGGTAGAAGTCGAATGCCTCTGCCTCGGTGAGTTCACGCACTCCCGAAGGGGTTTCATAGCAACGACGCTGTCCGTTCCACGCCTGGGCCCTGGAAAACAGGGGCATGTTGTCGGAGTATCCGGGCATGGTGATGGGGGGGGGAATGATCCCGTCAATGGGCGGAGGTGTCATCAGCCAAAAATAGGGAGGAGACGGTTCCCCGTGCTCGACGGGGCCCATGTCCAGATCCGGCCAGGCTGCCTGCAGAACCATTTCCTGAAGGTTCCCCTTGAGGGCACCATTCACCGGAGGGGGAAAATCCGTGTCATAGGTAAAGTTGCAGGAGGTAGGTCCCGCACGGAAACACAGGTGGTCTTCGCCGCATGTTTCCCCGGGATCGCAGTCGCCCTCGTCTTCGCAGTACCCCTCACGGACTTCACAGAACCAGGTGGGACCACAGACCTGCCAGAATGCGCAGGATTCGTCCCCGGAACAGCGACCGTCCAGATTGACACAGTATCCACCCACCGAACAGGTCTGCCATGGCTCGCATTCGGACGGGTGGGTGCAGCGGTTCCCCTGGTTGTTGATGTTGTTCCCGTTGTTCACATTGTTGAAATTGTTCAGATTGTTGATATTGTTCAGATTGTTTGCATTATTGTTGTTCTTGTCTTTTCCGGTGCCAATGGGAGTGCAGGAAACCGTCAGGAGAAGAATCAGCAGGGCAATACGGCGCATGGCTACCTCCGGAAACAGTGCAATCGTTGTTGTCATGCAGGAAAACCGTTCTGTCACGGAATTCCATGAAACATACATGGATAGCATTTTCCGGCATTCCGGGCAAGCTACAGACCCAGGAGTTCCCTTGTTTTTTCTTCAAGTTTTCTGGCCTTTTCCCCACCGCCGGACGCAGATGCACGGCGGGCCAGTTCATAGGCCCGGGGAATCTGACCGGAGGACAGGGCCTGTTCGGCAGCGGCCATGAGTGACTCGGGGTTCTGCGGATTCCGGGCGGGCCCACGGTCCGGTGCGCGGGACCCTGCGCGGGACCGTCGGGCAGGAGGGCGGTTCGTCTTCGGAGGTTCCTGCGATTCCAGCGTGGCCACCCTTGCCGGTTCAGGTTCGGGTCTGACGCTCGGTTCCGGCAACCGGGACTGTACGGCCACCTTCTGAAAACCGTTCCATTCGGGCGACGTGGAATGCGACGCCGCAACCAGCCCCCCGATGAACACCACCACCCCGGTCAGGGTCAGCGCCACGGGCATCCAGTTTCCTCCCTCGGCGGAAACCGGCTTGCGCGGTTTTGCGTGTACCGGTGCCTGGATGCGCCTGCGGTCCTGCATGGGTTCGGGGGCCAGTTGACGGGCCCAGTATTCCAGACGCTGGGCGGTTTCCCGCAGGGATGGCGGACGTCGCTTCGGGTCCTGCATCATGCAGCATTCCACCAGTTCCACCAGGGCCGGCGGCAGATCCGGCCGCACATCTGCGAGTTTTCTGCGAAGACCTTTTATTTTATTCTGTATAATGGTCTGGGTATTATCTGATTGATACGGGGGCACACCCGCGAAGAACTCGAACACCACGGCTCCAAAGGAGTAGATGTCCGCAGCGCAGGTGGCTTTCTCACCCAGCAACAGTTCCGGGGCAATATACTCGGGAGTACCGAGGGTGATTCCGGGTCTGGTCAGATCCTCGTCCATGGTGGAAAAGGACTTGGCGATCCCGAAATCAATGAGTTTGATGCGTTCGTCACCTCCTGGATCCCGAACCAGGTGCAGGTTCTCCGGTTTGATGTCCCGGTGGATCAACCCTGCTTCATGGGCGGCCATGATGCCGTAGGCCATCTGGGAAGCGTACTTGCAGGCCCGATGCGGAGCCAGTGGTCCGGTGCTCAGGATTTCCCCCAGATTGTGTCCCTCCAGGAGTTCCATCACGATAAACGGTTTGACCCCTTCCACGAACCCGTAATCGATCACTTCCACCACTGAAGGATGCACAATGCGCGATGCCGCCTTGGCCTCCCGCTCGAAGCGGATCGCCGCTTCATCCGGAGACATGGACCCCTTGGGTTCGAGCACCTTGACCGCCACCCGTCTTCCCAGGGGCTGGTGCACGGCCTCGAAGACCCGCCCCATGCCGCCTTCCCCGAGAATACGGGTGATGAGGTAGCGCTGGGCAATGAGATCCCCCGCCCGGATGTGCAGTTCCTTCTTGCGCTCCAAAAAAGCCTTGTAGTCCACCAGCAACCGTTCCCGGTGCCGCAGTTGTTCCTGTCGCTCCGTGGCAAAAAGTCCGTGCATGAACCCGGCAGCATCCCGGGAATCCGTCCCCGGGGCATGGGATCCCAACCAGGTGTTGGCCAGGGCCACGACATCCGAAGCCGACGGCCGGTCGGCCGGATTGGGTTCCAGCATGCCCAGCACCAGATCATCCAACTGGGGATCCCCACGACCGCACATGGATGAGGGGGGTTTCACTGACGGACCGGCGGACCGGCGCCGCAACTCGACAAACATGTCCTCTTCCTTGCCCGGCTCGAACAGGCGGCTTCCGGTGATCAATTCCCAGAACAACACACCCAGACTGTATATGTCCGTGCGATCCGTCATCTCGGTTCCGGCCGCCTGCTCGGGAGCCAGGTACGGCAACTTCCCGTACACGATCCCGGGTTTGGTGAAACGCCGGTTCTGCCCGGAAAGGGCCAGTCCGAAATCCAGGACCTTGATCTCCCCGGAAAACGTGAACATCACGTTGGGGGGACTCACGTCCCGGTGCACCAACCCGAGGTTGCTGAAGCCATGGGCATAGGACAGCCCGCGGGCCGCCTCCTTCATGGCATAGACCACCACGGGCAGGGGGAACGGAACCCGCATCTGGGCGCACTGGTTCCAGATGGTGCGCAGGTTCTCGCCCTCCACGAGTTCCATGGACATGTAGGCTTCCTGTCCGATGACACCGACATCGAACACCGAGACCAGATTCCCGTGCGCCATGCGCAGGGAGATCTCCACCTCGGACTGGAAGCGAAGCAAGGCATCAGGGGTGTTGGAGGAAGCCAGAATCTTCTTGATGGCACAGAACTTTTCAAGTCCCGGCTCCCCGTACACCGCCAGATACACCTGGCCCATTCCGCCGCGGGCTAATGGTTCAAGCAACGTATAACGACCGAAGGGGATGAAGGATAAAGCGCTCATGTGTCCACTTTATCCCACATTGTCGTTGCGTGCAATTTTTTTCAAAATTTCCATGAAATCTCTTGCAGAATTTGAGGATTTCTGGCCGGTCTCATTATCTGCATCGCGTCCACTGGTCAAAGAATGTCTGGACCCCTGCCTGATGATGGGGTAGTAATGGGCTGCGACCCGCCGGGTACCATATGGGCCCGGATCGTCCACAACGGAGGCTTCTTGATGAACACGGAAAACATTCACACCCTGGTGTTGGGCGGAGGGCCGGCCGGATACGCCGCCGGCATCCGTCTGGGACAACTGAAAATTCCGGCCATTGTCGCCGAGATGAACAACGTGGGGGGAGTCTGTCTGAACTGGGGCTGCATCCCCTCGAAAACCCTGATTTCATCGGCTCGCAGGTACTGGGATGCCAAACACGGCGGGGACTTCGGTGTGAACGGAGGAGAAGCCCTGTCCGTGGACCTGGCGAAGGTGGTGGAATACAAGAATTCCGTGGTGAAGAAACTCACGGGGGGGATCGCCCAGTTGCTCAAACTCAACGGCACCCGCTGGATCCGGGCCCGGGCTGTCCTGACGGATCCCCACACCGCCCGCATGTTCCATGAAGACGGCAGCGAATCCGAAGTGGTCTTCGAAAATCTGGTTCTGGCTCCCGGAAGCGTACCGGTGGCCATTCCCGCCATGCCGGTGGACGGCGAACGCATCCTGGATTCCCGGCACGCGCTGGACCTCGTGGAACTCCCTGAAAGCCTGCTGGTGGTGGGGGGCGGCGTAATCGGTCTGGAACTGGGTGGATTTTTCGCTACCCTGGGCTGCCAGGTCACCGTCATCGAAGCCATGGATCAATGCATGCCCGGCACCGACCCGGATCTGGTGAAGGTGGTGCTTCGGGCACTGAAAAAACGCAAGGTCGCCGTGCACACCAAAGCCCGGGTGACCTCGATGGAGAATACGGGGAACTGCGTGCACACGGTGGTTTCCACGGCAAAGGGGGAACTGGCGTTCACCACCACAAAAGCGTTGATCACCATCGGCCGGAAACCGAACCTGGAGGGAATCGGACTGGAAACCCTGGGACTCGACCCGGCGGCCCGGTTCATCGAGGTCGACAACCACATGCGTACAAAGGTGCCCCATGTCTTTGCCGCCGGGGATGTCACCGGAGCCCCGCTTCTGGCCCACCGGGCCACACGCCAGGCGGAGGTGGCCGCCGAAAACATCGCCGGCCACTCGTCCGTGTATGCCGCCCACGCCATCCCCGCAGTTTCCTATACCGATCCCGAGGTGGCCGTGGTGGGTCTGAGTGCCGCCGAAGCCACCGAGAAGGGTTTTTCCGTCCGCACGGGGCGGTTTCCCTTCGCCGCCTGTGGCCGGGCCCTGGCCGGGGGACATACCGATGGGTACATCGAAGTGGTGGCGGATGCTTCCACAGATGTCATTCTTGGCGTGCAGATGGTGGGGGCCGAGGTATCCGAACTCATCGGCCAGGGAGTGGTGGCCGTGGAACTGGGACTGACCGCCAGGGCCGTGGGCAACGCCGTGTTCGCCCACCCCACCTTGTCGGAAAGTTTCATGGAAGCCGCCCTGGCGGTTCACGGAGCCGCCCTGCATGTGGCTCCGGCAAAGGGTTCCTGATGATCCGGGGCATTCAATTGTCCGGCATCCGGCGCATGACCCGTTGTGGCTGCCTGCCCGGGGAACGGATTCACCCGACGGAACTCCATCTGGCAATACGGCTGGAAATGGAACTGGAACTTGGCGATTCCCCCGCCGAAGACGACCTGGAAAACACCCTGGATTACCGGGTGGTTCTGGATACCCTGGATCGGGTGATCGCCGAACGGCATTTCGCCCTCGTGGAATCCCTGGCGGAAACGGCGGCCCGCCGGATACGGGATCTGCACCCGGCCATCCGCGCCGTGGAGGTGGAGATCGCCAAACCCGGCGCCCTGCCCGACCAGGTGGTGCCCACCATCCTGGCCCGCGCATAGATTTTTGTGACCAGAATTCCACCGGGGCCGGAAAAATATTGGTGACGCGGAATTTTCCCTTGATCAAAACCGTTTCGGGTGCTACTGAGTTTGGAATGTAGTGGAACGTTTTGTACTTACAAAACCTTTACACTTGATTCAAACCCTGGAGACCCTCATGACTTTGAAAACAAATGACCCCGGGCTCGAACTGCTGATTGAGGAATTTGCCGTGCGGATGGAATTGTTCGGCCTTCCGAAACTGGCGGCCAAACTGCATGCAGCCATGATCCTTGCGGAACCGCCGGAAAAAAGCACGGCGGATCTGATGCGCCTGACCGGGGGTTCCAAGGGGGCCATCAGCCAGATGCTGCGACTTCTGGACCATTTCGGCATGGTGGAGCGTTGTGCGGCACCCGGCAAACGGGGACACAGGTACCGGTTGCCGAAAAACTTCATGCTGGAAATGTTCCAGCAAAAGATGAACGCCGTTCTGGGCATGCGGGATTTTCTTCACAGTTTCAAGGAAGATCTGGAAAACACAAACGAATATGCACGCCAGAATATTGAGGAAATGATGCTCTTTCACCAGTTTTTTTACGATGAGGTAATCAAGGCCTTTGACCGGTGGAAGGAACAAAGACAAAAAAGGGCGAATGCCGGCAACAGGGGGACACCATGATGGAAAACGGAAAAAAACCGATTCACCAAATGTTTCTGTTGATTCCATTCCTCATTGCCGGATTTGCCGGCTGCAAGGGACCCGGGGGAAAACCTCCCAAACCGGGGGAAATGGAAAAACTGCCTGCGCCACTGGTCAAGGTGATGACAGTAAAAAAGGTGACTTACGTTCCTGAGATCCTGGTATCCGGCCAGGCCCAGCCCGTGCGGGAGGTCATGCTCTCCGTGGAGCAACCCGGACGGCTCATCGTCCTGCCCGCAGAAGTAGGGGAAACCGTCCTGGAAAAACGGCTCCTGGCACGGGTGCGCAGCATCGGACTGTGGTCCCGCCGGACCCAGGTGGCTGCCCAGGTGCAGGAGATCGAAACCTCCCTGGCCCAGACGGAAAGTGATTTCAAAAAGGTAAGGGAACTGTATGACCGGGGTGCCGTCACCGCGCGGGATCTGGAAACAGCCGAACTGATGTTCAACACCCGCAAAACCCAACTGAGCCAGGCCAAGGCCGGGATGTCCCAGATCGACGAAAGCCTGGGAGGTACATCCCTGTTCGCTCCTTTCACGGGAGAAATTGCAGCGAAATTCCAGGAGGTCGGGAACTTCGTGAACATGGGCACCCCCCTGTACCGGTTGGTGGATTTGAGCACCATCCGGGTCATTGTGGGTGTTTCCGAACTGGATGTGCGTCACATCCAGCAGGGTGCCGAGGTCATCCTTGCTCCTCTGGCCTATCCTGATCGCCGGATCCGGGGAACCATCCATGCCATCAGTCCGGCACAGGATCCGGCCCTGGGAGCCTTCCCGGTGGAAATCCGGTTCCCCAATGTCCTCAAGGTTCCCCTGCCGGAAGGCAAATGGGAAGACAACGGCATTCCCCTCCAGCGCAAGTGGTGGGTGCTCTCCGGCATGACCCTGCGGGTGGCCATCGGAAAAACTCCGGTGGAAGGGATTTTTGTCCCTGCGGAAGCCGTGGTCGAACGTATGGACAAACTGCTGGTTTTCGTGGCGGGCAATAGTGTGAATGACCAGACCGAGGGACCGGCCGAAACCCGGGAGGTAACCCTGGGACGTACCTATGAGGGTTGGTACGAAATCACTTCCGGGCTGGAACCGGGAGTGCGGGTCATCATCGCCGGCAACACCAAGTTGCGGGACAAGGCCCCCGTGCGGGCCCATCTGGTGGATACCGACATCAACCGGGCCCTGGCAGACAGCGTATCCTCGGCCTCATGGGCACCGGCGGAACCGGTCCCGGCGCCGTCCTCCAACGGGGAAGGCACCGACCGCGGTTCCATGGAGGCAAATCCATGAGTCTGGCTTCCTTCTCCGTTCGTCAGCCCGTGTTGATGAACCTCATCACCCTGTTCCTGCTCATCGCAGGGTACATGTCCCTGGGACGCATGCCCCGGGAGGTCTTCCCCGAGGTGCCCCAGGGCACCGTCACCATCACGGCCTTTTATCCCGGGGTATCCCCGGCGGAGATGGAAAGCCTGGTCGGCATCAAGATCGAGAGGGAGATCAAGGACATCCGGGGCATCAACGAGGTTCGGGTATCTTCCGCGGAAAGTCTGGTCACCATCCGGGTCACCACGGACGAGGGCATGTCCGAAGAAGAGGTTTCCCGCGTGGGTCTGGACATCCAGGCTGCCATCGGACGCATTTCCGATCTGCCTGCAGACATGGACAAACCCGTGGTGAAGGTGGGGCGCATTGAAATACCGGTCATGTGGCTCGGTCTGCAATCGGAATTGCCGGAAATGACCACCCGCCAGATTGCCAGGGACATCCAGGATGAACTCGAGCGTGTCAATGGCATCTCCAGCGTGGAACTCATGGGGCTGCGCAATATCGAAATACGGGTGGAAGTATCCCCCGAGAAACTGCGGGCCTACAACCTGAATCTGGCGCGGGTGATGGACGCCATCGGCGCACGCCAGTCGGACATTCCCGGAGGTACTGTGAAACTGGATCGCGGGGAATACCTGATCCGGGTGCAGGCCCGCGTGGCCACTGCTGCAGATATCCGGGAGGTGCCGTTGAAGACGACCCCCCAGGGAATCGTGCGTGTGCGGAATGTGGCCACGGTACAGGAGACCCTGGAGGAACCGGTGATGATTGGCCGTGTGGGGGGACGACGAAGCATCTACATGGCCGTCAACCGCAAGAGCGAAGCCGATTCCATCCGTCTTTCGGACGTGTTGCTCAAATACCGGGACAAGTGGGAGAAGACCGCTCCCGAGGGAATATCACTGACCGTGTTGTTTGACTCTTCCGTGTTCATCCGGCGACGCCAGCAGACCATGTACCAGAACGGACTGACCGGGCTGGTGCTGGTGGTCCTCCTTTTATTCCTTTTTCTTTCCTTCAAGGCCGCCATCCTCACGGCCATCGGCATTCCCGTGGCCTTTTTCGGCACCTTCACCATCATGCATTTCATGGGCATCACCATGAACATGATGAGCATGTTCGGGTTGATTGTGGCCTTGGGAATGATCGTGGATGACGCCATCGTGGTGGTGGAAAATGTCTACCGCTACCTGATGCAGGGCATGACCCCGAAGGAGGCGGCCATCCGGGGGGCCGAAGAGGTCTTCTGGCCGGTCATCGGTGCCGTGGCCACCACTGTGGTGGCCTTTGCCACCCTGGCGTTTTTGCCGGGCAACATGGGCAAGATCCTCTCCGCCGTGCCGGTGGTGGTGGCCATTGCCCTGTCTCTCTCCCTGCTCGAAGCCCTGCTGATCCTGCCCAGCCACCTGGCAGAATTCATGCGAAAGCCGAAAAAACTGAAAACCCTGAAAAGCGGTGAGGAAACGGCGGAAGCCTCCTGGTTCTTGTTCCTGCAAAACGGCTTTACCGTCGTGATCCGTTTGCTCACCCGTTTCTGGTATGTCTCGCTGTTCCTGTTCATCCTTGGGTTCATGATGGTCATGTCCATGATCGGGCGAAAACTGGAAGTCAATCCGTTTCCCAGCCGTACCATCCGGCGGGCCACCATCAACCTGGAAACCGCTGTCGGAACGAAACTGGAACATACCGAACATGTTGTCAAAATGGTGGAAGAGGAGATCCTCAAGGCCACGACAGATGAGGTCGAAAGTTTCTGGTGCATGGTGGGCATGAACTTCCGGGGAAATGCCATCAATCTCGGGTCCCACACCGTGCAGTGCCAGATCAACTTCGCCCATGACGGAAAGACCCATCCCCGGGAACCCATGCAGATCCTCATGGACTGGCGCAAGCGGCTGCTGAACCTGTACGACATCGAACGCTACACCGTCACCGTGGCACGGGATGGACCGCCGGCGGGAATGCCCATCGAAGTGCAGGTACGGGGCCCCGACCAGGAAGGCTGCGCCCAACTGGCACGGCAGGTTCGGGAACATGCCGAAAGCATATACGGAGTCACGGACGTCACGGACGACCTGATCGCCGGCAAGCGGGAACTGGTGGTGCGGGTCGATGCCTCCCAGGCCGCGTTGTACGGGTTGAATCCCGCGTTGGTTGGATTGATGATCCGCCGCTCTTTTGCCGGAGGCATTGCCTCGAAGGTGCAAAGGGATGATGACGACATCCATGTGGTGGTGCGTTTTCCGGAGGATCGCCGGGAAAGCATCAACGAACTTCTGAACATGGAAATCCTCTCCCCGATTACGGGCCGGAACATACCGTTTTCGGCAGTTGCTTCCCTGGAGCGGGGCATCGGACCCGGGCGGCTCCAGCGGGTGAACTACAAGCGCACCGTCACCGTATCCGGGGATATCGATTTCCGCCTGACCAATGCAGTGAAGGTGAACAAGGAATTGCGCAAGTTCACGGATCAACTGGCTGCCGCCAATCCCGCATATGAATTCGTGTATGAAGGGGAGCAGAAAACTTCCGATGAATTGACCGATTATATCCTCATGGCAGCATTGCTGGCCCTTTTGGGCATCTACATCATCCTGGCAACCATCTTCCAGAGTTTCCTGCAGCCCCTGATCGTCCTCATGGCCGTACCCTTCGGAGCCGTGGGGGTTGTCATCGGCCTGAATTTCCACAACCTACCTGTTTCCATGCCGGCGCTCATGGGGGTCGTCGCCCTGCTGGGTGTCGTGGTGAATGACTCGCTGGTGCTGGTGGATTTTGTCAACATCGCCCGCCGGGAGGGGTTGCCCCTGCGGGAAGCCGTGGTGCGTGGAGCCCGACTCCGGTTGCGACCGGTCATCCTGACCACGGTTACCACTGTCGTGGGCCTTTTGCCCATGGGCCTGGGCATTTTCGGTGCCGAGGAGTTTTTGCAGCCCATGGCGCTGACCATGGTGTGGGGCCTGATTTTCGCCACCATCCTGACCCTGATGCTGGTTCCGTGCATCTACATGCTGGTGGACGCCATCCGCCGGATTTCCTGGTGGTTCATCCATCTGTTCATCCGGAAAGACGAGGAGGTGACACCATGATGTTCCTGCAGATTCTTGTCGTGATGTGCTTGAAGGGCACACCCCCGACTCCCGTGGAGAAGCAACCGGAACCCGTGCGCACCCTGTCTTTGTCCGACATGCTGTCCCGGGCCATCACCCACAACCGCGGATTGCTGGAAGCCGGGCTGAAAGTCAAGACGGCCCAGGCCCAGGTAAAACTGGCAGGTTCGATGTTCGACACCCAACTTTCCGCGGACCTTCAGTTCGTAAAACAAAAGGCGGAGTTCATTCCGGGCCAGTTCTTCGCCATTACGGATTATTCCCAGTTCAGCCTGGATCTGCAGGTGGCACGCATGCTGAAAACCGGCGGCATGGTGGCGGTAAAATACACCTCCTCCCGGTCTGACCAGACCATGACCATTGCCATGGGTGGCGGTCCTCCCTTTGAAAACGAGACCAAGGTATTCGACAACCAGTTGAGTCTGGTGGTGACCCATCCGCTTCTGGCAGGCTTTGGCGTGGATGTGACCGCAGCCAACCTGAACAAGGCACGCATCCAGGTGGATGCCGAGCGGATTTCCCGGGAGGCCCGGGCCCAGACCCTTGTCAGGGAACTTCTGGTTTCCTACTGGAACCTGTGGCTCTACTGGCAGGAACAGGAACTTCTGGAAACGAGTCTCAAAGTGGCGAAAAGCCAACTGGAACTGACGAAATCCCTTTTGACCGTGGGACATGCGAAACCCTCCGATTTGCAGGCGGTCCAGAATGCGGTGGCCCAGCGGGAAGGGGACCTGCTGCTTTCCCGGATGCGGATCGTTCAAACTTCGCTAAACATCAAGAGTTCCCTGAACCTTTCCCTGGAAGATGCGGTTCTCCTGATCCGACCGGCGAATGACTCCCTTGAGTTTGCTCCCAGAACTCTTCCCGCCAACTATCTGGAAACCGTGAAAAAACGGTCAAAGGAACTGGCACTGATGGAAAAGCAAATGGAGGCGTTGCGCCAGGAGGAACTGGTGGCCCGCCAGGGTCTTCTGCCCAAGCTCAACCTCACGGTCACTGCCGGGCCGAATTCCCGCGCCGACACCTTCAGGGAAGGACTGAGAACACTGGTGAAGTTTTCCGGCTCCACCATCACCGCTGGCCTGTCCTTTTCCTGGTCAGTGGAACGCACCCAGGCCAAAGCCGCCCTGGAAATGCTCGACGTCACCGCCCAAAACATTCGCCTCCAGAAGGAAAACATTGCCAATGCACTGGTCATGGGTGCCCTGCTCTCCCGGGAGTCCCTGCTCACAGCGGAAAAGCGTATTGAACTGGCGAAGGTGGCGGTGCAGTCCGCTGAAACCCACCTGAAACTGGAAAACGACCTGTTCTCCCTGGGGAGGGGCACCAACCACTCGGTCCTTCTGCGCATGGCTGAACTGGACGCCGCCCGCCTCTCCCTGATTCGTGCCGTCTACGACCACCACATCGCGTGGATCCAACTCCAGGCCCTATCCGGCACCATCCTGGAAGACTACCAACTCCGGTTGCAGGACTGACAGCGCCGGTCAAGTCCGTGGATCCCGGCAAACTGAATGGATTTCAAAGACCGGCGACAAGGGACGCCCGCAAAAGGGTGTCCCGTTGGAGGCGACAACGTCGCCGGATCTATTCAGGCCATACCGGGGGAAGATATCAGAAGTGGACCGGATCAGCTCTGTGAGATAAACCGCTTTTTATATTTTGCAACGGGGGAGTGGGAAAATCAGGGCAGATCCGGCACGAAATGGGCACCACGTTCGCCCAGGGACACCAGCACCCCCCCTGCCATACGGTCCAGGTCGAACACGTGACCTCCCATGGGAAAAACCGAAGCGTTTTCGAACACGCCGGGATGGGGATTGCGCAGGTGCACCAGCATGGGTGGCGCATCGGCCACCACCAAAGCTTGGTTTCCATGGGCGTAAGCCAGGAAGGAATACGGGTGGGGCAGATCCGTTTGGGCCGTCACCGCCCAAGAGGCATTGTTTGTCAGGGAAATGACATGCAGTTGCGGTCGGTTTTCCAACTGACCGACAGGAGCATTCCGGGGAAATCCCATGTACAGGGGCTCGTTGTAGGAGGTGAAGAACAAGCGGGTCTGGGTCACCGCAACATTCCGGAGCCAGCGATCGGTAAACGTGTGTTCCTGCAAGATGTCGCCCATGGGATCATCAAAGCCGGACACCCTGAGTGTGTGGTTGATGCGGTAGCATCGGCCGGTCACGGCATCGAATACCGGGTACGTGGACAGTTCCAGGCATTGGTCCTCCCCGAGTATGCCCACCAACTCCCGTGTGTAGTCCACCGTGACCAGATGATCCCGGGCGGGTGTCACCGCCACCAGGGAACCCGGTATCCTGTAAACATACGCCAGATGCGGAACACCCGATTCGGGCGTGACCACCTCCAGAAGGTGGTGTTCGACCCAATCGCCCGTCTGTTCGTTGTCAGCTTCCTCCGCAGGAACGAACACACTCAGATACACCCTGTCTTCCGACTGCACCAGGCTTCCGGGAGCCAGGGAAAACCTTCTCAGATGGTCTGGTATGTACAGGTTATTGTAGGGAGCATTGGAGGGGTCCCTCACATCCACGACCACAATCCGGAACTGGTCACGGACGGCGTAGATGATGCGACCGTTGAGGAACAACATGTTTTGGCCGGCTTCCACGGTCACGGCGGGCCCCCGGCGGGGAAGACGGCCTTCCAGTTGGCCAAGGAGGAACCGGCTGTAAAGATGTATGGGCTCCTCCGGATGGCTCACATCGAAACTGACAAGGCGGATGTTTTCCGTATGCGAACCGTTTCCGGAAGGGAGCAGAACGTGCAGTAAGCCGTTTTCAGAAAAGAGTTGGGCACGTTCCTGGCCCTGTCGCCAGAAAAAGGATTTCAGTGAATCGGAAACGACCTGAAACGGTGCGAGATCCACGGTGGCAAGGGGCGTCTGAAAGAACGGATCCGACAGGGAATGGATTTCCAGGCGGACACTCTCGTTCCAGGGGTCTTCCGCCAGCATGGCCACATGGTTTGAGTCGATGACGGTGGAGACGGAAACGCGGTGGGCGAGATCCATGTGTGAAAGGGGCTGTGGATCTTCGGGCTTTTCCATGTCAAAGGAGGACACCTGTTCGGAACCCACGACAATCATGTCATCATTCCGGAAAAAGGCCCGGCGCGCCAATCCTGCTGTCCGGAGGGTAGCCACCGGTGTGATGGAGTCACGTTCAAACCGGAACACACCTACTGCCCCGAACACTGCCGGTCCGGTCCGGTCCCCGTAGGGCACCAGAATCAGACCCCGGTCATCCAGCACCTGCATCGCCTTGTGTATCCGGCTTTGATCCTCGGCCATTTCGTTGGACCAGGAGCCAAACAAGTTACGCACCATCTCCCGGGGATTCCACGGGTCTGACACATCAAAGAGGGAAAGGGTCAGAACAATTCCGGCATCATTGTCCAGCCCCAGCGTGATGAGGCGATCCCCCCTGGGTTCGAGGAAATACACCCAACCGGGCATGATGTGATGTCCCTGCTGTATCAGGTTTTGCGGGTCGGAACAGTCCACAATGAACAGGGGATCATCAATCCAAAGTTCATTCTGGATGTCAGGAACCGCCGTGATGATATAGGCTGTGGAACCTTCGAACCGAACGGAACGCAATTGCTCCGGCCTGGGCATGTCCAGTTCCAGGCGATCCAGTTGCTCCAGATTCGAGGATGAGTGAATCCTGAATGTGTTCACCACCGGAGGGTGCTCCCACTCCAGACTCTGTCCAACCACACGGAGAATGCCATCGTGTTCGTCCATCTGCCAACGGTTGGTGATCTGCCCGTCCACCCGAAACCGGGTGCCTTCGACCAACTGTCCGTTTGGGTCCGAGATGTCCACCACCTGGATGAAGGAATGGTCCTGATCATCCGGCACCCCCCCCACATACAACCGCTGCGAAGAAAAATGCACGGCCCTGCGGGCAAATGCCTCGGCCGAATCCCAGGTGACGGAGAGGCGGCTCACCTCGAAAGGTTGTTCCGGATCCGCCACGTTGAGGGAAACAACGCTCAGCCCGTTGGGCATGTGGCATCCATCGCAGGAAGAGCCCTGCCCGCTCACCACGTACAGGATGTCTCCGGAAAGCCGTGAATCACTGATCTCTCCAGGCAGATCGAAAGTGCCCAGTTCCCGGATGTCTGCAGGGTCCGAGACGTCCAAAATGAGTATCCGGCTGGTCAACCGGAAATGGCCGGCACCGGTCTGCACATCGTGGATGTAATTCCAGAAAGCGGAGTACTGGACAAACGCGTGCGGGGGACGGACATGCATCTCGAAAGGGGTTCCGAAAAGGGGATGCACCCCGACAATGGACAAGTGGGATGGGTCGGAAATATCCATCACAACCAGTCCCCGTCGGGCACTGAGTGCATACAGGACATCTCCCGAAACCCGAATCAGATCCGCCTCCTGCAGCACCCGCTCCGTGTCATCCGGATCCGCAGGGAGCTGGTTGTTGGCATTGTTCTGGTTATTCACGTTGTCGACATTGTTCTCGCAGTTCCACCCCCAGCCGGGCGCATCCCACACTGCGCACAGGCCATAAACCCCCCTAACCCTTACGCGGCATTCCCTGTCCGGCAAACGAAAGCCCACTCCCTGGGGATGCACTGAATGCCCGAAAACCTCCTCCTCCAGAGGCGCCTGGACTTTCTTCCCATCACAACCTGCTTTCAGGAAAAAGGCCAAAACAATTAAAACAAACTGCCTGCGCATGGGCACTCCTCCATCCAAGCCTCTTTTCCTAGCATGTCTGCCCATGAATGCAAATCACAAAGAATTTCCCTCCCCGCCACCGTCCCATTTCCCCCCACGCCCACACTCGCACATTTCCACCCCCACTGTAACTACACCCTGTCCTTTTTCCCTCTTTGGGCACTGGTCTGATTGAATTGACCGGCGCATCCACTTTTTCCGGAACGACCGCCCGTTTTTTCCG
>CAZTZR010000084.1:0-16978 GCA_964618145.1 uncultured Kofleriaceae bacterium
GGGGATGTCCTTCACGGAATTCGGTGATCGCTTCTCTTTCTCCGCCGCCACCGGTGCGGCCTTGGTACGCCTGGGCAACTTCTTCAATTCCGAGATCGTGGGGCGGCCCACCAGTCAGACCTGGGGCGTGAGGTTTCCCACCTGCCACGAGGACCGCGGCCTCCCCCTGGAGCAGGTTCCCCTGCGCCATCCCTCCCAGGTATACGAGTTCCTCATGGGCGTGGCCATCCTGCTCATCCTGCTGGCGGTGGACCGCAAACTCGGGGAAAAACGTCCCCGGGGCCTGCTGGTTTCCCTGTTCCTCATCCTGTATTTCATGGCCCGGTTCATCGTGGAGTTTTTCAAGGAATACCAGACGGACCTGAAAAACCAGCAATTTTTGACCATGGGACAGTATCTTTCCATTCCCCTGTTTCTCGTGGGGGTAGGCTGGATGGCATGGACCCTGAAACACAGGCTGCCGGCATCCACCCCGCCATCCGCCCCCCAGGAAAGCGGCCCGACCGAAAAGGCATCCGCAAAAAAGCAGAAAAAACGCAAATGATCCGGAAACTGGTTCTTCTTCTTCTTCTTGCGACAGTTGCCGGATGCTCCACCAAACCGGAAACGGAGCCGCTGGTGTCGGTGCGCCACGGGCAGGCACCGGTGACCTTCGGCAAGACCGTGCAAACCCTGTTTGCCCTGCGGATGGTCCGGTCGGCCAGCGACCCGATGCAAAGCGGTGCCATGGTCGCTTTGGCCCATGCCACAAGCCTGTTCTATGGTCTGCCGCCGTTTGACGAAGCATCGAAAGGTGAAGAAGCCTGGTTGCGGAGTTTCTGCCACAGTGCCGGTCAGGAGGTCACCTCCACTCCTGCCTGCATGGACTGGATTTTCCGCGAAACCGTGGACCAACTGGAACGGGCCATCCTGGTTTTCCGTAAGGTACCCGCCCACGAAGCCGTGGCTGCCGAATTGCTCATGGACGTAGAAGCCCTGCGCATGGAAAAGGGTTTTCCCGCCAAGGCCATCTTTGCCCTGGGGGAAAACCGGGTGGAATTCAGCCGCGTGCATGTCCGGCGGACCTCCCCCGGCCTTCTTGTCATGGTTTCCGACGAGCATTTCCGCGTGTTCGAATCCTCGGCGGTACCCTGGACCCGCCTGGATCGCATCCGCGAAATCCTGGACCGCGCGGCCGGATTGCAGGCACCTTCCATGGTGTCCATCTTTTCCCCGAAGGAAACCCGGACCGCCCAGGTCCTTTTCACTCTTTCCCTGGCCCGGGCCAGCGGCATCGATTCGGTACTGGTCTGGGGCCAGGCGGAACAACTCGCCGGAGCCGCAAGACTTCGACTGGTCCCGGAAAACCAGCGGGACAATCACCCGCAGGCCCTTGACCTTTCCGGCTTTGCTTCCTGGCAGGAGGCGGCCCACCGGATCTCCGAGACCGCCGGCGAAGAAGAAGTTTCCATCCTCGTACCCGTGTTCCGGTCGCCTTCCCTGCCCGTGGATGAATCCGGTGATCCCCAGGGTCTTCTTCCGACCATTCCTTCCCTGGAACGCATCAAACAGGAATTGGTCCACCCGGCTCCCTAACCATTTCGGAGGTTGTTTCATGCACATTCACGCAGGCGTTCAGCAAACCGGCCCCCAGATCCGTTTCTCCAGGGATTTCGAGGTGGTGGAACTCACACGCATGCTGCAGTCCCGCCTGAGGGAGTCGACCCTGAAAAAACTTCGGCAGGATGCTCCCGAAAACGCCCGGTTCGTGGTACCCGCTCCCCTGTTCCTGACGGATCCCCAGTGGGAATTGCCGGCATCCCATACTCCGGACCGTGATGCCCGGGGATTTGCCCCGGGCCCCGAACTGGAGCGTGTGGTCACCCAACTGCACCGTTCGGCGGGACTGCTTCGCGCACAGACCCTGTTGCTGGTCACACCGCCTTCTTTCCGTCCCACCACCACAGGCATTGATCGCCTGGTAGCCTTTGCCAAACACCCACGTCTCAAAAGCATGCGCCTGATCTGGGAACCCCGGGGTCTGTGGCAGGAAGGGGAAATCCGGCATGTGGTGTCACAGACCGGCATCGTCACCGTGACGGATCCCCTGTTGACACGTGAGCTGCCCAACCATGATTTCGGATACTTCCGGATTCACGGGCCTGCCAGTGCCGGCATACTCGGTGAGCATCACCATCACCGTATTCTGGAGGCCTGCTTTTCCCACAAGAGGGTTTTTGTCGTTTTCTGCACTCCCAACGCCGTTCGGGACGCCAGGGCCTTTCTGGCGACGGTGCAGGGTTCCATCGGATAACACCTGGAGGATTCAGACCATGAAACGCACTGGTACCATACTGCTGCTCTCTTTCTTCGCCGTCCTGGCGGCTGCCGGCTGCCGGAAGAAAAGCCGGCGGGCTCCCGCCACCGGAACCGACCGTGGTTCCGAACCCACCGCAAGCGTTGCACAGGAAAACACTGTGAAGAAAGTGGATGAACCCGTAACGGATGCGGTGATCCCCTCCACCATGACCGCCCTTTCGGACTTGGGAACCCCCCTTTTTGCGGTTCATCTGGACCTGCAAAAAATACTGGAAACCTCCGTTTTTCTGGAAACGGGCATTTCCGCCCGCATCTCGGAGGCTTTCACGAAGGATTCGGACCGAATGGACCGGGAAACCCTGGGCACCTGCCTGGGATTTGAACTGAAACATCCCGGGCAATTGATCACCCGGCTCTTCCTGTTCATTCAGGAAAATCGCGACAAGCCCTTCATCCTGCTGGATCTGCCGCAGGACGCCGGCAAATGGATGACTTGCATGAAAAACGCCTCAAAAGGCACAGCAAAGCCTGCAGATGTCACCATTGGAGGTGCCCAGGGCACCAAAATCACCGGAAAGGACGGACGGAACAGTTTCTTTGTTCCGGTTGGAAAACAAAAAGTCCTTTCTTTCCGTGATGAACGTCCCGCCTTCCTCGAAACATTCAAGGCCGGTGAAGGTCATCTCGGAAAGGGTGATGTTGAAAATTACTTCCCCGAAGGCCCGTGGTGTGCCCGGGCTGTGGTCCGCGGATTTGAACTGAAAAACCTCCCGGACCTCGCGGAGATGTTGCCCACCCTCAAAACCGTGGACGTCGACGCCGTGCTGGGCCTGACCAACGGACTGACCTTCAGGGCCCGCGTTGATACAAAGGATCTGCGCATGGCGGAAACCCTCGCGGGCATGGCCAACTTCATGAAGGGCAACCCCCAGATGAAACAGCAACTCAAATCCGTGGGCATGGACGAAAACCTTCCTGACAAACTCCGCATCCGCGCTGAAGGACCCCTGGTACACGTTCATCTGGATCTGGACATCGCGACCCTCAAGTTACTCGCGGAAAAGGTCAACAACATGATGCCGCCTGCCGCCACAACCGCACCTGCCATAGCTGCGCCTGCCCCCGATGTGCCCACCGCCCCTGATGCACCACCCCCCGTGGAAACTCCGTCCGCAGACTGATGGTTTCCCGGGGGCAATGACAGTTTTCTTGCCATGATGCCCTCCCGTCTGTTATGTATGGAGGTCCGAGGTTCCCCTTGCACTGTATAGGATGCAATACATCTCTGCCTGCTGAAGCCCGTTTTTGCCCGCGTTGCGGCACTCCCCAGACCCAGGCCAGACCGGATTCCCAGTTGAACATCAAACTGGATGACCGTTATCTATTGCTGGAACTTCTTGGAGAAGGCGGAAGCGGAAAGGTATACCTCTCCCGGCACATCCAACTTGGCAGGCGCGTGGCCGTCAAGATCCTGCACCGTTCGCTGATCCACGACAAGAAATCGGTGGATCGTTTCCGCAAGGAAGCCCAGTCCGTGGCCAATCTGGACAATCCCCACATCATCCAGATTTTTGATTATGGACAGACCCCCGACAACAGTCCCTACATTGTGATGGAGTTGCTTCAGGGGGACACCCTGGCGACCCGGTTGAACCAGAAGGGTCACCTGACCCTGCAGGATTTTCTCCCCATCCTGTCCCAGATTTGTGACGGTCTCGGAGAAGCCCATGCCCTGGGTTTTGTCCACCGGGACCTTCGGCCACGCAACATCATGCTCATTGAGCGGGACAACCAGCCGGATTATGTCAAAATCCTGGACTTCGGCATGGCCAAAATTGTGGCTCCGGGATCCGATCCTTCTGTCTCCGGCATCGGATTCGTCATGGGGGATCCCACCTATTCTGCCCCCGAGCAGATGAAAGCCCAAAAAGTCGATGGCCGCACGGATCTGTACTCCCTCGGAATCATGGTGTTCCAGGCCCTTTCCGGTCATCCACCCTTTTCCGGCAATACGGTTTTCGAGGTCATGGGCAAACATCTGGACGCGCCAGTTCCCTCCCTGGAGGGTTCCAGCCTGGCTGTTCCCCGGGGACTGGACGCTGTTTTGGCCAAGGCTTTGGCAAAACATCCCAGGGACCGCTATCCCACCGTCCTGATGTTTCTGGAGGCTCTGACCGCCCTGGTACACGCACCTTTGGTGGAACCTCCGAAGGCGGCAAAACACCCTGTTTTCATCGGCACCAACAGTTACCTCAACCTGGGTCCTCCCGCTCAGAATGCCCAGACCCCTGTCATGGCACGCATGCCGGGAGGCGGCGTGATCAACCTGCCTGCAGGCACACCGATGCCAGCGCCTGTTCCTGCACAGATAGCAGCCCTGGGCAACCCGGAACCTGACGTTTCCGGACGCCTCGCCATGAAGGGCCCCTCGGAGACCTTTTTGGCACGGGAAGACGAATTGATCCGGATCCGGATGCAGGAAGCTTCCGCCAGTCGCCGGATGTGGGCTATGATTATTCTTGGCGGGGCGGCTGTTATCGGGCTGGGTATCTGGGGTGTCACCCGGCTTTTCCATGAGGACGACGTCCCCGCCTACAAGCGTCCGGAGCCTGTGAAGAAGAAGCCGGATCCCGCAAAGGAAACCCACACGGCCCAAAAGCCCGTGGAACCCGACATGCCCCCTGCCCCCCCGGCGCCCCCGCCGGATATGCCGCCGGAACCCCCGCCCGAAATGCAACCCGATCCGGTGGTCACCCCTGGTCCGGAACCCGAACCCGATCCCAGGCCGGAAATGAAACCGGATCCCAGGCCCAAACCGGATCCCAGGCCGGAAATGAAACCGGATCCCAAGCCCAAACCGGATCCCAGGCCCAAACCGGATCCCAAGCCAGAACCCAAACCCGAACCCAAACCCGAACCTTCAGCTGGCCCCACCATCCAGCAAGCCAGGGAACTGTACAACAAGGGTCAGTTTGCCGAGGCACACACCATGGCAAACGCATTGACCCGCAGTTCTCCCAATTCGGCTGCCGCCTGGTTGCTGGTGGGTCAGACTGCCTTTGAGATGGGGCAGATTCAGAACGCCGAGAATGCCTACCAGAAACTGGTGTCCCTGCAGTCCACCGCCCAGAACTGGTATCTTCTGGGTGCCACCCAACTGAAGGCCGGCAAAACCGGAGCCGCCCGGGGTTCGTTCACCAAGGCACTGGACCTGAATCCCAAGCATGCGGCTTCCCAGAAAGCCCTGGAGCGTCTTGGACCATGAAGATTCTGCCCCTGTTGCTGACATTCCTTTGTGCGTGCCGAACTCCTGCCGCCCCTCCGAAAAAACACTCCTCCAACGAATGCATCCCCCGGGAATTGAGAACCTTCCTGAGTCAATCAGAAGGCGGAAAACTGCTTCAGCAGCCAGCAGCCGTCTCCACCTGCCGCAACCGGTGCTTTCTGGATCCCAGGGGCCGCAACTGGCACACGGACGCCGAAGGACGCGTGCTCATCCCGCAACCGCTGGACGCCGGGTGGATCACACCCCCTGCTGCCGATGCCGGCACCCTCGACATTGCCATCGCCTTCTGGCTTTTCGGGCAGGGCCATCATTTCCTCGGGGTGAAACAGTTGCTCTCGGTCATGCTGCAACCCGAACTGTCCCGCATGGCCCACCAACTTTTTTGTGAATGGTGGGGACGTGTGGAACAAGAAGGTGGCACATGGCCCAAAATGATGGACGCACTGCCCCTGATTGCCGCACAGGTGGGCAATTCCCGGTTGGCCGCCAGCCCGAAGTGGGGGTTTTCCCTGGAACTTCCCGAAAGTTTCGATGCAGACGCCCGCAGCGTCGATGCGGACACCACGCTGTTTTTGTTCTGGCCTGAAAAAGACCGGAAAAACGCATTGTTCCTGCTGGTTTCCACCAACATGGAACTTTCCGTGAACGAAGCCTTGCGCCTGTCAGACAAAACGGAATGGCAACAAGTCGGGGATCACTTGTTTACCGCGGTCATTGAAAAGACCGAATGGATCCGCCAGGACACCATCCGGGGTGAACACAAATGGGTGTGGATGGCTCCGAAGGAACACCGCAATCGTCTGGATACCCTGGCAAAAGGCACCCAAGCATTTTCCATGCCGAACCCCTGTGCGGTTCCTGACGTTCCGGAAACGACGCCGGAAACTTCCGATTCCAGGGAAACCCCCGAATAAGGGACGCCCGCAAAAGGGTGGCCCGGGGGAAGGTATCAGTGAGCCTGATCAACTTTCAGACAGGACGGGTTCCCCGGGTACACAGGGTCGGTCCGTGGCCACCGTCTCCCGGACGCCGGAAAAACGCCTGCGTCACGGCATCCAATCCAGCCTTCCACATGTGTTCGGCGTATTCTGCAGCAGACCACAGTTGCATGGGAACCCCCAGTTCCCGGGGCCAGTCGTGGGTCTGGGGGTTTTCCCGGTAGAAATCCACCAGAATCCAGAGTTGGCCGCCCGGTTCCAACAGGCGGAACGCCTTTTTCATGGCGGCATGCATATCGGGAAAATAGTAAAAGACTTCCATGGAGAAAATCAGGGAAAACGTCAAACCGTCAGGCGGCTCCCATGTGGCGAAATCCGCATGGAACACCTGCACTTGGTTCCGCTCTTTCCAGCGGTGGCGGGCCAGTTCCACCATGTTCGCGGAGATGTCGATGCCCATGACCCGGCGATCCGGCCGACAGCAGGCCGTCGCCAGTTCCAGGCCATAACCGTTGCCGATGCCGATTTCCAGCAGGTTGCCGGCTTGGGTGGCAATGCCTTCAAAGGCCTGGCGCAGCACGGGACCATGTCCCTTTTCCATGCCCAGGGCGTGGGTACCCTGTGCCCAGGCATCAAACACTTCCTGTACGGTTTTTTCGGTATTCATGGGGAACCCTGGGGATGAAAATCCCGGGCCGCCCGTCAGGACAGCCCGGGGAAAGGATTAGCGGGGGAACTTGATGTTGGACTGGGCCGCCTTGAGAATGGAGCGATATACCTTGCCGGGACTCATGGAGATGCCGGTCAGACCGCACAGGTGCAGACGCTCGATGGTGTAGGGATCGCCGCCGTGCTCGCCACAGATGAAAATTTCAAAGTGGGGATCCACTTCGCGGGCTTCGGTCACGAACAGGCGCACCATGCGCTCCACTGCGGGATGCATGGAAACAAAGGGATGCCGCTCGAAGAAACTCTCTTCCACGTAGAAGGGCAAAAAGCGGTCGGCGTCGTCCCGGGAAATCGCCAGGGTGGTCTGGGTGAGGTCATTGGTGCCGAACGAGGCGAACCCGTAGCGGGGATGGGCCTCTTCGGGAACGCCCGGCAGGCGGGCGGTCAGGGCTTCGACCATTTCCTTGCCCTGAAGTGCCGCAGCGGGGGTTTCCACCATGATGCCAAAGGCATAATCCACCCACTGTCCAGAGGCGGCGTGGAGTTCGGATGCCACGGTGGTGGCCACCTTGAGCAGTTCCGTCACTTCCCGGGGGATGATCACCAGGGGAATCTCGATTTCCGGTTTGGGATTTTTCCCGGCCTTTTTCAGTTCCAGGGCGGCTTCGAGGACCGCGCGGATCTGGGTGTGGGGAATTTCCGGGTTGGTCAGCGCCATGCGCACGGAACGGTGACCCAGCATCGGGTTTTCCTCCCGGTGCATGTCCGTGTCATGGGGGAAGAATTCATGCAGGGGGGCATCCAGCAGACGGATGGTCACGCCATGGCCGTCCATGACTTCCAGGCTGTGACGGAAATCCTTTTTGGAGAATTCGTAAATGGCCTGCAGTGCCTTTTCCGCCTTGGCGGGATCCTTGCCGAACAGCACTTCCTGAATGAACGGAAGGCGGTCGCCCAGGAACATGTGCTCGGTGCGGAACAGACCGATACCCCGGGCGCCCTTGTCAAAGGCCGGCTGCGTCTCTTCCGCCTCGGCATTGGCGCGCACGTCCATGGCCTTGAGCGCCGTCGCCCATTCCAGGATTTTCTGTGCTGCGGGATCCAGTTCGGTGGGCACCGTGGTGGGTACCTGTCCCTGGAACACCTCACCCGTGGTGCCGGTAATGGTGATGAAGTCGCCCCGCTTCACGGTGAACCCGTTGGCGCTGAACTCGCCTTTGGCGCGATCAATGGTGATTTCGGACGCTCCCACCACGGCGGGAATGCCCCAGGCGGTGGCCATGATGGCGGCATGGGACACCTTGGTACCAGTGGTGGTGAGAATGCCCCGGGAGGCCTTCATGCCCTTGACGTCCTCCTGGGAGGTCATGACTGTCACGAGGATCACGGGTTCCCCTTTGGCAGCCATTTCCAGCGCCTCGTCCTGGGTGAACACCACATGGCCGGTGGCGGCGCCCGGGGAAGCGGCCGAACCCTTGGTGATCAGGGTGGCGGCCTTGCGGGCCTTGTCCTCGATCTGGGGGAACAGCAGTTCCTCGAACCGCTCGGGGTTGACCATCATGACGGCCTCGGCCTTCGTGATCACGCCTTCCTCGTGCAGGGCGGCGGCGATGACGGATTCCGCCGTCGCGGAGCGTTTGCCATCGCGGATCTGGAGCCAGAACAGGGTGGGTTTGCCATTGATTTCCTCAATGGTGAACTCGGTGTCCTGCATGTTCTTGAGTACTTTTTCCAGCCGATCCCCGGTGGATTTCATTTCTTCGTAAATGGGCTTGAATGCGGCATCCTCATGATCCCGCAGGGCTTCCAGGGGCAGGGAGTTGCGGATACCCGCCACCACGTCTTCGCCCTGGGCCTGGAACAGTACCGTGCCGTCCAGATGATCCTGGGACTTGATGCCGGTGCTCTTGTCCCGGGTGAAGAACACGCCCGTGGCCGAACGCGGGGTCTTGTTTCCGAACACCATCTCCTGGATGTTGACGGCGGTGCCCAGATGGTCCGGAATGCCTTCCAGACGCCGGGTGAATACGGCGCGTTCGTTGTTCCAGGAACGGAACACGGCCTCGGCTGAACGCAGGACCTGTTCCTCGGGATCCTGGGGGAACGCATGACCGTACTTGTCATACACGCCCTTGTAGCGGGAAATCAGCTCGCGCAGATCATCCGCATTCAATTCCAGATCGTTGGCGGCGTTCTTTTCCTTCTTGAAGTGCTCAAGGGTCTCTTCAAAGGGATCTTCGCCGTGTTCGTCCTCGATCTGCAGCACGACATCGCCGAACATCTGGAGCAGGCGACGATAGGAATCCAGCCAGAACCGGGCATTGTCACCGGCGGACAGTTTGTCCACAATGGCGTCATTGAGCCCGATGTTGAGAATGGTGTCCATCATGCCGGGCATGGAGAATTTGGAACCGGAGCGGGCCGACACCAGAAGCGGGTTTTCGGGGTCACCGAACTTTTTGCCCGTCTGTTTTTCCATCTGCTGCAGTCCCTCGTGGATTTCCTTCACCAAGGCCTGGGGAATGCGTCCGTCTTCAAGGCCGTGGGCGTGGAAGGTGGGCAGGTTGAGAACTGCGGGGCAGTTCAGATCCAGTTCGCAGGTCATCAGGTACAGTCCGTACCCCTTGCCCCCGAGCAGGCTCTTGAGTTCATCCTTGGTCTTGCCCGCGAATTCGGGATACTTCTGGCCTTTTGCAAAAAAGTAAGTATTTTTCCACTGCGTCATAATCGAATACACTCCTTGGGTTGGGTGTGGGATTGTCGTTACCTCAAAACCCGGGCGGGTTTCTTCGGGCACCGTCCCATGGCGGCACCAGACAGCTGCATTATAAGGATATTATTCCGGAAGGCAAGCCCCGGAAAACGGGCGAAAGGTGGAGTTCGCGATTCCCCGTTTCAATGGAATGCAGGCGCTCAGTAGCGGACCACCCGGAAGCCCCGGTGGGAATCGCGAGCGTGGGGGAGATTGAAACTTCTGTAGGCTATCGCCATTCGCGCCGTGGACTCGCTCCATGCCCCCCCCCGGTTGATGCGGGTCAACCCGGAATCCGGACCACGGTAGTCAAATAATGGACCATTCGGATACGCATAATCTTCATGCCTGAGATCCCAGCACCATTCGTAAATGTTGCCGCTGACGTCATACAAGCCCAACTCATTGGGCAACTTTTCCCCCACCGGATGGGACTTCCAGTCACTGTTTCCATTATGCCAGCCATGATCGTTAAGGATATTGGAACCATTACTGCCCGCAAACAATTTGAGAAACCCGGTGGTGTTGGTGGCACCCGGATTTTGTACATCGGCGCCCATGGCTGCCCACATCCACTCCATCTCTGTGGGCAGGCGATACCCATTGGCGGACCAGTCCACTTGGGTGGCGTTCCACAAGGGAGCGTCCACTGTGGGTATCCCTGAATGGGAAAGGGTTTCGAAATCCACTCCCGCTACGGTATACACAGGCTGCCGCCCTTCCATCAGGCTCAGTTTGTTGCAAAAGGCAATGGCGGCA
Organism: uncultured Kofleriaceae bacterium; assembly: GCA_964618145.1. GTDB lineage: Bacteria > Myxococcota_A > Polyangia > HGW-17 > HGW-17 > HGW-17. The sequence continues at coordinate 10,703 of CAZTZR010000084.1, forward strand.
TACCAGTTCACATTCTGCACCGGGTCGGTCATGCCATGGGAAATGGAGGTATTCGATGGGTCCGTTCCCATAACCTCCAGATACTGCTGGCGGGTCACTTCATGTACGCTCATCCAGAAGGTGGATACCGTGCTCAGGTTATCGGGCGTTTCGTTGCGCAGGAAAGTCCCACCGGGAATGTATTTCAGGATCCCCAGAACCGGAGAGTGACCGTCCAGGGTACATGCCTGTGTATCCATACGACAGTTGCTGTCGCAAACAAGGGTACCGCCTCCGAATCCAAAGGATTCACATGTTTTGTCGTCCAGGTTTTCTCCGTCACATTCTTCTTCGTACCCTGCCTGAATATCGCCGTCACCGCATTTTCCATAATTGGCACAATCCGTTTCATCCAGGCTCCTGCAATCCTCCGCACAGGCCAGAGTCCCGCCATAATACCCGAGACTCAGGCAGGTCTGTCCGAGCAGGTCGTCAGGTTCACACTGCTCCACTGGAAATGCGACCACGCCATCTCCGCAAATGGAATGCAATTCACAGCCTGCCGTATCATAACGACAGGAGTGGTTGCAAGCCAGTTCTCCTTGTCCCAGCCCCAAACTCACGCATGTCCTGTCCGCCAGATTGGTACCGTCGCACTCTTCCCCGTGGATGGCCTGAATCCAGCCATCCCCACATCTGCCAAGACACACCGACAAATCCAAAGAACAGTCGGACGAGCACTTGATGGTTCCGTGCTGTTCGTAATACCCCTGTTCATTGCAGGTCGTGTCGGGAACACTGTCCTTGTCACATTCCTCTCCCGGATCGATGATGCCATCACCACAGCGGTCGATGGACTTGGTCTTTGTGCAGGAAGTTGGCAAGACAAATGCAAAAACTAAAATAGTGGCAAGAAAAAGTTTCATGGCGTTCTCCCAGAGTTCGTTAGATGAGCCGCACAAGCAGCATATTGCCTTTTCGGATGTGTGCAAGAAGAAAAGGCTCCTGCCCCAGGGCGAAAATTTAGGGTTTGCGGCAGACGAACACGCAGGAGGGGGAACCGGTTTCCAGATCCGAGCCGTCGAAGCCCCCCAGCAGGTTCTCCACCTCAAAGCCATTGGAGTTCAGCAGGTAGATCATTTCCTGGGGGAAGAACATGCGATGTCCGAACCTGAGGACGTAACTGGGGCCGTCGCCTTCCTCCACCGGTTCGTGGTAGACGTAAATATAGGCAATCTGATCGTGGGCATCGTAGTAGTGGTTGGTGGTGTAGTGGTACCAGGTTCCGTAACGGGGGTGCTTGAAGCGGATGCGGGACCAGCGCTTGGCGGGATCCCGCATGAGCCAGCGGAAATCCGGGTTCAGCACGTCAAACAGGAAGGTGCCTTCCGGCATGAGGGAACGGCGCACTCCCTTGAGGAACTTTTCCACATCCTCATGGGTGTACAGGTGCATCATGGTGTTGAAGGCGCAGACCACCACGCGGAACTCCGATTTGAACCGCAAGGAGCGCATGTCGGCTTCCCGGAAGGTGGCCCGCGCGGCAACGGTCTTTCCGAGGCGGGCGACCTTTTCCCGGGCACGGGAAAGCATCTGCGGGCTCAGATCCACTCCGGTGACCGACAGGCCTGCCTTGAGCCAGGGCTGCATCAGGCGACCGGTGCCACAGCCGATTTCCAGCACGGGTCCCCCGATGCCCTGCACCATGTTCCGGTAAAAGCCGGCATCTTCCTTGTACCAGCGAAAATCATGGTCATAGATTTCCGCATCCTGATAGTACTCACTGCCGGCGTCTTCCAGATCAAACGGCATGGCCTGGTGAAAATGGATGGTCACGGGGACACCTCTCGCTTTCTGGGCCGGCGTCTGCGACGACGCGGAGCCGGTGCCTTCTGTATCATGGTCGCGCAGGCCCGGGAAATCTCCTCCGGTGGAACTCCCATGGCGGAATGGATCCATTCCCAGAGGTTGCAGGCCAGGGCAAACAGCGGACGGGAACGTACCCGCTCGGACACTCCCCCCGGCCGGGCTGGATGCCCCAGACGAATCAGCAACTGCAGCAATTCCCGTACATGGGCGCGCTCCAGTTTGGTAAAGCCGTATTTCTGTAGCAGCGGCTCCAGGACTTCCGCACACACGTGATACAGTGTTTCATTGCGTACCTTCCAGCCCTGATCCAGAACATCCCACAGGGGAATCAGGTGCCGGTGGAACAGGATGGGAGCCATCATCACCGAATGCAGTTTCGGATCCTCGGGCGGTTCGGCATCGAAAACGTCCAGCAACCGGAAAATGACACCTGCCGAAGCCTCGTCCTCGAAAGAAGGTACCAGTTCGGGAGCCAGCACTTGCAACACGCCGGCATCAGCGGCCAGTTTCACGCAATCGGTGGCCCGCCAGCAGAGCAACAGTTTCCAGGTTTCATCCCGCACCCGGCGGGGAGCCGCCAGTTTGAGCCGTTCCCGGTGCAGTTGCATGTAATTCCACGTCTGCTCTTCGATGGAAAAACCCAGTTTGGCCGAAAATCGCAACGCCCGCAGAATCCGCACGGGATCCTCCTGGAAACGTACATCCGGATCCCCGATGCAACGGATGCGACGGGCATCAATGTCTTCGAGTCCTCCCACGAAATCAATGATCCGCTCCGATCGGGGATCGTAAAACAACCCGTTTACCGTGAAATCCCGACGGAACGCATCCTCTTCAGGCGTGCCATAGAGATTGTCGTCCCGGATGAGAAGATCCGGTGCTTCTTCGTCTTCGGTTTCTTCGTGTACCGGGGCCTTGCGGAAGGTAGCCGTTTCGATCACCTTGTGGTTCTTGAAGATGATGTGAACCAGTTTGAACCGTCGTCCAATGACCCTCGCATAGGAAAAAAGGCGACGTATCTCCCGGGGAGTCGCGCTGGTGGATACGTCAAAATCCTTCGGGCAGCGTCCGATGAGAAGATCCCGGACCGATCCCCCCACGATGTAGGCAGTGAACCGGTGCCGTTGCAGCTGCCGCACCACAAACTGGGCATCGGGGTCAATCTGGTCTCTCGGGATAAGGTGTTCCTGCATCGGTCTTCCAAAGGGTCAAAGGGTAAGATTACAGTCGTCGGGCATGCAGAGGGCCTTTCGAAGGACTTCATCCATGCTGCCCACCGGAACGACGGTCATGTGCTTCAGAATGAATTCGGGCACGTCGTCCAGATCCCTTTCATTTTCTGCGGGAACAAGTACGGTTCGCACACCAGCCCGATGGGCTGCAATCAGTTTGGCCTTGATGCCTCCCACCTTGAGGACTTTGCCCCGCAGGGTGATTTCTCCGGTCATGGCCACCGCACCGCATACGGGAATCTTCAGCAGGGCCGAAACCATGGCCACCACCATCGTCACCCCGGCGGAAGGACCGTCCTTGGGGATGGCCCCACCGGGAAAGTGGACATGGATGTCCATCTGGTCAAACAGTTCATGGGGAAGTTTCCAGTCCTGCGCCCGGGACCGGATATAGGAAAGCGCCGCCTGGGCGCTTTCCTGCAGGACTTCACCGAGTTTGCCCGTCAACTGGAGACGACCCTTTCCGGAAAACACGTTCGCTTCGGCCGTGAGAAGGTCCCCACCAAAAGGAGTGACCGCAAGTCCCTGGACCACACCAATCTGGTCGGTTTCCTCGGATTTCTGGAATCCGTGGCGGGGCCTTCCCAGAAGCCTTTCCATGTTCGTTCTCTTCAGGACGAAGTGGCGACGCCGGGAGTTCTGCACATGGGAGAGGGCGAACTTGCGGCACACCGAGGCGATCTGCCTTTCCAGGGCCCGCACTCCGGTTTCGCGGGTGTAGTGGTTGATCAGATCCCTCAGTGCCCCGTCGGAAAAGTGGACATCCCGGTCCAGCAACCCGTGGACAGCAATCTGCCGAGGCACAAGATGCTGTTTGGCGATGGCCAGTTTCTCCCATTCCGTATAGCCGTCCAGTTCGATGATTTCCATGCGGTCCCGCAAAGCCCAGGGAATGGTTTCCAGTTGGTTGGAGGTGGCAATAAACAGGACACGGGAAAGGTCATATTCAATATCCAGGTAGTGATCACAAAATGTACGGTTCTGGTTGGGATCGAGCACTTCCAGCAGGGCGGCTGCCGGATCCCCCCGGAAGTCCGCCGTCATCTTGTCAATCTCGTCCAGAAGGATCACCGGGTTGACGGAACCGGCCTTTTTCATTCCCTGGATGATTTTGCCGGGCATGGCCCCCACATAGGTGCGGCGGTGTCCCCGGATCTCCGCTTCATCCCGCACCCCTCCCAGGGAAATGCGCACAAACCGTCGTCCGCAGGCCCGGGCCACGGACGCGGCCAGGGAGGTCTTGCCCACCCCTGGAGGTCCGGTGAAGCACAGGATGGGACCGGCCAGTTGTTCCGCCAGGATCTGCACTGCCAGATGTTCCAGGATCCGCTGTTTTGGCACCTCCATGCCAAAATGGTCCTCTTCCAGGATCCGGCGGGAGCGCTCAATGTCCAGTTCATCCGTGGTGGCATCATCCCAGGGCAATTGCACTATCCAGTCCAGATAATTGCGCACCACGGCCGATTCGGCACTCATGGGCGCCATCATGCGCAGTTTCCTGAGTTCCCGTGCACATCGTTCCCGCGCCTCCGTCGAAAGCGCCTTGCGAAAAATGGCCTCTTCGAGTTCCCGCATCTCTTCGGCAAATTCATCCTCGTCCGGCCGCTCCGGAGGCAAAACCTGAGGGCGGCGGGATTCGCCGGACCTGGATGATTCCGCGACTGCAGGACGAACCGGCATGTCGGCATTCTTGGCATCCAGCAGGAAGGTAACCTGCTCCAGCCGGCGCAGGGGATCCAGGATTTCCAGAAGCGGCCACAGGCTGGAGGCGTCCATGAACCGGGCGACCTGCCCGATGATGACGTCCGCCAGTTGTCCGGGCTCCTCGATCTGGGACAACGCGGTGGCAAACTCCGGAGTCAGCGTACGGGACAGATGAATGTAGGTCTCAAAACTCTCCCGTGCCTGCAGAATCCTTTCGGCACACTCCTCGCGACGATCTTCCTCCACGGCGATTTCCGGCAACGGGAGAAACTGGACATCCAGATGCGGATGCTCGGCCACGGGAAAGGTCAGTTGCACCCTTTTGAGGCCGTTCACCAGTGCTTTCACCGTTCCGTTGCGCAGGGTGAAAAGGTGCAGCACACTCCCCAGAACCGCCACATCATGCAGATCATCCATTTGCGGTTTTTGAGTGCGGGGGTCTTTCTGCATGGCCAACAGGATCAGTCCCCGGTCGCCAACTGCATGCTCCAGGGCGGAAATGCTGGCCGGACGCCCCACGGAAACCGGTATGGCAGTAAAGGGAAACACCACCTGGTTTCGCAGGGGAAGCACAGGCAGGGAGGACGGGATGTCTGAATCGGAAAAAGTCATGGGTCCACTTCTTGTCCACTCTTGTTTTTCCCTTTTCGGGAAACCGGAGAGGCGGTTCTGAAATGGCACAAGTTCCAAGGAAAATCAAGCATCAAGCTTTCCTGCACAGGGCACACAAAAAAGGAATGCAGGGATTTCGGTCTGGCCGGGCATCAATAGGGGGTAAAGCGCGTTTCATACCACGGATCCGCAGTCCAGTTTCCATTTATCAGGATGGCCAGGCCCCGGGTGTCATCCTCGATGCCTGCCGTGGCGCTCCAACTGGTTCCCTCCCAGTTCTGCCAATCATAGTGGAGTTCAATGATGTTGGAAGTTTCATGGAGGCGGATCTGGAGTGAGCCCCGGTGGGAGCTGCCGATGAGGGCATTGGCAAAATCCCGCCACTGCACCACCAGAATCCGGTTGGGTGTACTGCCCAGGGTCTGCCAGCGGATGCTGGCATTGCTGAAATAGCCGCTCCAGACATCCAGATAATCCCAGTATCCGTAAATGGCCGCATGGGGTGCGTTCGGGTCGGGAAGCGTCGTGGTATTGTTGCTGTTGGCGGTCCCCGGAGCCCCCCCGAAACTGAGCCAGCCGTTGGAACTGGCATGTGCAGTGGTATACGGCACCCCGTAGAACGTGAACGTGAATGGCAGGTTGATCTGGTACACCTGGTTGAAGGCATCCGTGGTAAGCAACGTTCCTCCGGTGATTATGGTATAGGTGGCGTAAAAATCCGTTCGGGTATACCCCCGGCAGGCTCCGTTCTGGCAGTATTCGGCGGGGGCCAAACAGGTCGCCGACGAATCCAGCACCCAGCACCCGTGGACATTCGTGACACACGTCTGGACCGTGTTCCCCGAACACTGGGAAAAGCCCGGAGAACACTGATCGTTAC
>CAZTZR010000085.1:0-16897 GCA_964618145.1 uncultured Kofleriaceae bacterium
GCAACCGGCACTGGCCCACAATTATCACTCAGCGCTCATAATGCGTTTGCCCTGCTTGCCGGTTCTTGACTTTTTTCCCATCATGGAAAATAGTGATTGAGGAGTAAATCCCACCCCTCCGGGAACCGGAAAGGATGATCCATGAAAAAACCCGTCAAAACATTGTTGCGTGGAATGCTTTCGGCCGGAGGCACCTTCTTCATCGCCTGTGCCTATGGACCGGTGGACACCGATACCCTGGTGACCGGCCGCGTGTTGCATGGGCAGAATGGTCTGGAAGACATGCTGGTCTGTGCGGAGGTGGGTTCCGAAACCCGGTGTTCCCGTTCCACCATCGACGGGGATTTCATCATCGACGCAATGGCTGGCACCCGGGACAATGCGGCGACTGGATTCAGGGTTTGTGCCGAAGACGATCTGGATGTCACTTCAGGGGCTGTCACCAAAACCTGTGTGGATGTCCCCCCCGGCCAGGCACCCTTTTCCGTGAATATCGAGATGGAAGAACCTGTTCAATAACAGGGATTCCGGAACCACCATTTCAAACCGGTTGCCGGAAATCATTTTTTTCTTGAAGAATCCCCTGAATCCGGGCTATGGGCTTTTCTGGTTGCCCCCGGGACCTTTTCCCGGGTGGTTCCGGAAGGCGGCGTTTCCATGCAGGCGAAGTTGCGGTTCGAGTTTCCGTGGAAGGACATCACCCGGGCATGGCCGCAACTGACCGGCAACATCGCCGAACCCCTGGCGGGGGGACTGATCAACCACACCCTGCGCATGTCCTCCCGCCCTGGTTCGGCCGCAGGAGACCAACTCCCACGACAACATGTCCTGCAGTGGCTCAATCCCGTGTTCCCTCCCTGTGTAAACAACGATGTGGACGCTGTCACCAGGCATCTGGCATCCCGCGGTTTTTCCACGTTTTCCCTGGTTCCCACCGTGGATGGAACGCCGTTTCTGCTCCATTCAACAGGCAGCTTCCGGTTGCTGACCTATCTGGAGGGGGACTTTCTGGAACCCTGTGACATCGGGGAGGCAGGTGCCACCCTGGCCCGTTTCCATGCAGCCATGGCGGACTGCACCCACGAGTTTGCCCATCACCGCAATGTCCACCGGCCCCTTTTCTACCGGCAGCGGTTGGAAACCGCCCTGGGGTCCCACAAGGCCCACCGGCTGCATCCCGAAGTGCGCCCCCTGGCTGAACAGGTCCTTCAACTTCTGGTTCCTTCATGCAACTGGGATGAACTTCCCCGCCGAATCGTTCACGGAGATCCCAAACTGGAGAATTTCTGGCGCACTTCCGGGCAGGTGACCCTGCTGGATCTGGACACCGTGGGCCGTCACTGCATTCTGGGCGAACTCGGGGATGCGGGCCGCGCCCTGTGCCGTGTGGAAGGCCGTTTTTCCCTCGCCCTGTTCGAATCCTTCTTCCAATCGTATTTTGGTGAAGGGCTGACCCTGGAACCCCTGGAAATCCGGGCCATCCCCGGAAGCATCCACCTGATCGCCTGCGAGTTGGCGGCCCGGTTCCTCCTCGACGCCCTGGAGGAAAGTTACTTCGGATGGGACTCCTCTGCATTTGTCACCCGCGGGGACCACAATCTGCACCGGGCCAGAACTGAACTTGCCTTTGCCATGTCCGTGTTGCCGGAACTGGATACCTGCCTGAAACGGCTCTCCTGAACCCCAGGTGGTAGGTGCCACGACGTGGCCGATTGATTCAATTTTAAAAAAGAGGAGATTGCCTGGTTTACAGGCCGATGATCATGACATCATCCAGGAGCCAGTAATAATCCCAACCCGACGTGTAGCGGAAACGGATGCGCACATCCGGCTCTCCGGCTGCAAAGGAAATGTCATGGGAGGGCGTGGCACCGATGGCGGAACTGGCCGAGTAGGTAACCACATTGGTCCAGGTGGAGCCACCATCGACAGAAATATCCACATAGCCGCGGCTGCTTCCCCAATGCCGATAATGGTGGCGATAGGTCAGCGACAACGAAGAGTAGGCGGAAAGATCCAGCGCGGGGGTGATCAGTTCATCATTCATCATCACGGTTGACTCCGATGCATCGGAATCAATCAGGGCAAACAGGCCGGTGGATCCGGTCAGAACCCGCGAAGAGCCTTCCGAACTCATCCATGTGTCTTCGTTGTTTCCGTTGTTGACGATGGTCCAGCCGGCGGGCGGCCAGACTTCAAAGTCTTCCCCGAAGATCAACGTGCAGAAAGACGCACAGGAGGGATCCCCACAATCGATGAGTCCGTTGCCGTCATTGTCGATGCCATCGGAGCAGCGCTCCAGGGTATCTTCGGGCCCGCAGGGATCCACCCCTTCGCAATCGGGGTCGCCACAGTCCACCAGACCATCACCGTCATTGTCGATACCGTCATCACAGGAAGTTTCGAAAGCATCCAGCAGGCGCAGTTCCAGGTGGTAGTTTTCCAGCCACGGATCCGCAAAGTAGTTTTCCATGATGACATAATAGGTGCCATCCGCCGGGGCTTCAAACACCAGTTGCTCGGCGTTCAAGTCCGCGGAAACCAGGCAGACCGGTTCCACATCCGTGCAGGTTCCCATGACGTGGAGCACCACGTATGCTTCACCGCTTTCCACCACCGAAAGCCTGTCTCCGGCCTGAAGGGTCACCGCAAGGATGACCTCCGGCCCATGGGCTTCTTCACATCCGCCAGCCTCGCTGGAATAATCACGGTTTACCAGGAAGTCTGCATAGTAGTCATCCCCTAAAAGCACAAAGGGCAACGAGGTCACCACGATGGGCAAATCACAGGATGAACCGGCAGCACAGGCCGGAGAGTCCACGCAATCCGAATCGTCGCAGTCGATGGCACCATCGTTGTCGTTGTCCAGTCCGTCGGCGCAGTTCAGTTCCACGTCGCAGATTCCGGCGAGGCCGAAGCAATCCGGGTCATCACAGTCCACCAGGCCGTCGTTGTCGTTGTCAAACCCGTCATCGCAGGTGACTTCGCCATCGGGTTCCCAACTGAACACCACCACGAAATAGGACGCCGGGTCCGGATTGGCGTACCAGGACTTGACAATCAGGTAATAAAACCCGTCCGCAGAGGCCGGGAAGATGATGTACTCGATTTCACCGGGTTGGTATTGGTCGTCCACGGCGTCCAGGCAGGCGCCGTTGGAATCGCACACACCCTGGATGAACAGTTGCCCATCCATGCCACCGCCCTGCAAAAACGCGATGGCGTCTCCCGCGTTCATGTACAGCGCAAATACTGCGTCATTGCCGTTTCCGGGTTCCTCAAGTTCACAGGAGGCATGATCCAGATCCAGATCCACGCTGGCGAAATCCGCGTTGAAATCGGTTCCCTGCAGGATGAACGGCAGGGTGATGGGCAGGGGTCCGTCGCAACTTTCACCGGAACCGCCAGGGAACAGGCAGGCAGGAGCGTCCTCGATGAGTTGGCAGACGGGCTCGTGGGCGGCGCAGGGTGCATTTTCCCACGCCGTACAACCGGACTCAGCCAACACACAGGTCTCGATACCGTCATCGGTGCCGTTGCAGCGCACTTCATCCAGTGTGCAGTCGTCCTCGCAGGTGTCCACGCAGGTGGGAACGGTCTCCACCAGTTCACAATAGGGATCCGAAACCGGGCAGGAAACATTGACCCACTCGGTGCAACCGGAGGCACCCGTTTCACAGGTTTCGATGCCGGTACCCGCCGTGTTGCAGCGTTCCGCACCCAGTGTACATGCATCGTTGCAGGTGGATACGCAAGTGGGATCACCACCTTCTTCGGTGATGCAGGCCGGAAACACCGCCGGACAGGGTTCGTTCACCCATGCGGTGCAACCGGAAGTGGCCATCACGCAGGTTTCGATGCCGGTACCCGCCGTATTGCAACGTTCGGCTCCCTCCGTACACTCGTCTTCGCATGGATCGTCCGTGCAGGCGGTGGTGTCGAACTGACAGGCGGCGGTACAGGCCAGATCTCCGCCGGTAAAACCATCCAGGTCCCCGCAGGCGAGGCCACCGAGGTTGTCCCCGTCGCAGGCTTCTCCGGTGTCGATGACACCGTTGCCACACAGGTTGGTATTGTTGGATGGCTTTTTCTTTTTGCCATCATCACAACTGATGACAACCATCAATAACGATAAAAGCAGCAATAGGGGTATGGACTTTTTCATAAGTTCTCCTTTTCTTCTGGAATGAAGTTCAGCCACAGGGGCAGGAAAAATGGCAGGAAAAAAATCATTTCGCCGGATCCGTCAATCGAAAGTCATCCGGAAAGGATTACAGTCCCAGCACGACGAAATCGTCAATGAGCCAGTACCAGGCCCACGTGCCCCCGTCAATGTACCTTAAGCGGATGCGCACATCGGGCTCACCGGCCGCCCAGGGGGACAGATCCAGATTGGCCACGGCACCATTGGCTGTACTGGCCGAATAAGTGATCACATTCTCCCAGGTGATTCCGTCATCGGTGGTGATGTCCACAAACCCTCGACTACTGGTAGAGTGAAAATAATAGTGCCGGAAAGTCAGGGTCACCGAAGCCAGGCCGGTACAATCAAACGACGGGGAGATCAGTTCCTCTTCCAAGGTATTTCCAGAACCGGCGGCATCGGAGTCCACCTTGGCGAACAGGCCCGAGGCTCCCGTCAGGGTCCGGGCGGTTCCGGAGGCCGAACTCATCCAGGTGTGGGTCGTCGTTCCACCATCCACAATGGTCCACCCCTCCGGCGGCCAGGTGCCAAAACCTTCCTCCAGAAGGGGCACCGGACAGGTTCCGACACCATAACAATCCGGATCCGCACAGTCGGTCAGGCCATCTCCGTCATTGTCGATACCGTCATCGCAACTGGTTTCCGTGACATCGAAACGATGCATGGTGAAATCGTAGGCACGACTGGTGTGACTCGAATAATAGGCTTCCAGCACGATGAAATAGGTGCCATCCACCGGAGCGACAAACTGCACGTTGGTTTCAGGAGAATCCTGGGACAACAGACAGGTGTAAGGACTGGTGGTACAGGTACCCAGCACCCGGAAGACCACGTCCAGGGAACCGGGTTCATCCATCCGCAGGCGCTGGCCGGCCAGCAGATCCACCGTGAACACGGCTTCGGAACCATTGGCGGTGCCGCAACCAACGCTTCCCCCGCCGGTGAAGGTGTGGTCGTTGGTAAAGTCGGCATAAAAATCATCCCCGGAAATTGCAAAGGGGAAGGAATCCACATGGAGGGGAGCCTGGCAACTTTGTGACTCTTCACAATAGGAATAGGTGGCACAATCCGGATCTTCGCAGTCGGTGAGCCCGTCCAGATCATTGTCCTGTCCATCATTGCAGATTGTCTCGACGGTGCAGCCAGTCTGGCCGAAGCAATCCGGATCCGCACAGTCGATGAGGCCATCCATATCGTTGTCCAGGCCATCGTCGCAAATGGTTTCGGTATCGGGGACCAGATTCACCGTGATGTCATAGGCACGGACAGTTACACCCGGACTGGCGCTATACGCTTCCAGGATGAAGTAATACAACCCGTCAGCGGGCGCCTGGAACACATAGTTGTCCGGGTCATCCTGGTGGAACAAACAGGTGGGACTCTCATGGGTGCAGGTGGTCATGACACGCAAGACCACATCCAGCGAACCGGTTTCCAGCACGTGAATGCGTTGTCCTTCGTTCAGGTTCACCGAAAACACGAAATCATTTCCGGCTGCAAAACCACAACCCCCCGCGGTATTCTGGTAATTCTGGTTCAAGGGGAAATCGGCCAGAAAATCCGTTCCGGAAACATGGAAAGGGAAGGAATCCAGATGAAGGGGATCCTCACAGGATTTTCCTGCCTGACACGTAATGAAGGACTCACAGTCCGGATCCTCGCAGTCGGTCAGGCCGTCCGCATCGTTGTCCTGACCATCGGCACAATTGAGTTCGGTTTCACAGGCTCCCACCATGCCGAAGCAATCGGGATCGTCGCAGTCCACCAGACCATCGGCATCGTTGTCGATACCGTCCGAACAACGGTCCGCGGTGTTCTCGTCTCCACAGGGATCCACGCCTGCACAGTCGGGATCCATGCAGTCCACCAGACCATCCAGATCGTTGTCAAAACCATCGGAACAGGATACTTCGGTGTCTTCATAATGATACACGTTGATGAAGTACGACCGGGTACCGGGAGTTGCCGACCAGGGTTTGACCACCAAATAATACACGCCGTCCACCGGAGCTTCAAAGAGGATCTCTTCCACACCACCGGATAGTGCACTGTCCTCGGCTTCCAGGCAAACACCACTGGGATCACAATCACCCAGAAGGTAAATCATGCCATCCAGACCACCACCCTGCTCGAACACGATGACTTCGCCCGCTGTCAGGGAGAGCGCGAAAATGGCATCATTGCGGTTGGAATTGTTGGTCATGCAAGAATCGGTATCCGTGAACACCAATCCCACCGTGGGATAGTCGGCCATGAAATCCGTGCCGGAGGTGGAGAAAGGCAAATGGATATAATGAACGTCATCGCAGGTGTCCCCGCTGCCATTGGCAATACAGACCGCCGAACCGGCGTCCACCATGCAGAACGGAGTGGCGGCTTCGCACGCAGTATGCTTCCACACGGTGCAACCTTCGTCACCCGTCACACAGGCGTTGATTCCGGTACCGTATTCATCGCAGGCCGATTCTCCCAGGGTGCATTCATCCTCACACAGGGCAACACAGGTCGGGACCGCTTCCACGATCTCGCAGACCGGCGCGGCAGCCGGACAGGCCGTGGTCTGCCAGGCCAGACAACCCAGGGTGGAAACTTCACACACTTCAATACCCGTACCCGCCGTGTTGCAGCGCTCATCGTTGAGGGCGCACTGATCCATACAGGCGGCGCACTGGGCTTCATCAGCAATCACCATGCAGGATTCGTTGGTTTCCGTACAGTCGGTGTTCACCCAGATGGTACAACCGGTTTCGGTATCCACTTCGCACACCCGCAGAAGATCCGCATTGCAGACGCGGGTACCTTCAGTACAGGCGTCCGTGCAGGGGGTGGTACAGGCGGAGGTGTCAAACTGGCAGGTGGCCGAACAGGCCAGTTCCCCACCGGTGTAACCCTGATCCAGGGTTTCGCAGGTGGCTTCACCAAGGTTTTCGCCATCGCAGGCTTCACCTTCGTCAATGACCCCGTTGCCGCACAGATTGACGTTATTGTTGTTCACAGGCTTTTTCTTTTTTTTGCCGTCATCGCAGCCAAAAGCCATCAGGGAAACCAGTAAAACCAAAACAGTAAATAGTGAACTTCGCTTCATGACATCTCCTTTATAATAGGGTGGATTAATATCATCCACAAACAAACATGATACTATAGCTGGATTGTGGAAAAAGTCCACGGAAAATCCACATGAATATTACACCTTTCCTGAACCGATTCGCCAGAAGTGGCCGTCATGCCTCAATGGAAGGTTTGCGATGAAAACGCAAAATGCCGGTGACCAGAACTTCCGAACGAAAGACCCGCACGACGGCGGCGGTCAAGAGGGCGGAGGCCACGAGGGAATACAAAATGCCCCACATCACAAATCCGGCATTTTCCAGGGCAAGGTTGCGCATGGCCATCATGGGATGGGAAAAGGGAATCACGAACAGCAGCACCTGGAGGGTTTTCGGAATGGTGTCAAAATCCTTGAGCATGACCACCATCATGGGAAACATGGCCAGAACAAGAATGATGTAGGTCAACATCTGGGCGGTCTTGTAGTCCCGGGCCAGCACTCCCAGAAGGAGCGCGAACGCAAGGCCGAACAACAGACTGGCAAACAGGGACACCCCCACCAGTATGTAATCCGCCATGCCCAGGGCGAGGCCCAGCACCTCCAGGCTTTCGGCAGGGGCCTGGAAATTGCGGATGTAAAAGTGGAAACCCACGGAAAACACGGCCGCCATGAGCAGGGCCACCACGGCACTTCCCAGCAGCTTCCCCAGCACCAGGGTGCGCCGGCTCACCGGCAGGGTCAGCAGGGTTTCCAGGGTCTTGTTCTCCTTTTCCAGGCCCATGGAGGAAACCACCACCGAACCCCCCAGCATGAGGATGATCATCATGATGATGGGAATGGTGATGCTCTGGGTGGTGAGGATCTGGGCAATCCTGGCCGGCGACAGCATGGGGATGAGTTTTTCCTTGAAAAACGTGTTTTCGATGCGCAGCACCGGATCCACGGCGGTTTCCGGATGGGACACCCCGGAGGAATCGTGTTTTATCATGGCCACTGTAATGGCCCGGTTCACCGCCAGGAGATGTCTTTCCAGGATGGCCGAGGAAATCGTGTCCAGTGCTCCGGCTCCCCGCATGATCCAGGTAATTCCCAGGCGGGCTTTTTTTCCCTGTTCCAGATCCCGGGTGAAGCCGTCGGTGATTTCTATGAGGGCGGATCCCCTGCGATGGGCCCGCAGGACCGACAGTCCGGCTTCCACATCGCCTCCCAGATAGATCACTTCCGTGCCTTCTTGCAGGGTCTTGACCACCAACTTTCCCAGGCGGGCGTCTGGCCCATGGTCCAGGTTCAGGATGGCCACCACAGGCTTTTTGGTGGTTTCATCCTTGGAATAACTGACAAGTCCTCCCATGGAGGCAAAGATGCCGGTCACCAGAACAATGGCGGCAATGGTGGTGAAGGTCAGAAGTTCCCGGATTTCCTTGACGGCAATGTTCCAGATCATGCGCCCTCCCCTTTTTCCGCTGGTGTTTCCGTCTGTTGGAACAGGTGCAGGAAAATCTCCTCCAGGGTTTTCTTGCCGTACTTTTCCCGCAGTTGTTCGGGACTTCCGCAGTCCAACACCCTCCCCCGAAGCAAAAAGGCCACCTTCTGGCAGAGTTGTTCCACCTCCAGCAGGTTGTGGGAGGACAATAAAACGGCCCCGTGTCCGGCCGCATCCCGGATGCGTCCCCGCACCATGGTGGCGGAAATGACGTCCAGACCGGAGGTCGGTTCGTCCAGGATGGCCAGTTGGGGACGAACCATCAGGGCCCGGGCAATCACCAGTTTTCGGGTCATGCCCTTGGAATAGGTGGCCACCCGGGAATGGAGCCGATCCTGCAGTCCGCAGATTTCCACGCCGCGCTTGACGATGTCCGCCACGGGCTCTCTTGCCTCGAAAAACCGGGCGATGAATGTCAGGTACTGCATCCCGGTGAGGTTGCGGTACACCCCCGCATCTTCGGGCAAATAGGAAATGACCTGCCGGTAGGCGTCACAATCGGTGACGGCATCCAGATCCCCGAACCGGATGGTTCCCGAACCGGGACGCAAAAGCGAGGCGATCATGCGCAAGGTGGTGGTCTTCCCGGCTCCGTTGGGCCCGATGAGACCGAAAACCTCATTCGGTTCGATGGTAAAGGAAACGTCCGAAACGGCAAGGTTTCCCAGAAACGACTTGGAGAGGTTCTGCACACAGAGGGAACTCATGATTCAATCCTTGGCCCGACAAAAGCCTTCCTGCCGAGGTGCACCAGATAGACAAGCACAACTCCGGCAATGGCGAGAATCCCCAGGATGGTCCCCAAGGGCGGAATGTCCGGCAGTACCGCTTCGGGCACCTCCAGGGAAAAAGGCTGCATCTCGGGTTTGGAAAACCATTGGGAACCCAGGGAAATTGCCAGGACAAAAGCGTTGTATGCCGCATGAAACAGTACCGCAGGCAGCAGGGATCGGGAAAACTCGGCATACAGGCCCAGCACCACCGCCACCGTGAACAGGAGAAAGAATCCGGCCAGTTTCATGTGGATGGCGGAAAACAACACGGAGGTGAACACCAGGGAAAAAACCAGTCGCCAACGACGCAGACGCAGGCTGCGAAACATCAGGCCGCGGAAATACATTTCCTCGCAGACGGGAGCGGCCACCACCGCCAGTCCGATGATGAACACCCAGGCCAGGGGGTGTTCCATGGTGGCATGGGAAAAAGCCTCCAGGGTGGAATCCGGCTTGAACAGGGACGGAAATGCGTGAAACACCAGCATGTCCAGGTTGGACCCCACCACTACTACCAGGGGAACCGTCAACAGCATCACCAGCCAGAACCACGGTCGCACCCTGGGCAAATCCATGCGCAAAAAATCCCGGGGAAGTTCCCGGACGTAGACCCAGAACCAGGCAGCCACCCCCCACATCACGGTGGCCAGCAGTCCGGCTCCCAGCATGATGAAGGTTTCCTGATCCGGCAGGACCAGGCGACCGATGACGGTGACCAGCACCATGAAAATGATCTGGATCACCAGAAACAGCAGGGTAAAGGCCAGAAGTTGGCCGGCGCCTGGAGGTCTTGGCGCAAAAAAATCCTCCGGTGGAGGGGTTTCATACATGAAATTTTTCATGGTTCAGACTTCGGGGGCTCCCGTTTCGAACTCTGTTTGATGGCATCCATCAATTGGGGACGGAAACAGGCGGAACTGAGCCGCTTGCCACTGCCCACATTGAAATGTTTTTTGGCGGCTTCCGCCTTGAGCATTTTCACGTTACCCTTGTGTCCGTTCTGGAAAAACCAGTTGGCAGCCTCGGTCCGGTTCTTGCAATCCGTGGAAAAGCGTATCTGGGCTGTCCAGAAATTCTCTTCCTGTATGCCTTCCCGCACGCCCTTGAGCAACAGGAACTGGTACAACTGATACCGATCATCGGCGTCCATCTTTTCATTGTTCAACGTAGCCAGCAGGAATTTCACGTCTTCTGCCGAATCCTGGGCAAAGGCCTCCCGGATCAGGCGCAGGGTGTTCAGCCGGATCCAGTGGTTCCCCTGAATCATGTTCCGGTTGATGAAACTGCCCACCGCCTTGTTCTTCTTCAGTGCCGGGTCCATCAGCAACGCCTTGGACATGGATTCAATGGCCCGGCGCTGCTCCTTGGTGCGGGACAGGGCCAGCGCCGTGAGAAAATGCAGTTCCCCGTCCTGGGGAAACCACTCGGTCCACTGGCGCAGCATGGACAGTTTTTCCTCCATGCCTTTGGAATCCGTGGCCGCTACCAGCTCTTCGGTCATGTCCTTTTTGCCATCATCCACAATGGTGCGGCGGATTTGCTTGAGTTCCGAAATGGACTGTTCGGAGCCCGGATTTTCCGTGATGGCCTTTTGCGCCATCTCATGGGCCTCGTGAAGTTTCCCGCTTTCCAGCAGGATGATGGCGGCCGATCGAGGATCATCCGCCTTTTCCACAGTTTCGCCATCCCTGGCGATCGGATCGTCTTTCCCGCGGGAAATTCCGGTGGAAGTCTTTTCCTCGGGGTCCGGCGTGCGAACCGCCTGCAGGATGAACCAGAACAGGCTGCCAAGTACCAGAAGGGCGATACTACCCAGAATGACCTTGCCCCGGGTGCTGGACAAAAAGTCATCCACCCGTGCATTGAGGGGCACCCGTACCGTGTTCCTGAAGGGTTCCATCTCCAGGAGCCGACCCAGGACTTCCCGCATTTCCCAGGCGGAAGCCGGCCGGTCCTCCGGCTTCTTGCTCATGGTCCTTAAAAGCAGGAACTCCAGGTCCGCCGGCACTTCCGGCACCATGCTCCGGATGCGGGGCGGCGGCTCATGAATGTGCTTTCCCAGGAGATCAATGGGGGAGGACGCCTCGAAGGGCAACCTCCCGGAAAGCATCTGGAAGAAGATGATTCCCATGGCATACAGATCCGCCCGGTGGGTCACATTCTTTCCCTGGGCCTGTTCCGGGGAGATGTACGAAGGGGTACCAAAGATCATTCCGGCCTGGGTGACCTGCACCCCGCCTTCGCTTTCCGCCAGTTTGGCGATGCCGAAATCCAGGATCTTGAGGGTTTCTTCCCCGCCGGCATCCATTTGCATCATGATGTTGTCAGGCTTGAGATCCCGGTGCACGATGCCGGCCTTGTGGGCCATTTCCAGTGCAGAGAGCATCTGGATTCCCAGCCGGCAAACCCGCTGCCAGGTCATGGGGCCTTCAAACAAGGCAGCTGACAAGGAAAAACCCTCAATATATTCCATGACCAGATAGAACGTGCTGTCGGCGGAACGACCGAAATCCAGCACCTTGATGATGTTGGGATGATCCAGACGGGCCGCGCTCTCGGCCTCCCGCCGGAAGCGTTCCACGATCTCCGGACGAAGTCCCATGGTGGGGTGGAGGATCTTCAGTGCCACGTCCTTGCGCATCATGACATGGGTGGCCCTGTAGACCTGTCCCATGCCCCCTTCCCCCAACAAGGCACCAACCTTGTACTTTCCTTCAAAAAGGGATCCGGAAAGAGGCCCTTCCATGGTGGCGGTCAGAACTGCCTTGCGCAGCACCGATGTGGGAACATCCGCGGAATCCGGTACAGCCGGAGGGTTCACCACCAACTCACGGGTGGGCGTTGAAAGGGCTGCGGGGCGGGAATCGACGGAAGGAATGACGGGCCGCGAGGGAACCCTTTCTTCAGGAACCGACACCGGAGGGGGGGTTACCGGCAAACCCATATGGGTGCTGGCCTCGGGATCCACATCTCCTTCAGGTGGGGGAGGGTCCGGAGGCCCCAGGGCGATGCGTTTCACTCCCGGAACCGGGGTGGTGATTTCCACGGGGGTGGCATCCCCGGACACCTCCGGGAACGGCCCCGACGCCACCCGGTTTTCGCCGGAATCCACCCGTTGTTCCGGGGGGGACTGGATGTCGTCGTCGGGGGGTTTGAAATCCATGGTTTCCTATATCCAGGCCGGATCAACCGCCACGTCCCGCGGACCATACACTGCCGTAATCAGCAGATGGGGTTGAAAATACTTCCGCGCCACCCTTTTTATATCGTCCGGGGTGACGCTTTCAAGAGCTTTCCTGTACCGCATGTACGAATTCCAGCCAATCCCGTACAAGTCTCCGAAAAAAGCCGCCGCTGCAATGGCGGAATTGCGCTGCAATCCCAGATCGTGGGTGCCGATCATGTATTGCTTCGTGCGTTCCACTTCTTCTTCCGAAGGCGGTGTGTCCCGCAAACGGGCGAAATGGGACAAAAGCCCCTGCATGGCCCTTTCCCCCTCTTCGGGCCGGGTAACCATGTAGGATACAAACGATCCCGGTGCCAGACCTTCCAGGGAAAAGCAACTGACATGATAGGCCAACCCCTGGGTATCGCGCAGGTCCAGAAACAGGCGCCCGCTCTGTCCGTCCAGGATGCGGGAGGCAATTTCCAGGGGAAACCGGTCCGGATGATACAGATCCACCCCGGGAAACCCCGCCACCAGATGGTTCTGGGTCAGGGCCTTGTGGGCATAGGCTTTCTGCCGGACGGGAATGGCAGGTGCCGTACGGTCCAGTTCAGGAGCCGGTTTCAGGTCGGCGCCGGAAAGTTCCGCACAGACAAGGTCATGCACCCGATCGGGCTCCACATCCCCGGTGACCACAAAAACCCCGCCGGTCATGGGATACTGTTCCCGGTAAAAACGAAGGATTTTCGTCCGGGACATTTTTTTCAGGGCGGCAATGTCCCCTGTCACATTCAGGGCACAACAATGGTCATCCCCATACCGGGCCCGCTCGAACAGGCGCATCACCTGGGTGGAATGCTGGTCCGCCTCGGACCGGACGGCCTCGCAGGAAAGTTCCCGCTCCTTGCGGACTTCTTCTTCGAAAAACGCCGGAAACCGCAGGGAACGACACAAGAGGGAAAGACCCAGATCACAGCCCTCCCGGAGCACATCGAGGCGCAGACCCATGGAATTCCGTCCGGAAAAGGCCTGGAACACCCCTCCCTGGTTTTCGATGAGGCCGAAGATGGCATCCCCGGATATGGCTCCGGTGCCCCGGGTCAGAAGACCGGCCGTCAAGGGAGTGATCCCGGACACATGCTTGTTCTCCCGCAGAAGACCACCGGCGAATCCCGCCCGTACCGATACGATGGGCAGGCGGGAATTGGGCAGGACGATGAGTTTGGGTCCTCCCGGAATCCGGTATTCCTGCACATCCGGTTCCGTTTTCACCACGGCCACCGAAGACACCGACCGACGAACCGGAAAATGCCGGGAAAAGGATTTCTGCAACCCCCGTCGATCCACGGGCCCATCCTCGGGCAAAAGCAGCACCGCCGTGACTGGCCGGGCCACCAGGTCCGCCGCCAGTTGCTCCAATTGTTCACAACTGGCCTCAGCCAGGGCCTCATCGTATCTGGCCAAAGAGGAGTAATCCCCCGTCACCCCCTGGAAAAAGCCGAGGATGCGGGCCATTCCCTGCACGGTCTGCAGTCCCGCGACCTGTTCGGAAAACAGGGTGACCTGCGCCTTTTTCAGA
Organism: uncultured Kofleriaceae bacterium; assembly: GCA_964618145.1. Taxonomy (GTDB): domain Bacteria; phylum Myxococcota_A; class Polyangia; order HGW-17; family HGW-17; genus HGW-17. The sequence goes on from CAZTZR010000085.1 coordinate 14,255, forward strand.
TCCGCCGGGGAAATGCGGGGCAGTTTGGCCAATTCTTCGGAAAAGGCAGCGAACACTTCTTTGGTGTTCTCCGGGGAAAAGATGGCCGAACCCATGAAAAGCCCGGGACCTCTGGGGGTAAACGCGGAAACCATGGCATCGAGCACCAACTCCCGTTTGTGCTTGAGGGAAAGCCGTATGCGGGAACTTTCCCCTTCCCCCAGAATGACGGAGAGCAGATCCAGTGCCGGCGTCACGGAAAAATCATAGGCAGGCAGGGGCAGGGAAAAAAAGAGATATGCTTCTGCGGTGGGGCCGGTCAGGATCTCAAGACGGCTTTTTTCCGGCGTACTTCCAGACTTCCGGGAACGCGGTTTGCGAGGAGTGACGGGTTTTCCCGGGGGAAGTCGGTCGGTCAGTTCGGCGGCCACAAGTTGCGGGTCGATGTCCCCCACCACAATGAAGGTCATGTTGGCCGGGGTATACCAGCGGCGGTGGAAATTCACCAGATCCCGCCGGGTGAAATCCCGGACGCTTTGCGACGTTCCGAGGATGGGACGTCCATAGCCGCCATCGGGGTAACTCAACTCGAAAATGCGATCCGAAACCCGGTGGACCGGACTGTTCTCCCCGTGGCGGATCTCCTCGAGGACCACTTCCTTTTCCCGTTCCAGTTCATCAGCATCGAACACGGGATGCAGGGCGGCATCGGTGATGGCCGCCAGGATGGTTTTCCAGACAGAAGACGGACCAGCCGCATGCAGCACGGTCTCGTCATGGGAGGTCCAGGCGTTGAGACTGCCTCCGGAGCTTTCCACCTGCAGCGCCAGATCCCCCACCTTCTGGTTTTTCGCCCCTTTGAAAAGCATGTGCTCCACCATGTGGGCAATACCCGCCTCCCGGGGGGGACGTTCGTGGAAGGCTCCGGCATGCACCCAGGCATAGATGGCCACCACGGGATGATCCCGTTGCACCTGGCAGACCAGTTGTCCACCGGCGGGCAGTTCATGGGTGCAACAGCCTTCCAGGGCGAAATGCGGCCGATCGGTGCCGGGCAGGACAAGGGAATCCATATCTCGGACAAACATGGGTTGTCGGGGGAAAAGATGAGGAAATTTCATGGGATGGATGGATGAATTCCGGGTACCGGTCAGTTGCCGACAATCAAAAGATCATCGATGTACCAGCCGGCGTAATGGATAATGCTATCCGAGGCGAAACAAAACCGCAGGCGGATGGTCTGGCCCACATACGGTGTGAGGTTCACGGAATGCTCGTTCCACGTCTGGGTGTTGTAGGACCAGCAACTCTGGCTCACTGCCGTGTTGTTGTACGCCGGGGTCACCGCAGGATTGACCCAGTTGCCGCCGGACTGCACCTGCACCCGGCCACCATCATACCCTGTTTCGGAATACCACCAGTTCTGGAAGGTAAGGGTGGCCGTGGTCAGACCTTCCAGGGAAATGTTGCCCGTAATGAGGCAGTCCGTATCCCATGCCATGGACGCTCCATAGTTCCCGTTGAGGTTGGTGCCCGCACAATGGGGATGACTGGGACACGAAGAAGGCCCCCCGGAACCCAGGATCCCCACCTGCCATACGGAACCGCCAATGGTCCAACCCGCAGGAAGACCTCCGGAAAAGTCCTCGAACAACACGGCATTGAGTACCTGCAGGGTGAAATCCTTCTGATCCTGGTTGCCGGGATTCACGTTGTCCACCACATGAATGGTGATGTTGACAGGTCCCAGGTCATCCAGACCGGGGGTTCCCGACAACTGGCCGGTGGAAGGATTCAGGGTCAGCCATGCCGGCGCAAATCCCACAAAACTGAAAGTAAAATCGCCGGATCCATTCTGGGTGGTGAGGGTGCGGGAAAAGGGTGTTTCCACCAGGGCATTGCCCAGATTGGCACCCGTGGTGATCCATACCGGCATGTCCATGCGATCCCGCACTTCGATGTCATCCAGGTACCAGCCGGCATATACTCCGCTGCTATCGGAACGGAAACAGAAACGAACCCGGATTTCGTCCCCGGCATAGGGAGCCAGTTCCACCTCGTGATCCTTCCAAACTTGATCGTTGTAGGCCCAGCAATCCTCCGAACCAAGGTTTTTGTTGTAGGCCGGTGTCACAACGGGATTCTTCCACTGACCACCATGGAAAACCTGGACGCGACCTCCATCGTAGTTGACTTCCGTGTACCACCAGGATTTGAAGAACATCACCGGTTCGGAAGTGCCCGCCAGGGAAAACGGTTCCGAGGTGAGGCAATCCGTGGCCCAGGCCATGTTGTTGTTGTAATTGCCGCCGAGGTTGGTGGCCGCGCACCGGGAGCCGCTGGCACAGGCTGCAGGACCACCGGATCCGAGAAGACCGACCTGCCAGACAGAACCCCCGATGGTCCAGGAACCGGAATCCCCCTCGAAGTCCTCGAAGAAGATGAAGTCCGCCACATGAAGCGAGAAGGTCTTCTGGGTGATGTTGAAAGCATTGACGGTATCCACCGCCCGGACGGTGAAAATGTGGGTTCCCAGATCCGCCATGGCGGGAGTTCCTCCCAATTCGCCGGTGGTGCTGTTCAGGGTCAGCCACGCCGGTGCGGAACCCACAAAACTGAAGGTAAAGTTCCCGGAACCGTTGGCCACCACCAGGGTGCGGTTCA
>CAZTZR010000086.1:0-16544 GCA_964618145.1 uncultured Kofleriaceae bacterium
CACGACCTGACCACTGGCGAAACTCCCTTCAGGATTGCGTTTTTGCTGGAAGTCCCTTCCACCGGCAACAGCGTCACATGGGAACTGGACAACGTCACCCTTCACGCATGGTAGGCAATGCCAACGGGTCAAAGACGGGCAGATCTCCCACCAGAAGTTGCGCCTCTTTTTGAAACCGTTTCCCGTCCACCACGACGCCCTTGCCTCCCGGATACACGGACAGGCCAATCCATTCTGGCTTTCGCAGCACCCGCAAACGCGGGAGCAACCGGAAAAACAGTCCTTCATCCAGGAAGAGGTGCATTGGGGATGAAACCACGATAACCCCTGGTTGAGCCCCCTGTACACCGCCGGACGGAGCTTCGGGAATATCCCGGGCCACCTGATTCGTAAGCGGCCCATCAATTTGCACCACATCCGGATAGTCGCCGGGTTCCCACAAAGGCAGGGTGTAACGGGCAGCCGCAAAGCGCAGCCAGTTGCACGCAGCCTGCATTCCGGAAAATGCACCGGCGGCCATGCACAGGATCATGAGACTTTCCCCCCTGGCGGCGATGGCCTGCCGATCCAGGGATCCGTCAACCAGAATCGCGGCCTGTTTCATCTCCCGGGATCCTGTCATCCGGTGTTCGATAATCCCCCGGGCCATATTGAGCATATCGTGCAGAACCCCTGCCGAGGGAGGTCCCCACAATTCCACCGCCCCGGGGGAAAGTATTTCAAAAAGGCCGAACCGGCCATCACCTGCTTGCGGAAACATGGCCAGGAGACAGGCCCGCGTATCCTGCAGCGCCGCCTCCCGGGTCAGGACAAACGTGCCCGGCTCCACCCGGACCTGGGGCTTTTCGTGTCCGAAAAAATGATCCCCCACCTCCCCGTCGATCCCGGTAGAACAAAGCAACGTCGGGATTTTCCGGTCCAGAAGTCCCTGATACACCCTCAAAAGAGTTGTGGTTTTCCCCGAATTTTTCTGGCTTCCCACAAAATGGACAGGGTCGGCGGATCCCTCGATTCGGTCCAGCACGCGTCCAATCATGGTGAAATGTTCAGAACCACGCGGGCCACGGCGCCGAGGGGGTCGGGCAATTTCGTTCCCTTCACCGCCCGGTGCACACACTGGTGGAATTTATCCGAAACAAGGATCTTGCCGGATGAGATTCCCAGCGGTCCAAGTTCGGCATCCGGCAGGACAAAAAAGATGACGGTGTATTCCGAAGGAGCCGCCTCGGAACCGTCCGAACAGCGGATCAGTTTCGATCTCAGCCCTGACCATGCGTTCCCCAGCCGACGGGCATCCCAGTCATGCTGGTGATCCATCGTGGCGTTGAAACTCCAGGAGTAGGTGACCTGGGCCTCCCCTCCTTCGGGCTTGGGAAACTGGATGCTTTTTGCAAAGTTGTAGATGCAGGTTTCGATGTCCCGATGCCCCACGGCACTTTTCATCTCCAGCCGGCGAACCGTGCCGTCCAGGCCGATCCGGAACATGAAATGGAAGGTCCCTCCCACAAAATCGTTGTGCTGCAGGTTGTTGTGCAGGCATTCACTGACCTTGTCCCGGCTTTCCTGGAATTTCCTCTGCACCATCGCCTCGTCTATGGTGCCCAGATCCCCCTCAATGACCATGGTGAGTGGTTTTTCCGAATCGTCCTCCGTCGGGCCAGGTTTTTCGGTCACTTCCGGTTCCCGTTCCGGGGTGGTGGCAGGTTCCTTGGCTGTGCAGCCGGCAAACAGAATCATTGCAAAAAGAAGAAACACGGACTTCATTGGGACTCCTTGTCGCATCCGTTAATATCCAACATTGATACTGAATGAATATTGACTCTTTGCCCAGTATCCCCAGGTGGGGAACTCCATCTGGGAAAGATACTCCACAATGCAGGTCTCGATTTGATCGATCTTGAGTTGCTGTTCCTTGATGCGGATATTGATGGGATTCGGCTTGAGTCCGATATCCGCCTCGATGATGAGGTAGCCCTGCAGTCCCTTCTGGTTGGTGGCATCAATCCGCTTCTGGACGCAATTGACGACGGCGGACAAAGCCGTCTGCCAGATGGCATCCACGCGATCGAAATGTTCCAGCGGAACCAGACGGGGCTCGGCGGTTTTGGTTTCCTCCACAGGTTGTGGTTCCTCTTCGGGAGTGGTGACGGGCGCATCCTTTTTGCATGCAGCCATGGAGAACACGAAAAGAATGAATATCAGGTGAAATTTCATGAAATGACCTCCTGTGTTGCGGGAACCCTGCGATCCCGCTTCGCCGACATTATGCCCAAACAGGCAAGTCTTGACAAGACAGGTTTTTCAGTCTGACTGTCCACTCACGGGGCGAAGACAAGACGACGGGCGTGACGCCAGGTGACGGCGGGAACGGTACGCCCCTGATCATCCAGGCCCTTTTCCTCCCCGAAGGGTACATGCTCCACGGATGTCAGGTGCCCACGGGAGGACACCTGATCCGAAGAGGCGTCCTCCAGCAGAAGCACCACGGTATCCGCTCCCCCGTCCTTGCGGAAAAGGCTTGATGCCAGGGGAAACTCGTCGGGTGGAGTGTTCATCCACATGTCCCGCAATGCGCGGGTCCAGGCGCCACGTTGCAGGAAATCCTCGTCGGAAAGCCACCGGCCAACGAGATTTCCGTTGAACCAGATGGTGGCCCGGGCGTTCATCCCCGATAGCCGCAATGCACCTGGTGCCCGCCAGCGGCTGGGCTGGCTGTCCTTCGGAAGGGTCAGGCGAACCCACCGTTTCTCCCCCTTTTCCAGAGTCATGGGAAGGCTGTCGGGCACGAAGCCGTTTTCGTCGATGTCCACCAGGAAGAAACCCTGATTCTCACCCGCCGACCCCGCCTGAACCTCCCATTGCCCCAGGGTCCTTCCGGCCAGACGCGCCTCCCCCCATACGCCCTTGAAGGCATCGAATCCCAGGGACGGAATCCGGGCGTTGGTGGCAATGATGCGACCCCGGGGCCACATGAAACTGCCGTGCCCCCAGATCTCCACCTGGAAGAGCACCTCGTTTTCCCCGGGGACCAAAAGGGGGCGCAGGTCCTTGAACTGGTAACTGGCGCTCCAGGATTTGTTGTCGATCTCGGTGCCCACCGGGCACACCGTGGTGACATAATTACCGTTCACATAAACAGAAACTATGTCCGATGCATGCTCCACATACAGGGATCCATTGTTGGGAACCGGATCCGGCAGGGTAACCCTGGCCCGAATCCAGGCAGAACCCTTGTGGATCCCGAAGAACTCCAGCGGCCGGGCCGTGGCCCCCATGGGAATCCACGCATCCCGGGGTCCCGGGTCCGGACGTGACCTCAGTTCTTGCGGCGCCGGTGGCATCACCGGCGGATCCGGCGGATCCAGGGCAAACACCGTGCGCCCCGAATACGGGTCAAAGGGTTCCGCTCCATATCCAAGGTTCAACTGTGCCGGTGCGCCAGTGAACAGGGTGAGCAGTGTGGTATCGGCAGCGGTTTCCACTTCCACCACCGTCCGGTGTCCCGACGGTTCCACCACCTGCAGATCCAGAAGGGGTGCAAGAGCGGCATCCTGGCAACCGGCCCTGAAAAACCAGAGTTTCCCGGCAGTGTCCGTGTCCAGGAGCCAGAGCAGGAGACGGTGGCCCTGTGGTGTGCGCACCCGAATCACCTGCGGACTCTTCCAGGTCCAGGAAAGGATGAGTTCCTCCTGACCGGCCTGGGTATGGCGGACGATGTCCGGATCGGACCACTCCGGTTCCGGCGCTCCACCCAGTCCCCTCAGGGCGAGTTCCCCCTCCGTGCCCGCAGGCCCGTAGAGCACCAGCAGGTCCTCATCGTTGAACCGGCGCCGGGTCAGGATTTCCGCGGTGGAATACGTCAACTCCAGATCCCCTGCAAGCGGCCAGTTCCCCACGGCAATGTGGGAGTAGTGCAGTTCCTCGGGAGAGTCCGGGCTGTTGAGTTCGGCGGTTCCCCCGGCCGGATTCCCCGGATGGGATTCCACCGGAATGGTCCATGTGGTGTAACGGGGAAAACTGACACCATGCACGGAAACCTGATGCGGATCCACCTGCACCGGCGCCGTACCTTCATTGAGAAGTTGCACAAACCACGTCCCCGAATCCTCCAGAAACCAGTAATGAACCCGGTCGCTGCCCTCTTTGGCCCCCAGTTCCGGCACGTCCACCTGCAGCCGGGGGTCCGCACCCGCAAAACCGCCACTGCGAAGCGGATGCAAAAGAGGCGCGATCCGTTCCTCGAACAGGTCGAAGAACTGGTTCTTACGCCGGAAGTGATAGAACTTCTCCCGCAGGGTACCCGCCGGTCCGATGGCCCCGTAGTAGTCAATGACATTGTGGAAATACCCTATGGTGGGGGAAACAAACAACTGCAGCACCCTTTCGGGGGTCCACTCCACAACGGATTGCAGCCCCGCATTGTGAAGCACCAGGGCATTGTGCCTGTCCGGGGTGTGCATACCGGCGATGTTGAACGCGAAATAGGCGTCCATGCCGCCAAAAAACGTCCGCACCATGCGGGAGGCCTTGCGTTCGCTCTCGGTGGTCCCCGAGGGCATGTCCACATGGCGTCCCCCGTGGGAACCCGGATCATGCATGGAGGTGACCACATCGTAAGCCAGTTTTTCCGTCTCTTCGGCCAGATACATGTTGGGCATGGGCAGAACCCCGGTGACCTCACCCATCCCGGAAATCTTCGAGTCTCCCGGGCAGGTTGCAATGGGCACGTCCACTCCGGCAGACAACACCATGTCCCGCAAGGCCGAGAGGTACTCGGTGGTTCCCACATCCTGGCCGGTGGGCCGCTCGGTACCTCCGTCATACCAGGCCAGTTTGTCCACCTGGGCGAACAACTCGAACCAGTTGTATTCGTTCTCGATGCCATAGAGAATCACCGGCCCGCCCCGGGTAACCAGATAGGGCAGGATCACGGCATTCAAGTGGGAAAAATAGGCCTCCACATGGGCCAGGAAATCCGGATCCCGGGTGCGCAGGTTCACCCGACCGTCAGGATCCAGGGATTTTTTGGACGTGACAGTCACAAGCCACGCGGGCAGGCCACCACCGTCCATTTCGTTGCAGATGTATGGCCCCGGTCTGAAATACACATACAGGCCATGGCGGGCGCAGGCGTCCAGAAAGGCGGTGAGTTCCTCCGTTTCGAACTGCCCGGGGGCGGGTTCAATGACATTCCAGGGAACGTAGACGTCCACCGTGTTGAATCCGGCCGCCCGGAACCGGCGCAATCGGTCCTCCCATTCCCCCCGGGGAAGCCGGAACCACTGCAGGGTGCCGCCCCGCAGGAGCACGAAACGCCCGTTGACCCGGAATCCCTCGGCAGACACTTCAACTTCCTGGAACACCGGAGCCGGCCTTTCCTCCTCCAGGCAGGGCCAGGTGGATTCTTCCTCCGGCACAGTGATGTTGGCCACCTGTGCGTCCGGCTCGTCCCATGGGGTCTTTCCGGACTTGCCTGAACAGGCGGCAAGCAGCCAAACCCAGAAAACAACAACCGTTTTGTTCAGCACGGACTTGCCTGGACGGTTCATGCATCCCCCCGACATTCAGTTTCCTATCTGCGTGGTTTTGTCTGACGGGGGCTCTCCCAGCCGTCCACCCGCCATGCATTGTCGATTTTTCGCAGTACCAGCATCACGGAACCGGTGGCATCCAGGGGAATCTTGACCACATCCCCCGTTCCGGACTCGCCAAAGGCCTTTTCCGAGGCTTTTTCAATCTGGCGCATTTTCTGCTCGATATCCTCCATCACCGTCTTCTGGTAGGCAGGGGAAAGCAGCGAGATGTACAGCAAAAGATCCCGGCGCTCCAGTGCCTGGACCAGGAGACGGACCAGTTCCTCCGGATCCGCCGGGGACGGTCGCAAGCCAGGAGCATCATGGACGCGCCATTTTCCGGGTTTTTCCGCCACCATGGTGGCTGTGCGCTTCTTGTCCAGATGGATCACCGCCTGGATGCGGGCCTTTTCCGGTTTCATGCGTTCGGCTTCGTGTACCATCTCCCGCCGGTTGAGTTTCCACTCCCGCTCGAACTGTGCGTAGGGAATCTGCTTTTTCATCCCTTCGTCAAGCAGTTCATAGGCCTTTTTCGGCTGGTTTTTCAAAACCGCCAGCCGGTATTCCTCCAGAGTGCCTGAAAACCCTTTCTCCACGCGACCGGCACGGTAACATCCGCCGGTCAGGGCGATCAGGGCCATTACAAGCAATGCCGATAATACACGCATCCGGTACCTCTTTCCGCCGGGGATTCTACGGGATTGGACGTTGAAGGCAAGCTTTTGTTGGAGCGGTCTGTGGCGAATCTAGCGGACATCCACCGGAACCGGGGAGTTGGTGTTGGTTCCGTTCCCCAGTTGACCATCGATGTTCGCCCCCCAGCACCGGACCTTGCGTCCCTGCTCCACCACTGCACAACTGTGATACCCCCTGGAAGAAACATGGGAAGCCGAATGGATGGATAGCACCTGCACGGGGGTGGATTTGTTTGCGGTCGTGTTATCTCCCAGTTGACCGGTGTAGTTGTACCCCCAGCAATGGGCAGTGCCACCCTGCAAATATGCACAGGTATGTGGCGGAGTCTGCAAACTGGCAGAAACCTGCATGACCGCACCGGAAAGATTGATGACCAAAACCGGTGTCCAACTCCGGGTCGTCGTGCCGTCCCCCAATTGGCCAGAGAGATTTCCGCCCCAGCAACGGGCTGTTCCATCCGTCAGTGTGGCACAGGTGTGGTTGTCCCCGGCAACCAGTGTGCCAACCCCCGAAAGAGCCGCCACCGCCGTCGGACTCGTCAGTGTATTCACGCTGCTGTCAGATCCTCCCTGGCCAACCCCATTGTCTCCCCAGCAATACACCTGTCCTGCAGACGACAGGGCACAGGTATGCTGGAAACCGGCGGCAATGGCATCCACTGAAACCACCAGGCCCACCACGGCCTGGGGAGTGTTTCGATTGGTGGTGTTTCCCGTACCCAGTCGATAATTCATCCCGAATCCCCAGCACCTGGCGGTTCCATCGGACAAGACCGCACATGTGTGGATATAGCCGGCACTTATGTCCGTTACCCCGGAAATCCCGGTAACGACATGAGGTGTGGATACGGCATTGGTGTTCCCGATTCCCAGTTGTCCCACGTTGTTTCGACCCCAGCATCGGGCGGTGCCGTCCTGCAGCCGGGCACACGTATGCCAATTTCCGGCGCTGATGGCTTCAACCTGTGACAACCCGTGAACCGTGGTGGCCGTGTTGCGGCTAAAGTTGGTCCCGTCCCCCAGTTGTCCGTCTGCATTGAGCCCCCAGCAACGGACCACGCCTTCTGAAAGCAACATGCAGGTATGAAATCCCCCGGTAGCCACCTGGGTAATCTTGTTGCATCCGGAAACATCAAACTTGCAGTCGTCCATGCAACCCAATGTTCCACCGAAAAAGCCCAGGGAATCACAGGTATTTTCACCCATATTCAGTCCATCACAATCTTCCCAGGTTGCCTGGATGAGTCCATCCCCGCAGCGACCTCCACAGGAGGAAAAATCCAGTTGGCAGGTGCCCGAACACAGAAGTTCCCCAGGATGCCAGCCTTCCCCCTCGCAGGTCTGGCCATCCAGCATGTCTTGCTCACACACTTCCTCGGGCAAAAGAATCCCGTCACCGCAGACGGGAACACAAAGGCTCGGGCTTCCAGTGCACTCCCATCCCTCTTCCACTTCACAGTCACTGGAGCAGCCATCCCCGTTTTCCCGGTCCCCATCGTCACATTCCTCGCCCGCTTCCAGATAGGAGTTTCCACAAGCGTTGGTGCATTCGGACGTGTCCAGCCGGCAGTCCTGTGTGCAAAGCAGAAACCCGCCACCAAACCCCAGGCCCTGGCAGGACTGTCCCCCCAGATTGGGCCCGTCGCATTCCTCCCCGTACCCGGAATCCACCTCGGCATCTCCGCACTTGCCGCCACAATCGCTCAGATCATATCTGCACCTGTCGGAGCAACGCAGCGTCCCCATCACGTTGTGATACCCCAGACTTGCACAGGTCTGCGCCCCCACATCCGGATCACAGTCCTCTCCGGGGTCCAGAAAGCCGTCACCACAGCGGTCCACGGATTTCGTAGGCGTCTCGCATGCCAGGAAAACAAGGCATGTACCAATAATTGCGGAAATAAAAAAATGGTTTTTCATGGCATTCTCCCGATCAACATTCTGCCAGTACGGCCATACAAAGTGTCCTTATGCCATGAATCACAAGGGTTGACAACAAGCAGTCTCGGAATGAAGCTTGTCTTGCCTAAAATGGAAAAACTGCGTACAAACCATGTACCTATGGAGGTATTGGATATGGACATCACATCAATCAATCAAAAAGCGTCGGAAAACCTCTACGCATGCAAGGAATTCCTCAAGGACATCGTGTCCATCCGCTCGGTGAGCGCCGAAGAAGGTGCCGTGGTTGCCCGGATTCAGGAAGAAATGCTCAAGGCGGGGTTTGACGAGGTGAAAGTGGACGGATTCGGCAATGTCATGGGCCGCGTGGGCTCCGGACCCCGGGTGGTGGCTTTCGACGCCCACATAGACACCGTGGACGTGGGCAACCCCGAACTGTGGGAAATCCAGCCATTTGAACCCGTGGAAAAGGACGGCATCATCTACGGCCGCGGCGCATCGGACCAGAAAGCCGGCATGGCCGCCATGGTCTATGCTGCAAAAATCATCAAGGAACTGAACATCGGGGAAGACTGCTCGGTCTGGATGGTGGGCTCCATCCAGGAAGAAGATTGCGACGGACTTTGCTGGCAGTACATCCTGCGGGAAAAAGTCCTGGAGCCTGAAGTGGTGGTACTCACTGAACCCACCAACCTGAACATCTACCGGGGACACCGGGGGCGCATGGAGATGGAGGTGGAAACCTCCGGTCTTTCCTGCCACGGCTCGGATCCCACCCGTGGTGACAACGCCGTCACCAAGATGGCCCCGGTCATCCTGGAAATCGATGAACTGAACAAGCGCCTGCCCGATGTGCCGTTTCTGGGCAAGGGAACCGTGGCCATTTCCCACATCCGGTCAACATCGCCGTCCCTGTGTGCGGTGGCCGATTCCTGCACGATTCACCTGGACCGGCGCCTGACTGTTGGAGAGGACGCCGATACTTCGGTGGCGGAAATCCTGGCGCTGCCATCGGCGAAGGCAGCCGGAGCGAAAGTCCGAATCCTGGATTATGACGTGCCTTCCTATCTGGGCACCCGCTATCCCACCAAGAAATTCTATCCCACCTGGGTGCTCGAAGAGGAACACCCCGCCGTGCAGAGCGCAGTGACTGCCGCACGGGGCGTGCTGGGACGCGAGCCCATCGTGGACAAATGGGTGTTCTCCACCAACGGTGTGGCCACTGCAGGCATGTTCGGCGTTCCCACCATCGGTTTCGGCCCGGCAAATGAAGTTCACGCCCACAGTCCCAAGGACCAGTGCCCCGTGGAGCATCTCGAAAAGGCAGTGGCCTTCTATGCCGCCTTCGTGGCCGCATGGTCCGCCCGGAAATGAGGCTTCCATGGAACGTACATTTGCCATGATCAAGCCCGATGCGGTCAAGGCCCGGCACATCGGTGAAATCCTTCAGGCCATTGAACTGGACGGTCTGCGTATCCGTGCCATGGACATGGTGCGCCTGTCCCGGGCACAGGCCACCGGCTTTTACGCGGTCCACCAGGAAAAACCCTTCTTTCCTGAACTGCTGGATTACATGACCTCCGGTCCAGTAGTCATGCTGGTGCTGGAAGGGGATGACGCGATCCTGCGCTGGCGCCGGATGATGGGTGCCACGGATCCCAAAAAAGCCGCAGAGGGGACGCTGCGCGCCCTTTTCGGCACCGATGTCACGGCCAATGCCGTGCACGGGTCCGATGCGCGGGACACCGCAGCCACCGAAATCGCTTACATGTTCGGGGGCAGGATCCTCGATGGACTTGCCTGAGAACTCGATTTTCGACCGGACGCCGGTTGACTGGCGCCAATTTTTCCAGGAACTGTCGCATCCCGCGTTCAGGGGGGAACAGGTGTTCACCTGGATCCACCGGTTCGGCGTGTCCGACCCGGCGAAAATGACCAACCTGTCCCGGGAACTCCGGGAAACACTGGTGGAAAAACTGGATTTCTCGGGTCCGCTTCGGGTTTCCCGGGTACAGCGGTCCCGGGATGGATCGGTCAAGTTCGGTTTTCTCACCCGGGACAACCATGTCATCGAAAGCGTGCTCATCGCCGGCTCCGGCCGGGACCGGCGCAAGTACACCGTGTGCGTGTCCTCCCAGGTGGGATGTCCCCTGGGATGTGCCTTCTGTGCCACGGCCGGCATGGGGTTCACCCGGAACCTCGCCTGCGGGGAGATTGTGGCCCAGGTGCACCTCATCCTGGACTTCATGGCACAAGAGCCCGATACGTTCCGTCTGGAGGACCGGCCCCGCACCCAGTGGCTGACGAACATCGTGTACATGGGCATGGGGGAACCGTTGCTGAACCTGCCCGAGGTGCTCAAATCCGTTGATATTCTCGCGGATCCGTCGGGGTTGGACTTCTCCCTGCGGCGCATTACACTATCCACTGCGGGCTGGGTGCCGGGACTTGAAGAACTCGCGAAGATTCCTGATTTCCGGGCGTCCCTGGCCGTGTCCCTGCATGCATGTGACAACGTCCTTCGCAGTGAACTGATGCCGGTCAACCGGAAATACCCGGTGGAAACACTCCGGGAGGCGCTGGGGGCATTTCCCCTGCGGACCCGGGCCCGCATCACTCTTGAATACATTCTCCTGGAGGGTCTGAACGATTCCCCGGCCCACGCCCGCTCGCTTCTTCGCTTCTGCGAAAAACTGCGGGTCAAGATCAACCTCATACCCTACCACGATGGAGGGGATTCCCGTTTCAAACCCTCGTCCGCCGAACGCAGGGATCACTTCGTCCGCATCCTGCGCAATGCCGGACTGACCGTCATCGAACGGTCCAGTGCGGGTGCCGACATCGACGCCGCCTGTGGCCAGTTGGCCGCCCGGGAAAAGGCCCATGATGACCGGTAGTTGGCGACGGCTTCGCTGGGTGCTGGCGCTGGCAAGTGTCGTGTGGGCCTCGGTGTTCGCCGTTCTGGTTCATGTAAAGGTCTTCACCCGGGCCCGGTTCGACTTCGGAGTGGATGCAGCCATGCAGGTGGACAGGGTCGCCCCGGATTCCCCCCTGACCATCGGGGATCGCATTCTGGGAGTGGAGCAGAACGGACGCCATACCCCCGTGCCATCGGTGTTCGCCTGGCTGCGCTGGCTGGATTCCGCCAGCGGGGATCCTGTCAGCCTGCAGGTACAGTCTGCGGAATCAGGATCGCCACACACCGTACAGTTGAATCCCCGCAGGCACCCGTGGTTTCCCAAATTGCTGTATATGTTCCTGCCCGGCCTCATCACCCTGCTGTGCGCGGTACATCTGGCCCGCCGGCCTGACAAAAAACCCATCTACCCGTTTCTGGTTCTGACCACAGTGGCTACCTATGTGCTGGTGCTGGCGTACACCAACCTGGAGAGCATTGCCGCCTCCCCCGCCCTTCTTTTGCAGTTCTTCGCATGGAATGTCCTGGCCCCTCCGGCGCTTGTCCTGTTCTTTTTGCGTACCCCCACCCCCGTGGAGTGGGGAAACTGGCCCCGGGCAGGGCTTTTGTTCGTGCCGGCGTTTTTGCAGTTCGTGCTGACCGTGGCCCTCTACGTGCGCCTGCTCGTACACCCCGTCGAGGATCTCCAGAACCAGTTTCTCACGTATACCCGCATGGCCCTTCCTGCCACCAACATGTGCTACGGACTTGCCGTGGTGATTCTCATGGTGCGCCGTGTGCGGCAATCCCATCACCGCCGCCTGGGGCTCCTGTTTCTGGGGTACGGCTTTTTCCTGGCATTGCTGACCCTGACCTCGGTGGTGTTCATGCATTCCAGGGCCACGGCCATCGCCCAGATATTCGGGGGCAACGATCTGTTGATGGTTCTGTTCTCCGTTCTGGCCGTGAGTCTGACTGTTTCCACTTCTTCGGAATGGACGCGGCGCCTGGACCGGTGGGTTCACCGGGGGTTCGTGTATGGCGCCATCACCGTGGGCATTGTGCTGTTGTACGTCTTCATCAGTTGGGTCATCAGCGTGCTTCTGGCACAACTGTTCAACCTTACCTCACGCACCGTCACCATCCTGGCCGCGGTTCTCGCCACTGCCGGTTTGTTTTCCGTCCGCCACATCGTGCAGGATTACATCGACCGGCTGTTCTTCAAGACCCGGTACCGCTATGCGGAAACATTGACTGAACTGGGGGAACGCCTGGCAGCCATCATGGAATTGCCCAGGCTTTTGGCCCAGTTTGCCCGGATTCTCGGGGAAAGTATCGGTGTGCGGTTCGCCGCGGTTTACCGCCACGAAAACCAGCGTCTGATGCGACAGGAGGTCTGGGGAGACGCTCCGGATATGGCGTCAACGATGCCATTCTCCATGCACATGCTGCGCAAGTTGCGCATGAGGAACCGGACACAGACCGTGTTTCTCCGGTCCAGGCTGGAAGATTCGCCGGAAGATCGGGAGGTGGATGCCCTGTTTGAGCGGTTGAACGCACGGGCAATCACCCTGCTGGAATTCCAGGGGGACCTGCTGGGGGTGCTGGTGCTGGGGGAGGATGAAGGCAGTGATTCGTTTTCCCAGGACGAGGTGGACCTGCTGACTTCCGCTGGCAAGCAGGCAGCTGTGGCCATGAAAAACGCCCTGTCCTACTCCCGGATTCTGGAACTGGGGACGTCCCTGTCCAACCGGACCCGGGAAATCGAACGCCTGAAGAGCCGCCTCGAAGTGGAGAATGTGTATCTGCAGCAGGCATTGATGTCCGCCGCGCGCTTTGGCGATCTGGTGGGCGAGAGCCCTCCCATGCTGGAAATGCGTGCGATGATAGAGAAAATTGCCCCCACGGATGCCTCGGTGGTCATCACGGGGGAGAGCGGGACCGGCAAGGAACTGGTAGCGCGCACCATCCACGCGCTGTCCCCCCGTGCCGCCCGTCCCCTGGTGGTGGTCAACTGTGCCGCCATCCCGGAAACCCTTCTGGAGAGCGAATTGTTCGGCCATGTCAAGGGGGCTTTCACCGGGGCCGCCCGACGCAAGACGGGACAGTTCGAACTGGCGGATTCGAGCACCCTGTTTTTGGACGAAATCGGGGAGATGCCGCTTTCCCTGCAGGCCAAACTCCTTCGGGTACTGCAAGAACGGGAGTTCCATCCCGTGGGGTCGGAAACAGCCGTGAAGGTGGACGTGCGCATCCTCACCGCCACCAACCGGGATTTGTCCGCCATGGTGGCCGCCGGCACCTTCCGGGAGGACCTGTACTACCGGATCCATGTGGTTCCCCTGCACCTGCCGCCCCTGCGGGAACGGGAAAAGGACATCGACCTCTTGTCCCAGTATTTCCTGGAGTTCCATGCTTCACGCATGGGAAAGAAGATCAACGGATTCTCCCGGGATGCCCTGGAGCGGCTGCGTTCCTACTCCTGGCCGGGGAATGTGCGGGAACTGGGGAACGTCATCGAGCGGGCCGTAGCCTTGACGTCCGGGGAAATTCTGGATGATCAGGTGGTCCTGCCTGAAAAACCGCACAAACCGCCACACACCGTGCCGATGCCGGCGTCCGGGGATGCTTCGCCCCCCGCACCGGAGGGCGAACTGGACTTGCCGTACAAGGAAGCCGTGGAGGCATTCCGGCGCCGTTACATTGTCCGGGTGCTGGATCGCACTGGACAGAACAAGTCCGAAGCCGCCCGCCTGATGGGGGTCAACCGCCCCTACCTGCACCGGCTCATCCGGGAGTTGGGTCTGTCCGATGACCCCGGGGAATCCTGAAAATCAGCGCATGACTTCGGTCGGAACCCACCTGTCGCCAAGATTGCCGATGCCCAGTTGACCGGAGTCGTTTTTTCCCCAGCAAAACATTTTGCTCTGGTTCCCATGTTCCACGGCACAGGCGTGGGTATCCCCAATGGCCATTTCCCGAACAGAAAAGAGTGCCTGACTCCCATGGATCGTGATGAATGTGCCTGGTGCGGTCACAGGATCAACCGAGCCGATACCCAGTTGTCCGGAGTCGTTTTTTCCCCAGCAGGTTACATTTCCTGCGGTATCCATGAGACAGGTGGAATGCATCCCGGCAGATACCATGGTTGCAGTCACCGCCGTGATCACCCTGGCGGGTTCGGGTTGGTTCGTGACTTCCATGGGTCCCAGTTGGCGGTGACTGTTGGAACCCCAGCAATACAACCGATAGTCAGAATCGGGGGAAAAAATCACGCAGGTGTGCTCCCCACCAGCCGAAATCGACAGAACGTTGACGCTGGGAAAACCTGACAGGTCGGGAAAACCTACATGGGACGGTTGAGTCTTTTGCGTCATGTCCCCGGTTCCCAGTTGTCCGAGTCCGTTGTTTCCCCAGCAGTAGACATGATTATAATCGACCACTCCACAGGTATGCTGGGCGCCTGCAACAATATGTGAATATTGCAGAATGTCCGGGTTGTGCAGGGGGACAGGTACTGGAGAATTCCCTGTGTAACCGGCCCCCAGTTGCCCTGAATCGTTCCGACCCCAACAAAGCACGGGTCGTGGATCTTCCAGGGGAAAATAGCAGTTGTGGTCGTGCCCCACTGCAAGACGCCCTTCTTTGACGTTTTGATGATGAACCTGTAATGGTGTTGAGAAAGGAATATAGTTTCCGGTCCCCAACTGCCCGTACTGGTTGTCTCCCCAGCAGAATAGGCGCGGGTCCATGCCGGGAAATTTCACTTCCAGTGCACAGGTGTGGGCCCTTCCGGCCCCGATTTGATCTGCCTGGAGGGGTTCATTGTTTTGCAGGAACACCTGAACCGGAACCACCTGAAAGTCCACGGGATCCGTTGGCACTCCCAACTGGCCATGGGCATTGGACCCCCAGCACCAAACGGTGTTGTCCTGTCTGATGCCGCAGGAATGGAAAGCACCTGTCGACACCTTGTCAAAAAGATCAAAAACGTTGGGATGGCAAGGAGAAAAGTCCAGTTGACAATCCTGCGAACACCCAGAGTCCGTCGGGGAGGAAGAAAATCCATAGACTGAGCAGGCAAGCACAACAGCCGAATGATCACACTGTTCCCCTTCGTCCAGAATCCCGTTGCCGCAAAGGTTAGCCGCGTCACAGCCTGAACTGTCGAACGTGCACTGATCCGTACACACCAGGTTTCCCGAAGAGCCTGTCACAACATCATCACATGTTTTCCCGTCAAGCTGCTGTCCGTCGCACTGCTCCCCTTCATCCAGCACCCCGTTGCCGCAAAGACTTGCCCCAGTACATCCTGTGGTATCCACCGTGCAGTCCTGCAGACAGGCGAGTTCGCCGGACCCCAGTCCCAGGGAGTCACAGGATTTTCCACGAAAATCCTCCCCGTCACATGCCTCTTCCCCTTTGGCCACACCGTCCCCGCAAACTCCGGGGGGTTGATTCGTCTTCACCAGCAAGGTGCAGGACGACACAAAAAGCATACAGAGGATCACCACAACAGGAGTCATTCGGGAAAAACTGATGGTACGCATGGCTCCTCCTAAAACTTCCACGAAAGGCTCATCATACACCCGTCCGGACCGCAGGACGGAAGCCAGGTCACCCGGGATTCAGTCGGTGTTGCCCCCGAACCCGGGGAACGGTTCATCCAGATGGCTACGCCCAGACCCGCCGTCGACAACACCGCCGCGGCCAGGGAAACATCCGTCAGGGTTCGGTAGTTCTCCATCCTGTCTTTGTTCGCCGTGTTCCAGGTACTCTCCCATTTGTCACGCTCATCCAGGGTCCGCAAGCCGGTGAACAATGCCAATCCCGAAAAGACCACCACGGCGCCGGCCCCCGTCCAGAACCACCATTTCGAAGTCAGCCCCGCCGACGGTGCTTTTGTCTGATCACCCACCGCATCCGGGAGACTCTCTATCTCGGCCAGACGCTTTTCCACATCGGGTTTCAGGGGAGAAGATTCTTCCGAAGCATCTGCCAGGAGCCAGCGGTATTGCACCTTCGCCAGGGAATAGCGACCGAGCCGATCCAGCGCGCGCGCCAGTTGAAACCGGGCGTTGACCGAATAGGGCACCAGTTTCACCACACAGTCAAAGGACACCACCGCCCTGTCGTATTCCTCCAGATTGAAATAGGTGTTGGCCATATTGAAGAAGCGGCGAGCTTCTTCCTTGTTCTTCTCCAGATCCTTCGCCGGATCCGGACACACGATTTTCTGGGCACGGGCCACCGAAGACCCGCTGAATACCATCAACATCACCGTCAAAATCCACTTGGTCATTGAATCTCCTGATAGCGGACCCTGTCCGAAATCCCGCCACCCTTCAGAGCCCCAAAGTATACAAGCCGACTTCCATCTTGACAACCACCAACTGCCCCGCCCTCAGGGCGATCGAGTTCTTTTTTTGCTGGACAAGGGCCCCAAAGTCTGATCCCGTTGTTTCTGCGGTGTCCCAC
>CAZTZR010000087.1:0-16239 GCA_964618145.1 uncultured Kofleriaceae bacterium
GTTCGTTCGGGACCAGCACGCCGCCGGGGTCATTGACCCCCTCACCAACCGCCTGCTTCCGGAACCATGAATTACTGAAGAAACCACCGGCGACCGGCGACCGGCACTGAATCCTTATCATCACTCCCCGCCCATAATGCGTTTGCCCTGCGGGAAAGAATCCCCGGCTTGACATCCGGTGGCTCTGGCTCCCATACTCGGTCTTCCGGGGAACCCCGTGCCGTGGATTCGGGCATGGTTGTCCCGACCCCGGGGGAGAACGTCCGCATGATCGTGATTCATGGATTCGAACTGGTGGAGAAGAGGGAAATCGCCGAACTGAACACCCGGGGGGTGTGGTACCGGCACCAGGAGACCGGGGCCGAACTGCTTTCCATGGAGAACGACGAGGAAAACAAGGTGTTCTGCGTCACCCTGCGAACGCCTCCGGCGGATTCCACCGGGTTGCCGCACATCCTGGAACATTCGGTGCTGTGCGGCTCACGGAAATATCCTGTCAAGGAGCCGTTCATCGAACTGGCCAAAGGTTCACTGAACACGTACCTCAATGCCATGACCTTTCCGGACAAGACCATCTATCCCGTGGCCAGCCAGAACCTGCAGGATTTTTACAACCTCATCGACGTGTATCTGGATGCCGTCTTTTTTCCCCGGATCACTCCGGAAACCTTTGCCCAGGAAGGATGGCATTACGAACTGGAACATCCGGACGGCCCCATGACGTACAAGGGCGTGGTGTACAACGAGATGAAGGGAGAATATTCCTCCCCCGAGAGCATCATCGCCCGGCAGGGGGAGTATTCCCTTTTCGACGACCATGTGTACGCGCTGGATTCCGGCGGGGATCCCGCAGTGATTCCGCAACTGACGTATGAGCAGTTCAAGTCGTTCCACGGGGATTTCTATCATCCCTCCAATGCGCGGTTTTTCTTTTACGGAAACGATGACCCGGAAAAAAGGCTGCAACTGGTGCAGGAATTCATCCGGGGCTTTTCCCGGCATCCGGTGGATGGGTCCATTCCCCTGCAAAAGCGTCGTACGGCCCCCGTTCGTCTGGTGCAGCCGTATCCCGTCAGTAATGATGCCGAATCTTCCCGGGCGTGGGTGGCCCTGAACTGGTTGCTTCCGGAGAACAGTGACCCGGCACTCACCTTCGCCCTGACGGTTTTGGGACATATCCTGGTGGGAACGCCGGCATCACCCCTGCGCAAGGCACTCATTGATTCCGGTCTGGGGGAGGATGTCATCGGCACAGGTCTGGATGACAGCCTCCGGGAGTTGATTTTTTCCACCGGGTTGCAGGGTGTTCCGGTGGAAGATACCCACAAGGTGGAGGAGTTGGTGTTTTCCGCGCTGAAGACCCTGGTGGCCGATGGGGTGGATCCGGATTTGGCGGCGGCTTCCGTCAATACGGTGGAATTCCGCCTCCGGGAGCAGAACTTCGGGTCGTTTCCCCGGGGTCTGGTGGTGGCACTGAACGCACTGTCCACCTGGCTCCACGATGGCGATCCCTTCGGACCTGTGGCCTTTGAAGCGCCGCTGGCTGCCATGAAAAGGGGCATGACGGACCATCCGCACTATTTCGAAGATCTCATCCGGGAGCACCTGCTGGAAAATCCCCACCGCACCACCCTGGTTCTGGAACCGGATGCCACCTGTGCAAGGCGCGTGGAAGAAGCCGAAAAAGAAAAACTGGAACTGGCGCGCGCTGCCATGACTTTGGAGGAACGCCAGGCCATCGTGGAGAATACCGCCCGTCTGCAGGCGTTGCAGGAAGCACCGGACCCACCGGAGGCCCTGGCCACCATCCCCCGCCTGTCCCTGGCGGATCTGGACAGGGAAATCATGCGGATTCCCACTGCAGAAGTGGAACTGGCGGGAGCCCGGGTGCTGGTCCATGACCTCTTTACCAACGGTATTGTCTATCTGGATGTGGGACTGGACCTGCACGCGTTGCCGCAGGATCTTTTGCCCCTGGGGCCGCTGTTCGGCGAGGCGCTGCTGAACATGGGAACTTCATCGGCCGATTTTGTGCAAATGACGCTGCGCATCGGACAGGACACGGGGGGCATTGACCCGGTTCTGTTCCACAGTCCGATGCGCACTTCCGGCCAAAGTGCCAGCCGCCTGTTCTTGCGGGGCAAGGCCACCGTCGACCGGGCAGGGGAGTTGCTGGGAATCCTGCGGGACGTGCTGATGGATGTGCGCCTGGACCATCCCGAACGTTTCATGCAACTGCTTCTGGAAACCAAAGCCCGCGTGGAGGCATCCCTGGTTTCCGAGGGGCACAGGGTGGCCCTTTCGCGGTTGCGATCCCGGTTCGGGGAAGCCTACTGGGCGACCGAAGCCACGGGAGGCGTGCAGTTCCTGTTCTTCCTGCGGCAACTCATTGAAGAGGCCCGGGACAACTGGCCGTCCGTACTGGCCCGACTGGAAGACATCCGCGAAACCCTTGTCAACCGGGATGCCCTGGTGGTCAATGTCACCCTGGACAATCAGAACATGGTAGCTTTGACACCACAACTGGAGGCGTTCCTGGAACAGTTGCCTTGCCGTGGCACCGGGCTGGCGGCATGGACCTGCCCCCCGTTCCCCGCACCGGAGGGCCTGGCCGTGCCGTCCCAGGTGAACTTCGTGGGCAAGGGGGCGAACCTGTTTTCCCTGGGGTATGTGCGTCACGGGTCCATGGAAGTCATCCTCAACACCCTGCGCACCACCTGGCTCTGGGAAAAGATCCGGGTGCAGGGGGGGGCCTACGGTGCCTTCTGCACCTTTGATTCCCATGGCGGCGTCTTCTGCTGGCAGTCCTACCGGGATCCCAACCTGCTGGGCACCCTGAAGAACTACGACGGGGCATCCGGCTTTTTGCGCCAGTTGGACATCCCCGGCGAGGAACTGGCCAAAAGCATCATCGGCGCCATCGGCAACCTGGACAGTTACCAGCCCCCGGATGCCAAAGGGTTTGCCGCCATGGCGCGCACCCTCATCGGGTACGACGATGCCGCCCGCCAGCAGTACCGGGACGAACTGTTTGCCACCACAACGGCGGACTTCGTCGCGCTGGCCGATGTCCTGGACCGGGTCAACGCCACCGGTGAAATCGTCGTTCTGGCCTCCCCCGATGCGCTGCAGGCCGCCCAACGGGATGGCGGCCCCGGTTTCACCATCACAAAACTTTTCTGAGCCTATATCCAATTTTGCAGTTTCGGGCGATGGAGTTGTTGACGATGCAACAGGAGTCCATGAAAAATGTCGAGTCTGCTGATCTTGCCTGAACGCAGAACGAAACGGCGTTACAAGCGCCATGTGAAAATCAAGATGAGCAACTATGAACGAAATCGGGGAAAACCCTTGGTCAAGGAGTTGAAATGATTACGAAAAATGCCTTAACTGAATGGCATTGGGGCTAGATCATAATTGAATACGGCCTCGGACACCAGAACGTCGCCGAGAGCCTGCTTTGCTGGATCCGTGCCGAACGCGATCCCGACCGCGATGATGGCCGAGGGGGAATAGTTGGCCAACACCTCGGTAGCCTTGCGCTGTGACTCTGAATTGCCTTGACTGCATCCCCTGCAGGGCCTGGGAATGAACTCCTCGACCCGCACAATTTCCAGGACAGAAACAAGTTTTTGTTGGGTCTCGGTCAGCGGTCCGAGGTTTTCTTCGAGCATGGGAAACAAAGTGCTTTGAATTTTGTTCCAAATGAGAGAAATTGCATGCATGGGTCGGTCTCTCCATTTTGTGTTATCCTCAATAATATCAACAGGTTAGACCGACCCTATTGTCAGTTTTAATTTACGTTGTCAGAACTTTTTACTGCACAAGGGGAGTTCTGCAAGAGGCTCCGTTGTCAGAACTTATTTCTGCACGAGGGGAGTTTTCAAGAGGCTAATTCGTATAGC
Organism: uncultured Kofleriaceae bacterium; assembly: GCA_964618145.1. Lineage (GTDB taxonomy): Bacteria > Myxococcota_A > Polyangia > HGW-17 > HGW-17 > HGW-17. The sequence continues at coordinate 3,906 of CAZTZR010000087.1, forward strand.
ACGTTGGAGGCAATGATATGCATAAAATCTTCAATTATCCAGAAACTGTTTTTTTGGTCCTGTTCTCCCTTTTATTTATTGCGTGTTCATCTCCCACTAAGGTGAATGAAACCTATATACCATCTACCGACTTGTACTCACAACCGATCGATGAAAACGCCATTTTGCAGGATGAGGAAAGCGGAATGGTATTTGCTGGAGACCAAGTCCTCGTCCTCACAAAGGATGTCCTTGTCGGAAAAGAAGTGCTGGATACGATTGCTGCCGAATATGAAATAGAGTTGGTGGGTGCCCCTTGTGCCCTTCTTTGTTCCATCTTTGAATCCACACGATGGAGGTCAATCCTGGATTCCACTAGGAGGTACTTCCTTGTCAACACCTATGGTGGCATCTCTTGCAGGTGCAATAAAATCAATCAACCCAAGATTGAAGCCTTCAGAAATAAAAATGATCATAACAAATTTCGGAAGGAGCGGACCAGAATATCAAGGAGGAGTCACGCTTGACTTTTCAAAACCCATTTTAGAGGTATTTTCTCATGTTCACGGTCTCTCGCATAAGGTGATTCAGTTGATTGCTCGAGACGGAACGGTCGACCCTGTAGCCATCATCTTGAATCGCATCTGTGGGGATTTTCTTTTCGTTATTGATGGGTTATCACCTATTCCCTTGAGTTCCGAAGATTCTTTGGCGAACATACAAGAAAGTCAAAATCCAGTTATTTCAATGATGTTCTACAATGAAGAGGAGAGTTTTTCCTTTGTTCTGAATGATTATGTGAACTTTAGTTTATTTGAAACTATCCCAGTTGGCCCCGATTTTTCTGTTGGTTTGACCTCAGCAGGAGAAACTTACACAGGTAACGGCATTACAGGTAACCTTTTTTTTTATTCTTGTATGGTCACAGCCAGAAACCCAGTGACCAACACACCCTGGATGATGGAGATCGATGGCGATTTCGAAGGTGAAGTCGACTGGCTTCCTCTTTCATCCGGCATGGAAGAAACCAAATCAATCAACATGACATTTTCATTGAAGGCACAAATCTACGACGACGGAACAACACCCTTTTCGCTGCATGAGTATGTCGAACGACACTGCACTTTGGGGTATAGGCAATGAGTATACAGAAAATATGGCTTATGTGCATTTTGCTCTGGAACTTTGGCATCACCGGTTGCAAACGGAAGAAGAAACCGGATTTGGAACCACCGGGATGGTCGGGTACCTCCTTGCCATGCAACCTTGATGTCGACTGCATCAAAGTACCTGACTTTTTTGATGGGGGATGTGGCATGCCCTCTGGGCGTATGACTGCCATCCATCGGGAAGAAATTGAACTTTATCGACGCATGTACATGGAGTATTGGAGAAAAAAGAGGGAAAGGGAATATAGATTGGTAAGGCCCCTAATCGCATCCTCAGACAAGACTTGTTGGGGGACGGCGGTACCACGGTGCCGGAAGCGCCGCTGCACGTTGGTCCATGAAACGGTCGCCCCCCTCCGACGGCAGGGTAGTTCAACTGTGTACCAAAGCTCTGTCCCCGAGATACAGTGGTGTGCCGAAGACGAGGACTGCGTCAAGGTCTTCGTCGAGAAATGCGGGAATAACGCTGTAGCTGTTAATAAAGAATACGAAAATGATATTCGGGAACTTCGCGGGTTTCAGGATTTCAAAGAACTGTTCTTCAACTGTTTCCAAGAGCCATCGTCATCATCAAAGGATTTGATTCCGGTCTGCTCCCAAGGGCGCTGTATGTTGTTCCGCAAGTCATGGAGAGGCAAATGATGTAATCGAACAACGGTCACGCGAAGCAGGGATGGTACTGGGAACAAAACCAAGAACAAGAAGTAATACCGATGGCAATTACGGGATGTTTGTGTCAGGGCGATGCTTATCCAAATCAATGCGTGACCGTGTGCCCGGAAATCAACCTTTCCGACAACGGCACTACGGCTCGGCAATTGGTACAGCTTCCGGATATGGTTTCAGCAGCCCAATTGATTGCACAGGTTCCCGGAGAACATGCGAAATTTGTCGTTGCAACCTCGGATTCTGGAGTGCTCGTCGAATTCCTGGGAAATTCATTCTTTGGCGTATGGAACCGACACCGGTTCAATGATGCTTCTGGCGCAGTTTGACAATGCCCTTTCCATGGACATTCACCGGAATACGGACACGCAGGTATGGATCACCGTAAGCCAGGGAAAAAAGGGAATGGAATTATATAATTTCGACCAGAAGGATTTTTCCTTGATCAGGGTGTACGATATAGCCGAATCGATACGTTCGCTGCAATCCTGGCCCAAAGGTCCCGTCGGACTCTTCGATGATGGCTCCGTTCTTTTGTTCGATGAAGGACTGTCCTTCTACGAGGACATCACACCGCCGAAAGGTATTAAGTTGAAAGGTGCGGTACTGGTCCCCGGTTCGGAACCTACGATTTGGACAGCGGGGACCGCAGATAAATTGAATGGACTGCGCTATTACAGCCAACCACTTGGAGAATGGAGTCAAATCACATGTATTCAACCACTGGAATAATGATCCTATGCTGGCTGGTTGCCTTGGCGCCGGTTTGGTCATGTGATTCTCCACCCGTCCAGGGCAATCCGTGATCAGTTGGGTGCGAGGGGAGGGACAACTCAACTACTGGATGACTGGTTCCCTGTCTCCCTCTTCCTTTTCCGTGGGTATTTATTTGTGGGATCCCGATAATGGCCTGATCCGGAAGGTGACCGGACCACCTCTGGCGTACGGCTTTCCGATTCTGATGCACAATCAGCCCGAACCACGATACATGGTATACCTGATGCGGATTTCCCAGAACAATTTGTGCATTGCCTTCAAGGACATGTTTTCCGCAGGCATTCTCGACGAGACAGGTCACCTGGTACTTTGATGTGGCATCGGGAAAATCAGGCGGAGAACTTGTAACCGCTCATGGTTTCGGAAATGTTGAACACCTGGGAAACCATGCCGTCGAGGTTGTTCAGGAGATCCACAAAGTAAAGGCTGCTGTCGGACATGCAGACCTTCTCCTGAAGGCGCTGGAAGTGCTCCAGTTTGGCTTTGCGGATCTGCTCCTTGATGTGGCGTTTGGAATCCGAGGCATTGTTCATGTGCTCATCCACGTCCACATCCGGGTCCTGGAAAAGAAGCAGGGATTTTTCGTAGAAAAGTTCGATTTCATCCGCCAGTTGGTGAATGGTTTCCCGGGCCGTATCTGAAAACTGGAGGTTTTCCTCCTTCATTTTCAGATAGTTGCGGGAGGAATGGAAAACATAGTCGGCATATTTTTCCAGGTTATGGGCGCAGGTGATGTAATTTCCCACCTTCACCGCCTCTTCATGGGAGAGGGTCTGCTGGGACAGGGAAAGCAGGTATTCCGTGATCATCATGCGGTAATCGTCGATCATCTGCTCGCTCTTTTCAATTTTTTCCAAAGCGGAGGAAACGTCCCGTTTTTCCACCATGATGTCATGGATGCGAACAGAGTTCTTCTTGACGCGCATGGCCATGGCCAGCAGTTCCTTTTCGGCTTCGATGATGCCGATGGAAGGTGTGGCGATCAGGCTGTAGTTGATGTGGGCGAATTGAACGGCGCGGACCTTCTCGGACACTTCCGGCTCGGGGATGAGGCGTTTGACCAGGGCTGCGAGCATGCCCACCAGCGGAATGAAGAGAAGGACAAACGTTACATTGAACAGGGTGTGGGCCAGCGCGATGTGTCTTCCGATAAAGGGTTTGGTACCGATGGCGGCTCCGAATTGTTCCGCCTGTTCGGCCGTGGTCACGAGGAAGTCCGGGTCCCCGGGAATGATGGCGTTGGCCAGTCGGCAGAACGGATAAAAGACCATCAGGGTCACCAGCACGCCCAATACATTGAACAGGGTGTGGGCCAGGGCCGCCCGGCGGGCATTGTGGTTGGTGCCGATGGAGGCCAAAATTGCGGTGATGGTGGTGCCGATGTTGATGCCCAGCACCAGGGCGATGGCACCGTGGAAGGTGAGCATGCCCTGGGAGGCCAGGGCGATGGCGATGCCGGTGGTGGCGCTGGAAGATTGCAGGATGAGGGTGGTGATGGTGCCCACCAGCACGCCGGTGAGTACACTCAGATAGGAGGTGCCACTCACATGAAGGAAAAGATCCATGAAACCCTGGTATTCCCGCAGGGGTGCGAAGCCTTTGGACATGATGTTCATGCCTAAAAAGAGCATGCCGAATCCGAACAGGATTTCCCCGGTGTATTTCCATTTTTCACCGGGTGCGAAGAACTTGATCATGACACCGGTGCCCACCAGGGGCAAAGCATAGGTGACAATTTTGAGCGTGATGATCCATCCGGTGACGGTGGTGCCGATGTTGGCCCCCAGAATGACACCGATGGACTGGGTGACATTGAGAAGTTCCGCATTCACGAAACCCACGACCATAACGGTGGTGGCGGAACTGGACTGCACCAGTGCCGTGATGAAAAACCCGACAAAGACCGCCATGAACCGGTTGGATGTGAGGAAATTCAGGATTTTCCGGAGCCGGGATCCGGCCACCTTCTGCATACCTTCGGACATGAACTTCATGCCCAGCAGAAACAGCCCCAGTCCTCCGAACACTTCAAAGAAAATTTTTGTCCAGTGCATGGTTCCTTCCTGACGCGAAAGCGTCCGGGGTCCCGTTCGTGAACCCCGGCTGGATGTTCAACACACCTGCAAGTTAGATTCAAGTTAGGATTGTGTTAGGATGCCCGGAGGTGGTTTGCATCTGGAAATCCGGGTAACTTTGTGATAGACGCAGGGGGAAAGTCCGGCTTGGCCGGACAGGATTCCTGGGGTATTTCATGACGTTTCCGGCTCATTTTCAACTGTATTCCGAATTCGGAGAAGGCGCGGTCGCCAAGGTGGTCAAGGCGCAGAACCTCGAAACCGGCAACACGGTGGCCCTCAAGGTGCTCAAGGACATGACCGACGAGGAGGACATCCGTCGCCTGGGCAGGGAAATCGCCATCCTCTCCCGAATCGAGCATCCAAGCATTGTCCATTACCTGGGGCATGGCAAGACGACGCAGGGGGCACCTTTCGTCGAAATGGAATGGCTGGACGGCGCATCGCTGCGGGACATCCTGGTGGCCCGGGAGCGCCTGGAACTTTCCGAAATCCTCGACATCATGATTCCGGTGTGCAGCGCCCTCCAGAAATGTCACGAGAGCGGAATCATCCACCGGGACATCAAGCCGGAAAATGTCATGCTCTGTGGTCCTGGAGGGGCCGTTGTCAAACTCATTGATTTCGGCATGGCCAAACTCCTCAAGGGAACTCCCATCACCCATGACGGGCAACTTTTCGGTACTCCCCAGTACATCGCGCCGGAACGCATTACGATGGACCAGGAACTGACGCCTTCCATTGATATCTATGCCATGGGCATCATGGGATTCGAGTTGTTGACGGGAGAGCGTCCGTTCGACCATGAAGAAGCCCAGAAGATACTCATGATGCACCTGACCAAAAAGGTTCCTCCCATGCAGGACCTGTTGCCCGGGGTTCCTGTTCATCCCGTGTATTCCCGCATGATCCGGCGCATGACCCGGCCAGAACCATTGCAGCGCCCGCTGGCAGCCACCCTGTATACGGAATTCCGGGTGCTGGCGGCGGGACTGGCACAGACGGGCACCGGCGGAGCATGACGAAAGAATTCCCCTCCATGTCAGCAGGGAGGGTTTCTCCGGATTCAGGGGATACTCCTCGACGCCAGCGGAAACCGCCCTGGTTGCGGGTACAGTTTCCGGGGGCCGGTGCTTATGCGGACGTGAAAAAACTGCTTCGACGGCATGGTCTGGCCACGGTTTGCACCGAGGCCGCCTGCCCGAATCTGGGGGAGTGCTGGGCCTGTGGCACACTGACCGTCATGATCCTGGGGGAAGTATGCACCCGCAACTGCCGGTTTTGCAACGTTCGCCGGGATTCGGCGCCCTTGCCACCGGATCCCGAAGAACCCGGCAATGTCGCCCGGGTGCTGGCCGAACTGAAGGTGAAACACGCGGTCCTCACCTCCGTCACCCGGGATGATCTTCCGGACCACGGGGCTGCCCACTGGGCGGCGGTGATTCGTGCCGTGGCAGGCGTCTGTCCCGGTGTGGAAGTGCTGGTTCCGGACTTCGGGGGCGATCCCGACCGGATCGATCGGGTCCTGTCGGCCGGACCCACGGTGTTTTCGCACAACATCGAGACAGTGCGTCGCCTTTCAGCGATGATCCGGCCCATGGCGGATCATGACCGATCCCTGGGCGTTCTCGCCCACGCCGCCTTGCGGGGATTTGCCGTCAAGTCGGGCATGATGCTGGGGATGGGGGAAACCGAACCGGAAATCCTGGAGGCCATGGATGAATTGCGGATGGCAAATGTCAGCCGGCTGACCCTGGGCCAGTATCTGGCACCGGGACGTACACATCTGCCCGTGAAGAGGTTCCTTTCTCCCGAAGAATTTGATATGTTGCGCACGGCTGCGCTGGAAAAGGGTTTTTCGGCGGTCATGGCCGGACCCCTGGTCCGCTCGTCCTATCACGCACGGGAAATGGCGGAACCGGGGCACGAAAAGAGGTGACATGCGTATCCTGCATTTTTTGATCGTAGCAGTTTTTTTCCTGTCCATGTTTTCCTGCAAAAGGAGTGAGCAATCGGATGGAGGCGAGGAAGAAAAGATGCGCCTCTGCAAGGAAATCCTGGCCACGGCCGAAAAGGACCAGGTGCCGAAGGTCCAGCCTCCAGCCCTGGAATTGATCCCCATCGAAGGTGGCGGTTTTCCCAGGTACCCCGTTCCGGCGGACAGCCATGTCGTGGTGGGATTCAACCTCGGCGCATTCCAGAAAGCCGGCCTCATTGACCACTTTACCCGGAGGGTTCCCGGGTTTTCCACTGCCATCAGCGCCTTGATGTTCCTGGGCATTTCCCCGGGCCGAACGGTGCAGTCCGCCGTGGCCGGTGTCCGGTTTGGCGGAACTGAGTGGATTCCGGAGCGAGGCGTGGTGGCCTTTTCCGGAACCTTCCAGGCCAACTCGGCCATTGAGCGCATTTTCAACATTTCCGGTAAACTGCCCAATGCGAGTCTTCCTCCCCTGACCCGTGACGGTGCGGATCTCGTCATTTCGGGATTGGGACGCGAAATGCGGATGTCCCAGAAGGACGGACATCTTCTGGTATCCACCGAGAAGGGCACTGCGGCGGATCTGTCGGATCATGGCAAATTCAAGATGATGATGGAACAGATTCCCCCGGAAACCGCCATCTGGTTCGCCGGCCTGTCCCTGCCGGAGAAGTTGCCGAGAATGCCCCGGGTTTTTGCCCGGCTGGTGTCGAACCTCCAGATGTTTTCCGGGTATTTCAATTTCGATGCCCAGCAGAACTCGGAGTTCCAGATCCGCATGATGTTTGCCACGCCGGAGGATGCCCGCCAGGCCAAGGAAGTGATCCGACTGGGGCTGTCCCAGGGATTGAACATGGTGGGACCGCGGATCCAGAAGGCGTTTTTACTGGACGGAACCAGTGACTTTGAAAGTGTGGTCAGCCGGGGTCGCATGGTGCGAATCCTTTTCCGGATGGACCGGCACCAGACCCAGTATCTCATGGACTGGATGACAAAAAGCGCCCGGACAAGTGGACTCTTTCAATTGCCTCGCAATTCTGCTATGAATGCGGCTTCCGGGTCGGCCGAACCTCCCGCACAAGCGGATGAACCGGCCGAAGAGACCGAAAACATGTGACGGCCAAAAGTGCCGGAAAAAATTGTTGAAAGGAAAAAACGATGACAAAGAAGACCTACAAAAAAAATCAGGAAAAACTGAAAAAGGCTGAAAAAACAACGGCTCCAGCCTCCATCAGCCCCATGCAGAAGGTAAAGGACAGTTTCGGATCCAAGGAAAAACTGGCCCAGGCGGTTCTCGACCTGTTCAAGCAGGTCAAGGAAGAACAGGAAGATCTCAAGGATCGCCTGATGACCGCTGCCAACACACAGTTGCTGCGTCTTCACGAGATCGGCACCCAGGTGAAGGACCGTTTCGGATCCAAGGAAAAACTGGTCGAACACGTCCTGACCCTCCAGAACCGCATCAAGGACGCCGGATACCGGGAAAAACTTTCGGGCCTTTCCCTTCCCCGGTTGATGGACCTTGTCCGTCGTTTTGAAAAGAAATAGGTTTTCTCCCAACCTTCAAGGATATCCACCATGTCTTCACCGCTTGCACGTTTCAACCAGATCCCCCGCCGGTTGCGCAACCGCATGGGTTCTGATTTCGTGGCTTCCCTGGTGGTCACCCTGACCGCCGGCATGGCTTTCACGGTTGTGATGGCCATCCTGATTCTGGCGATTCCGTAATTCTCTTCCTGGAACCCTTCGGGGAACCGGTCGGGGGTGGACCGTGACCGAACCGAACCGAATCCATGTGTTGCCCGACGCACTCGTGGACATGATAGCGGCCGGCGAAGTCGTGGAGCGCCCGGCTTCCATTGTCAAGGAATTGGTTGAAAACAGCCTGGATGCAGGGGCTACCCGGATCGATGTCTCCATCCGTCGAGGTGGTACCGAAGAAATCCGTGTATTCGACGATGGTTGCGGCATGACTCCGGCCGATTTGAAACTGGCCCTGTTGCGGCACGCCACCTCCAAGATTTCCGGTATGGAGGATCTGGAGCGCATCGCCACCTATGGTTTCCGGGGAGAGGCACTGCCGTCCATGGCATCGGTTTCCCGCATGACGGTCATGTCCCGCACCCCGGAGATGGACATGGCCATGGGCTATGCCATGGAAGCCCAGAAGATCCTGGATGAGCGGGTGGAAGGACAGGCACCCGGGACGCGCATTGTCATCCGGGATCTTTTCTTCAATGTTCCGGCCCGGTTGAAGTTCCTGAAAAAAGAGGCCACGGAGGCGTCCCATGTCCAGGATGTGGTGACGAACATGGCCCTTTCGGCTCCCGGGGTGCATTTTCGCCTGACGATGGATGATCGGCTTTCCCTGGAGTTCCTTCCCCAGCCCGACATCGTCAAGCGTGCCTCGGATGTGCTGGCCCGTCGGGTCCGCACGGGGCTCTATCCCCATCAGGAGAAGGGTCCGGAAGGAATCCTGGTCCAGGCTTTGGTTTCCCCTCCCGAAGTGCATCTGGCCGAAGCCTCCGGGGTGTACCTGTTCGTCAACAGACGACCCATCCGGGATCGGATGCTCTTGCGTTGTGTCACCGGTGCCTACGGAGGACTTCTGCCCCGGGGCCGTTACCCGGTCATGGTGCTGTTTCTGGAGTTGCCGCCCACGGAAGTGGATGTCAACGTGCATCCCCAGAAGACCGAGGTGCGATTCCGCAACGAGCGCCTGATTGCCGCATTCGTGCGTTCTTCCCTGCAGCGGGCGCTGGAATCCGTTCCGGCGGCATCCGCAGGGACCGTCCGTTCCTATGAACTGGCTTCGGCTCCCGCCCAGGTGGCCGGTGAAACCGAAACCGGAGATCCAGGGAAAAAGAACGCCGGAAACGTCCGGGCCGCCGTGGCCCAGGCCTTGTCGAAACTGGGAAACCGGCCTTCTGCACCGAAGCCATCGGCCTCATCGCCGAAATCTGCGGCTTCATCATCGAAACCTGCGGCCTCATCGCCGAAACCTGCGGCAGCACCCCAGTCCAAGGCCGGTGCGTTGCCGCCCGGACCGGTGGCGTCGCCGTCGTCCTTAGCGGCCCGGAACCGGTTGCAGTCCCTGTTCGACACAACCGGTCCTGCGCCGGGGGCATCCTCTCCGGTGTCCGATGCCATGCCCCCTGAATCCACGGAGGCACCGGAACCGGGTGCCGTGCGCTATCTGGGGTGCCATGCAGGCCTGTATCTTTTGTTTTCCCGGGGGTCCGGTCTGGTGATCATGGACATGCATGCGGCTTCCGAACGGGTGCGGTACCATGAAATCCTGCAGAACATGCAGAAAAGCCGGGTGAAGACCCAGGGGCTTTTGATTCCCCTGAACATGGAGGTTCCCCGTGGTGTGCTGGAAATGACGGAGGATCTGGTCCGCCTCGGGTTTGACCTGGAGCCTTTCGGGGAATCCCATCTGGTGATTCGGGGCGTACCCACCATGCTGGGCACCCGGCCCGTGGAGCCACTTCTTTCGGAACTGTTTGATGAACTGGAAACAGGCCGAAGTCCGAAAGAAGGGCTTCCCCTGATGGAACGGCTGGCGGCCACCTGTGCCTGTCACAGTGCCCTGCGTCATGGGGATCCTGTGTCACCGGCTTCGGCCCTGGAATTGTACCATACCGTTTCGCGCATTCCCTTGGGGGGATACTGCCCCCACGGTCGTCCCGTGATGTTCGAATGGACCACGGGGGAACTGGAAACCCGATTTCACCGGAGATAAACGTGGCCCGCGGACCTGAATCCATTTCCCGGTGCATCCTGCACCTTTTTTCCCGCAACCCGCAGGCGCTGCAGAAGTTTTTCGTCCTGCGGATGCAGGAGGAGTGGTCCCGCTTGCCGGCGCCTTTTTGTGAAGGTACCGCGCCGGTGGCGTTTGACGGAAAGACCCTCACCATCCATGTGCGCAATGCCGTATGGAAGCAGGAGATGGTCTTCCGCAGCCCGGATCTTCTGGCGTTGGTACAGGAGTATTGGCCCCAGGTGGGGGTGACGGCACTGCGTGTCCGGGTGGGGGCCATTCCACCCCCGCCGGCGTCGCCCCCCGTACGCGTAACCCTGAAGCAGCGTCCGAACCTGACACCCACCCCCGGATCTCCGGGAGACCGGATCTTGCGCGCCATCCTGTCGGAACTCGATGCCAACAAAGAAGCCTGGGCGCAGAACATGCGGGAGATCATCCTGCGGAAACTGGCTGCCCAGGATGCCGGTTCCGGAGAGGAAAAAAACTGATGTCCAGAGGTTTTGCCGGTGTCCCGGTCTGGATGGTGCTGGCGTGCCTCTTCTTGTTTTCCTGTGAAAAGGAAACGTCGAAACCGGTGCTACCCGTTTGCGGGGATGGCCGCATCGAAGACCCCGAGGAATGCGAACCTGATCGGCCGACAGACAGGAACTGCGGGGATTTCGGTTTTTCACGCGGGGTGCTGCTCTGCTCGGAAGACTGCCGCTTCGATTTGTCTGGATGCACGAATCCACCGGATTGCGCAACTCTCTCCGATGCCTGCTTGCTCGCCGGGGAAACCCGCTGCCGGGAGGGAGAGCGGGCCATCTGCGGTCACGACGATGACGGTTGCCTGGTTTTCGGCGACCCGCAACCATGTGAATCGGGAACCTGTGAAAGCGGCGCCGACTGTCGGCCGTTGCCCACCGGGGGGCCCGTCTGGTTTTTGCACGTTTCCGATCTGCACTATGGCAAAAACCCGGTGGCGCCCTTGTTCGAGCATTTTCTCGATGTCATTGTCCCCGCCATTTCGCCCACGGCCATTTTCAACACGGGGGACATGGTGGATCTCGGCGAGGATACGGCGTTCTGGGAAGCCTACGCGGCCAGTCTGGCCGGTCGTGTGCCCGAACCGCCGCAATATCTGGAAATCGTCGGGAACCATGACGTCAAGGGGGATGACACGTCGAACTTTTTCACCTGGACGCCCACCGGACAGTGGGACTCCAGCCTGTACGGTCCCGTGACCATCGAAACACCTGCCGGAGACATCGGGGTGATTCGCACCAACACCGCCTCGGGCAACTACAACTGGCAGAACGTCAACGGATACTTCGCCAATGCGCAGGCGTCGGATCTGCTGGCGTTTTCCCCCCTGACCGATACCATTGCAAGGATTCTGCTGGCACACCATCCCACCGTGGGCCTGATTCCCCTGTCCGTGGGGCGCGACCGGATGCGCGATGTCATGGCGCATTTCGGGGTGCATTTCTACCTGTGCGGACATCTGCACCGGGACAACATCACCTGGGATGAAGAAGTGCTGCTGGTGCAGGCATCGGAATTTGCCGTGGACGGAACCTTCATGCTTCTGGCCAAAGATGGCGATGTGGTATCCGCCGCCCCGCAGCCCCTGACCGGACCCTGGGTGCTGGTGACCACACCCGCCGACCGGAATCTGGGGGGCACCAACCCCCATGCGCAGGCCCTGGCTCCCGGCGAGGCTTTTTCCCTGCGGGCGCTGGGTTTTACCCTGGGGCACAATCTGGATCTGGAAGTCCGCCTGGGTACCTGTGAAACCCTCCCCATGACCCCGGTGCGCCCCGGTGTCTGGGAGATCGACCTGATTTCCCCGCCATCGCCCGGCGTGCACGCCGTAACGGTCCGGGCCACCTCCTCCGAAGGCATCGCCGAACACGTCATCGAAATCGAAGTCCGATAGATTGTT
>CAZTZR010000088.1:0-15790 GCA_964618145.1 uncultured Kofleriaceae bacterium
TCATTCGAATCGACCGCGTGAAAAGAGCCGTCGATCAGCACGAAGCGCGTTTCGAAACAAACATGGAAACGCCGTCGTCGATGATGCCGTTGCAGTTGTTGTCGATGCCATTGCACATCTCGGGGGCACCTGGATACACGTCATCGCTGGTGTCGTCGCAATCGGTGTTGTCGGTGACATACCCGTCGGGAGTTTCACAGGCTTCGACAAAAACATCGGGGTCGCCGAATCCGTCGCCGTCGGCATCCCGGTAAAAGCGGGTGAACAGTCCGGCATCCACCGTCCCGTCACAATCGTTGTCCAGCCCGTCGCAGGACACTTCCGTCTCCTCGTACCCCTCGATGAGCGTGTAGTCCGGTTCCACCCAGACGTATCCAACACCTTCCATCTGTACGCAGATCTTCACCTGTCCGGCACAGACCCCTTCGGTCTTGTCGGCTGCGGGAGCTTCCCCCTCGCAGTCCTCCGGTTCCACATTGTTGGTGTTGATGGGTCCGGTTCCCTTTTTGTTTCCGCAGGAAGTGAATATGAAAAGAATGGCCAGGAAAAGGAACTGCCGCTTCATGGAAACTCTCCGTTGAGCCTTTCCCGGGATTGGGTGGCGGGGAACCACCCGGAAAGGCCATATGTAATAACATAGCCTGTCACACCTTGAATTGCATTCATTTTTTTTTGAGAAATCCCATTTCTCTTCTGGAAATTTTCCGGAAAAAAGTTCTTGACAAAGGTTTTATAGTTGCTAAAACAAGCAACCATGAAACTTTACGACGTACATGCCATCCGTCAATCCCTCGAACAGAACAGTCACCTTCTGGACGCCCAGGTGGAGTTGCTGGGGGTTCTGGCCCATCGTCACCGGCTGCGGATCATCCAGATCCTGGGCATGGTTGGGGAAATCCAACAAAGCGATCTGTTGAAAATCCTGGGCATCTCCAAGGCCAATCTGTCGCAGCATCTGACCCACCTGCGCACCGTGGGAGTGATCGTCTCCGAGAACATCGGACGCACCACCTCCCACAAACTGCGATATCCGGCCATCAAGGACGCCTGCACCATGGTGCGGGACATGATCAGGAAAAGCGCCTCGGACATTCTGGGCGCGGAAGTGTCCGATTCGTGAAACAGTGTACGGAAACCGCAAGATGGTTTCCAAGGAGGTTTCCATGCGTGCATGGCTGACAGTTTTCTTTGTGGCTTTCCTGTTGTGGGCCGCCCTCACGGTTCCCTGGCAACCCCTGCAACTGGCGGCCGGAATCCCGGTGGCTGTCGTGGGTGCCTTTCTGGTACGGCCGCTCCTGCCGGCGGGTTTTTCAGGCATCGGGCCGGCGCAAATCCTGGGTTTTCTCCTCTTTGTTCCCGTTTTCCTGTGGGAGATGATCCGGGCGAACCTCCAGATCGCACGGGTGGTGCTGCATCCCGGACTGCCCATCCGTCCCCGCCTTTTGCGGGCCCGCACCCGGCTGGCCTCTGACGGAGGCAAGACGATTCTGGCCAACGCCATCACCCTGACACCGGGCACCCTGACGGTGGATGTGGACGACGAAGGCCTGCTGATCCACTGTGTGGCCCCCTCGGCCGCCGAGGAAGAAACACCGGAAAAACTGCTCTCCTCCTTTGAGGGGAAAATCGGGAGGTTCGCACCATGAACATCTGGATCATCTGGCTGGCCCTGTTTGCCGTGGGGTTGCTGTTTGCCCTGTTGCGGGTGCTACTCGGTCCCAAGGCCGAGGATCGCGCCGTGGCGGTGGACGTATTCACGGTCATGCTTTCCTCTTTGGCCATCGGCGCCGCCGTGTGGACGAAAAACGCCATGCTGCTGGACATCGCCCTGGTCTTTTCCATCCTGAGTTTCCTGGGAATGCTGCTGTTGGGCCGCGCCCTGGAAAGGGGGCTGTGATGCACGCGGTGGGACATGTGTTTTTTGCCATCGGTTTGTTTTTCCTCGTGGTCAGCGGGCTGGGCGTGTTCCGGATGCCGGACGTGTTCAACCGCCTGCAGGCCGGCACCAAGGCCAGCACCCTGGGTTTTCTGGGAATTCTGACGGGAGCCGCCTTCTTCTCGCCCTCGTGGATTCCCCGCCTGCTGCTGCTGGCGGTCTTTTTGCTGGCCACGGCGCCTCTGGCCGCCCACACGCTGGCCAGGGCGGTCCACCGCCGGGGAGGTGACTCATGTTGTGGCTGATTGTCGCCGTTCTGGTTCCCCTCATTGCCGGTGCCATCGCGGTGGTGACCGTAAAGGATCTGTTGTCCGCCATTCTCATCGAGGCCGTGGTGGCCCTGTCGGCGGCGGTCCTGTTCCTTTTTCTCGGAGCCCTCGATGTGGCCATCACCCAGGCGGTGGTGGGATGCGGCCTGACCACTGCGGTGTTCCTGTACACCTGGCAGCGTCTTCCCGCTGCGGCAAGGGAGGTGTCCCGTGAATAGGCTTCTGGCGGTTGTTGTGCCTTCGGGACTGGTTTTCCTGTTGGTGTTTTTCCTTCTGGGCGGCCCGGCCCGGGATCAACTGTTCCAGGGCAAGGGGGAGACGGGGCAGACCATCAACCGGCGTTCGGCCGGTTCCCCGGCTCCGGAGACCATCGGCCCCGGATCCCGAGGTCTGGAATCGGGCGCGGCCAACACGGTGACGGCCGTGGTGCTGGACTACCGCGGATTCGACACTCTTGGGGAGGTCACGGTCCTGTTCGTGGCCGTGGCCGGAGCGGGGCTGGTGCTGGCGGGTCGCCGCAGGCGCCGGACCGGAACTCCCGCCCGGGGTTCCGTGATCCTTCGTACCGCTTCGCCCTGGATATTTTTGTTCCTCTTCGTGGTGGGCATGTACATCGTGCTCCACGGCCACCTGACTCCCGGCGGGGGTTTTCCCGGGGGTGCCCTGCTGGCGGCGGGTCTGGTGCTCCTGATGGCCGGCAGCGGTCATGAGCCTTCGGGCCGCCGGCTCCACCTGATGGAAAGCCTGGCCGGTTTCTCCTTTGTGGGCGTCGGCCTGGCCGGCCTGTTCCTGAAGGATTCGTTTCTCGCACACTTTGGCGGGTCCGGCACCGTGGGTGCGTTCTTCTCGGCGCCCGTGGCCATGCTTTTGTACCTCATCATCGGACTGAAGGTGGCCGCCGAACTGGTACGTGCGGTGGATACCATTTCCCGGGTGGAGGAACCCGAAACCACGGAGGTCCCATGACCATCGTTCAACTGGTTCTCGTGAGTGGACTGATCCTGTTCGGGATCGGCCTGTATGGCCTGTGGTCCGGAAAGAATGTCCTGCGCTGGATCCTGGCGGTGGGAATCCTGGAAACCGGCGTCAACATCCTGCTGGTGCTGGCCGGGACCCATGCCGGCGGCAAGGTCCCCATCCTGACGGAAGCCGTTTCCACCAGCGGTTTCGTGAACTTTCTGGATCCCGTTCCTTCCGCCCTGGTACTGACATCCATCGTGATCGGGCTGGGGACCACCACCCTGGCCCTTTCCCTGGTGCTTTTGCATGCCGGCGTCCATCAAAACCTGGAGTGTGCCGAAGAAGCCGAACCGCAGGAGGTGCTCGAGTGAATACCGCCATTTCCTTCATTGCCCTTCCCCTGGGGGCAGCCTTTGTCCTGCCGCTTGTGGGTCGGCGTACTGCGGGTTTCGCGATCGCCCTGATGGTGCTGGCCCTGACAGGAGCCCTCGGTGTGTGGATGTCCATGACGGCCACCTTTCCCCATGGGGTGATCCTGGGCGGATGGCTGCCCCCCGTGGGTATTTCCCTGCATGTGGATCGGCTGTCCGTGCTGCTGGTGACCCTGTTTTCGATGCTGGCGTTTTTCGCTCTGTGGTTCCAGATGCAGCAGGGGCAGGAAAAACCGGTTTCTTTTGCAGTGCTGGTGCTGGTGATGACCGCCGCATCCTCCGGCGCCGTCTTCACGCGGGATCTGTTCAACCTGTTCGTGTTCCTGGAAATCGCCTCGGTGACGGCGGTGGCCCTCAGTGCGCCCCATGTGGGCAGTCCCCGGGGCGTGCTGCGCTACTGGCTGTTCGGCGCGGTGGCCTCGGTGTCCATGCTGCTGGGCATCGCCCTGATCTACGCTTCGGTGGGTACCCTGCACCTGCCGGACATCGGCACCGCCTGGCCGGCCCTTCCTGTTTCCGTGCGGGTTCTGGCGGGTGTCCTGGTGATGCTGGGCCTGTTCGTGAAGATGGAGATCATGCCGTTTCACGCCTGGGCGCCTTCCACCTACCGCATGGCCCCCTCTTCCGTGGGGCTGCTTCTGTCCGGCGTGATCACCAGCATGGGATCCTTCGCCCTGTGGAAATTCTACACCCTGGTGCTGCAATCCGGTCACGGACTGCCTCCGGTGGCGGGGAATTTCTCCTTTGCCCAGGCCCTCATGGGCATGGGAATGTTCACCCTGGCCGGTGCCGCCTTCGCCATGCTGGCCCAGACGGACGTCAAGAAGTTGCTGGCGTTTTCCACCATCGCACAGATGGGCCTGGTGCTCATGGGCATCGCTCTGGGGAATGCCTTGGCGGTCCGCGGCTTTTTCTTCCTGCTGTTCGCCCATGCTTTGGGCAAGAGCCTGTTGTTTCTGGTGGCCGGCCGGCTGGTGGCGGCCACCCGCACCTCCGATATGCGATCCTGGCAGGGGGCTGCGCAAAACCACCGTTCCCTGGTGTGGTTCTGGTTCATCGGTTCGGCCGCCCTTATCGGGTTGCCCCTGTTCGCAGGGTTCTGGGGCAAATTCCTCGTGTTCGGAGGCGCCCTGGAGATGGGTCGGTGGGGAATGGCGGGTGTGGCCGTGCTCATTGCCGCCACGGTGATGGAGGCGGTGGCGTTGTTGCGGGTGGGACACACCCTCTGGGAAGGTTCCCGGGAGAAGGCCGACACTCCGATCCGCTTCCGCTTTTCCCTGGCCTTCTGGGCCGCGGCGGTGGTTTTGTCCGCCGGAATCCTCTGGATGGGGCTCTTGCCCCACGGGGCAACCCGGGTGTTCGAGGAAACCCGTCTGGGAATGTCCGGGGAACCCGCCGGGGGGGGGAAAATCCATCGGCCCTATCGTGACCTGCGTGACATTCCCCAAGAGGAGATGGAGGTGGTCGCATGCGGTTCCTGAGCATGTCCCCCTGGTTGCCGGCCCTGGTTGCCGGCCCCGTGTTGCTGGCATTGTTGTCCGTTTTCCTGCCCCGGCTGCTGCGGGGAATCCTGTTGTTCCTTACGGCGGCGGGGACGGCATTTGCCCTGGTGATGCTCCGTCCCGGCCAGGGTCATTTCTTTGCCATCCCGCTTCCGGTGCATTTGCTGGAGGCCCGGATCCACCTGAGTCTGGTTCTGACCCATGTATCCTGGTTTTTCCTGATCATGGCATCTTTGGCCACGGCCGGGTTCACCCTGTTTTCCCTGGTGTTCAACGACCGGGAACACGACACCGGCACGACCCCGCTGTACCTGGCGCTTCTGGGCATGGGCAACGGGGTGTTCCTGGCGGGGGACTGGATTTCGTTTTTCCTGTTCTGGGAACTTTCCTCCGTGTTGACCCTGTTCATCGTGGGACACCGCAGGAAACACGCCTTCGGGGCCGGTCTGTGGTACTTCGTGTTCAGCGCGTTTTCCTCCCTGGCCCTGCTGGCCGGTGCCTGGTGGATCGCCCGGTTTACCCATTCCTTTGACATTGCCGGGAGCGTCCGGACACTTTCGGAGTGGATCGCCGGAAAAAATCCGGCGGCCTGGCCGGTGCTGGGACTGCTTTCCCTGGCGTTTTTGACCAAGGCGGCCCTGTTTCCCTTCCACATGTGGCCGTCCTTTGCCCATGCCGAGGCACCGGACGACTTTTCCGCCTACCTGTCCGCCGTACTCATCAAGTTCGGGCTGTACGGCATGTTCCTGGTCTGGGTTCCCCTGTTCTTCATGACTCCGGAAGGTTCCGTGCGGCTGATTTCCGGGATTCCCTGGCCGCTGTACATCCTGGGATGGCTCAGTGCGGCCACGGCCGTGGTGGCCACCCTCATGGCCATTTTCTCCAACGATGCCAAGCGGCTGCTGGCCTGGTCCACGGTGGCGAACCTGGGGTACATCGGCACCGCCCTGTCGGCCCACAGCACCCTGGGTACCGCCGCCGCCCTGTTCCACATGGCCAACCACATGGTGTTCAAGGGCGCCATGTTCATGACCGTGGCCGCCGTGAAATGGCGCACCGGGGAGCGGGAGATGCACCGCATGGGCGGCCTGGCCCTGCGCATGCCCCTGACCTTTCTGACGTTCCTGATGGCCATCATCGCGGCCGCCGGCATTCCCCCCATGTCGGGATTTGCCTCGAAATGGATGATCTTCCAGTCCCTGTTTGAAAAGGGACTGGTCTTCCAGGCCGCCGCGCTGTTCTTTGCCTCCACGGGTGCCTTTTTGTACCTGTACCGGGCCCTGCACAGCATTTTCCTGGGACAGTTGTCCCCCCGGTTCGAACATGTCCGGGAGGTACCCTGGCCCATGGCCCTGCCCATGCTGGGATTCATGGGCGCACTCATGGCCGTGGGCTTTGCACCGGGGCTGATCCTGCATCCCGTGAACGTGATTCTGGGCACCCTCGGCCTGACCGCCGTGCGATCCAACTGGACCATTGTGGTGGGTGCCACGGCGGCCATCGATTTCGCCATGCTCTTCGGGGTGTTCGGATTTGCGGTGGTGCTGGTGTTCGTGTTCTTCGCCCTGGGCGGACGCCGCACGAAGGTGCCCATGATGGACAACTACACGGCCGGCGAAGATCCCGCGGACTGGGGCCTGACGCCGGAACGCTACCAGTACGCCTATGCCTTTTACCAGCCCATCCGCGGTCTGTTCCGGTACATCCCCCTGGGACTGTGCGAAGACCTCTTCCGCAAGGGAAGCATCTTCGTACGGCGAATCGGTGCGCTTGTCCACGAGGGCTTTGCCCATGACGGCTTCTTCAACTGGTCCCTTCTCATGGGCGTCGTGCTCATGATTCTCTTCGGGGTGCTCTCATGAAATTCCTGCAGATGCTGCCTGCCTTGCTGGGTGTCAGTTTCCTCGCCATGGCGCTGGGCCTTTTGCTCATGGGGCTCGGGCGCCGGTTCACCGCCCGGATCCAGCGCCGGATCGGACCGCCGTTTTACCAGGCGTACATCGACGTACTCAAATGCTTCTCCAAGACCTCCATCACCCACGGATTCATCATGGATCTGGGAAGCATCATGTCCCTGGCGGGACTCATCGCCACGGCCTATTACGTGCCGTTCGCGGGCTGGACCGTGACGGGTTCCGCCAGTCTGGTCATCATCCTGTACCTGATGACCATCGGGTACCTGGGCATGGCCATGGGGGTGTCGGCCTCGGGAAATCCCCAGGCGCCCCTGGGCATCGCCCGGGCCCTGGCGCTGATGTTCGGCTACAAGATTCCCCTGGTGATGGTGATTCTTGCCATGATCCTGGTGACGGGCACCTCGGATCTGCTGCAGATTGTCCAGTTCCAGTCCGGCGGCGTGTCCAACTGGTTCATCCTGAAGTTCCCCCTGGGGTTCATCGCGGTGGAAATTGCCTTCCAGGCCATGATCGGCGAGCGACCCTACGACATGATGATCGCCCCGGCGGAAATTGCCTCGGGTCCCATGGTGGAACTGTCGGGCAAGTACCTGGGTCTGGCGTTTCTGCTGCACGCCGTGCAGCTGTACGTCGAAACGGCCCTGATGGTGAACCTGTTCTTCGGCGGTGCCTCCAACGGCCTGTCGTTCTTCGGCAAACAGTTGTTCGTGTACCTGACCTCCATGGCGATCAACGCCGTGATGGCCCGGTACCGCATCGAGCAGGGCATTGCCCACCTGTGGAAGTGGGCGGGGCTTTCGGCCTTCGTGCAACTGCTCGTCACCAAGGGAGGATTCTGAATCATGGAAGATGCAGCCCTGTTCAACCTGCGTGACGAACGCGCCGGCGCCTGGGAAAACGTCCTGAACTATTTCCGCAAGCGCTCCATGTGGATGCTCTATTACTGCACCGGATGCGGAGCCATCGAATTGCCGCCGTCCATGACCTCGCGGTATGACATGGAGCGGTTCGGCATGGGACCCATGGCCACCCCGCGCCAGGCGGATCTGTTGCTCATCACGGGGTATCTGTCGGTCAAGACCCTCAAGCGGGTGATTTACTCCTACGAGCAGATGCAGGAGCCCAAATACGTGGTGGGTTTCGGTTCGTGTCCCATCAACGGGGGCATCTACTGGGACGCCTACCCCGTGATCAACCACCTGGAACTGTTCATGCCCGTGGATTTGTCCATTGCCGGATGCATGCCCCGCCCCCAGGCCATCCTGGAAGCCTTCCAGACCCTCATGACGGAAATCCAGAAAGGACGCGCGGTGGGATACAAGCGCTACAAGAAGCACTACGACTGGTACAAGCGCAACCAGCAGGCGGTGCTGGAGCGTACCGAAGCCGTTCTGACCCCCTACACGGATCCCTTCGGAGACCCGGCGGTGGTGGAGGAACTGATGAAGGATGCCCCCGCGGAACTGCAAAAGGAAATGGAGGCCCGGCATGAAGCCTGAATCTTTCGGCCGTGAAGTGGAACTGTTTTTCGGGGAAGGGATTCCGGTGACCGACCACGGGGATCTTTCCTGGTCCGTGCCGGTGCCCCACGGACGGTGCCTGCCGTTCCTGTCGTTCTGCCGGGAACGCTCCTTCGTGCACCTGGCGATGATCTCCGCAGTGGACTGGATCGCCGCCGGGGAGATCGAACTGGTGTACCACCTGTACAGTTACGAACACCGGGTGGCTTTGCGGGTGAAAACCCGCCTGGACCGGGAGAAACCCTGGATGTTCACGGCCTTTCGGCTGTGGGAACACGCCCAGGCCTACGAGCAGGAAATCCACGAGATGATGGGGGTGCATTTTCCGGGAAATCCGGACCTGTCGTCCCTGTTCCTGCACAACTGGAAGGATTTGCCGCCGTTGCGCAAGGATTTTGATCCCAAAGCCTACAGTTTGAAGGCCTATACGCTGGCGGGGCTGGGACACGCGCCCCACGAGGAGGGAAACGATGTATCTCCCTGATGGCTACACGACGCTGGAAAAACTCCGGGAATCCGGGGAGATGGCGGAATACGACCTCTTTTTCGGTCCCAACCACCCGGGGATGCACGGCAATTTCGGGTATGTGCTGACCATGGTGGGCACGCAGATCGTCCGGGTACGGCCCAACGCCGGCATGCTGCACCGGGGTTTTGAAAAGGCCATGGAGCAAAAGGGATGGATGGCCAACGTGGCGCTGATTCCCCGGGTGTGCGTGCCGGATCCCGATCCCAACGAGGTGGCCTACTGCCAGGCAGTGGAAAAACTGCTGGGCTGCGAAGTGCCGGCCCGGGGACGGTTCCTGCGGTCCATCACCCTGGAGTTGTCCCGGCTGGGGTCGCTGTACATGGGCATGGGTGGCCTGGCCGGCGCCCTGGGGCATTACTCCACGATGTACCTGATGATGATCGAACGGGATCTGATCCTGGATCGGTTCGAGGCCCTCACCGGAGCCCGGGTGTACCACATCTACAATGTCCCGGGGGGAGTGCGCAACGACGCCCCGGAGGGCTGGTTCGAATCCGTGTCGAAACTGCTGGATCACATCGAATCGAAAATGCCGGAATACGACCGGCTGCTGTATGAAAACCACGTGGTCTGGGACCGGCTTTCCGGCCTGGCGCCCATCACCGCCGAAGAGGCCATGGCCACCGGCATCACGGGTCCGTCGTTGCGGGCCACCGGGGTCAAGGCGGACATCCGGGTGGATGCGCCGTATGCGGCCTATCCGGACATCGAGGTGCGCATTCCGGTGTCCGGCGGGGGAGACGCCCTGGCCCGGGCGGTGCAGGTGCGCCTGGATTTCGAGGAAAGCGTGCGGCAGTTGCGCCAGTTGCTGGCAACAGTTCCCGGCGGTCCCGTGCATGCGGACCTGGGGAACCTGGCCAAACTGAAGGTGCCCGCCGGGGACGCCTATTCCAAGGTGGAAAGTTCCAAGGGAGAGTTCGGATACTATGTGGTTTCCGATGGAGGGGAAAAACCCTACCGGGTGTCGGTGCGCGGTCCCTCCATGCCGGCCGGACTCACCTTGTGCCACAAACATCTGCCGGGCATGAAAATCGACGATGTCGCCGCATGGATGATGTCGTTCGCCATCTGTCCACCGGACATTGACCGTTAGGAGGATCCCATGGCCCTGGGAGACAAGAGTTTCTTCGCACCCTTTTCCATCCTGGCAAACCTGTTCCGGAAGCCTTCCACGATCCAGTATCCGAAGGAGGATCTGAACGTCCATGGCAAGCCGGGTCCATCGCTGATCTACCGTGGTCTGCATGCCAACGACCATGGCGTCTGCATCGGCTGCGGCAACTGCTCGAGGGTCTGTCCCACGGCGGCCATCACCATGCTGCCGGTGGAGGACGCCGTGGAGGATCCGGCGAAAAACCCCGAGCGGCCGCAGGTGGACTATGGCCGCTGCTGCTTCTGTGCCTTCTGCGTGGATGCCTGTCCGAGCCGTTCTTTGGCCATGAGCCGGGATTACATCTACCTGCAGCCCAGCGTGGAAGAAGACCCCTTGACCGAAGTCATCTGGAAGAAGGACATCTTCACCTGGACCCCCGACGAAAGCCGGGGGGCGGATCCCGGGTGGGTCCAGAACGAACACTCCCGCTGCCTGGACCTGCACAGGGTGCCCATGGAACAATTGCCCGCCGAAGAGCGTGTGGGGGGTTTCATGGAAATCGTTCTGGGGTTTACCCGACAGGCGGCCCTGCGGGAAGCCGCCCGCTGCATCGAGTGCGGGATCTGCACCCGCACCTGCCCAGCGAACATGGCCATTCCGGAATACATCCGGGCCATCTTCGACGAAAACCCGGAAGAGAGCGTCCGCATCATGTACGAGACGAACCCGCTGCCGGCCATCTGCGGCCGGGTGTGCACCCACCGGTGTGAAACCGTGTGCGCCCTGGGACACCAGGGCGAGGCCGTGGCCATCCGCTGGCTCAAGCGGTATGCCCTGGACCGGTTGCCGGCGGAAAAACGCACGGAGTTGGTACAAGAGGGCAAAACCGCAACGGCATCGGGAAAACGGGTGGCCATTGTGGGGTCCGGTCCGGCGGGTCTTTCGGCCGCCTATTACCTGGCCGGTCTGGGACATCAGGTGACCCTTTTCGAACGCATGGAGAAGACGGGCGGCACCATGCGGTACGGGATTCCGGCCTACCGCCTTCCGGATGCCGTGCTGGACGCGGAAATCGCCGCCATCGCCGCCATGGGAGTGGATATCCGCACCGGCGTGCGGGTGGGGGTGGATGTTTCGTTTGACGACATGCACCGGGAACATGATGCCGTCATTCTGGCCATCGGGTTCTTCGACGGGCGTACCACCCGCATGACCGGATGGGAAACCCCGGGGGTGTTCAGGGCCATCGAACTGCTGCGGCAGGTCCGACAGGGAGAAGACATCCGGGTGGACGAAAAGATCCTTGTGGTGGGGGGCGGCAACGTGGCCATGGACATCGCCCGGACCCTTGCACGCCTGCAGAAAATCCGGTATCACAAGGTGGACCTGCTGGTGACCTGCCTGGAGGGCGAAAGGGAAATGCCGGCGGATGTGGAAGAGATCGAAGAGGCCCGCGAAGAAGGTGTTCTCGTGGAACCCTCCTGGGCGCCCCAGAAGGTGGAAACCAACGCCGATGGCAGCATTTCGGGTCTTTCGGTCTGTCGCTGTGACCGGGTGTTCGATGAAAACGGCCGGTTTGATCCCCGGCTGTCCCCGGAAGTGACGGCCTGTTTTGCGGGTACCCAGATCGTGGAGGCCATCGGCCAGAGTGCGGACTGGGCCTTTTTGTCCCCAAAACAGCAGTCTTCCGTCGGCGTGGTCCGGGGTCGGGTGCCGAATCTGGTCACGGATCTGCCCGGCGTGTTTGTGGCCGGGGACATCCTGCACGGACCGGACATCATTCATGCAGTGGCCGATGGACACGAAGCGGCCCGGGCCGTGGACGCCTGGCTGACCACCAAGGGAGGATGAAACATGAACGACTGGACACGCGCCACCCTGGATGACATCATTGCCTTTGCCATCCGCATCGAGGAAGAAAGTTACCGTTTCTATTCGGAAGCCGCCCGCTCCCAGGCGGGTGTGGCCGCCCCTGAAGTGGTCAAGTTGCTCAAAATCCTGGCCCTGGAGGAACAGAACCACAAGGACATCCTGGAACTGCGCAGGCAGAAATGGAAGCTCCAGGAGGTTCCGGGTCCCCAGGTGGGCGACCATGTGCAGAACATCGTCAATCTTCCGGAGATCGAACCATCGGCGCACCTGGCCGATGTCCTTCTGGCGGCCGCCGCCCGGGAACGGGGAACCGCCGCGTTGTACCGTTCGCTGTGTTCCCTGAGCGGGTTCGGAGACCTCCAGGAGGTTTTCGAGGAACTGGTGGCCCAGGAGGAAGGGCACGAGAGGCGCCTTCTTTCCTTTCACCGGTCGATTCAGTAAGAAACAAGGGGGGCATCATGTTCTCGGGAGAAGACCGCATCGCCTTTCTGCGTCGGCACAAGGCCCTGGTGACCGGCGCCAGCCGGGGGATCGGGAAAGAAGTCGTACGCCAACTGGTGGACCTGGATTTCGATGTGGTGGCGGTGGGACGTTCCTTCGGGGACATGGAACTATGGAACCACCCCCGGGTGACCGTCCGGGTGCAGGATCTGGCCCACACCGAAAGTTTGCCGGATTTGCTGGATTCGGGACCGTTTTCCCTGTTGGTCAACAACGCGGGGGTGATGCATCCCAATACCTGGGTGGATTATGACGACGAACTTCGGGAGCATTCGTTGCGGGTGAACCTGAAGGCCCCCGTGGAACTCATGCGCCTGTGTGCGCCGGCCATGATCGAAGCCGGCGGCGGCAGCATCGTGAACGTGGCGTCCATCGCCGGCATGATCGGGCATCCCGACATCTGGTACGGGGTCACCAAGGCCGGACTGCTCAATGCCACCCGCAGTTTCGCCCTCCGGCTGGGGGGACACAACATCACCGTGAATGCCGTGGCTCCGGGACCCGTGGAAACGGACATGCTCTCGGTGATTCCGCCCGCCCGTCAGGAAGCCCTCCTGCGCAGTGCCGTGACCGGGCGTTTTTCCACCCCGCAGGAAGTGGCCGCCGCCATTCTCCAGATGGCCTTTGTTCCCGTCCAGATCCAGGGCTGCACCCTGGATATCTGCGCCGGCGCCATCATGCGCTGATTCACTTGATGGGACATCGCAGAAACATCAGGATCAGACTCAATGCCCTTGTCCAGAAAAACAGGATCCGGTCACCCAGCATCCATGAAAAACGCCTCTTGCAAACCAGATTTGACCGGCTATAATCAATGATGTCGTCAGGAGGAAACCATGCAAAACAAAGTGATCCGATTGGCCACCGTCCCGTTCCTGTTATTCTTGTTCTACGCCCCCCCCATATCCGCCCAGCCCAGCGGGGATGACGTGCATCTCCTGAATCCCGAGGGTTGCAGGTCCCTGGATCCGGATTTTCCCGTTTTGCTGCACGGGCATGTCGATCCTGCGTTGCCCCGGTTCACCTGGGTGCTGCCCCATGACCCCTTTGATACCCGTTGTGGCTATCTGGACCGGGACGCTGACGGCGTTCTGGACTGGGCCGAAGCAGAACTGGCCTGGGTGTTTCGACCCTATCTCGTTTTTGATAATGATGAAACCTATGCTGGAAAATACGATGATGCGTGGATGAACGGGTTTACCGTATACTACCAGATTCATCCGGTGGAGCATTCCATGGACGGGACCACCTCGTCCGGACCGGAACTGCGCCTGTTGAAACTGAAACTGGTTTTCGCGTTCAGGCGGGATCGATACCACGATGGAGACACCGAAACGTTCACTATGGAACTGGCCGGATTCCCGGATCCGGTGACCGGCCGGTTCACCCGCTGGCGCATCCATGCCATCAACGCGGTCAACTGCCCAGAACCAAGTGATGTGTGCATTCCCACGGGCAAAGTAGCATCAAAAACCTTGTCCCTGGACCGGCAGGGGACCTTTCACGGGAATCTGCCCCTGAACACCCAAGTCTATCTGGAGGAATACGGGATCACGGAAACGGGGATTCCCTGCACCGGAAGTTCCGGCACGCCTTTGGGGAGTTCCGGGATATGCCTACCCAAATTGTTCATTGCGAAAGGCAAGCATCGCCCTTACCTGTTCAAGGAAATCTGCGAGGGGTGTTGTCACGGGCCCGAGCGGGACAACTGCGATGGAGGCATACAAATGCCCGCCTGCTATGGACTTCCCGGAGCAGCAGTGAAGCAGGACGCAAACCGAAGCGGGTTTTTAATGCTGCCGCAATACCTGTCACACACGGGGATCCAGGAGTTTTCCTGGCGCTCGCCGGTGTATACGGATACTCTGGTGCAATACCTCGGCAATGTGGGAGAAAAGCATTATACCATGCGACAAATGGATGAATCGGTCAGGACCCACACGCTGGGGTGTAGGATACAATTTGAAGATGAAGCAGTATGGCCCGCATTTCCACAGGTTTGCTTTGGAGATGATCTCCATCATTTCTTGTCCAAAACCATGCAGAAAGAGAATTGCCAGGAATACTGCGATGGGAACCCGGCGTGTATCAATGCGCAGGTTGTGAGCGAATACCTTCCGAATCCATCCTTTTTGCACTATTCAACCCCCCGCTGGGATTTTCCGGAATTGGACACCTGCATCAATGTGGACCCGGCGGTTTTCCACGGTATGGGAACGCTCAGCCGTCAACATGCCAACATGGACCCCTTGGCGGCCCGGGAACAATTTCATGGTGTTGCCGGTCTGTATTCCAATTATCCGGGGTTCCTGGGACCCCAATCCCGCCAGGAGTTCCTGTTTGATTTCTGGAGTGACATATTCTGTGGTTCAAAAAGTTGTTATGTCCATGAACTCTCGGACCCGGCTTCCGGCATGAAGAAAAAGATTTCCACCATGCCCGGGGCAGACGCCTATCGGATGTGTGAATCCATCTTTTTCCGGGATACGGATCAGGACGGGGTTCCCGACGAGTTTGACTGTGATCCGCTCAATCCCCATCTGAGGTGGGATCTGGACCAGGACGGACTCTGCGACGAACCGGTGGAGGATGTGGCCGCCTGCGAGGCGGTGTGCGGATTGTTGTACGGATGGGTCATAGGCCCGATCATCGGGCCGATACCGGGTTTCGGCAGTCTGTATTCGAACTGTCTGGCTCGATGCAACACCCATGACAACTGTTCTCCGTTGCGTAACCGCGATGGCGACCACTGGCCGGCCCATCACCCGGCACATGCCTGCCGGGCGGCGATGGAACGGTACGATTCGGGACTTCTTTTCCGATGCCGGGAGTGGTTTCATAATCCGGATCAGGCGGATGTGGATGACAACCAGGTGGGGGACTTCTGCGAAGGTTTTCTGTCGGATGCCCGGGTGGAAGTCCGGGATGCCTTTTTCGGCAGTTCCCAAGGACAGTTCGTGTTGTGTCCGGACCCGGACGCCACCCTGATGGTGAAATTGCGTCCGGATCAGGAACATCCCACGGAGACCCGCATGCTTTCGGTGGGATTCTGTGCGTGTCCGGAGGAGGAAGAGAGTTCCTGCCGGGATACAACTGGACCAGAAAAAGTCATTTATTGTCCTTCAGATTCAACAATGGACGTTTTGAATAATACAGACTACTCGAACAAGGATTTCGCATGGGATTCTGAGGAAATAGACTTCCGCTACTTCTATCACCCCGTCGAAGGGCAGCATCCCTGGGACATGGGAGGGTTGACCA
>CAZTZR010000089.1:0-4942 GCA_964618145.1 uncultured Kofleriaceae bacterium
CTCACCCGGCCCGTGGACGAGGTGATGCGGGACATCCACCGGGTGCGGGATCTGGGATTTTCCGCGTTCTACCTCATCGACGACAACATCATCGGGAACCCCGGTTACCTGGAAGAACTCGTTGACCGCATCGCGCCGCTGAAGATGACCTGGGCCAGCCAGTGTTCCCTGAACCTGGCGCGCAACCCGGCATTGCTGAAAAAGGTCGCCCAATCCGGCTGTACCATCCTCAGTTTCGGCCTGGAGAGCATCACCCAGGAGGGGCTGGACAAACTCAACAAGAAGTGGGTGAAAGTCGACGAACACGAGGAACTGCTGGCCCGCATTGCCGAGGCGGGGATCATGCCCTCCACCGAGATGATGGTGGGGCTGGATTCGGACACCGAGCAGAGCATCCGGGACACTTTGGATTTTGTCGTCCGGGCGCGCATTCCCATCCCCCGGTTCTACATCATGACCCCCATGCCCGGTTCGGCTCTGTATGATCAATTCAAGGCCGAAGGCCGCCTGCTCCACGAGGACTACCGCCGGTATGACGGCACCTCCTGCGTGCACCGGCCCGAGCGCATCGACCCCGAAAAACTCACCGAAATGTACTGGTGGCTCAACCGGGAAGTGTTTTCCCTGCCTTCCATCGCCAAGCGCATTTTCGGTCGCAAACAGGCCCTGTGGCAGCCGAAAATGACCCTTTTTGCCCTGGTGGTGAACCTCCATTACAGACATTACATCCTGCGCGGTACGCCGCCGAACATTTTTTAGGGACAGGCGATTTCCATGACGGACTCCCACGAAGACGACGAAACCCAAGGCCCGGAAACCAAGGTGTATCCGGATCGCATCGAACCCCGCAAGGTTACGTACGAGGGCTACGTCGAAGGCGGTGAAATCGAACTTCCCCCCATCGACGACGATGGGGAAGAATAGTTTTTCCGCACACTTGTCCGCTTCGGGCGTAATTTATAGTTGTTTTTGCATGGTCACTGCGACTCGGGGTCCTGTCAGCGGTTACCCCCACCGATGCTTCGCAGTCGGACGGGGGTCCCCCACCGCTGCCACCCCTCGTCGGCATTTGCGTACACATAACTGGATCATTTCCCCGAAAGTTTGGGGTTGACGCATCCGTACACCGTCACCGTCTCCCGTCACCGTCCGTAAAGTAAGACGAAAGCGGCAGGGCACCTGCCGCACTCCCAAGGCGGCACGTTCACGTGCCGCGAAGCAAAAGCGGTGCCTGTCGGCCCCGCACTCCCAAAGCGGCACGTTCACGTGCCGCGAAGCAAAAGCGGTACTTGCGTCCCGCACTCCTAAGCGGTACTTGCGTCCCGCACTCCTAAGCGGTACTTGCGGTCGGCTTTACTTGTTTTCCACGAAAATTTCGAGCGGGCCGAAGATGCGGGTGCCTTGTACGGTGCCCTTGCGATAGTAGCGGGTGAGGCGGCCGTCGCAGGCAGGTTCCCCCCAGGCGTTGACGGTAAAATGCAGTTCGTCTGCGGGGTCCGTTGCCTCGAACGAATAGCGGTAGCGGTGGGGATCGAGCAATTCAAATCCCAGTTCGATGAAGGTGGTGGTTTTCCACTGGCGGGGATCATACGCCGTGGGGCCCCGGCCCCCGGGGGCACACGGCACCACCTTGCCTTCATGGCAGCAGGAAAGATCCGGGGTCACCGGCGTGGACAGGGGAAATCCCGGGCGGATGCGTTCTTCCACGGGTCGCAGAAGATACCGCTGGGCGTAATTCACCGCACCGTCGTACATGTCCCGCAGGTTCAGGGGGACTTCTGCGTGCCGTGCGTTTTCCCGGTAGGAAGCGAAACTGAACACGCCCACGGCGAGGAACAAAAGGGTGACGAATATCAGCAGGAGTTTCTGCGCCATGTCAGGCATTATGCATGGAAGGGGAGGGAAGGGCAAGGGGGGAGTGTGCGGCTGAAGACCAGAATAGCATTAACTATAAGGCGCTCTGACCAGCATTGCCAGGATCGTCTGTCCTGATGATTTCTGCAGTTCCCGTTGTAACACCATTTTTGTATTGTCCGCCACGCCAGAAGTATTCAGGTTTATTTGCACATTCAAGGTCACCACCCGCAGAAACCTTGAAAGTCGGCTCAGCAGCACCGTCATTATAATACCCATAAAGATACAAATGAGGGTCACGTACTTCAAATCTCAGTTTTTTCCAGGTATCTTCTGTCAGCCAAGGGTTGGTGGTGGCACCATACACTTTTGGATCACATTTCTTCGGCCGGGTCCCATCGCAGCATTTGGCTGCAGGTGTCCACGTTTTGGTGTCGGGAAAAGAAATGTCCAATTGTGTGCCGTCCGAAGGATCCAGATGGTTCTGTGGGTTCTCGATGAAGGCAACAGAACCGTCATACATGGCCTTCAGTTGGTTGGGGACTTCGGCCTGTTTCGAAGAGGCGATGTACCGCAGGAAGGAGGGGATCGCGATGGCGGCCAGGATGCCGATGATGACCACGACGATCATGAGTTCAATGAGCGTGAAACCGGATTGTTTTTTCATGACAAATTGTCCTTTCTGGAGCCCACCATGGGCTCTGGGTGAAAAGTATTGGGTCCAATGGACCCACGTAACTCGGGCGAATCTTTCCGGCCACGTTGTGGCCTCCAACGGGACGCCCTTTTGCGGGCATCCCTGGTCGCCGGCCAAAATGGGCCGACGCAATCAATCTCCATCGTTGCGCACCACCGTGGACTCGCGGTCGTAGGGCGAGACGTAGGTGGTGTTGGTGGCAACCTTTTCGTTCAGGTCGCAGATGGCCACCACGTAGAACCACTGGGTCTGGGGCGTCTGGTTGTTGAAGATCGCCTTGCCCATGGTACCGCCAGGGGCCACGTTGGGGGCACCAGCGATGGTGGTATACCCGCAATACAGCCAGGAATCGGGGGGACGCACGCCCAGGATGTCCCAGGGGGAGCCGGCGGCCGGTTCCCACTTCTTCTTCCTGGGTTCCCCGGTGGCCAAAAGCACCGGGTACACCGTGTTCTCCGAGGCGGAGGTGCTCACGAAGTAGCCGTTTTCCGCCTGGAAGGACAACTGTGCCCGCTTGATTTCGGCAATCATGCCGGGAACCTCGGAGGCCTTGGCAGCGGACGTGCGCCGGGAGTAGGAGACAATGGCGATGGCGGCTAAAATGCCCAGCACCACGACGACCATCATCAACTCAATCAAGGTAAAACCGGAATGTTTCATCAGTGAACATCCTCTCCCGCGCCAATATGGTGAGCAAGTCGCGGGCCACAAGTGGCGCAGGGTGTGAAAACCCGCGGAATTCAATGAAAAAACCTGAAAACAGGCAGGGCTAAATGCACAGAAATGACAAAATGCGGCACCTTGCGGACAAAAAACGTCACGTTTCCCCCAGGTCCAGTTTGGCCATGCGGTAGCGCAGGGACCGGAAGGTGATGCCCAGGCGGCGGGCCGCTTCGGTACGGTTGCCCCCGGTGGCCTCCAGGGCGGCGAGAATGCGGCGGCGTTCCAGTTCCGCAATCTGGTCGTCCAGGTTGCCTTCGTCGGGAAGGGACGGCCGGGAACCCGAATCCGTACCGGCGGGGGGCTGCAGATCCGACAGGTCAATCACGCCGTCCTGATCCAGCACCACCGCCCGCTCCAGCATGTTTTCCAGTTCCCGCACATTGCCGGGGAAATCGTATTCCAAAAAAAACAGCACGGCCTCGTCGGAAAGCCGGGGTTTGACGATGGCGGCATCCGTGGACAGCCGGGAGAGCAACTGATCCGCCAGAGGCAGGATGTCCTCGTGGCGTTCTTTCAGGGATGGTACACGGATGTGCACCACGTTGAGGCGGTAGTACAGATCCTCCCGGAAGCGTCCGGCTTTGACCTCGTCTTCGAGTTTGCGGTTGGTGGCGGCCACCACCCGTACATCCACGGGAATTTCGGTGGCCGAACCCACGGGGCGTACGGATTTTTCCTGGAGCACCCGCAGTAACTTGACCTGCAGGGGAAGGGGCATTTCTCCGATTTCAGCCAGCAAGAGGGTGCCGCCGGAGGCCGCCTGGAAAAGCCCGGGGCGGTCAGAGTCGGCCCCGGTAAATGCCCCCTTGAGGTGCCCGAAGAGTTCGCCTTCCAGCAGGGTTTCCGGAATGGCGCCGCAGTTGACCCCCAGAAAGGGGCCGTCCTTGCGGGGGCCGAGGAGGTGAAGGGCCCGGGCAATGCGTTCCTTGCCGGTGCCGGATTCGCCGGTGAGCAGCACGGCGGCTTTGGCCGGTGCGGCCTTGCGCACCAGATCCACTACGTCTTTCATGATGGGGGATTGGGCCACAAAGGGCACCGGCAGGGGAACATCGTCGATTTGTCGGCGCAAATCCTCGTTTTCCCGGCGCAGGGCAATCTGTTCGGCCGCCCGGGCCACCGCCAGTTCCAGCACCGCGATTTCAAACGGTTTCTGCACGAAATCGAACGCGCCGGCCCGCACGGCTTCCACCGCGTTTTCCACGGTGCCGTGGGCGGTAATCATGATGACTTCGGTGCCCGGAAATTCCCGCCGCAGTTCCAGCAGGAGGTCCATGCCGGAAAGTCCCCGCATGCGCAGATCGGTGATGACGATGTCCGCGGGTTTCTCCCGCATGGCCAGCAACGCGGCTTCCGCGGAAGCCGCCGTGGTCACCGGGTAGCCCAGGCGGGTGAACGCAATCTGCAGCATTTTGCGCAGGCTGTTTTCATCATCCACGATCAGGAGTTGATAATCGGCACGCTCCATGGCTCCCGAGAGTATTGCATGGCGCGATTTTTCGCAAGAACAGGACAAGAAAAAGCGGTACTTGCGTCCCGCACTCCCATAAAAAGCGGTACTTGCGTCCCGCACTCCCATAAAAAGCGGTACTTGCGTCCCGCACTCTCATAAAAAGCGGTACTTGCGTCCCGCACTCCCATAAAAAGCGGTACTTGCGTCCCGCACTCCCA
>CAZTZR010000089.1:5042-15787 GCA_964618145.1 uncultured Kofleriaceae bacterium
CGGTACTTGCGTCCCGCACTCCCATAAAAAGCGGTACTTGCGTCCCGCACTCCCAAATTAATTAATACGTGATTTTGGCGCCCAGATAGAAGGTGCGGCCCACCAGGGGGCCCCAGATGTAGGCGACGTCGATGGGGCCGGGGTTGCCGCTGGATTCGCAGCAGGGGAAGAAGAGATTGCTTTCGATGTCGGACTGGTGGTAGTCAAGGATGTTCTGCACTTCGGCGAAAAGTTCCACACCCTCGGACAGCCGGTACCGGGCCACGAAATTGGCCATTCCCCACCAGGGGCTTTTTTTTCGTTTGGGGGAATTGGGGTCGGCACCCAGATCGGGATCCAGCAGGTCATCGGGATCCACTCCCGTGCGGGGATTGAAGGCAAAGCCATACACCCGTTCGAGATTCATGGGGCCCACCAGGCGGCCGTTGAGGTTGAGATTCCATTTGCCCTTGCGGTAACCCACGGATCCCGAGAAACTCAGGGCAGGCTGGGCGACGGCCTGGACGCCGGCGTCGTCGTCAATGGTGACGGCGGAACCCCCGAGGGTGAGTTCCACAGGATGCATGACCCAGTTCACCTTGCCTTCCAGGGAGCGCACCCGGAACGTCTCGTCGGCATTGAACACCGTGACCACGGAGTCGTCGTTGCTCTTGAGCAGGCCGATGGCGTTGGTGACCACGTTCTGGGCGGCTTCCAGGGTGAAGGCCAGATGCTTGTGGGCCTGCCAGGCCACGGAAAAGTTGATGCCCACGGATTTTTCCGGGTCTTTGGCCTGCATATCCAGGACGAATCCGTCCGGATGCACCCCGTGGAAATATTCGTAGAATGCTGTGGGCGCCCGGAAACCGGTGCCGGCGGACAACCGCAGGACAAGGTTTTTCAGCGGGGAAAAGCGCAAGGCTGCCCGGGGCGTGACGATGGATCCGAAGACATTGTGGTAATCGTAGCGGGCGCCATGCAAAAATTCCCACTTGTTCAGTTTCAGGGAACCTTCGGCATAGACACCGAAATTGTTGTAGTCGTATTCGCTCAGGGCCAGGTTTTCGTGGAGAACTTCCTTGCGGAAGGCGGTTCCCGCCACCAGGGAATAGTACTTTTCAAAGGGCAGGTGCAGTTGCAGGGCCGTGTTGAAAATATGCTGCTTGCCAAGATAATGCTCCCCGGAGTAATCGGAATCCTGGTGGTGGTAGACATGGGCCATGGAAAAATCCAGGGTGGCCGTGTCGAAATAGTATTTGGTGATCAGGGCGTTTTCCATGCGGTGGGTCAGGGCGGTCTCGGACAGGGCGCGACCGCCAGTTTCTTCCACCGGGTCAAAATCATGGATCGTGCCCAGAAGGGGGCCCATGGCGCCGCCTTGCAGCTGCGCGGTCAACAGGGTGCTGCGTACCATGATGTCCAGTTGTTTCAGGGGATGGAAAAACATGTTGGCGCCGATGAGGGCGTTTTCCTGGAATACCTTCTCGGAAATGCCGTCCCCGTCCCGGTCCCTTTTGGGTTCCCGGGCAAAGGAGCCGAACAGGATCAACCCGGCGTAGGTGCCGGGGCCGAACACATCGGATTTGCGGGCGCTGGACACCAAAGAGGCATTGATGCTTCTGTCCGAACCCACGCGCAGATCAAACGTGCTGAAATTCCGGTTCGGCTTTTTCGTGATGATGTTCACCACGCCCCCGATGGCGTCGGGGCCGTACAGGGCGCTGGCCGGCCCTTTGAGGATTTCCAGGCGGTCGATGAGGGCGGCGGGGATGCCGAAAAGCCCGTAGGTGGTTCCCAGACTGGAATACAACGGCAGGCCGTCCACCAGCATCAGGGTGAACCGTGCCGGCATGCCGGACAGGGAAATGGCGGTGGCGTTGCAGACGCCGCAACTGACTTCCACCTGCACGCCGATTTCGTTCTCCAGGGCGGTGACAATGTTTCTGGCCCCCTTGTTTTCCATCTGGCGCGAGGAGACGACCTCCGTGCGTACCGGGGTTTCGGTGATGAGCCGCCGGGTGCGGGTGCCGGTGATGACCACCTCGTCATCGGAAGGCGGGGCCGGGGCCGGTTCGGGGGCTTCGGCCGGTTCGGCTTTCTTCGCAGGCTCCTTTGCCGGCGTATCGTCAGACTTGTTGTCGGCCTCCTTGTCCGGGGCTTCGGCCGGGATTTCGCTGTCCGCCGGGGGCGTTTCTTCTTTCGGGGGCGGGGCCGGGGGAGGTGGTTCGTCATCGTCCTCGATGACCGTCCGGCCCTGCTGGGCATGAGTCACCGGCACCCGGGCCGCCAGGACCAATCCGGCCACTGCAATCAATAAAAATACATTCATCCAATGGTTCGCGGGAACTCTCCACACGCGCATATTTCACCGTTTCCTGTGCCTGCCGACCTTCCGGTCGTGCAGGAGTCGTTTGATGTCAAATAATTCAGGAACTTATGCAGGTGAAACGAAGGCAGGCGGGCCGGTCTTGGGACTGTGGGCCAGAATCCGGTCGGCCAGAATGACGGAAACCACCTGATCGACCGGACAGAGTTCCGCGATGAGGTGGACTTCCCGGGCCACGGGAATCCGGGACAGCGGCGCCGCCGGATTGGCGACCCCCTGACAGAAGATGCAGTCCGTGTTGTCCTGGCTGAAGTCGTCGTGGTGGTGCAACGCCGACATCCACATCGCGGAGTTCAGCAGGGCCACCGCCAGAAGGATCCAGAAGAACCGGGTTGCCTTGGGGAGAGAGCGAAGGGATGCAGTCATGACGGATTCGAACAGGCGGTCCGGTGGGCCGGACGCGTCCTGTCGCCGGTATGCATATCCGGGGGTCCGGGGTTTGTCAAGAGGTTTTTAGTTTAATCAAACAGATTTGTTTGACTGACCAAACAATGCATGGATCGGGATGATCATTTTCCGGGGGGCGGATTCGGGTTGCCGGGGTTGTCCTGGCCGGGTTGTCCGGGATTGCCGGGATTCTGCTGTCCCTGGATTTCCTGCTGCAGTTCCTCCAAAGCGCGTCGGGCCTTCTGGCTGCCTTTCTGGGCAGCCAGGCGCAGCCACTTTTCGGCTTCCTTGTCGTTTTTCGGTACGCCGAATCCCACCTTGTACATGTTGCCCAGGTTGGTCATGGAGGGGGCGTAGCCGATTTGGGCAGCCTGCTGGTAGTATTCAAATGCCGTGGTCAGGTTCTCTTCCACGCCCAGGCCTTCCCGGAACATGTTCCCCAGTTCGTGCAAGGCTTCGGGGGTCTTGTTTTTGGCAGCCAACATCAGAAGTTCCCGGGCCCGGGCATAGTCCTGCTTCACGCCGCGGCCGTCCTTGTACATCTGCGCCAGGGGGA
Source organism: uncultured Kofleriaceae bacterium (assembly GCA_964618145.1). Lineage (GTDB taxonomy): Bacteria > Myxococcota_A > Polyangia > HGW-17 > HGW-17 > HGW-17. Next base: position 8,351 of record CAZTZR010000089.1, read on the forward strand.
CAATGGCCTCGGTCATTCCGGCTTTCAGGACGGCTTCATACAGTCTGGCAGCCAGTTCCGGATCCTGCTTGACGCCGCCTTCTCCCGTTTCGGCAATGACTGCCACAAAATAGGCCGCCCGGACGTTGTTCTGCATCGCCGCCTGGCGGAACCACTTGTCGGCTTCGGCGGGGTTGCGCGCGATTCCGATGCCGCGGTAGTACATCAGCGCCAGATAATACTGGGCGGACTCGAATCCCTGCTGGGCGGCCTTGGTGAACCAGAAAATGGCTTCCGTGAGGTTTTCGCGCACCCCTTCGGCGTTCAGGTACATGTAGGCCAGGTTGAACTGGGAGTACATGCTTCCCTTTTCCGCCGCCTTCTTGTACCAGTTGAAGGCTTCCACGAGGTTTTTCTGGACGCCCTTGCCCAGGTAGAACATGCGCCCGTAGTCATTGATGGCGTTGATGTTTCCCAGATCGGCCGCACGCTTGTAAAAGCCGAGGGCCTGGGCCGGGTCGGAGTTGACTCCCGTGCCGTACTCGTACATGGTGCCCAACTGGTACAGGGCAGAGGCGTAGTTCTGATCCGCCGCCAGGCGCAGCCACCGCAGGGCTTCGGGAAGGTTCTTTTCCACGCCACGGCCCAGGATATGGAACCGGCCCAGGTTGTACTGGGACACAGGCAGTCCGGCTTCAGCGGCCTTGCGGAACCATTCCACCGCGATCTTGTCGTTCTGTTCCACCCCGCGTCCGTTCAGGTACATGATGCCCACATCGTTCTGGCCCTTCAGGTGTCCGCGTCTGGCCGCTTCCAGATACCAGCGGAAAGCCTCCTTGTCGTCGGAAACCAGACCGTAGACGTTTTCATCATGCATGTTGGCAAGGGAATACATGGCGTCGGCATCGCCGGCTTCGGCCGCCAGTTTCAGTTTCTGCAGGGCCTGGCGGTACATGTTGTTGGATTCGTTTTCATTGACGGTCACGCCCAGTCCCCGGCGGTACATGAAGCCTAGTTCAAAATACGCCATGGGAAGCCCGTGGTCTGCGGCCTTTTTCAGCCAGGAAAGCGCCCTCTCGTAATTCTGCAACAACCCCTTGCCGTCCAGATAGGCGACACCAAGGTGATACTGTGCCTCAGGCAGTTCCTCATCGGCGGCCCGCTTGAACCAGGAGACCGCCTCCTCCTCGTCCCGGGGAACCCCCAGGCCTTCCTTGTACATCTCTCCGATGCGCAACTGGGAACGGGCATGTCCCTTCTGGGCCCCCTTGCGGAACCAGGCCAGGGCTTCGGCAAAATTCCGGGTGGCCGTGCGTCCGTGCAGGTACATTTCGCCTACCCGGAACATGGCCTGCACCTCGCCGCCTTCCGCTGCCTTCTTGAACCATTCCATGGATTTTTTCAGATCCTGCGAGGGACCCGGTTCGGCCAGCACCACCGCCAGCCGGAAGGGGGCATCCTTGTGGCCGTTTGCCGCCGCCTTTTCGTACCAGGTGGCCGCCTTGGCCAGATCCATGGCCACGCCACGGCCCTTTTCGTACAAAAAGGCAAGGTTGTACTGGGCATCGGCGTGGTTTTTCAGGGCGGCCCGTTCGTACCACATGGCGGCCTTGACCGCATCGGCCGGCACCCCCTGACCCTTTTCGTGTTGAAGACCGAGTTGATACATTTCGTCCGGCTTTTTCGCACAACCGGCGAGCATCCAGGTGATGCCACAGACGAGCAAAAGTCCCGAAAAAACGTTGAAAAACTGTTTCATGACGTACCTCCCGTGCAAGGTTGACGAAAACCGGTTTCGTCTTTCGGACCCGACGGAAGAAGTATACGCCCGGGAACCGGAAAAATAAATCCCCAAAATCTCACTGAGTGCAGGAACTCCGGTTGACGCCCGATGGTACATGATTACGTTTTCACCATCCCGGAAGCGGATGGATGCTGGATGTCCGGTTCCGGAAGAACCCAGAGGAACTCAAATGCGCGATCTGTATCAGGTACTGGGCATCAAGAAGGATGCCAGTGATGAGGAAATCAAGAAGGCCTACCGCAAACTGGCCATGAAGTATCATCCGGATCGCACCGACAACGACCCGGCAAAGAGCGAGAAATTCAAGGATATCAGCGCGGCCTTCGACGTGCTGGGGGATCCGGAGAAACGCAAACTGTATGACGAATTCGGGGAAATGGCCACCCGGCCGGGATTCGATCCCGAACAGGCCAGGCAGTATGTCCACGCCCAGGAGGCCGCCCACAACTTCCGGTGGGGAGGAGCCGGCGGAGGCATGAATTCCTCCGATGACTTCCTGAAATACATTTTCGGTGACATGTTCGGCGGCGGGGGCGGTTTCGGCAGCGGTTTCGGAGGAGGCTTCGGCGGGGGATTCGGCGGCAAGAAGGGCAGGGACATCCATCAGAACCTGACACTGGACTTCCTGCAGGCCGTCCACGGGGATCAGGTGGACATCCGCTTGCGTTATCAGGACCGCTGTGCCCAATGCAACGGTCGCGGAACCCTGCGGGGAGGTGCCACCTGCCATATTTGCGGTGGAAACGGAACCCAGGTGCATGATCGTACCCTGAAGGTCCGTATTCCCCCGGGGGCCGATGACGGCAAGAAACTGCGCATCCGAAATCAGGGGGCGACCGGTCCCGGGGGCGGAGAGACCGGGGATTTGGTCTTGACCCTGCAGGTACGGCCCCATCCGTATTTCACCCGCAAGGACCACGATGTCCTGGTCACGGTGCCCATCACCGTGGAAAAGGCCATGTTCGGTACCGAACTCAAACTCGAGAGCCCCCTGGGCAAGACCATCCGCGTCAAGGTTCCCCCGGATTCCCAGACGGGGACCCAGTTGCGGGTGCCCGGCCATGGTGTCCAGTGTGCCCAGGGCGGGTCCGGCGATCTGCTGATTACACTCAGAATCCTGTTGCCCGCACGTACATCCGGGGAACTTCGGGATGCCGCCCGGAAACTTTCTGAAGGCGTACATCTTGAACTTCCCGCCCAGATGAAATATGTGGATGGTTAGTGCGCGGATACAGGTGACCTGATGCATTTCATTTTTTTTCGTTTTTTGATGGCTTCTTTCATATTTTTTTCCTGCAAGCCCGGCAAGCCGGATGCCCCGCTGGAAACCACGGCAGACTCCGCCGGCACAACTGACAGGGCACCCCGCACCGTGGAACGGTATGCCTTTTTGACATCGGATTATCTGGGGGTTCCCGTTCCCCTGCTGCTTCAACCGGAGGATTCCAAAGCTCCCTTCGAGGTCACCCGGCTCGAAGACGGGATCATCGAACGTATCCGCAAACTGGATTCCGAAGATCGGGAACTGGAACGCTGGGATTTTGCCCGGGATGACCAGAAGCGCATGACAGAGTTGCTCCATCTGGATCCCCACCAGACCGTGCTGGGCCGGCTGCACTTTGACACCATGGACCCCAAGGTCTGCGTGACCGCTTTTGGAAGGATGGGTCGGGAGGTGGAACGGTCCTGCTTTACGACCACGGCCCCCGGCCGGGTGGAGCAGACCCTGATGACGCCGTTCGGGATTACAGCTTCCCGCAGGCGACTGGAGGTCGGTGACGATGGTCTTGTGCGCCGCCAGGTCACCTATTCGCGTCATGGGCAACTGATGCAGGTGGAACTGCAGCAGGTCAATGTGACCACCGGGCTGGTGTTCATGCAGTATCAGCGCATGGGACCCCAGGGGGCCCTCGACTCCTGGGACGAAAGCCGCTTCGACCATCTGGGCCGGCTGGTCCAGTTGGATCAGAAGTATGCGGACGGCACCACCAAAAGTTCCACCACATACAAGTATTCTAGCCCCTTTGCCGCCCGGGGCCGGGCCCTGACCGTCGAAGGCATGGAACTGAACCTGGACGTCCGGCTCAACCGGTTCGGCCAGCGGATCCTGGAAAGAAAAATGGACGGCAGCCGCCTCATCGAGGAGGAGCACAGCGAGTACGACGACGATGGCCGTTTGCAGCATCGCAGGATTCTGGACGAAAACCAGGTGGTGAAACACCAGGAACGCTGGGTGCGGAACGCAGCGGGTCTGGTGACCGAATATGAACGCTATCGGGGCAACCTCCATGTGTTTGAATGCGTGGGGGACGAGCCCGACCAGCGGGTATCCACGAAACTGCCGGCATTCGAGAAGGCCCTCATGCAGTACGACGGGCTGGGCCGGGTGACGCGCATGGAACGATTCTACATGCATCAGCCCGTGGATGTGGAAAACGTCCGGTACGGCCGGAACAACACGGTTACCTCCCGGGAGGTGCGCATCTCCGACGAACCCGAACCTTTGCGTACGGAATACGAGTATGATTCCATGGGAAACCTGACCCGCACGATCATGTCCCGGGGACAGGAACGTACCGAAGTGCTGGAATATGAATACAACGCCGCCGGGCAACTGGTTCGCCAGAAGTTGCTGCGGGGAGACGATGTGCCGCCCACAGCGGAGGAATGGCCGGACGGCTCGGTGGTGCAGTATTTCTACGATTCCCAGGGGCGCATGATCGAGGAACGCTGGAGTCATGCGGACGGACAGCCCGCCCTTTCCACCCGCAGCAGCGCCTGTGCCTCCTGCGCCGGCACCGACCGCAGGAATGCCATCTCCCGCATCACCTGGCGGTACAACAACGCCGGACTCCTTCTGCAGAAGCAGGATTTCGGCGACAAGGGGGAGGTCGTTCACGACAGTTCCCACACCTATGATGACAAGGGCCGCCAGATCCTGCACGAGGTGAAATGGCCCCGGGAACGCAAGATTACCCGGCTGGCCACGGAGTATGCTTCCGGCGGATGGATCCAGTCCACGGATTTTTCCACGGAAATCAACGGCAAGGAGGTCAGTCGCGAGACCCGCAGGTTTGAACGGGCCCATCTGGTGCGGGTGGAACGCTTGCGCAACGGAAAAAGCGAGCGTCTGGTGGAACGCCGTTACGAAAAGGGCCGCCTGATGGAACGCCGGGTCACCACGCCGAAGGAAGGCACGGTCATCGTGACGCTGGTGCGCAATGCGGCCGGACTGGTGGTGGAGGAAAACAGCGTCGATGGCAAGGGAAAACCCGCCGTGGCCCAGGACGCCTTCGAGAACCAGTACACCCAGTTGGTGTCCACCTACAACGACCGCAACCAGATCCTGTCTGCGGTCATGATCCACGAGCCGAAGAAAACCATCACCCGTTCCGAGTTTTCCTATGATGAACAGGGGCGGCCCACCGGACGCAAGGTGTTTGTCAACCAGAACCTGTCTCTGGAGATTGATGAACGCTTTGACCATCCGTTTTTGGGACCCTGGGGCATTGCCACCAGCCAGGTGCGTGCCGTGGTATCCGGCAAGGACCAGCGGGAGGTCACCTCCTATCAGTTGTTCATTGATACGGCGGACCTGAAACGATCCCGGGCGACCCTGACGCTGCCCCATGCCGGCACCCTGGAACTGACCAACTGCCGCTGCACCAATTGCGGCCTGACTGTCACCATGAATGACTTCAACGAATGAAGTCGTCAACCCCAAAGGAGAAAACCATGAAACTGAAAATATCCATCCTCATTGCATTCCTCTTTGCCCTGGTGCAATGCCGTCCCGTGCCGGACACCCATCCAGACCCGGGGGGGCAGCAGGATGACGATTCACAGGAGCCTGGCGACAAGGGCGGTGAGCCGGAAAACCAGGAAAAATTCACCACAGTGGAGGATCACGATGGTGAATCCATCACCCTCCGTCACGGCGTCAAGGGGGATCCGGCCGTGGTGGGATGCGCCGACGGCACCCGGGAAGCATTCCATGACCTCAAGGCGTTCCCCACCATCGCCGGATGCATCGGCAACTGGGAAGGGACCAAAAGCCTTCGTGACGCCCCCACCGGCAAGGCTTGCGGGGACGGCCTTGGCAACTGTGAGGCGCCCGCCGACGTTTGTGCTCCGGGCTGGCACATCTGCAGCCGGGATGGATTCCTGCGTGACATGCAGCGGGTGACCGCCGAACAGTGCCGGGAAAAATCCGGTGCGGGTCGTTTCGTGGCGGCCATCTCCCATTGCAAGACCCAGTCGGGATGCCAGTATGAATCCGGCGACGAAGCGGTCTACGATTGCTTCAACAGCGGATGGTGTTCTGAACCTGTCTGTTGCGGGGAGCACTGTGGAATGGGTGCCTGCCCCAGTGGTATCTGGGAAGAGCAAACCTACATTGCCCAGGGTACCGATCAGGGCTGCAGCGCCATGACCTCCACCCGTGCCGGCGGCATCCTTTGCTGCAAGGACTGATTTCTGTTTAAAAAACCAGATCCACCGTGAAGGAAATGCTTCCGGTGCCGGAAGTGCGGACTGTGATGATGGTCCAGGTGCCATCCTCGTCGGGGGTTTCCAGTTCGGCCTCGGTGCCGGAGAAGACCACGGGAACCACCAGTGTGGTGGAGGCACCTTCGAAAATGGCCAACTGTCGGATCTGTTCCGGATAATCCGTGGTGATGCCAATGGTTTGTTCCGCCGTGACGGCGAACCGGTTGTACCGGTAGGCGGAAAACAGCATCTGGATGATTTCCGTGTCACCCATGTTGTTGTCCCGGAAACCGGGTTTCACCACAACGCTTCCCAGGGTGACATACGCGTAAATGGCGTCTTCCAGGGTGGGATCGTTGAGCCAGGAGGCCGCCGCCCAGTCCAGCAGCAGGTCGAACAGGTCATACCCGCCCCCCACGGCGGTGTTCAGTGCGTTTTCCACGGAAGCCTGGCCGATGGCGGGATCCGCGGCCATGGCGGTGATGAAATCCGCTCCGAAACTGTCCATGAGCCAGGAGGCGAACATGAATCCGGCACCATAGTTGTACTGCCGGGTGTCCAGCACCAGAAGGGGGCGGGTGTCGGTGAACGCGGAAAGGTAAGTGTTTCCTGAGGACAGGTCGGACCAGTACCCCGTGGCGAACATGGCTGCCTGGGAGAAGGTCTCGTCCAGCCACCCCTCTTCGCTGGGATCGTTGTTGTATGAAATCATATGGGCGAATTCATGGGCCAGCACCCCGAGGAGGTATCCCGAATCGGGCGCGTTGTGCTCGCAGTCGATGTAGACCATCTCGGTGAAATTCGAGGTGGGGCCGGTCGACTGGTTTTCCCGCCGGAAATACCCGTTGAACAGGTGACCGTTGTAGGAACCGAGTTTCGTGATGAAGATGACAATGCGGGGATCCTCGTCCACATCGGGGGGATTCCCCAGAAGGTCCGTCACGATTTCGTAGATTCCGCGATCCGGATGACGTTCGGTGCCGGTTTCCCAGGCCGCCACGATGTTCTGCACCATGGCCTCGGTCACCAGCCCTTCTTCCCAGGCGTTGTCGGCCACATACACCCAGGAGTTGGGTCCCATGCCCCGGCAGGTGGACTGGATTTGCACGTCCCGGGGGGGCATCACCGTCAGGTCGTAGTTCCAGAACGCCCGGGGCGGCGCCGTG
>CAZTZR010000090.1:0-15640 GCA_964618145.1 uncultured Kofleriaceae bacterium
CAGACCCGTCGCTGTGAGCGCAAGGCTCCCGAAGTCACCCCGGGGGATCGCCCCGTTTCCTGCCCCCCGGGGCAGGAGTACAACCCCCAGACCCGTCGCTGTGAGCGCAAGGCTCCCGAATGTACTGGCGGCAAGGTTCTGCGTGGAAATCAATGCGTTTGCCCGGCTGGAAAAATTGAACAAAACGGCGTCTGCAAGGATCCTCCGCCCAAAACTCCTGACTGCACCGGCGGCAAGGTTCTGCGCGGAAACGTCTGCGTTTGCCCCCCGGGTACCGTAGAGAAAGACAATCGCTGCATCGCCCCGCCACCGGCCACCCCGCCGGCCATGACCCCTCCCCCGAGGCAACCTCCCCGCCGCGGGCGCTGATTCCCTTTTTCACTGCTGCCAGTTGATTATTTCAGAAAGGGCCCACCCGTGACGGCCAGGCCCGCAATCAGAACGCTGTCATAGGGATTGACACCCTGGGGCGGAACATTCTGGCGGGAATAATTATAGGTAAGGGTGATGGAGAGCCATTTGTTGACCGCAAATGAAAGACTGTTGTTCCAGAGCAGATTGTAGTTGGAAAAATCATTGAACGCAGGCTGGTAATACACCGTGGTCAGATACTTCAGATCCTTTTGGATATTCCACTGAAAAGTAAAGTAATTGTTCCAGCGATGGGTTTTCCACACATCTCCCGAATCATCGTACTCCCCCGTCCCGAGTTCGTTGTACTCAAACATGTAAACAGAACCGACAAACAGGAAAAACCGTTCGGAAGCCAACGGTTTCCATGTGGGGCCGGCACCGACCAGCAGCCGCAGGCTCATGCGCCGGAATTCATTGAATTCATGTTGTACGAATGATTCGAGGCCTACCGGAGAAAAAGCCTCAAACCGGTAGCGAAGATGTTCAAAATGTCGGTTGATGAAGGATTCTCCGCCCTTTTCGGCATATTCATAGGTACCGGTTCCCACCACGGAATGGCGGCCCTTGAGATACCGGCCGATCACAGACATGCTGTACAACTGGAAATCGGTATTGCCTGACTTGATCTCCGCCTTGGCAACCGCACCCAGGTTGAGCCCCTCTTCTGTCTGACTGACAAACAGATTCTGGACGTTGACAATTTGGGCATGTGCTTGTGAACAAATGGACAGGACAAAAAGGAAAGACAAAAACTTCATGAAATCAATTCCATTATTGGTTAAACAGGATTCCTGTGGAAGTCAGACACCGGGATCCCGAAGGTTCATCACGGCATCGGCAATACGCATGATGGCTCGTTCGATACGCTCCGTGTTCAGTGCATAGGAAAGACGGATATGACCGGGAGCTCCGAACGGAGTGCCCGGCACCAATGCCACCAACGCAGTGTCCAGCAGGTAGTTGGCCAGATCCACATCGTTGCGGAGCAAATCCCCGGCGGGAGTCATTTTGCCAAGCAGTTGGGTGATCCTGGGCAATACATAAAACGCGCCGCGGGGTTGATGGAATTCAAACCCGGGCACCAGCCCCAGTTGCTTGAGCATGAATGCCCGGCGCAGGCCGAACTGGTGACGCATGGCCTCCACCGGTTCCTGTGGTCCGTTGAGCGCCTGCAACGCCGCCATCTGGGATACCGTTGTCGGGTTGGAAGTGGTGTGGCTCTGGATGTGGGACATGGCCTTGATGACCCTTCGCCTGGCGACGGCAAAACCGATGCGCCAGCCGGTCATGGCATAGCATTTGGAAACTCCGTCAATCACGATGGTCCGCTTGCGGGCCTCATCGGAAAAGGCGGCTCCCGAACAGAATTTCGCATTTCCGTAGATCAGCCGGCCATAGATATCGTCCGAAAGCACCATGATGTTTGGATAGTCCATGATGACATCGTAAAGCGCCTTCAGTTCCTTCCGGTTGTACACCGTTCCCGTGGGATTCGAAGGATTGTTCAGGATGATCATGCGTGTCCGGCGTGTGATGGCCGCCCGCAGTTTGTCCGGACTGAGCACGAAACGCTCCTCCAGGGTGGTGGGCACAAACACCGGAATGCCGGAAGCCAGTGTCACAATCACCGGATAGGACAACCAGTACGGGGTTGGAATGATCACCTCGTCCCCCGGATCCAGGATGGCCATGAACGCATTGTATATGCTGTGCTTGGCTCCGGAAGAGATGATGACATGCTCGCCGGTAATGCCTTCCAGTTCATGGGTCCTGGCAATGGTATTGGCCACTGCCGCACGCAACTGGGGAATGCCCGGGGCCGCCGTGTATTTGGTGGCCCCATTGTCCAGCGCGATCTTGGCCTCATCAACAATGTGTCCGGGCGTTCCGAAATCGGGTTCGCCGATGGAAAGGCTGATGACGTCCTTTCCTTCAGCCTTCATCTTCTTGGCTCTTTCCGTGATTGCCAGTGTGGGTGAGTCGGTAACAAAGCGGATCCGATGTGCAACCTGCATGATTTCCTCGTTTCAATTCAGTTACGGCGCATTGGGGTTTTGGGTCTGAAAGAAGGGTCCGGCATCAGGACAATTGAGAAATCCTCATCCCTTTCGTCCTGTCTTGTAACAGATTCACAACTCGTTCCGCAAGATCTTTAACGGAATGTTTTTCCGGAAGGCCGCAGTGCGTTTGACGCTGTCCCTGCAAGATCCTCCTGCAGTTCATCGGACCGGACCTGTTCCATGTGGTTCCGTTGTGCCTCACGGGCCCGACTGCAATGCTCCCCGGCCACATCGACATGCAGCCTTTTGGCATTCAACCGTTCCTGCAGCAACGACAGTCGTGACTGGATTTGAGCAAGCTCGATTCTGGCCTGTATCCTGCGGGCTTCCTTCAAACGCAGAACCCGGGTCATGCGAATCCGGGCGGATTCCACTGCCAGCAATTGGGCTCCGGAGATGACCGATTCCCCAAAAAGACCCCGTCGTTGCTTGTCGGTTTCGTCGGAAAGCGAGGCGATTTTTTTATCCAAATCCCGGATGCAGGCTTCAAGCCGCAAGCGGGCGGATTCCATTTCCTCTTTTTCCCTGGCAATTTCCGCCAGTTCCCTGGTCAGGTGCAACCGGACATGGCGGAACAAACCATCCGCTGGATCAGGCATTGTCCTCTTCGGCTTCCGGTTCGTTCACCGGTGCGTTGGAAAACCATTGCCGCAAAACATCCGCAATGGCCAGCGCCTGCTTGGGAGAACTGAAATTGAAACTGGTCTGCTTGCGGTATACGCCTTTGACCTTGCGGAACCTGACGATCATCGCCTTGGGATCGCGATACAATTCCGTTTTCGGGTCCAGTTCCTGATAGCGGAACAGAACGGTCGCCCAGGCACCACGGGACAAGAACACACGTTCGAGTTCCTTGCGTACAAGACGGCCTTCTTCCTCATAATTGATGGTCAGTTCATCGAGTTCGGCGGACATGGAAACCTCCTCTGAAACTAATACATGACGAGTGAAATTACCGGTGCAGACGAGAGTTTTTCCCGTCCACCGAGATCCTTGAGTTCAACCACGAATGCGTATGCGAGTACATCGGCACCACAACGGCCCACCAGGCGGCCGGCTGCTGCGGCTGTCCCTCCGGTGGCCAACAGATCATCCACAATGACCACCCTGTCTCCCGGGTTCAGTGCATCCGCATGGATTTCGATGCTGTCCGTGCCGTATTCGAGATCGTAGGTCTCCCGAACGGTTTTGGCCGGCAGTTTCCCGGGCTTGCGCAGGATACACAGTGGCAGGCCCAGCTCCAAGGCCACCGGCGCGGCAAAAAGGAATCCCCGACTTTCAATGGCAGCCAGATGGGTGGGCTTCAGTGATCGTATCCGGGCAAGCAGCAGGTGGTTCGCAGCAGCAGCGGCTTGCGGATGCAAAAGCAATGTGGATATGTCCCGGAACAGGATGCCGGGCTTGGGGAAATCCGGAATGGGACGGATGGCGTCTGCAATCATGGAAATGGGTTCAGGCATGCCGCATCGACTCCTTCTTCTTCATCCTGCCGGCCAGGGCAGAAATGCCAAGCACCACGACAAAACCCGAGACCATGAGAAAAATGTTCAAAAGCGTCTCGCTTCCGGCTTCCGATGGCAGAATGTTCCGGGTTTTGAGAACCACGACTTTATCATGAATCAAAGCACTTTCCAATACTTCCTGATAGGGCCATACCCGCCGGAGGGATCCCAGCATGAAACCACACAGTGTGGCCATTGTCATCAATTCATATCGGGCCAGAAGGGCTTTCAGGACGCGGGAAAATGCCATCAATCCGGCAAGGGCACCGGCAGTGAACACGAGCAGAACCCCCGCATCAAAGGTCTTGACGGCCTCCAGAATCCGGTGATAGGAAGACAGAAGGACCAGAATGAACGATCCCGAAATGCCGGGAAGGATCATGGCCGTGGCCGCCAGCGAGCCGGACAGGAACGTGAACCATGCCGCCGTCGGTGTTGCCAGGGGAATGCGCCCCACCAGAAACCAGGCGCCCACGGTACCCATGGCCAGAAATGACCAGAATGTTACACCCCTGGGGCGGATGGAGCCTGCGACCACCAGCACGGACGCACAGATCAGGCCGAAAAAGAACGACCAGACTGCCTCCGGGTATTGTTCCAGCAAAAAGGAGACACCCCTGGCCAGGGAAAAGATCGAAATGGCAATACCTGCCACCAGTGGCAGCAGAAAGCCGAACGGAATCCTGTCAAGGGCTTCGCGGAACCTTCCGGTGAAAACCGATTTGAACCAGGCCAGATCGAACGTGGTGATGGCTGCCAGCAATTCATGGTAAATGCCCGTGACAAAGGCAATGGTTCCGCCGGAAACGCCGGGAACCACGTCTGCAGCCCCCATGAGCATTCCCTTTACCAGCAGTGCCCCCGAACGCATGACAACGTCCTTCATGAATCAGCGCCTCTTTCAAAATGGTTTCGGACGGATTCCATTTCCTTGTCACAAAGGCGAAAGGACAGGTTCATGGGCGACAGGCTGACCTGTCCGGATTCCAGGGCGGCATACTCCCCACCCTCCAGATTTCCGTGATCCGGTGAAATGGGACCACCGATCCAGTAATAGGGTTCACCCTTGGGGTCGTATCTCACCATCACTTCATCATGATAGTGACGGATGCCGGGGGTGGTCAGGCGGATCTTGCCCGGATTGGGCGGGATGTTGCAGTTGTAGACGATGGGTTCCGTGGAAACCCCGGCTTCCAGAATTCGCCTGGAAAGCTCTACCACCACCCCGGCTGCTGTGTTCAGATGATCCGCGGATGCTCCCCGGATGGTCGACACCGCCAGCGAAGGAACCCCCCGCAAACGTCCTTCAATGGCAGCGGCAACCGTTCCGGAGTAATACAGATCCGTACCCAGATTGTATCCGTGGTTGATTCCGGAAATCAGCAAATCCGGAGGATGTGGAACCACGTGGACAACTCCCATGTAGGCACAGTCCACCGGGGTTCCGCTGCAAGCAAACCACTGGGGCCGGACCTGGTGCATGCGCAGGGGATCCCGCAAGGTGATGGAATGACTTACGGCACTGCGTTCGCGGTCGGGGGCCACCACCCAGACCCGATCGCCGTGAAGTTCGAATGCTTCCGCCAGGGCTATGATACCCGGAGCTGCTATGCCGTCATCGTTGGTAATGAGAATGGTTCTCTGCTGCATGATTGATTCCTGAATGGGTTTCTGTTCACCCGATGTCCTGGCCAAGGTCGGTCATGAATTTCCCGATCTCCGCAGTCACATCCGCTGGACGCTCCACCGCGGTGTAATGCGAAGTGCCGGATATGAAAACCAGCCGTGATCCGGAAATGGCACGGGCAATCTCCCTGGTCGTTCTGGGGAGCACGATGAAATCCCGTGTTCCGGCAATGATCAGGGTGGGAACACGAATCTTCGGCAACACGGTTCTTCCATCATATTTTTCGGAACTTTCGATGGTGGCCCTGAACACTTCATGATCCATGTTTACAAATTCCAGGGCAATTTCCCTGAACACGTCTTCATCCAGTTCCGCCCCCACAAGCCCCGTTGATTTGATGAAGGAGAGAATCACTCCGCTCTGAATCACCCGGTCAGCCAGGGGACCGGCAATTTTCCAGAAAGGTGTCCAGAAATGCAAAAGATGGGAAAAGACGGGCGCGCACAACTGGGGCAACCCCAGCCCATCGGAGGCAGGACCCGCCATTGCATTGAGAAGCACAAGTCCCCTGAAACAGTCCGGGCGACGACGATACAGTTCCAGCAGTACCTGTCCGCCATAACTCCATCCCATGAAAACGGCCTCCCGGATTCCATGGAATTCCATCAACTGTTCAAGATCATCGGCCTGCACGGGAACCGTCAGTGAACCCAAATCCGAAGGTCGTGCCGAAGCGAACAACCCGCGGTAATCCCATGCGGTCACCGTGTAACGGTCCTTGAGTGCCGCTACCACATGTTTCCATGCAGGAAAGGATCCTCCCAGTCCGTTGGCTATGACCACATGAGGCCCGCTCCCTGTCTGCTGCCAGGCCAGAGAGGTTCCGTCACGACCGGTGAATGTGCCTTGTCTCATGCATGCATTCTCTGCCCGACCATTTGCCTGATCCGGGAATACAGCACCTCAAAGGGTTCGGTCATACGGGCGATTCCGTCAGCCAGTTCCTGCTTTTCCGGACTGTCCGGCAAATCCTTGAGGTTGATTTCCACATTCATCCGGGCGCCGAAAAATGCGGTGTTCAGTGAGAGCGCCGCCACACCGGCATCAGACACGGAATTGACGTTGCCCTTTTCAGCAACAACCTCCAGATGCTCCAGGGCCTCTGCGGCTGCGGTCATGACCTGGAACGGGATTCGGGCCGCACCCAGGGTGGCCCGTTCAATGGCAGCCTGGCGGGCCGCCTGTTCGGTTTCGGTTTCCTGGGGCAAATCAAAGGCAGCCATGACTTCATTGAATGCAAAAGTGTCCTCGTCCACAAGATCCCGCAACCGTTCCACCAGTGGAGCCAGTTTTTCCTCGGCCAGACGCATCTCCGGTTCCACATCCTTGTATTTCTTTTTCCCGATGGTCAGCCTGCACACCATTGCCCCCAGTGCGGCCCCCAGGGAACCCGAAAGCGCCGCCACGGAACCTCCTCCGGGAGCAGGACTTTTGGAAGCCACGTTCTCCACAAGACAGGCGACAGGAATGTTCGCCAGATACGATGCAAGGGAAATGTTCGACATGGAAGTCTCCTTTGGGGCCGATGGCCCGATGTTGCATTATTCCTCGACCGCGAACTCAATGACTTTCTTGTCAGGTTCAAACGGCTTGTAATCCGAAAGCCCGAGATAATCGTGCGCAATCTGCACCATTTCCCGGTCGGTGAGTTTTTCCGGTTTTCTGCCTTCCTTGTTGAGCGCCCAATGGGCGGCCATCATCAGTGGGGCGGCAGGAAGGAGTCCCACAATTTCCGAACCGGTCACCCGGACATTCCGTGCCGTGGATTCCAGCACCGCCTCCTCATAGGCAACGTGGGGCGGAGTGATCAAATAGTTGTTGAGATTCATGGAGATCTGGGTGCGGGCACCCCCTTCCACAGGAACCCCCATGGCCTTCACCATGCGCAATTTCCCCGGGACAAAAATCTTCTTGCCTGCCGCATTGAGCACAAACTCGCCATCCTTCATCCTGGGTTTCCCGAGTTGGCGCAACCCCAAAGCGATATCGTTGGTGAGTTCCACATCGGGCGTATCCATGTTGATGTTGTAGGCCACCAGGAAGAAGCGGGCGCCCGTAGCCACCGCTCCGAACGTGGGCACAAACCGGGCCGGACCGAAATCCGGCTTCCATTCAGGGTCCGCCAGTTTTTCCTGAAGTCCCTCGTATTCGCCCGCACGGACCTTGGCCAGGTTTTTCCGGGACGGAATGGCTGCGGCCTGTTCGTAGAGATAAACGGGGACATCAAAGGCCGAGGCTACCCGTTGCCCGTATTGCCTGGACAGTTCGGCACAATCGGCCATGGTCACACCCCTCACCGGAATGAACGGACACACGTCAATGGCCCCGAACCGGGGATGTTCCCCCTGATGGGTCCGCATGTCGATCATTTTCACCGCCACCTCGGTGGCGCGGAAGGCGGCTTCGACCACGGCTTCCTTCTCGCCGACAAACGTCACCACCACCCGGTTGTAGGATGCATCCGGGTCGATATCCAGCAGTTTCACCCGGGGAACCGACTGGATGGCCCGGCCGATTGCCGCATGTACTTCGGGATTTCGACCATCGGAAAAATTCGGAACGCATTCGACTATGGTTTGCATGTTGTCTCCTCAACAAAACCGCATGGGAGCGGACGCCAATCAAAAGGTGCCGCAAAACGACAGGAAATTGCTATCGACTTCGGGGGACACTGTCAAGCTGTGGTTCCATTATTGCGCAGGCTTCCGGATGGCCATGGACATCCAAACCTGTCCGACAGGTGTTCTGCCAGTTCGACCGCCTTCAGGCCGAGGCCGACGAGTTCGTTCCCGATGCGCTCCGTGTGCTCCGGCGATGCCAGATCGGACAGGTGAATCCGGTAGGCCAGATGGATCACGTCATCGCTCATGGTGAAACGGAAGGGGGGCACGGGATCCTGATGGATGTACATGTACAGATCCACCAGGTTTTTCCGTGGAAGCCTGACCAGCGGCGCCACGGAAAAAAGGAATGCGTCCCGGTAGGTGAACACCCTCACGGGAATCCCGTCCTTCTTCCAGGACCAGAATTCGGGAACCCCTTTCCGGGCAAGGACTGGATCCATTCCGGCTTTCTGCAATCGGTCCTCCACGAAGCACTCCACGGAGTTCAGGTGTCTTTGACTGAAGAGTTCGGGGTTCAGACGGACTCCGCAGTTTTCGCAATAGTCGGAAGGTTCCCCGATGAGGCAGGAACAGGAAGGGCATCTAACATGGAATCCTTCAGGCACCTGATCTTCGAGAAACATGGCCATTTCCTCGGCAATGTACTCCACAGGAAGGGCAAAGCCGATGTTCTGGGCATCCCGGTACATCATGGTGTTCATTCCCACCACCTCGCCCGAACCATTGACCAGTGGCCCCCCGGAATTCCCGGGATTGATGGCCGCATCCGTCTGGATGTACCGGATCTCGCGTTCAAGGTGTTCCGTGGAGGAAACGATGCCCCGTGTGACGGTAAAGGGAAGATCGTACGGATAACCCAGAGCAAACACCTGCTCCTGCTGGTCGAGCCGACGGTCTTCCACCGCCAGGGACAGCAGGTCCGGATCCTTCCCCACCGAAACGAAGGCGATGTCCTTCTGGGGATTGACCGTCCACACGGTCCCCCGGAGTTTTTCCCCACCGGGCAACTCCACAGCGACAACCCGTTCCCCTTCCACCACATGATGATTGGTGATGATCGCACCGATTTCCCGGTTGTAAAACCCGGAACCGGTGGATACGCCACAGATGATTTTTACGACCGAGTTCTTCACCTGCTGGATCATTTCCATGGCGTCACCTCCCTGTTTTCATGGGCAGAAGCAGGATCCATGAGGCGAATGAAGCCCTGCCAGGCGGCTTCGCCGGCATCATCCCATTCCTGCCCGCTCATCGCGGCAAGGGTGGTGCAAAAGTCTTCCTGCAATTCCCTGGGCACAAAAAAGTTGTACATGCACTCATACACGGCAAAGAGATAGCATAGGGCCACACCGTGGTTGTTGCGACGGGCCCGGTCTTCCTTTGCCCATTCCCACCGTGTGTTCATGCTCTTGCGGCATGTTTCGAACTCTGCGCTTTTTTTGGCATTCATGAAGAAGTTGGCCTGGTAGAAATCCGCAGCAAAATCCTCCCGGCTCATCTGCATGAGTTCGTCAAATCCACGGGAAACCGTGTTGTATACGGTTTCCACCGGACGCTGATCCCACAGGTGATTGATGGTGCGTTCAAGACGCGTACGCAAAAAACCCTGGGGCGATATGGCGTGATCAATGCTCATCAACTGGATTCCAAGGATTTCGGTGGCAGAGCCGGTCCACCGTCGGCTCATGTAATAATCCGCGGCACTTCGCCCGGCATTCAATGCTTCACTGAATATATTCCAGGCACTGTCCACCTGCTCTTCCGGAAGGTGGGTGACCTGCTTTTCCCTCAGGGGTACCGCTCCGAAAGCCGATACGAATTCATCGTCAAAAGTGTCTCCGTTGATGCAGATTTCAAACAGCACCCTGTACATCTTGTCCGGTTCGGCGAGGGACAGTGGGCACGAGTACCTGAAGGTCAGGCGATCCTCATCCAGGCCGAGTTTCGGAAGGGTCAGGATATTCGTGTTCATTTCCAGTGTCTGGCGCAGGAGTGGCGCCCGCCGGTCCGGTGGCAACTTCACGAAGGGAGCCCATATGTCGACATTCCCGTCGTCCGTCAGGCAGATCTCGACAATCAGCGAACCATGGGGAATCGTCCAGTGTCCTTTCTTTCCTTCGCATGCCAGTGCGGTTTCTTCGTTGATGTAGCGCAAGAGCATGCGAAAGGAAGCCTCATGCTCCCCCCGTTCGTGTAACTGAACCGCCGGCTGGTAGAGTTCCCGTTTCAGTTTGAGTTCGTATTCCACAACCGGGGCATTGTACTTAGGACAGGCATCCATCATGAATGACTCCTTTGACGGTCAGGAACGAATCGGAGTTTCTTCTCCAGTTCCACCACCACGAGAACAACAATTCCCACTGCAAAAATCTGAAGCCACGCATCGGCAGGAAGAGGTGCACTCCCGAACAACCTGTTCATCACCGGGATATATGTGAAGGCAACTTGTGCCAGTCCCATGAGCAGGATCCCGGCAAAAATCAATGGATTCGAAAACAGCCCCAGTTTCAGGGGGGACAGAATCAGGGAGCGGCAACCGAGAAGATATGCCATCTCGACCATGACGATGACATTGACCACCATGGTGCGGGCCATCTCCTCGGTATAGCCATGCCTGATTTCGTAAACAAAGAATCCGAAGGCACCGGCAAGCATGATGAGTGCCACATAGGTCGTCCTGATCCACATGACCCTGGACATCAACGGAGCCCCCGGATCCCGGGGGGGCCGCTCCATGACGCCGGGCTCCTGGCGTTCGAACACCAGCGCCAGGCCCAGAAGAACCGAAGTGGTCATGTTGATCCAGAGGATCTGGACCGGAGTGGCCGGCAGTTTTGTGCCGGCCAGAATGGCTGCCAGCAGGATCAGGCCCTCCCCGGCGTTTGTCGGAAGGGCCCACACCAGAAACTTGACGATGTTGTCGAACACTCCGCGACCTTCTTCCACGGCTGCCTCGATGGAAGTGAAATTGTCATCGGTCAGAATCATGTCCGACGCACCCTTTGATACATCCGTTCCGGTGATGCCCATGGCAATGCCTATGTCAGCCTGCTTGAGTGCCGGTGCGTCATTGACGCCGTCCCCAGTCATGGCCACCACCTGTTTTTTGGCCTGCAGCGCGCGTACCAGCCTCAGTTTTTCCTCCGGGGCGACACGGGCAAACACGGCGGTGGAAAACGCCTTGTCCGGCAGATCCTCGTCCCTGGTTTCCGCCAGTTCCCTTCCGTTGATGACGCGCAGTTTCCCATCGGAGTCAGGGTTGGTTCCACCGACACCCTCTCCGTCAGGCTCCACAAGACCGATCTGACTGGCGATGGCCCGGGCGGTCAGGGCATGATCCCCCGTGATCATCTTCACAAGAATGCCCGCCCGGTGGCACTTCGCAACCGCATCGATGACCTCGACCCGGGGCGGATCGATCATGGCCTGCAAACCCAGAAAGACAAGACCGCCGGCCACGTCGGAATGATCAATTCCGGACATGTCCCCATCGGGAACCTTGCGGGCAAAGGCCAGCACGCGCATGCCCGAATCGGCAAACCGCTCAACCGCACCCTGGACGGCCTCCGTATCGAGCGGTCCCTCTGTCCCGTCCTGCATCAGCATACGGTCACAACGCTCCAGCATCCGCTCCACGGATCCCTTGAGAAACACGACCCGCCTGCCATCCAGTTCGTTCAGTGTGGCCATGTACTGGTGCTCACTCTCGAACGGAATGGAGTCCAGCCGGGAGGCGGCGGGAGGGTTGTCGATACCGCCCTTGGCTGCGGACACCAGAAGACACGCCTCCGTGGGATCCCCCTCCACCCGCAATTCGCCTTCTTCCCTGCGCAAACGGGTGTCGTTGCACACGAGGCCGCAACGCAGCAGTTCCTCCAGGGGACCCGTGGCACCATCCACGATCTGACCGTCCCTCAACACAGCCCCTCTGGACTCATAACCATTTCCCTCAAAATCCCAGGTGACCCCGTCCACCCAGGCGGCTTTCACGGTCATCTTGTTTTCCGTGAGCGTTCCCGTCTTGTCCGAACAGATGACGGTAGTGGATCCCAGGGTTTCCACTGCGGGCAGTTTCCGGATGATGGCATGCCGCTTCGCCATGCGGGAAACCCCCACTGCCAGGGTGATGGTCACCGCTGCCGGAAGTCCCTCGGGAATGGCTCCTACTGCCAGAGCCACCGCGGCCTTGAACACATATGCCCAGTCCTGGCCGTGCAATAGCCCGGCACCCACGGCAAGTGCGGTAAACCCCAGGATGATCCACAGAAGCCTGTGGCTCAGGTGCACGATCTTGCGGGTCAGTGGGGTGGCCAGGTCATCCGCGTCCTGAATCATTCGAGCGATTTTCCCGGTCTGTGTTCCGTTTCCGGTGGCCACCACCACCCCCTCGGCCTGCCCATATGTCACCATGGTCCCGGCAAAGGCCATGTTGACCCTGTCCCCCAGAACGGTGTCGACCGGCAACTCTCCGGACCGTTTCTCCACCGGGAGGCTTTCCCCGGTCAGGGGAGCCTCTTCGGTCCTCAATTCCCTGACCCTGAGCAACCGCATGTCGGCCGGAACCTTGTCTCCGCTCTGGAGTGTGACCACATCCCCGACCACCAGATACCGTGCGTCCATTTTCTGCCGGATTCCATCCCTCAGAACTGCCGCCTCGGTAACCACCATTCGGGACAGCGCTTCGATGGCCGCCTCTGCCTTGGACTCCTGGACGAATCCGATGACCGCGTTGATGAGTACCACGGCGAAAATGACCGCTGCATCGACGTACTCGGACAACCCCACCGTAACTCCCACCGCCACGAGCAGTATGTACACCAGTGGCTGGTTGAACTGCCGGAAAAACAGGGTCAGAGGACCTGCCCGGCGACTTCCCTTCAGTTCGTTCAGGCCATGTTCGGCCTGCCTTTTTTCCACCTGCTCAGCCCGAAGCCCCGTTTCCAGGGAGGTTTCCAGTTCCCGGGCCAGTTCCTCAGGGGCAATGCTGTGCCAGTGCAATTCCACGGGTTCCCTTTTCATTTCAGTCGTTCCTTCCAGGTCCCTGCGGCACCTGTAACAGTAGGATGTCATATGGACTTCCTTCCACCAGTTGAGAAAATCACAAAATGCCATGGAATTCAACCATCACACAAAGTTCTTGCATATATGCGGATATGCGGATATAAGCCATTAAGGAGGCGCCCATGAAGGAATACTCTGAAGTTTTCAAAGCCCTGTCCGAGGAAACCCGGATCCGGATCCTGGCCTTGCTGACCCAGCAGGGCGAATGCTGTGTCTGTGACATCATGGAAATATGCCGGATTCCACAATCCCGGGCTTCCAGACACCTGCGCATCCTGAAAAATGCCCGCCTTGTCACGGATGTCCGTCATGGCACATGGGTGTATTACAAATTGACTCTTGAGCCTGGTCCTGCCCTGGAAGTCCTGCAGTCCAACCATCAACTGTTCAATACACTGGAAAATGAGGAAATTGCCGCCCGCATGAAAGCCTGGCGGCAAACCAAATCCAACAAGGAGACTTGTTCATGAAAGACGCATGCATCACCAAAAAACCACAGGGGCTTGGTTTTTTTGAAAAATACCTTACCGTGTGGGTTCTACTCTGCATAGGGGTGGGCATTCTCCTGGGACGACTCGCGCCCCAAATTGCCAGGACGCTTGATGGCATGGCCATCACCGTGGACGGGGCCCCCGTGGTGAGCATTCCCATCGCCATCTGCCTGTTTTTCATGATGTATCCCATCATGGTGAAAATCGATTTTTCCGAAGTGCTCCGGGCGGGGAAAAGTGTGAAACCGGTGGGAATTACCCTGTTAATCAACTGGGCCATCAAACCGTTTACCATGTACGCCATCAGTCTGTTCTTTCTCGGGACGGTTTTCATCACGTTCATCGGCCCGGAAGCCACCGACCTCGTGAAAATGCCCCTTGGAATGGATCTGGAACCGGGACAGGCTTACGGGGTGGGCACTGTCGTCCTGCATGAAGGTGTGAGGTTTCTGGAAGTCCCCCTGTGGCGATCCTATCTGGCAGGCTGCATCCTGCTGGGCGTTGCGCCCTGCACCGCCATGGTGCTGGTGTGGGGACACCTTGCCAAAGGAAACCCCGGACACACCCTGGTCATGGTCGCCATCAACTCCCTGACAATGCTTTTCCTGTACGGTCCTTTGGGTGGATTCCTGCTGGGCGTCGGACGCATTCCGGTCCCCTGGCAGGCTTTGGTACTCTCCATCGGCATTTATGTGGCACTGCCCCTGGTGGCCGGATATTTTTGCAGGAGAATCCTGATTCGGGTATTCGGTTCGGAATGGTTCGAGAATCACTTCCTGCACTGGCTTTCCCCCGTCACCATCATGGCATTGCTCTTCACCCTGGTGCTTCTTTTCTCTTTCAAGGGGGATGTAATCGTAAAAAATCCCCTCACGATCCTGTGGATCGCGGTTCCCCTGTTTCTCCAGACGGTGCTGATTTTCGCCCTGGGGTATTTTGTATCCAGAAAACTGAAACTGCATTATGAAGACGCCGCCCCCACTGCCCTGATAGGCGCATCCAATCACTTCGAGGTGGCCATCGCCACCGCCACGCTTCTGTTCGGTCTTTCTTCGGGGGCCTCTTTGGCCACCGTGGTGGGGGTGTTGATCGAGGTCCCCGTGATGCTTATGCTGGTGAAAGTCGCCCTCGCCACCCGGAACCGTTTTCCGGCGCAACCGCAGACGGCACCCTGAACCGGGAGGAAATACCCTCCCATGGAGTGAAGACCATGCACATCCATTTATTATATTCCAATAATTGTCCCTTCCGGGAAGCCACCTGGTCCCTGCTCCGGGAAGTGGCCACCGAACTGGCTCCCGATGCCACCCTGGAACAGGTGTGCGTCGGAAATTACCGGCATGCACTGGCCCTCGGTTATGGCGGTTCCCCGTCCATCCTTGTCGATGGCAGGGATCTGGAAGGTCCGGTGACCTCCCCTTCCCTGTCTGCAAGAACCTATGCTCCCGATGGCGCCGGCATCCCACCGCGCTGGTTGCTGGAAGCCGCCATCCTGCGGGCCAGCCCGCCGCAAAAGGGCATCCTTTTCCTGTGTGTGGCCAACAGCGCCCGTAGCCAACTGGCCGAAGGAATCGCCCGCAGCATGGCACCCTCCGGACTGAACGTTCTTTCCGCAGGTTCAGAACCAACTTCCCTGCGCCCGGAAGCCGCAAAAGTCCTTTCCTCCATGGGCATGGATCCTTCAGTCCATTTTTCCAAAAATGTGGCGACAATCGTTCCGGAACAGGTGGACACGGTGATTACGCTGTGTGAAGGGGAAGTCTGTCCCGTCTTTTTCGGGAAAGCCCGCCGCATCCACTGG
>CAZTZR010000091.1:0-15507 GCA_964618145.1 uncultured Kofleriaceae bacterium
GGTGACCCGGTTCACACCATTTTCGCATTCGCCATCCCCACCGACCAGGGAAGAATCTACCTGAGCATTCTTGCCAGGATTGCGCGGATGCTGGAGCGGCCAGCCGCCCGGGAAGCCTTCCGCCAACCCGGACTGCCGGTTGATACCCCCAAAGTGCCAGAGGTGGAAACCATTCTGGATTACTTGAACGAATTTGAAAACAGGTGACCCTTGAAACTTCTCATTCTCATCCTGAAAAAGGAAGAACTGCTTGACAGGATTCTGGGGATTCTCGTGGAAACCGGCTTCCATGACGTGAGCATCCTCGACGGGGAGAATCATGAAGCCTTCATGTTCGAGTCAAACCCCGTCATCGCGTCTTTCCGCGATCTTTTTTCCCGCCAGCCACCTTACAACCGGACCCTGCTCTGCCCGGCTCCCGAACCGACCATGATTGCCGACTTCGTCAACATCTGCACCAAGGAAGGCATCCCCCTTCAAGACCCTGAAATCGGGCTCCTTCTGTCCCTTCCCTGCACCATCTACACCGGAAGCAACCTCAAAGACATGCAGGCGCCATGAAATTGAAGGAATCCGCCATCGTCACGACAACATTGAACCTGGTTTTTCCCCTGGTTGTGCTCTTCAGCCTCTATCTGATGGCCTACGGGGGGGCTTTTCCAGGCGGCGGCTTCCAGGGTGGTGTCCTTTTGGCGACAGGCGTCCTGATTCTGGAGGCGACCCAGGAGCGGCGGGTGTACCCGGAAATACTGTTCCTGCGCATGGAGTCCACCGGAGTCCTCCTGCTTGCCGGACTGATGACTGTCGGTTGGGTATGGCGGGCGGTTCCCTTCGGGGGCCTGTACGGGGCCGGCCTGGCTGGCAGCCTCATGATCGGAAACTACCTTATCTGGATCCTCGGATTTGCCATTTATCTGGAGGTCGCCGGTTCCATGGTCCTCATCGGCCGCCGTTTTCTGCCCGGCCACGAACCGAACAGGCGCCGTCCTTCACCTTCCCCATCACCTCCCACCAAACCCCGTAACGACTTTGCCCTGAAGTGGACCACCTTCGTTCTGTTGCTGGCCATGGGCGCGTTCGTGGCGCTACGTGTTCCGTCACTGCAACACGTGGTCCACCGGGACGTGGAATCCTTTCAGGACCTCACCCGGAATCTGGGAATCCAGAACATGGTGACGGCAGTATACCTGGGCCCCCGCGCGGTGGATACGCTGCTCGAAGTCCTGGTGGTCCTCCTGTCCGTTTTCGGGATGCACGCGATGGAGGCAGAATCATGATACTGCTCATCATTGCCGTGGCCGCCTATGGATTGATCACTGCAGACCATCTCCTGCGCAAGATGATGTGCCTGGTCATCATCGAAAGCATGGTGATTCTGGGATTCATTCATACAGCGGTGACGGATGCCGCCACATCCCCCATATTGACAGCAGGCATCAAACATGTAGTCAATCCGGTTCCCCAGGCATTGATGCTGACAGCCATTGTCATCAGCACCTGCTTCAACGCCCTTGCCCTGGGTTTGGTTGTCAAACTGCACAGGCGGATCGGCACATCGCGCGTATCCTGCCTCCCCAATGACTGACGCCACCACATGGCGTCCCGGGAGTTGAGTCATCCGTGACGAACCCTTTTATTTTTGAATCCATATGGAAACTCTTTCCCTTCCTGCCGGCACTTTTCATGGTGGTCGGGATGCTGTGCCTTTCGGTTTTCAAAACGGATTTCACCCGGCTTCTGGTCCGGCTGGCCGCAATCAGCCAGTTGGTCGCCGGCATTTTCCTCATTTCTTCCGGGACCATGACGTCAGGGACCGGTTCACCCATGCCGTTGACATTTGATCTTCCTGTGAGCGAATGGGAGATTGGCATCCTTTTCCAGTACCATCCGACAAGACTGTATTTCCTGGGTGCCTATCTGGTGCCGCTTCTGTTCGGTCTCTTCCGGCCGGACCACCTGCCCTCAAAACATTTCAGACTCGTCTTTCTGCTCTACCTGACCGGGGCATCAGGCCTGATTGTCACCGGGGATTTTTTCAACTTTTTTGTTTTTTACGAACTGATGATCATGGGTGCTTACATCCTGATCTCCATCAAGGGATCCCACTGGGCATCCATCAAATACATGATCATCGGATCGATCAGTTCCATACTGCTCCTGGCTGGAATCGCCGTACTGTACAGTGGGGGTGCCCCGTTCCGAATGGCCCCGGATGAATCCCTTTATCTGGTATCTTCCCCGCAGATCCAATTGGCCATGCTCCTGTTCAGTCTTGCCTTTTTCATCAAGGCAGCTTTCTTCCCGGCTTCCGGCTGGGTGGCCACCTGCCATGGTGCCGCCAACGGACTGGTGTCAGCCTTTTTGGCCAGTTTTACCATTTTCTCCGGCATTCTGGGCTTGCACCTCTTCGTGGTTGTCCCTTCGGTGCACCTGGGACTCGAGGCCCCCCTTCTGCTGATTCGTGCTTTTTCCCTTCTGACAATTGCCATCTCGGCAATCATTTTGTTTTTTGAACCAAAATTCAAGCGCACCATTGCCGCCAGTACCATCCTGACCTCAGGCCTTACCGGACTTCTTCTCTCCTGCAACAGGGCGGACCTCGCCTTTTCCCTTGTACTGATGCATGCACTGTACAAAACCATGCTCTTTCACGCCACCGAAGAACTTTCCTCCAACCGGCAGACGATCCACGGTTCCTGGCCCACGCTGTTTCTTGCCGGCTTGGGCCTTTTCCTGCTGCTGGGGCTTTTTCCGGCGCCGGGGTGGCACCTGAAAACGGAATTTCTCTTGCATTTCCCTGAATACAAGGGGATTTTTTTCTTTTTTGCATTCTTTCTTGTCGCTGGGTTCGCAAAGTTCCACGTGGGTGTCCTGTCCCCGTTTGATGATGTCCGAAGGCCATTTGCCATGCTGCTGACCGGCCTGCTTCTTACCGGAATGGCAATTGGAATCCGGTATCTCGCTTTGGACCCGACCCATTCCCCCTTGCCGGACTGGACGTCGGCATTGCAGGATGCGGGAGTGCTGGCGGGAGGTTTCCTTTTCGGACGTCTTGCATTTCCGAAGACCTGTCACCTCCATGCGTTGGACAAAAGGGCATTTTTTCCCAATATCAACCGGGAACTGCTTCTCATCCTCCTGATGATTCTGGCCGGGCTCCTGCATACCTATCGGTAAACACCTTGGAGCATGGCATAAATCGTGTGCTGCATCACATTTCGCCTTCTTCTTCACCCCGGATCACACTTTTTGAAGTCTTCTCTTCCAAAAACGGCTATAGTACCGGCGGCGGCAGACTGAAGTCCATCTACCCCCGTGCCGCCCTGGAGGCTTTCATGAATGTTTTTCTGATCCTGCTGGCCCTTCTGGCCAGCCCTGTCGACGCCGAACCCTTCATGCAGAAACTCAAATCGGCCGAAAGAGAAGGAATCCTGGCTACCGAACTGCGGCTTCACCTGCAGGAATCCGCCATCAAGGATCCGGCGTCCATGCCGGAATACTGGCAAAACCAACTCGAACTGCACCCCATCAGCGCGGACCGGGCCACCGGCATCCTCGTGGAAACCGTGCAGGAACAAATGCGCCTGGGCCTTCGCAGCAGGTACACCTATCCGGCCGAACTTCCCTATGTTCTGGACTCGGAACTGTTCCCCATCCGCGTCTACTACGGGGATGAGCGGGCAGCCTCCCTGGCCCTCAAGGTCCTGGAAGCCGCAGACCTCAGTTGGCAACTCCAGTACAACGAATGGGGATGGTATCCGCCCCCCATCGAAACCCCCGAAGGCCGCTATCGCATCTATGTCACCGCCTCCGGAATGGGCGGCGGCGGCTACATGGCACCGCTGGGTCCCAATCCCGACAATCCCTGGGATGACTGCATTTCCTATGTGGTCATTGATCATGCCAACGGGGAACACAGCGTGGGTGCCACCGTTGCCCACGAACTGAACCACTCCTCCCAGGGTGCCATGGATTGCCTGGAACCCGTTTCCTTCTGGGAGAATTCTGCCACCTACATGATGCTGGCAGTCTATCCGGGAGCCGTCTGGTATGCCCGCTATTACCTGCAGAGTTTCCAGGTGGCGCCCCACTGGAGTGTCAGTGACGGCAACCAGAACAGCGCCTACTGGTACGGTGGATTCGTCTGGCCCTACTATCTCATCAATGCGTATGGTGATGACTGGACCGATGCGGTCTGGTTACGGCAAATCTGGGAACGTTCCATGCAGAATTCCAACTATTCCTACAACCATCCGCATTACATGATGGCGATAAACGACCAGATAAGCGAAACCGGCCAAGGGGATTTGAACTCCGCCTTCCATGACTTCTCCCGTGCACGTTATTTCATCGACGAATATTCCCATGAAACCCTTTCCACCCTGCCCCACGCCATCCAACTCGCGCCAACACCCTCGATCGCCGGGAGCCTGGTCGTGGACAGGAACCCCAAAACGTTTGAACCCCCCAAGGCTTCCTGGCCCAAACCCTACGGGGTGAATTACATCCAACTGGAAGTCCCCCAGGATTTTGACCGCAACACCACCATCGAGGTGATCACCGCCAACGAGGAACCCTGGCATTTCCAGGTGATCACCATCGACACCGAACCGGAAATCCTGGAATTTCCCTCCACGGGGGCACGCACGACATTCTCTTTCGATCCACGGCCGGGCACCAAAAAACTCCTGATTGTGGAACATCTGGGCAACGAAAATTTCAATCCCAGTTTCATCCCCGGTTCCGGAACCGAATATACGCTGTACATCCGCCCCACAGTGGGACTTCCGAACATTACCAGTGTTCGTCCGGGCAGTGTCTATGATGCCTCTGAAGCCTGGCTGACCGTGAACGGCGAAAACTTCTTCGAAAACGCCACCATCACCTTTTTCCCGGATCAGGGATTCCAGGTGAAGGAAACCGTACAGAGTTCCGAAGGACAAATCAAAGCCCTCGTGCGCATTCCGCGGGGCGTCATGGAAGGAAAGTACTCACTGATCGTCACGAATTTTGATGGTGGCAGTGACCGCAAGGATGAGGCGTTCTCCGTGGTACGCAATCCGGACGCTCCAAAATCGGCGGACGGTTGTTCCTGCTCCCACCGCGGCTCCACCCCGGCATCCATCCCGTTGTTCATGCTTCTGGCCGGACTGTTCCTGCTGCGCAAACGCCTCGCCTGAACGGTCGGCAGCTTTTGCAGAGTTGCCAAAACCATGAAAACAACGTAGGGTGGCCCAGCAGGTTGACTCATGTTGCTGTTTTTCTCTTTGTTTTTCACACTGAATTCCCAACCGGCCCGGCCAACCTGGTTCGTGGCCGTCAATTCCAGCGGACGACACAAGGACATTCAGTTGTTCCACACCCGCCGGGGTGCACAAAAATTCCTGACCCGAACCCCGGAAGAGGAAACCGCTTTGTTGTGCCGGGGAAAAAGGGTCATTTATGTAGCCGGACAGAACATCCTGACCCTGGAAACGGACAAGAACCGGGAAAACACCATCGGCGCCCTGCCTCAGGATTTTGTCGCAGCCATGACCGGCCAGATCCGCCACTTTCTGAGGCTTTCCCCCGACGGTTCGCGGCTGGCCTACCCGGGCACTGCGGATCTGCAGGTGCGCGGCGTGGGCGACGCTTTCCAGAAGACCATCGCTCCGGAACCCGGAACCCGCATTGTCCATCCTGCCTTCTGGAATCCTGCCGGGGATGAACTGGCCTATCTCACCCAGAATCAGGAAGGCACCGTCTGGCTGCACCTGCAGCCGTTGAACCGGGTGGACCCCCGGGTCTCCCTGGTGGCGGTATCCGCGTCAAAGGGAACGGTTTCCGCCGTCGACATGCATCATTCCGGAGATGGCAAGATTGCAGTGAACCTGGATATGCAACAGGCGTCCCGCAAGAATGCGCGCTATTTTCTGGTGGCCGACACCGACACAGGGAAACTGCATACCCTGAGCCCCTCCTGGAAACTGGAAAAGTTCCATGGTTGGAGTTCCGGAAATGAACTCGTCTTCTCGGGAAGGGTGCAGGATCGGATGGGACTGTACTACTGGAATCCGGCCAACCCCAAGACGCCCCATCGGGTGGAGCCGCTGCTGAAGCGGGAGGTGTACGGGTATTATCCTGCCATGGACATCACCGTCATGTACACGGCAGGCCAGAAATGCGCGGATCGGCCACGTCTTCTGGCCACCAACCGGAACGGACAGGACCGGCGGTTGCTGCGCTGGGCGGAGTGGGCCGAAGTCATTGCGCTGGATTCCGCCCGTACCTGGGGCCTTTTCCGGGCCGGTGGGAACTGTGCCGACACCCGACCCGCCCTGTATCTCATGAAAATGGACGGAAGCGGCCTTCTGGACGAGATGCCCCGTAAATCATTTTCCCTGCTTCATTCCCTGCACCCGGAGCAACTGGCCATCTGCGACTGACAGCGCCGGTCAAGTCCGTTGATCCCGGCACACTGTGGGGGGGGGTATCTGTATACCTGATCTGCACTGTAAATAGTTTTCATTTGTTCCAACTAGTTTTTGCGCTACAATTCCGGCATCGGCTTCCCTGCGTCGCCGTGGAGGTTTCTCATGATGGAAACACACCGGGTCCCGGTTCTTCTTGTACTGTCTTTGTTTCTTTCCATTTTCCTGCTTGCCTGCGCCGGCTCCAACAATTCCGGCATTCCCTTCTGCGGAGACGGCAAGGTGGAAGCGCCCGAGGAATGCGATCCCCCCGGAGAGGGTGCGTGTGATTCCGATTGCATGAGGGATGTATCCAAATGCGGCAACGGCACATGCGAACCACCGGAAAATGAATCCAACTGCCCCGAAGATTGCGACGCAATAGGTGCGGTATGCGGAAACGGGTTGATTGAAGGCCCTGAATACTGCGACGGCAATCAACTCGGAGGGGAAACCTGCGTGACCCTTGGCTATTCCACGGGAACGCTCCTGTGCAATGCCAACTGCGAATATGATACCAGCAACTGCCGCCATGAAGCCGGCTGTGGCAACGGTGTAGTGGACGAACTGGAGGATTGTGACGGAGAAAACCTCAACGGCCAGACCTGTCAGACCCTGGGACAGGGTACCGGGGTACTGGGTTGCCTGGAGAGTTGCCGGTTTGACATCAGCCGATGTTCCCTCTGCGGCAACAACCAGATCGACGGCGGCGAAGAATGCGATACCGACCAACTGGGTGCACTGACCTGCGAATCCCTGGGGTTTGCCGGCGGCACCTTGCTGTGCGGCAGTGACTGCCGAGTGGACACGGGCAACTGTCTTCTGGCCTCCTGCGGAAACAATACCGCCGAAACCGGGGAAAGTTGCGACGGAACGGATCTGGCCGGCAACACCTGCGTCAGTCTGGGTTTTTCCAGCGGCACCCTTTCCTGCAACCCCGACTGTTCCCTCAACACTTCCAACTGCTCCAACTGCGGCAATGGCGCCCTTGAGCCGGGCGAACAATGTGATGGCGCCGAAATGGGAACAGGCACCTGCATCTCCCACGGCTTTGATGGTGGCATGCTTTCCTGTAACAGCAACTGCACCTACAACACCGGTTCATGCACCCGCTGCGGCAACGGCATTCTCGAATCCGGGGAAGATTGCGACGGCTCCAGTCTGGGAAGCAACACCTGCCAGAATCTGGGATTCGCCGCAGGAACCCTCTCCTGCAACAGCAACTGCACCCTCAACACGGCCGGTTGCACCATGTGCGGAAACGGTATCATCAATCCCGGAGAACAATGCGATGGAACCAACATGGGTTCCGGCACGTGCCAGAATCAGGGATTCACTGCCGGCAGCCTGGTCTGCAATCCGAACTGCACATTCAACACATCCAATTGCACCCTGTGCGGAAATGGTGTCATCGAAACCGGAGAACAATGCGAAGGGTCCAACCTCAATGGCCAGTCCTGCGCTTCATTGGGATTCACCGGCGGCACCCTCTCCTGTTCGGGTTCCTGCCAGTTCAACACCAGTTCCTGCTATCACCAGACCTGCGGAAACGGTATCGTGGAAATCGGGGAACAATGTGACGGGTCCAACCTCAACGGACAATCCTGCGTTTCCCAGGGATTTGCAGGTGGCACCCTTTCCTGCCATTCCAACTGCACATTCAATACATCCAACTGCACCCTGTGCGGAAACGGTGTCATCAACCCCGGGGAACAGTGCGACGGCACCAATCTCAACGGACAGACCTGCATTTCCCAGGGCTACGCCGGCGGCACGCTCGTCTGCAACAGCAACTGCACATTCAATACATCCAACTGCACCACCACGCTTTGCGGAAACGGCGTCATCGACTCTGGTGAAGAGTGTGACGACGGCAATCTGCTCCTCTGGGACGGATGTTCGGATACCTGCCAGGTGGAGGACACCTATTACCTGCCCATCCGGCTGGCCGGAGGCCCCGGTTCCAACGAAGGCCGCATCGAGGTCTATCATGAAGGCACCTGGGGCATTGTCTGTGATGACACCTACGTGGAAAGCCAGCGGGTGGCGCTGGTCAACATCGTCTGCCGACAACTCGGATTCACGGGCACCGGCCACCAGTGGATTGGAAACGCCGGCAGCACCTATGGTCACGGTTCGGGCATCTTCATCATGGATGACGTGCAATGTACGGGGTCCGAGGACACCCTTATCCAGTGCCCGTTCCTGGGCTGGCGAAAACACAACTGTGGTACCAGCGAAACCCTGGC
The DNA here is from genome assembly GCA_964618145.1 of uncultured Kofleriaceae bacterium. Classification (GTDB taxonomy): domain Bacteria; phylum Myxococcota_A; class Polyangia; order HGW-17; family HGW-17; genus HGW-17. The sequence goes on from CAZTZR010000091.1 coordinate 8,699, forward strand.
GGTGCGCTGCATGCCGGGAACCGGTGACATCCGGGTGACAGGGGGACCCGGCCATGGCATGGAAGGCCGTTTGCAGGTTTTCTACAGTGGCTCCTGGGGAGAGGTTTGCGACGATTTCTGGTTCACTTCCCCGCACAACAAGTACAATCCCGACATCGCCTGCCAGCAGATGGGATACAAGGGCGGCGTCAGTCTGGGCTATGATGTCTATCCCGCCCCCACGGACACCTTCATCCTGGATGATGTGCGTTGCAACGGAACCGAAACAAGACTTGCCAACTGCCCCCGGGCCGACTGGGGTGTGGAAAACTGTTGGGCACCCGAAGCCGTCGCCCTCCGATGCAACATATACCAGAACGGTGACATCCGACTGATGGAAGGAACATCCAGAAATCACGGCAGGGTTGAAGTCCTGCACAACAACATCTGGGGAACCGTGTGTGACGATTACATCCAGAATGCCGGTTCCCATCAGACCAATTTCATCACGGTGGCCTGTCGCCAACTGAATTTCAGCACCTCGGGAACGTTTTTCTCGGGCTCGTTGCCCGGAGAGGATCCCATCTTCATGGACGATGTCATGTGCACGGGGTCCGAGACTTCCATTGCGGATTGCCCCTTCAGGGGATGGGGTGTCCACAACTGCGGTCATTGGGAAGATTCCGGCCTCACCTGTACCCCCTGACCATTAGCCTGAAATCAGTGAAAAAAGCCGTCGGCGCAATCAGGTGGCCTTCTTGGCCCGAACCAGTTTGAGCACAATGGATGCACACACATTGCAGAGTTCCTGGAGGATCGGCAACTCGTCCGGGCCTGCCAGTTCATCGTCCAGCACACATACCACCACCATGACGGGGCGTTCCTTGAGCAACACGGTTCCGCCCACCAGGATGTCTTCGGGGTCCGCGCTCATCAACTGCAGGATGCGCTTGTTCACGACGGTGGGCTGCACCTTGCCCAGAAAGATGGTTTGCTCAACGATATCCGAAATGAACGTCCCCTTGTCCTCGGGCACAATGATGCCCTCCAGACGGTGGGGAAACACCCCGAGGCCCGCGCCTGTCCAACCCATGGCGAAGCCTTCCGTACAGGTGAACAGCACCACGGAACGCATGGCCCGCGCCCCGAAATGATAGAACAGGGTCGGGATCTGTTCGCGACTCTCCACTTCGGCGGCCATGCTGGCGATCTTTCCGGGGTCCAGGGGGGTCCACCCGGCGGAAAGCGTGCGTGCGGAAATGCCGGTGGCCGTCTCGATGTCGCCTTCGGGCACCACGGGTGGGGTTGTTTCCTCCAGGAACACCGGCAAATCGTTTTCGATGAGCGAAAGCATTTCCTCGCGGAAAACATCCAGTCCCTCACAGGTCCGATCCAGAATGGGCAACGAACTCAATGCCAGCGGATCATCTTCATCGGATGCGTCTTCCACCGGACCGGCCATGGGGTCGTACAGCACGTTCTTCGGACTGGCAAAGCGCTCCCGTTTTCCGGAAATGCCTTCCAAAACCTTGAGCGCAATGGCCTTTTCCGCAGGATCCATGGGCACATCCAGACAATGCTCCAAGAGATAACGAAACCGCAGGGGGGTGGTCACCAAGGGCACCACATAGGCCTGGGTCCGGGCCCGCAGCCACTCCAGTTGCCCCGGATCAATCGGGGGAACCATGAGCACACTGAGCGTCCCGGATTCCAACTTCTGCGGCAGGGCATTGAGTTTCTGTACCTCTTCAAGCTCCAGCATCCGGCAGGCACCATCCACCGGCAATTCGAAAGGGTCGAACACGGTGTTCACTCCGTACAACTTCTGGAGATACTTCTGCAGCACCGTCTCGGAAACCAGTTTCGCCCCCAGCAAAAGGACATCCACGGACTGACCGGTTCCCCGATGGATTCGGCGGATGACATCGGTCTGGGCCGGAAGCAAAAGGCCGTCCGTTTCCAATCTTTCCAGGAGTTTGAGCCAGAGATCTTGGGGTTCTGTAGATGGTGTGTTCATGGATTGCGCCTGAAAACGCCTTGAAATGAAGCGTTTTGTCCAAACACTCTACCGTTTCGTCCGTTCTTTGGCAAGACCGGGTTTTTGGACAGCTTGCAGGTGGCGGGAAGTCAGCGTACACTTTGCGAGGTTTTGACAGGAGAATGTTCCATGTTTCGTTTTATTGTCCCGGTATTGATTCTATCTGCCCTCCTTTGGGGCTGTCACAATTCGCCTGGAAACAAAATTCCCGCCGACGGCGGTGTGGACGCGGATGCCGACACCGGGTCCGATACCGACGGGGAAATCCCCGAGGACTGCACCGACCGGATCACGGAGGAAATCATGATTCCGGTGGGGGACGGCGCACAACTGTCCGCCTTTGTCGTACGACCGGAAAACCCCGCCTGCCGCATGCCCACCGTGCTGGTGCAGACCCCCTACAGCAAAGCCGGTTTCAAGGCGGAATTCTTCGACAATCCCCAGGCATCCCACCCCCTGTTCGAGAGCCGTGACTACGCCTTTGTCGTGCTGGACTGGCGCGGCTTCTTCGGATCCTCCGCGGCGCCTCCCGCCTCTTTTACCCGGGGCTACGGCGAAGACGGCCACGACGTCATCGCCTGGATCGCCCAGCAGCCCTGGTCCGACGGAAATGTAGGCACCTGGGGCACCTCGGCTTTGTGCCGTGTGCAGTTCCAGACGGCCGTCCTGCGACCGCTGGCACTCAAGGCAGCGGTGCCCATCTTCTGTCAGATGAACTATACCTATGAGGAGACATACCCCGGGGGCGTCATCCGAAAGGAATACATTGATTTTCTGGGGGCGTATTTCGGCGCGGGGATCTTTGCCGCCCATCCGCTGCGGGACAACTGGTGGATCGCCGCCGAGCGACTGTACCGGGCGAGCGACATCCATGCTCCCATGCTCCTCGTGGCCGGCTGGTTCGATCTGTACAACACGGGGACCGTGCAGACTTTTCTGGACCTGAAAGACGGCAGTGCCACGGCAGTGCGCCCCCTGCACCGCCTGCTGGCCGGGCCCTGGCACCTTTTCGCCTCCGGCGGGGAAAGCACCGGGATGCGCCCCCTGACGGAACAGGAACTGCTTTTCTTCGACGCCGATCGGGAGATCGAACGCGCGAGCCTGCGCTTTTTCGACCAGCACCTGCGGGGGATGGACCCGGCAGAAACGGACGCCCCCGTCACTTTCCGCCGCTCCCTGGAAGGGCCCTGGGAGACTGCCGGCAACTGGCCGCCCACAGACACCACCGTGCTGCAGCTCCACCTGAACGGAGACGGGCGCCTGGCCCCCACCGCCGGCCCGGTGACGAACATCACCCTGCCGGTCAATCCCTTTGACCCCTCCCCCACTGCGGGGGGACAGACCCTTGTTTCCAGCCAGGACCACGGCCCCACCTGCCAGGATCCCGTCATCGCCCGGGCGGATGCCTTTGTCCTGACCACGGAAGAACTGGCGGATCCCCTGCACCTGCAAGGCACCGTCACCCTGGCCGTGAACGCCTCCACCGACATGCTGGACGCCGACGTGGCCTTTCGGCTGGTGGACCTCCGGCCTGACGGCTGCCACCTGCTGCTGTCCGACGGCATCGCCCGCCTGTCCATGCCACCGCCGTACAACGTCCGGAACCTTCCCGTGGCGGGTCAGCCGGTCCCGGTGACCGTAAAAATGACCAATCACGTGGCCTGGACGCTGTCCCCGGGACACCGCCTGGGCCTGATCCTGTCAGGTTCCAACTTCCCGCGCTTTGACGTCAACCCCCACAACGGCGAGATATTCTTCAACGGCACGGGCGTGCCCGCGAATCTGACCCTGCACCTGGACGCCACCGCCATTCTCCTGGTGGAAATCCGGCCGTAATTGCCCCCGATGGAATGCGTTTCAATTCACGTTGTTACTCGGTGACATACACCGGGGTGTGGCGGTTCGTCGCGGTGCCGTCCCCGAGTTGTCCATTTCCGTTGAGCCCCCAGCATTTGATGTGCTTTTGGCTATCCACCGCCGCACAGGTGTGGAACGACCCCGAAAAAAGTGCCTGCGCACCTGTCAATCTGCTCACCGCCACCGGTGTGCCCCGGGGAACCATGGTGTCATCCCCCAGTTGCCCGAAATTGTTGCGGCCCCAGCAGCGGGCCGTCCCGTCACCCAACACCGCACAGGTGTGCTCACCGCCGACAGCAATTGCCAACACGTCGATGCAGTTCCGGACGAAGCGGCACTGCCCGTCACAGGACAGCCCTCCCCCGAACAGGTGCCCCAGGCTCTGGCATGTCTGTCCGTCCAGATTGGTCCCATCACAATCCTCGAAACTGCCCTGCACGATCCCGTCACCGCACCGGGCATCACAATTCGAGTAGTCGAACCGGCATTCTGGAGTACAAAGCAGCAGGCCGGGAGGGTGGCAGGACTGAGCATCCAGATCGCTTCCATCACACTCTTCTTCGTGCTCCGGTTGAATCACACCATCCCCGCACCGCCCCACACCCGCACAATCGGCCTCGTTGAAGGACTGGCAGTTCGCCGCGCAGGACAACTGACCTCCGTAGTATCCCAGGATCACACAGATTTTTTCGTCGAGATCCGACCCGTCACAACAGCAGGGTCAAGCTTTTCCTGACAAGAAGACCGCGTGTGGCCGCCCAAACAAAGAAATGGAGCACTTCCGGCAAGGATATCCACTCCGGGCGCTTCGAGACCGGGTCCGTCATCATGAACGACATCGAAATCCTTCATTAGGACAAATACGCATTCTATCCCCCTAATCTTTATCAGCCTGTACAGCAGGTTTCATTGCAAATCCCGATTCTACTCGGGAATTTGCTCGCAGAACATTTCATCCTCGAAAATGGCTTCCCAATCGAACTCCGTGACGGGATCCTGCAGTTCCAATGTCATGGTCAAAAGCGGCTCTACGGCTTTTCCGCATGCCTGCCACTGTTTCCATCCCTTGTCGTTTCCCAGGATCTTCTTGGGACACTGTGGAATATCCTTGCGGTAAAAAGGTGTCAGGTATCCATCGAAATGGGCCTCCCGACCGGAAACAAGATGCAACACGTCGATTTTTACAGGTATTTGTTGATACGTGGAGGTTGCATAACTACCGATGTAGAGTCGACAATTTTTCACCATCATTATTTTCCAGGGAGGGTCGACGGTTTCATGTTCACCAAAAAAGCCAAACATTGGATTGGAATACCAAATTTGTTGTTCTTCAAACAACTGCCAGTAGGCCGGTTTCACCAAAATTGGCACAGGACATACACCGTTGTCCCGAATGTCAATGACAACAAACTCCTCCAAAACACGGTATTCTATGTACGTATCTTCACATGACAAGAAGAGCAAAGACGGGATCAAAAGAAACACTTTACTTTTTTTCCAAAACATGGATTTCCTCCGGTTCCGCATTTGTTCCATAAACAGGGGATTCAAATTCATATCCAAGAGAAATTTCCTGTTCAGCAGATTCAACTTCTAAAAACGTTCCAGAAACGGATATTGTCTGTGGTGTCTTGGGATAACTGGAAAACCATCCACCCTCTGTTTTTACCTTAAAAATTGAATCGGGAGTTCCAAACCGCGATTGATTATATCGTACATAAAAAGAAAAATTATTGAGCACATACTGGCGACTGACGACATCCTGTATTGTATGCTGATCAATTTCAATTGAGACTTCCATTCCCGAAGAAAAAACCTTCAACTTTACGGGCATTAAGCCATTAACAGTTGCATATATTGGAGGATAGCATGGATAATATTCTTTATCTCTTATAGTAATGTTACCGGTTGCGATTAGCGGAATACTCGTTCTGTAAACCTTCACTTGACTATCGGAATTTTCTTTTCCGCAGGAAGCAAAAACAATAAAAAAAATTCCATATAAAACAAAAACAATCTTCTTCAAAAGGCTTTTTCTGAGTATAAGAAAGAAACCCATGAGCAGTAGCCAATAAATATTCGATAAATTCGCATTCCCCCCGGGATGGGTACTGCACCCTGTTGTTTTGTTCTTCTTTGGAGTTGATGAAGTAATAATATCTACTTCCGTAGTGGAGAGTTTGTGCCAGTTATCTACAGAAATTTTTATCACACTATTACCTGGAACAGAAAAAGAGATGGGTTTTTCCAGCGGCAGTTTATTTTTTGTAAACAATTCAACCATCTGGTCCAGTTCTTCCATGTCCTTCAACTCCGGAAAATAGGGCAGATACGACGTATGTAGAGTAGCACTGATTTCCAGCGAATGCTCGCCTTCGTTTTCGACCAGAATATTTTTTTCTTCATCCCAAGAGATGTTCAATTTCCAGGGGGAATACGCCACGGAAACAATTTCAGCATCCATCAAATAACTATAATTGCGAATGACTTTTTTCCTGTTTTCTTCATATACAAATTTTCCATCAATAGTTTGTAAAGGTTCCGGAAAAAATGTCATGCTTTTAAGCTGCAATGAATCAATACCGGAATCCGAATTTATTGTGATTGAACGGTTATCTTTTTTCACTGCGGTTGTCATTCTAGTGGATTGTTTTGGCTCAGCCTCAATATAAACGCCCAGATACTCTCCATATTGTGCATAATAGAAACTGCTTTTTCCTTCAGGAAAAAGCATGGTTCGCTGGATCGTTGCAGGAGCCGTGTGCAGATACGTCAGGACCTGAATGTCATCGGGCAACCCCGGCAAGGGGAGCCGGGTAGGTATTTCGGGATCGTTTGCAGAAGAATAGACTTTTTTCTTATCGAACAGTACATTCAACCAATGGTCTGGTCCTGTGAAAGTTGACACCTGACTTATGGGGAGTAAAGTCCCTGA
>CAZTZR010000092.1:0-15118 GCA_964618145.1 uncultured Kofleriaceae bacterium
CGGTACTTGCATCGGTCCCGGGTTCCTTGTAAATCCCGGCTTCCCCTGAACATTGGACGAAAAGAAAAACCAGAAAAACCGAAACAGGCAGAAAACGTACACATCTCATGGCAACCTCCCCATGGCACAAACCACGGTTAGTGTACCCCGGAACAATTGACTGTTCAAGGCCGCACCACCCATTTCATGATGAATGACCATTGATACCATAGGTTTTCGGAGACAACTTTGTCAGAAAACCAGCTGAAGCAGTACCGATTTGTGGTCCGAAGGTTTCCCCGCGGGAGCAATGACCCGTACCGAGTCAGGCAGGTAGTGGGGCATCAGCGCCGGCGACAGGATCAGGTGATCCAGCAGACTGTTGAAGTCCAGGTGGGTGGATTCATTGCGATACAGATAATTGACGGGGGTGAAGTCGTTTCCGGTGTTTTCGGGATTGTCCGAACGCAGGGTCAGAAGATCCAGGGTGTTTCCTGGCTCGAAATCGGCCGCAAGCGCCGAGTTGACATCTCCTGCCACAATCACATGATCAAGTTCCGGAACATCGTTTTCGAGGATGTACGTTTCCAGTGCTGCGGCCTGGGCCCGGCGCCTTGCCAGGCAATCCCCGCAATCCGGAAAAGGCACCTGCGCCTTGAGATGCAGGTTGTAGATGACCAACTCCCGGTCGTGCACCGTGAGTACCACACGGTGCACCGGACGCATGTACACGAAGGAGAACGACACCCCGGTCACCGGATCCCGCAGCGTACCCCCGAGGATCGTTTCATGGCCGGTCAGCGGAAAACGGGAAAAAACGGCCAGATAGTCATTCCCCCGATCCCCGCCGTATCCGCCCCGGGAGGAAAAGGCGTGATACATTTCGACCCCTTCGTCCGCCAGGGCTTGTACCAGACCGGCCGCATCCTCAGGCTGGATCTCCTGGAACAGGATCAGGTCGATGTCCGACCCGGCGATGTACCGTGCGACGCCGGCGGTCGAGCCGGGCAACACCAGATCATAGAGATTGTAGGTCGCCAGGGTGAGCAGCCTTTTGCATTCGCCATCCACACAGATCCGGGGAGGATCGCACAGGCTCTTTCCACACACACGCGCTTCATCGACACAGATGCCCTCGAAGCAGGTCGTGCCATCATCGCAAAATTCGCAGGAATCACGCATGGAAAGGGCCGGGGGTTCCGGTCCGGGCGAACAGGAAAAAGATGCGGTTCCCGTGCACCACCAGATGCACGGAAGCAAAAGAACATGAAACCCGGAAAGAATTTTCTTCATGGAATCATCCATACTGCCAAGGTCCGGAAAAAGTCCTGCGTTCGCAAAACCCATATCCACGAACCAGTCCACCTGCCTTTATAACACTTTCGGGGGTGTCTCTGTATCCCTGAATGCAACAGTCTGGTTGACACCCACGCAACCCGGCAGTAGTATGACTTCAGTTTTATCGTTCATACTGTCCATTCGCCAAGACTTGTTTGATACAGGATTCCCGCGCCCATGAAAAACATACTCGCCCTGGACCTCGGTAGCACATGGATCAAGGCCGGCGTCTTTGACCCCGAAGGACAAATGGTTTCCGTGGCCCGACGACGGTCCCCGGATCTTGACACCCTGGGGTGTTTTGACCCGGAACTTTTTCTCGCCCGGGCCATGGAGGCCCTGCACGAAGCATCAAACACCAACCTCATCGATTCGCCGGCCGCCCTGGTCTGCACCAGCCAGCGCGCCACCACCCTCGTTGTCGATGCCAGCGGCAACCCCCTGACGCCCGCAGCCTCGTGGCAGGTGCCCGTCAGGGGGAGCGGTCCCGGTACCCTCCGCAGGATCATGGATGAACAGGAGTTCTCGCGCCGCACGGGCCTGCCATGGATTCCCATCTTTCCGGTCATGCATCTGGCCGACCCATCCTCCATCTGGTCCCGATCCGTTGCCCAAGGTGGCATTCCCGTGAGCCTGGCCGATTTTCTCCTCATGCGCCTGGGGGGAACCCTGGCCACGGACGAATCCCTGGCAGGAACCTCGGGCCTCTGGAACCTGCATCATGGAACATGGGATACGGATCTTGTGCAACTGGCCGGCCTCTGTGCGAAGAATCTGCCTCCCGTTCTTCCCACAGGATCCGTCACCGGCCACCTGAAGCCCGGCATGGCCCGGAGCCTGGGTCTTGATCCGGACATTCCCCTTCTCCTGGGTGGCAGCGACCAGGCCTGCGCCTTTTTGGGCTCCGCGATGGACGAGCCGGGGGTCTGCGTCGCGGTACTGGGCACCTCCGCCGCACTGCTGGCTGAGTTGGAACACAAAAACCCCGGCCAACTCCCCATCCGGCTCCCCCATGTTCGTCCGGGCCGCATTCTCGAAGAGGGATTCATCGGGGTGTTCGGCACCATCCTCGGCCGGATGGCCAACCCGCTTGGTTTCGCCTCGCCGGAGGAACTGGTGGCTGCCGCAGGGAGGGTGACCATCCCGGACACGGCGCCGATCTGCCATGTCCCGAATCTGCTGGACCATGACGCGCCTGACTTCGGTTTCCTGACGTCTCCTGCAGCCCCGGCACTGACTGCGGCACTGGTCCTTGAAGGACTTGCCTTTGAAATCACCCATCTTGTCTCGCGGTTGAACCGCCCGCCACAAGAACTCTGTCTGTGCGGGAATGTCTCCCGCAGCCGGACCCTGACCGCCATGATCGCGGAACTGGTGGAAGGCCCGGTATCCGTCGCCCCGGAAACGGAATCCAGCCTTCGGGGAGCGGCACTCCTCGCCCTGGAGGGCACAGGTTGCCCGTTCCCCGGAAGGAAGCCGGGCAACCGTGCCGCCCAGAATACACGCCATCGGCAAGGCCAGGCGCCATGGGTCTGGGAGAATGCTTCAACAGGGCGGGACCGTTTTCAACGATGGAAAGGAATACTTCCGTGAAGCCAGACAACAACGACCCAGGTACTGCCCTGCCCATCGGCAAGGAGGAACTCGCCCGGATCCGGGAAGAGGCCATGGAATTCTCCACCGTGGGCATCTACCGGTACCGCATGGACGGCACCCTGGTGTTCATCGACCGTGGAGTTCTGAGATTGCTGGACATTGATGATTCCCGGGTCAGACCGGAGGATCTCTTCGGGAGAAACATCTCGGAACTGCTCTACTATGTGGAACAGCCAAGTTCCCTGCGCAGCCTCACCCTTGAAAAGGGGGTCGTCAGGAACCTGGAGTATCGTTACCGCACCCTCAGTGGTGAGGACCGATGGGTCTACCACTGTGCCTATATGGTAAAGAACGAGTTGACAGGGGAACCGGAATTCCAGGTACTCGCAAGGGACATCACCGAACTGAAAAAAACCGCCATCGCACTTGAGGCATCCGAAAAGAGACTGAAAAACCTCATTGAACATTCTCCCATGGGAATCATGGTTTCCAGCAGCGATCCCCACCGGATCCTGCTGATGAATCCGGCCATGCTCACCTTGCTGGCCCCGGACGGGGACAGCCTTCTGAACGGTTCCCTGGATCGGTTCCTGGATCGGTTTCATCCGGAGGATCGCAAGGCCGCATCGGACGTGATAATCAACTGCAAACCGGAATCTGCCGTTCCCCTTCGACTTTCAGGCACCGGGAATCAACCTGTTTTCGTGGAAATTGCAACTTCGGAAATCGATTTCGATGGTTTCCAGGCGATACAGGTTGTTCTGAACAACGTGACTTCCCGGGTGGAAGCCGAACGCAGGCGGCTTGAACTGGAGGAGCAGGTGCATCGTTCCCAACGCATGGAGAGTCTTGGAGTGCTCGCCGGCGGAGTGGCACATGATTTCAACAACCTGCTGGCGGCAATCATGGGGAACACCGACCTTTTGAAGCATGAATTCACCCCCGGCACCGAAACACGGGAAACCCTGGAAGAAATCATGAGGGCCGCCGGACAGGGGGCCGATCTCTGTCGCCAGTTGCTGGACTATTCCGGCCGCAAACCCATGAACAAAAGTCCCGTGGATCTGAACCGGGTGGTGGAGGAAACCACGCGACTTTTGGGAATCACCATCCCGAGACGGATCAACCTGACCCTTGAGTTGGAAGGAAAACTGCCGGCGGTACACGGGGATGCTTCGCAACTGCGACAGGTCCTGATGAACCTGGTCACCAACGCAGCCGAAGCCGTGGGCGATTCTCCGGGCCAGATACACATCCGCACAGGATGCAGTCCTTGTGATACCCCCCCAAAAAGCCGCGATCCTGGGGAACGGTCTTTCGATCCCACCGTGTTCCTCGAAGTGGAGGACAACGGCTGCGGCATGCCTCCCCATGTCCTGAACCGCATCTTCGAGCCGTTCTTCTCCACCAAGTTTACCGGCCGTGGTCTGGGTCTGGCCGCCGTACGCGGCATCGTGCAGGGACATGGAGGCGTTTTCGACGTGAAAAGTCAGGAAGGGCACGGCACCTGCTTTCGTGTGCTTGTGCCTGCATCCGATCAAAAAGCACCTGATGAACAGGATGGAGACGGCCCGGAACAACACCTGACCCAAGGCGGAACGATACTGCTGGCCGATGATGACGAAGGCCCCCGCAAGGTTCTTGGAAAACTGCTTGCAAGTCTTGGATTCACCTGTGTGGAAGCCCGGGAAGGAGCCGAAGCCGTACGCCTGTTCTCCGAGAATCCCCGGAGGTTCACCTGCGCGGTCCTTGATGTGATGATGCCTGTCATGGACGGACTGGATTGCCTGCGGGAACTGCGGCGCATGCGTCCAGGATTTCCTGCCCTGTTTGTCAGCGGGTACAATGCGGAAGTGATCAACTCCGATTTGATTGATGCAAACACGGCATTTCTGCAAAAACCTTTCCGCCTGAATGATCTCAGGGCCAGTCTTTCCCGGCTGTTCAAAAACGGGGAGTTGACATTCCCCCCATGAGAAAACTTCGATTCCTCCCCCGCTTGTCATTGATGATACTGATGTTCCTCACAGGATGCGGACGTCAGAAGGCAGCCCCGGAAACGATTCAGGAGTCCTTGCCCATGCTTCCCGAATCCGGCATGCCAAAGACGGGGGAACCACCCGGGAACGATCCTGTTGCACCACCGGAATCCGGTGCCCGGGTACAAGTGCCGGAAAGTGATCGTTCCCGGGAAGTCACCGCCCGAGTGGGACCGAAACTGGCGCCCCGGCTCGCTGCGGCTGGCCTGAAACCGGGAGCCCCTGTGTTTGTGCGCATTTTCAAACAGGAACGACTGCTGGAACTGTGGATCCGCAGCGGCGAAAAATACCAACTTTTCCATACTTGGCCCGTGGTGGCGCAGTCCGGCACCCTGGGTCCCAAACTGGCCGAAGGGGATCGACAGGCACCCGAGGGATTCTACTTCGTTCCGCCGGGCATGCTGCACCCCAGCAGCCGCTTCCACCTGGGGTTCAACCTGGGGTATCCCAACGTCTTCGACCGTTCCCATGGGCGGACCGGGTCCTTTATTCTGGTCCACGGAAGCGATGTTTCCATCGGGTGTTTCGCCATGACCGACCCGGGCATTGAGGAAATCTACACCCTGGTGGAAGCGGCCCTCAAGGCGGGACAACCGTTTTTCCGCGTCCATGTGTTTCCTTTCCGCATGACTGATGCAAACCTCAAGGCCCATGCCAAATCCCCCCACCTCGACTTCTGGAAGAATCTGCGGACGGGATACGACTGGTTTGAAACCCACCGGGTACCTCCCGATGTGAGCGTCCGGGAGGGACGTTACGTCTTTGGCCCCGGTGAATAATGCGCCGGTCAGGTTAATGATGATCCCGCCACACTGGGTTCCGGTCTTATTACTGACCGAATTCCGGAAAAAACGCACACGCACCCGGATTGCATTTGTTCCTGACCGGCCGTTCAGTCATAACAGATCCCAGGGAGGTGACCATGACACCCAAACGGGTCGACAAGGATGAAAAGAAGTGCCATATCGCCCTCGTGGCGCTGGAACTCTTTGGTAAAACCTGTTTTCAAACCGCGACAGAACTCGCCGGGGCCATTGCCCGCCGGGAAGTATCCGCCCTGGAGGTGGTCGACGCCCACCTGGACCGGATCGCCACGATGAATCCGGAAATCAACGCCTTGGTCACCCTCGACGGGGAAGCTGCACGCCGCCAGGCCATGGAAGCGGACGACGCCCTGAACCGGGGGCAAAGTCCGGGTCCACTGCACGGAGTACCGGTGACCTTCAAGGATGTGTGGCAGACCGCAAACCTGCCCACCTGTGCGGGCCACCCACCCCTGGCCAAATTCGTACCGGAACAGGACGCCACCGTGGTCGCCCGGCTGCGGGCGGCAGGCGCCATTGTCCTGGGAAAAACCAATCTTCCCGAACTGGCCATGGACACCCAGTGTGAAAACCCCCTGTTCGGGATCACCCGGAACCCACGGGATCCGGAGCGGACCTGCGGAGGCAGTTCCGGAGGTGAGGCCGCCGCCCTGGCTGCGGGCATGACCCCCCTGGGCGTGGGCAGCGATGTGGGAGGCTCCGTCCGGATTCCCGCCCATTTCTGCGGCGTGTACGCGCTCAAGCCCACCTTCGGGCGGATTCCCATGACCGGTCACATTCCCCCGCACCCCGGCACCGTGAACTTCCTGCGGCACATGGCAACCCCCGGCCCCATGGCCCGCTCCGTGGAGGATCTGCGCCTGTGCCTTTCGGTGCTTTCCGGACCCGACGGGAAGGATCCCGACGCCCGTTGGGGTCCTTCCGGCGCCGGTTCCACGGGCGGGACCGGACCGCGCCCCCTGCGGGACATCCGTTTCGCCTGGACGGATGACTTCGGCGGACTGCCGGTATGTGCGGAAGCCAAAGACGGTCTGGCCCGACTGGCCAACCGGCTGGCGGACGCCGGCTGCGTGGTGGAACGGGCCATGCCCCGGAACTTCGACCTGGAAGAGGTCTGGACCGTCTACGGGGAAATGATGGGAGTGATGCTCGCCGCCCATTTGCCCCTCTTGCCCCGGTCCCTCATGAAGCTTCTGGGGCCCCTGGTACTGCGCCAGGATCCCGTCACCCGTGCCGGAGCCTCCAGCGCCACCGCGGGAATGGGAGCATACTTTGCCGTTCTGGAAAAACAGCACAGGCTTTCCTGTGCCCTGGAAGATTTTTTCACCCGACATGACGTGTTGTTGTGCCCGGTCTCCTCTTCCTACGCTTTCAGACACCGGAAAGCCGGCAAAATCAACACCCCGGTGGAAGTGGACGGAAAAAACGTACCCGGTCATCTGGGCACCATCGGATATACTTGTCCGTTCAACCTCACCGGTCACCCGGCGGTGGTCCTTCCCCTGGGGCAAACGGCCGACGGCCTTCCGGTGGGGGTCCAACTGGCAACTCGCCTGTGGGGCGACGATGACCTGCTGGACATTGCCCGGGAACTGGATCCTCTGATCATGGGTTTCAGGCGGTTCGAGGCTCTGTACCCGGGATGAACTCGACGAAGAGGTCGATGTCGCTGTCGGCGTGCGCCTCGCCAGTCCGTGCTCATGATGAACTCCAACCCCTTCATGGCAGAAGCCGGCCGCCGAATCCAACCGATATTCCCGTTGAGGTGAATGTCGGGTAAATCTTCACGTTCCATATGGATTCTCTTCGCAGTGGGTCAAGGCTCGGTCTGCAGCAGGAAGTCGGGGAGGTATTGCCAAGAGATACCATTCTGGTCGCCGCCGGCGAGGCGGTCCATCGAGAGCACGAGCTTGGGGTAGTTGTCTCGAATCGCCTCGAGGGGTCCGAACTCCCTGCGGACCACCGACTCGTCGGAGAGCAGATAGCAGACCTGCAGATAGATCCGCTTTCCGCCAAACTCGGCGATGAAGTCGACCTCCGTGTCCTGGAGTTTCCCGACGCTGACCGCGTAGCCGCGACGTTTCAGTTCCAGGAACACTGCCAGTTCCAGCGCCGGCGCGATGTCGGCAGGGCGATAGCCGACGAGCGCCTGCCGAAGGCCGAGGTCGGCGAAGAAATACTTTTCACTGACCTCCAGAAAGCGCTTCCCCTTCAGGTCATAGCGCGGAACTCGGAACGCGAGAAAGGCCGACAGGATGTAGGAAACATAATTATAGATCGTCTCAATCCCTGCCGAGCGGCGCTCGTTCTTCAGGAAGTCCGCCACGCGCCTGGCCGAAAAGGTCTGCCCGGAGTTGTCCGCCAGGAACAGGAGAATCCGGCGCAGCAGATCGATGTCCCGGACCTGGTAGCGGGCGGCGATGTCCTTCAGAAGGACGCTGTCCACGAGCGAGCCTAGCACCTGGCGATGCAGGTCCTCGTCGGCGTCCACGTGGAAGAGCCCCGGCATTCCGCCCTGCCGAAGATACTGCGCGAACAGTTCGTCCGTCGGCGTGTCGTTCCCGGACTGTCGTCCAAACCCGACGAACTCGGAAAACGTCAAGGGATACACCGGAATCTCCACGTAACGGCCCGTGAGCAACGTGGCCAGCTCCGAGGAGAGCAGGTGCGAGTTGGAGCCCGTGATCACGATGTCGATGCCACCTTGGTTCAGGAACGCGTTGACGGCCTTCTCCCACTGGGCGATCTCCTGCACCTCGTCGATGAACAGGTAGGACCACTCCCCGGACGGATGCGCCGGCAATCGCGCCAGGACGTATTCGTGCAGGTCGGTCTCCGTGCGCAGCCCGGCAAACTCGAACCGCTCCATGTCGATGGACACGAATCGCTCCGGGGCGACACCCTGCGCCATCAAATCCGCCTGGAACAGGCGCAGGATGGTGCTCTTCCCGACACGTCGCAGCCCGGTGAGCACCTTGATGAACGGGGTCCTGGCGAAGCGCATCAGTTGGTCCTGGTAACCCTTTCTTGTATACATGAAATTCTCCTCGCAAATCACAAAAGTTTTCGATATGCCGAAAACATTTGCACCATACCGCTCGTTTGTCACCTATGCAAGAATTATTCACTTCCAGAGTCCTGGGTCTTCCGGTGGGGGTCCAACTGGCAACTCGCCTGTGGGGCGACGATGACCTGCTGGACATTGCCCGGGAACTGGATTTCCTGATCGGGAATTTCAGGCGGTTCGATGCTTCTCCAGATGCCTTGTGATTGTCATGCGAATTTCCTCTGCCTGATTAGCACTCGCCACACCCTGTCCAAGTTTGTACCTCCGACGGGAGGCCTCCACCACCAGCCCGTAATGGCGGAATGTGCCGCCCTGAGCCGGATGGCCCGTGTTGCGGGAAGAAGAACTCACAGTCACGCTCTGGATGTCCGCCAGGGGGATTTTCCATGAGGAAACCCACGGAAGCGGGCCATGTAGCACCTCCATGGCATCCACCGTCAGTTTCACAGTGGTCCGGTTCACTGCGCTCACGATCCCCCATGTCAGGAAATACAAACCGGCGAGCACCCAGAGAACCGGAACCAGACCCAGACGGGGCCCAACAAGGATCAACCCAAGACCCACCGGCATCGCCACCCACGAAAAAGTCTGTTTCCATGACCATGAGAGAATCGTGGATCCTTTTTTCCGGGAAATCTGCATTTTTTTCTTCATCTTCACCCCTGACAGTCACCCAAATCCTCGCTCATTTCTTGTTGGTGTCAAGGACTTTTCGGCTAAACAAAAACGTCACGCCAACGGAACTTCCACCAATGATCAATTATCGCTGACCCTTCTCCTGATATGGTATCCTGCGGGCGGAACTTTCCCCGATGGTGGAGAGGGTTGTCACTGACGGTGCCCCATTCGATGATGGAGCCATGACGAAACAGCCTGACCGGAAAAAAACGAAAGTCGAGTTCATCGTGTCCGGTGAAACAGCCGCCGACCGGGCGCGGGAACTGCGGAAACTTTTTGACCAGTGGCAAAAGACGGGTTCAACCCACCTGGAAAACTCCGGAACCGGTTTGACCATCCGGGTGATCATCACAGAACCCGCCCGGGAAACCAGTGTGGCGCATTGCATTTCGTACGCCTGTGGCGAACTTGAGGAGGGGATAGTCGAGGCGGGGGGGTCCATCTGGGATGGCACCCACGTCCAGATCACGCGCACCATCGGCCCTCTTCGATAGTCCTGTGCTTGGGACCGCGAGCACAGCAGGCAAGTGAAATCGCCTGCAATCCGGGATCGCATTTTTTTCATTCCCGTTACCCCGTTTGATATCCATGGGATTTCTGGTACGCTGATCCAGGAGAACCTGCCCCGGACCGTGCGAGGTCATGATTCACGGACAGGCGGGTTTTTCCCGGGAGTTGTGATGCAGACAATCAAATTCATTTTTTCCTTTTTTTCCATTCGGTCAGGCCACCTGTTGTTTTTCGCCCTGTCCGCCCTGTTTCTCATGCACTGCGCCAAAGGCAGTTCCCCCGCCGTGTGCGGCAATGGCGTCTGCGAAAAAGGGGAAACCCATGAAACCTGCCCGGAGGATTGCCCCGAAGCCGTGTGTGGAAATGACAAGGTGGATCCCGGGGAGCAATGTGACGGATCGGACCTGGACGGCAAGAACTGTGCGGCCCTGGGCTTTGGCGGCGGCACCCTGTTGTGCGCTGCCAACTGCACGTTCGACACCGGCTCCTGCCAGAGTTCCTGCCAGAGCAATTGCACCCTTGCAGGAGTGACCCGGTGCAGCGGCAACATCCTGCAAACCTGTACCCAGCAGACCGCCCAATGCCTGACCTGGGTGCAGACCACCGACTGCACGCAATCCGGGCAGATTTGCGACGACTCTTCCGGCACGGCTACCTGCTCCGACGATTGCACGGATGCCTGTGAGGACGGAGATGGCCGCTGCCAGACGAACATGCTGCAATCCTGCCAGTTGGGGGAAAACGGCTGCACCCAGTGGAAGGACCAGCAGGACTGTTCGGCCATCAACTGGGTGTGCACCGGGACTGGAGATGCCTCTGCCTGCGTGGACCCCTGCGACCACCTGTGCAATCCGGGCGACCCGCCCCAGTGCGCGGGAAACATCGTGCAGACCTGCCAGGCCGATGGCCAGGGATGCCGGGTCTGGGTCAGCGGCACCGATTGCGCCACCCTGGGCCAGGTCTGTTCGGGGGGTGCCTGCTCCTGTGTGCATGAATGCACCCTGGGCACTACCCGGTGCGACGGCACCCTGCGTCAGGGATGTGCCACCAGCGCCCACGGCTGCCGCTTCTGGGAGACGCTTCAGGATTGCGCCTCCGGGGGTCAGATCTGTTCCACCGGGTCGGGAGCCGCCCAATGCGTGAACGCCTGCTCGGACGCATGCACCTCGGGAACCTTCCGCTGCCTCGGCGATACCCTGCAATACTGCCAGACCGTCTCCAGTGGCTGCCTGGACTGGGTGGACCACACCAATTGCTCGGCGTCCGGGCGTTCGTGCTCCTCCAACCAGTGCGTGTGCAACCATGCCTGCTCCTCCGGACAGACCCGGTGTGTCGGTGACATGGCCCAATCCTGCACCCAGGACACCTACGGCTGCTTCCAGTGGACGGATTCCACCAACTGCGCCGCTTTGGGTCAGACCTGCCTGAACGGTGCATGCCAGTCGGCCAGCGGAAACTATCTGTGCTCCAATCTCAGCACTTCCTACACCACCATCCGGTACACGGGCACCAGCCTGACAACCGACACCTACATGGACGATGGCCGCTACGCCTTCACCATTCCTTTCACGTTCCGGTATTACGGCACGAATTTCACCGGTGGCTGGTTCTGCACCAACGGGTGGGTCAGTTTCGGAGCAGACCCGGGCACCAATGACTATTTCAACGGGACCCTTCCCAATACGGCCATGCCCAACGCCGCCCTGTATCCTTTCTGGGATGATCTGGTGTACGACCAGTCCACCTTCTCCGATGCCCGCATCCTGTACCAGACCACCGGTTCCTCCCCCAACCGGGTGTTCATCCTGGAATTCCATCAGTTCCGCTACGTGGGAACCGGCAGTTCCGGAGACCACCGGGGCTCCTACCAGGTGCGCCTGTATGAAGGTTCCAACGCATTTGAATTCATCTACGACCGTTCCACCTGGATGGGTGGCAACTGGTCTGGCACCATCGGATATGAAAACATTGCCGGCACCGTGGGCCACCACTGGGGCACGAATTTCACGGCGCCTCCCTCTTCGGATCTGCGCTGCGTCCCACAATAGGACTCCTGCATGGAATCCTGAAATTACAATGTAATTACAAAGAGTTGCAAGCGGACTGTTTTTTCTTGACTTTCTTTTGCGAAACGCCAATATGCGCCATCAGGGCGAACGGCATTCTGCATTTCCCACCGCCCGCAGGAGATACCCACATGAAAACCAAATTACTCTGCACACTCACAATTCTGATGCTTTTTCCCCTTGCCTGCAAAAAGAAGGAAGCCGGAAAAAAGGCCGACCCTGGAACAACCACCGACATGACCGCCGACATGGTCCCTGGCGATGACAAGGGCGCGGCCAACAACCAGGCCGCAACCAACAACCAGGCCGCAGCCAACAACCAGGCCGGCACCGACAAAGCTCCGGCCAAGGGGGGCACCGCCTGTTCGATTCCGGAAGATTACCGCATCCTCGCGGACACCACGTTCCCCAAGGGTTGCGCCCTGACCGTGGCGGAAAACCTGGAAATCAACGAAGGCGCCACCCTGACCCTGGAGCCGGGAGTGAAACTGTCCTTCCGGGTGGACCGGGGCCTGCATGTCCACAACGGCAAACTCGTCGCCAAAGGCACACCAGAAGAGCCGGTCATCCTCACCAGCGCGAATTCCACCCCTTCCGCGGGGGACTGGAACGGCATCATCTTCGTGGATGAGCACCTGACCGGACAAGTCCTGGATCACGTCATTCTCGAATATGCCGGACACGACAACTATGTGGGCCAGAATGGCGCCATCGTGGTCCACGCCAGCCAGGGGGACAAGCGGATTTCCATCACCAACTGCATCCTCCGCCACAACGCGAACCAGGGCATCATCAACCTTCACGAAAAGGGGGGATTCGCCAGAATCGAAAACTGCGTATTCGAGAAAAATGGCGGGACCGCCATGAACCTGCTGGCCCAACACGTGGGGGAAATCGCGGAAAACAACAAAATCGACGAGAAAATCACCATCCGCGGCCCCATCTCCCGGAGCGTCACCTTTCCGAAGTTGCCGGTTCCCTTCTACGTCCATGAAAACATTGACATCGGCAACGACGAGAATTCCTCCATCCTGACCCTTCCCGAAGGAACCGTCATGCGTTTTAGGGCAGACACGGGGCTGTATGTGGGATCCTCCGGCTCGGGGGGCCTGGTGGCGAAAAAAGTCACCTTCACCAGTCACTCGACCACCCCCAATCCCGGTGACTGGACGGGCATCTACCTGTGGGAAAAAACCACCGGTACCGAACTTGCGGAATGTGTCCTGGAACATGCCGGAAAAGATGGCCCCCTGGGCAAGGGTGCGCTGATCGTACAGTCCGAAAACACGATTCCCCGCAAGGCAAAAATCAGCAAACTCCACATCCGGAATGCGGACAAGGCCTGGCAGGGCCCCGCAGGGGATTGCGCCGAACTGGCCAAGGCCGAACACGGCAACCAGATGGACGAAAAGCCGTTTGTCTGCCCGAAGGAAGAAGAATAACCCCCTGTTGAGCCTGCTTGCCGAAACATCCCGAACAGGGTAGTCTTGTGGGGTTGACATTCCACGGGAGGCCCCTGCATGAACATCCAGAAAATCCAGATTACCCTGTTTTCCCTGACAGCCTGCGCCTTTTTCGCCTGTGCCCGCACCAGACCGCCGGAAAAGGCGGTGGAACCGGTACCGGCCAGTTTTCGATGGGAACTGGTGCTGTGCCAATACAGCGGCACCTATGACACCCGCCGGTTCACGGAAAACCAGTTGAAGAACACCGTGCAACTGCTGCAACCGGGAGCCTTTGATTTGCCGGTCTCGGGAACCGTCTGGAAACACAGTGAAATCGCCAACCTCGACATTGGGGCCCTGGACCGCCAATACGAAGAACTCAAATCCCGCCTGGAACAACTGGACATCGTCCCGGTGGAGGACTGGAACCAGGTCCGCCAGAGACTTCTGGACGAACTGGGCCGGGTTTACCGACTCACCCGCATCACCTGGCAGGCCTACCTGCGACCGGTGGTCCTCAGGGACTATCCGGGGGCAGAAGAATGCAAGACCCTGTATGCCGAACCCCTCATCGAGGGCGGGGAGAAACTGCTGGAAGCCTGGCGCCGTGTCAACGAAAACAGCCGCAAGAACAACGTGGACCCCGACCGCCTTCGCCGCATTTTCGAAGAACAGGATGCATCTCCGGACCGCATGAAATTCGCCCTGGTGGAAACCATGGCCTTTGGCTGGTGGAACTGCGCCAACGCCCTTCTGGACCGCAAGGGACTCCCCCCGGAACTGGAACAGGAGTGCAAGAAACTGTTCATCCGCATTGACTCCGAATCCTGCGACGAACCCTGATTCCAGTAATTACGAAGGCACCTTGCAAATCCGCCATTTCCCGACACATTTGATGGGGTGATTTGACTCATCCAGAAAATCATGAGATCGTACTTCGATCATTGGGTGGAGCCGGCGTGAACGCCAGGTGTGGAGGAAACTATGTCAACACCTTTTGAGATCATGGTTGAGGGATTCAGGACTTTTCGGGACAAAACCCATGTGTCGTTAGCACCACTGACTCTCTTCTACGGTCGGAACCAGTCAGGAAAGAGCAGTTTGCTTCGATTGTTCCCGTTTATCGGTGACTCCTTGCAGCAGGAAACCCCGCTTTTGGACATGGACAGTCCAGCCTTGATGGGATCAACCTTCAAGGAATTGGGATGGCTCGGAAAAAATCCAAAAAAAACCAAGATTACCTTGCAGTCCGGCAACCGTTTTTACTTCGTGGATCTGGATGCGGATTTAAAGCCATTTGCGAACCGATTGAAGATTGGAAATACAGAGAATGAGAACCACTGCTTTTCCGTGAGTCTGGATGATGAATCGCCAGATTTTTTAAATAACCGGAACAGTGCACAATATGCAGGCAAAAAGAATAATGATGATTGGAGAGGGCAGCTCACTTTTACAGATTTTTTTGTGCAGCATGAGAACCTTCCCGAACCCGAAAAAGAGATTGTCCAAAAACTGCGAAAGGGTTGAGTCCGTAAAGTGCTGTAAAAAGGGGGTAGAGGCCATCACTTCGGTTTGG
>CAZTZR010000093.1:0-15085 GCA_964618145.1 uncultured Kofleriaceae bacterium
CGCGGCCCGGGACTCGGCCACAGAGACATCCGGCCCGCAGGGCCACCTCGTTTCGAAGCCTTGCGAAGAAACCACCGGCAACCGAACGCCGTCACCGTCTGCCGTGAACACCGAAAGTGGCAAGCAGTCGAGGATCTCCCGGAAAAGTACGGTTCCTTATGGGACCATGGCCAAAACCACCGTCTCCCAAAACCGTGGGACACACCTTCAATCTCAGTTGAACCAGGAAAAATGTGAACTCGACTGCCCGGGATCGTCAGGGCAGGCGGAAAAGGAATGTTCTTCTGGCAGGAGTTTCGTTGGCGGCGGAGCCCGTGGCGATCCAGGAACCATCGTGTGCCCGGAACCTGAAAAAGGTGGACGGCGGGTGCTCCGTGTGTACCCACCCGATACCGGGTTCCGACCAGGAACCGGGAGTGACGGTCACCTGCCACCACGTTCTGGAGCATCCATGGCAGACGGGATAGGTTTGCAGCGGGATGGTCAAATCGCCGGCCCCTGCCACGATCCATGCGTCCTGGCTGCGTTGGGCGGCCAGGGGGGCCATGGTGGCTCCCATGCGGAATTGCTCCGGATTTTTCGTGGCGAGCATGGGGGTGAATTCCCATTCCCGGGAAGGAGCCGAAGGGTTGGCCCGGGAAAATTCCAGTGCATGCAGGGTTTCAGTCGTGGATGGGGAAGGCGCGTCGTCTGCAATGGAAAAATACAACCGTGGTTCCATTGCCGTTTCCAGTTCCTGGACCCATGCCACGAACGGGTTTTCATTATCGGACAGCCAGAAGACCACATGAAGGTCGGAACCATCCCGGTTTTCCCCGGTTGTCACCAGGGCATGCACCACATGGTGCCCCGAAAATGGCGACATGGCATTGAGGATCGTCATGCCGGCAAGATCCTGCCCGGCCAGAAGTCCGCGGGGATCCCATTGGGTAGTGAAAAAATCCGGTTCAGTGACGTCCCCCGACAGGATCAGAAAAGAGGGAACGGGAGTGTCGGGGGATTCGTCCAGCACCAGGGACCATTTCCCGTCCTGCATGAATGCACTCACCACCGGGGAACGCTGCAAATCCGGGAGAATCACCGGAAACTGCGCCATGACAAACGAACTCATCGTACCGCAGGAAGGCCTGAAAAAGTGGAACATGATGCCGAGGGTGGTGAGCGAATCGGTGGCGGGATCCTCCACGTACCAGGAGACAACGAGAAGTTCCCCGAAACCGGTGTCCAGGACATGGGTGGGAATGTCCGCTCCCGAAGTGCCCCACTGCAGGGTTTCACCTTTCTCGCCGTTCAGGGAAAGGCTTTCCAGAAACAGATCCTGGCACGGGTTCAGGCGCAGGTGGGGATCCCATGCATCGCTAACAAAACCCTCTTCGGTTTCCATCAACGTGCCGAAAAGTTCCGGACATCCCGGGTGGGCATTGGTTTTTCCGGGAAGGGATCCCACGGTGAAACCGGCCCGCCACAGGGTGTTTCCAAAAACCAGTTGTGCGGCAGTCACCAGATGGTGATCCGGACTGCTGCCCGAAAAGGCCCCCGGTTCACACCGGGATACATCCGGGGAAGTACAGTCCGTACAGACGAGGTTTCCTTTGGCAAAGCCAAAATCCTGGCAGGTCAGATGGATGTCGCACAATTCCCCGTATTCGGGTTGCAGGATTCCGTCCCCGCATCGAAGGCAGCCATCGTCGGCCAGCCTGCAGGATTCATTGCAGGATACCTGTCCTTCGTAATGTCCCAGGGATTCGCACGTGGCGTCTCCCAGGTCGGTCCCGTCACAGGATTCATATTCGGGTTGCAGGATTGAGTCTCCGCATGTGCCGATGCGCTGACAGAAATCCCAGTCCAGGGCACAATCCCTGGTGCACGGAATCCGGATGTCCCGGCCTCCGTGGAACCGGCAGTTGGCCTTGTACCCGAAAAACACGGCCACCTGGTCCAGATCGCAGTCCTCGCCGTTTTCCACCACGCCATTGCCGCATGTACTTTCCGGCGGATCCGTACAGGCCACCAACAGTCCGAACATCCAGCAAACGGCCAGAATGGACACATTCCTCATGGCGCCACCATGCGGGTTCCGCCCCATTCCACCAGCGTGAATCCGGACCTTTCAAATGCGGGAAATTCCTGGGGAGCAGGCAGGGGAAGTGGCGGCTGCACAAGGGGTTCATACAGCATGGAAAACCTCAGGACACTGTCCGGTTCGGGGGTCACCCCGATGGGAACCCGCCGGACCCATTCTTGGGTGGAAAAATGCAGGAAATTGTACGGAGAGGCTTCCAGCACCGGCAGCCAGAAAATGATGAATTCGTTGATTTCCCGCCAGTTCAGGCCAAGCCTTTCCAGAGTGTCCTCCAGAAACGCAACGGTATCGGATCCGGCCACCACAAATCCGGTTTGAGGCCGAACCTCGGGAAATGAGATTCCTTCCCAGAAAAGGCCGTAATACAGTTTGTCCGTGGCCGGATCCTCCAGAGTCCCGTCCGGATGTGCCAGAACCTGCCACTGACCTTCATAGGCGGGATAGGCATGAAGTATCCGGGGAGATTCCGGATCCAGAAAGCGGATGGTGACCAGACAGGTTTCCGCAGGATACAGATAGATCATCGGCTTGTAGTCGGTAACAAGGCATTCCGTTCCATAGGGGGCAAATCCCTCGGGGCATTCGCAATACGGGATTTTTTCCTTCGTCCACTTGCATGTGCCGGGTCAGCAATCCACATCCTTGCAGGGATCCTCTTTTGGGTCCTGACATCCGGAAAAAACCATCAGGATGACCGTCAGGAAGATCGGGTACGGAAAACATTTCATGGTAAACCTCCGATAATAAAATATCATAAAACAAATAACTGGCAATGGTTTTTTTTAAAGTTTTTCATTGTTCAACTGTGATTGAAGGTGGGGTCACAGACAAGTTTGGTGCTGGTTGCCGGCGCCCGTCCCCCGTCACCGGAAATCGGTGGGACACCGCAGAAACAACAGGATCAGACTTTTGGGCCCTTGTCCAGAAAAAACAGAACTCGATCACCCTGAGGATTGCCCGGTTTTCCGTTGACCTTCCCCTGAAGATCCGTCATGCTGGGTTCCATCCGGTTTGAGTCGGGTTTTTCCGGAGAACAAAACGCATGAAATACTGTCCCCATTGCAAACTGCACATGGATCAACTGAACTACGAGGGAGTCCAGGTGGATGTCTGCCGTGACTGCGGGGGTCTCTGGCTGGATGCCGGCGAGGGGGTTCAGACCATCGGACCGGCGGCGGATCCCTCCTGGTGGGAGAAAAGCGGCGCGCTGACGGAAAAGTCCGCATCCGGGATCGAATGTCCGGCGGGGCACGGACCCATGGAGCAGAACGTCCTGACCCACAAGGGCAATTCCGTGTCGGTGGATGTCTGTTTCCAGTGTCACGGCATGTGGCTGGATCGCGGGGAAGCCGCGAAACTCAACGCCGTGGTCACCGCAGCGGCCCAGGATTCGGAGCACATGAAGGAGCCCGGTTTCTGGTCGTTCCTCCTGCAGGCGTTTTCCGGAATTCCCATCGAGGTATGGCATCCGGTGCGCAGGATTCCCTGGCTGACCATTATGTTCATGCTGGTCATGCTGGGGGTGTTTGTTTATGAAGCGGTACTGTTTTTCGGAGGGGGAGAGGAACAAATCGAGCCGTTCATCCGGCAATTCGGGTTTACTCCGTCCGAAGCACTGGAAAAGCCCTGGACCATTTTGACCTACGGGTTCCTTCATGGCGGGGTGTTGCACATTCTGGGGAATCTCTATTTTTTCTATGTGTTTGCTGACAACATTGAGGATCGCAAGGGCAGGGGGACCTTCCTGCTGATTTTTCTGGGTGCCCTGGTGGCAGGTGGGGCTGCGCAGTTCATCACCAGTCCGGACGTTCCCGTGGTGGGGGCATCGGGGGCCGTGGCCGGGCTCATGGGCGCGTATTTCATCTTCTTCCCCCGGGTGAAGGTGTACGTGGTTCTGTTGATGATGCGGCTCAAGATCCGGGTGTACTGGTATATGGGCATCTGGGTGGGACTGCAGTTTCTCATCGCCCTGGAACCCCGCACGCAGGTGGCCTGGATGGCCCATCTGGGAGGGTTTCTGGCGGGTGTGTTCCTGGCGCTGTTCCTGCGCACGGGCGGGCTGGATGCAGCAGTGAGCAAACACCGGATGTCCGGCGGGTGAAGCCGGATGGGATGTTCAAGGAAATGGAGGTGTCAAGATGGAAGATGCGAATCCGATTGAGGCGCGGCCGGAGTACATGCCGAACGGACCGGTTCAACAACCGCCGGGATACGAGTTTACCGAGAGGCAGAACAGCGTGGTCAGCGGACTGGGAACGGCCATGATCATTTTGTCCATTGTTTGGTATGCTTCAGGAATCCTGGTGATTCTCGGTGGCGCCCTGAGTCTGAACATCGTTATGTTCATCCTGGGATTTTTTGTGGTGTCCCTGGGCCATTACCTGCGAATGGCTTTTTTGTCCATGCGCCGCATCGTGAATACCCAGGGCAATGACATTCCCCAATTGATTGAGGCGGTGGACAATCTGGCATCCTATTTCAAAACCATCGGCATCTTCGCCATACTGGGTATCGTGATTGCCGGCATCGTGGTCCTGGTTGCAGGATCATAAGGAATCCGGAGGTCATCATGAGTTATGAATTCAACGAGTTGGAAAACCGTGTTTTCAACAAGGCCGGGTTCTGGATGCTGCTGGTGGGGGTTCTGGTGGGATTATCGGCCATCCAGTCTGTAATGGCGGCCATTGAAGGGGGTATCAACCAGCAGGTTCTCATGGAAGGGGGACTTAGGGTGGTGGTGGCAGGATTCCTGCTGCGGGCCGGGCACGCCTTTCGGCGGATTCCCCGCAGCGAAGGCAATGACATCGACCACACCATGGCCGCACTTTCTGCACTTCGGGGTTATTTCTTCATCCAGGCCGCTGCAGTGATTCTGTTGATTGCATTGATTGTCTATCAGGTCCTGGTTCAGACCGGCACCCTCTGAATTCTTCCTTTTCGGGGGTGTGTGCATATAGCAGGGTCAGGGAAGCGGGCCGGTGTTCTGCTTTTTCAGGTGGTCCATGAGCCCGGAAAATCCGTCCTTTTTCACAATGTCTGCAAAGGTGGAACGGTAATTCCTTACCAGGCTGACTTCGTCGGTCACCACGTCAAAAATGCGCCAGCCGGTTTTTGTGCGGTGCATCCGGTACACCACCTCAATGGGAGGGCCGCCGCCCTTGCCCGCCCGGGTCAGCCGGGTGGTGACCTGGGCCCTGTCATCCTTGATTCGTTCCTGTCCGATGGTCACCCGGTAATCCGCATGGGAGTACAGTTTGCTCAGGTAATTCCGCTGGAGCATGCCGGTAAAGGCCATGATGAACTGGATGCGATCGTCGGACCCCCTTTTGTGCCATTCGTTGAACAGGGCGGCTTCGGCCATGGCGGAGAAATCGAAATAATCGTGCATCCGGTTGAGAAATTCCTGTTTCTGGGCCTGGCTCATTTGCTTGCGAACCTGCTTTTTGACCAGATCCTGGAAGGCAGTGATTTTTTTCGATGGCGTCATGTCCGCCGGGTCGCCTCCCGTGACCTGGCATTTGTCCGGTCCGGAGTCCGCTTCGGGTTTGCAGGGAGTTTGGGCAAGAGCGGGGACCGCCTGAAAAAAAACAATCAGCAGAAATAAAGCCTGAATCTTCATGGGACCTCCGTATGGTCGGGGTACTGGACCCTGCGGGTATCGGACGAAAGGGACCCTGTATGTATTCAAAACCCGCCGGGGGGATTACGGAATGATTCGCGAACCCACGGGCTCGCCGGACAGGGCGGCCAGCATGGCACCGGGGGTGCGCAGGGCGACCACCTGCACGGGCAGGCGGTTTTCCCGGGCGATGGCAATGGCGGATCCATCCATGATCCGGAGATTTCGCTGGAGAACATCCGAATAGGAGATCACCGGAATGAATTCGGCATCGGGGTTCTTGACAGGATCGGCCGAATAAATGCCATCCACCTTGGTGGCCTTCACGAGAAAATCCGCGCCGATTTCCAGGGCCCTAAGAACCGCAGCCGTGTCGGTGGTGAAGTACGGATTGGAGGTTCCTCCGCCGAAAATGACCACCTTGCCCGACTGAAGGGTTTCCCTGGCGGCATCGGCGGAAAACGGTGTGATGAGGTTCCCCACGGGGAAGGCGGAAAACGCTTTCGCCGGCAGTCCGTTGGCCGAGAAGAATCCGGCCAGGGCAGTTGCGTTCATGAGGGTGGCGAGCATCCCGAGGGTGTCCCCGGTCTGCCGGGAGAGTCCGGACATGGAGGCCGAAACCCCCCGGAACAGGTTGCCGCCGCCCACCACGATGGCGGTTTCGATGCCGGCCTGCACCACTTTTTGTACTTCGGATTTCACGTAATCAAGCATGGCGGGGTCCAGACCGTGGGTCTGGTTCCCCATGAGGGCTTCGCCGGAGATTTTCAGCAGGATGCGGGAGACCGGCATGTCGCCTCCCTATTTGTCCATTTCCGCGGCGACTTCCTTGGCCAGGTCGTACACGCGCTTTTCCAGGCCTTCGCCGAGTTCCCAGCGGACGAAGCGGCGGACGGTGACCTTTTCGCCAATCTTGGCCGTGACATCATTGACCATGTCGGTGATGGTGATCTTGGTGTCAAAGGCAAACGGCTGGTCCATCAGGCAGACTTCGCTGTAAAACTTCTTGATTTTGCCATCGACGATCTTTTCGATCACCTGGGGGGGCTTGCCTTCATTGCGCAGTTGTTCGGTGTAGATTTCCCGTTCCTTTTCGATGACTGTGGGGGGGATTTCTTCCCGGGTCACGTACTGGGGAGAAAAAGCGGCTATATGCAGGCAGATCTGGTGGACCAGATCCTTGAAGTCCTCGGTGCGGGCGGCAAAATCGGTTTCGACGTTGACTTCAGCCAGAACGCCGATACGGCCTCCCCCGTGGATGTAGGAGTGAACCTGACCTTCGGCGGCGATGCGGCCGGCTTTTTTGGAAGCGGTGGCAAGGCCCTTCTTGCGAAGCAGTTCCTTGGCCTTTTCCATATCCCCTTCACATTCGGTCAATGCCTTTTTGCATTCGACCATGCCGGCGCTGGTCATTTGCCGGAGTTCCTGTACCATGGCAGCAGTGATAGTAGCCATTTCAATCATCCTTTCGGTGGAAGAGAGTCATAAAAAATTACCGGCGATCCTCGGGGCGTCCCGTGCCGTCGGGTTGAAGATTCACAGCCTTTCCGGATGCAAACACCACGTCGGGATTGACGGGGTTTTCCTCGGGGGCCGCAGGGGCTGCCGGAGCGCTCGGCCGGGCTTCGGTCTGGATGGTTTCCCGGACCGGAAGATCCTTGGCCTGGGCTTTTCCTGCCAGCACCGCATCGGCAATGCGGCCGGCGAACAGCCGGATGGCGCGGATGGCATCATCATTGCCGGGAATGATGTAGTCGATAGGGTCGGGATCACAGTTGGTGTCGGCCACGGCCACAATGGGGATTCCCAGGGTGCGGGCTTCGGCCACGGCGATGCGCTCCTTGGTGGGGTCCACCAGAAAGATGGCGGCGGGAAGGTTGCGCATGTCTTTGATGCCGCCCAGGTTTTTCTCCAGTTTCACACATTCGCGATCGATCTGGAGGCGTTCTTTCTTGGTCAGTTTTTCCAGGGTGCCGTCCTTGCCCATCTCTTCGAAACGCTTCAGTTTCTCGATGGAAGCCTTCACGGTGGAAAAATTGGTCAGGGTGCCGCCAAGCCAGCGGTTGACCACGTAATACATGCCGGCGCGGGTGGCTTCTTCAATGACCACGTCCTGTGCCTGCTTTTTGGTGCCGACGAACAGGATGGTGCCTCCCTTGGCAGCCGTGCGTTCTACGAAATCGTAAGCTTTCTGGAACAGCGGCAGGGTGGCTTCCAGGTTGATGATGTGCACACCGTTGCGGACGCCGAAGATGTACTGGCGCATCTTCGGATTCCAGCGCCGGGTCTGGTGTCCGAAATGGACACCGGCTTCCAAAAGTTCGCGCAAGGAGGTGGCAGTGTGGATGTTTTCGTTTTCAGACATGGACGGTTCTCCTTCTGGCGTTGATCCTCCGCATGGGTGTTGGTTCCCCCATTACCAAAAAACAATGGCACGCCAAGGGGGTTCCATGCGTGGGTGATGAGTAAACAAATCAGCCACGAGGGCGATCCCCATTACCACTTTTTCTCAGGGGTTGCAAGGGGAAAAACAGAAAAACTCACGGTTCCGGGGGATTCCACTCGAATCCCCTGGGAAGACCCGGCAGATCCAGGAACGCCAGGGCGCGCAGGACCAGTTGCCGGGCAAGTTCATCAATGGACTCGGGCCGGAAATAGAATCCCGGGGCTGCGGGCATGATCACGGCTCCCGCATCGGATAGATCGGCAAGCCGGCGAAGGTGGTGGGACGCCAGGGGGGTTTCCCGCAACAAAAGGACCAGGGGGCGTCGTTGTTTCAGGCAGACCTGTCCGGCCCTCAGCAGAAGATCGTTGGCCAGTCCGCAGGAAAGGGCCATGGCCGTATGCAGGGAGCAGGGAGCAACCAGCATGCCATGGAGGGAAAAGGAGCCGCTGGCCACACATGCATCCAGACGGTCCGGAGCATGAACGTGATCCGCCAGTTTCCGCAGCCGGTCGATTTCCGGGGCCGGGCATTCGTTGTCCAAAACCTGATGGGCCGCATCCGAGATGGTCAGATGGGTGATGACATCCGGAACCCCAGACAGTATTTCCAGTGCACAGCGGGCATAGATCATTCCGCTGGCACCACAAATCCCTGTAAGGACATGGTACTCAGGGTTTTTTTGGAGCATTGTCCGGTTTCTTCTTCCTGGGTTTGGAAGTTGGTTTTTTGGCAGCGGGTTTTTTGGCGTTGCCGTTTTTCGGGGCAGGGGCATCGGCCACGAACAATCGCTTGATGCTGCTGAACAGGCCGTTGCCGTTGCCGTTTTGCTCCTGCATCTGGGCAAATACTTCTTCAAGGCCGGAATAGTCATTTTCCGGATGCAATTCCTTGTCGAAGAATTCCTCTTCCATGGTGGAAAATGCCTTGGAAGGAAGATCATCCCGGCTCACTCCCCGGGGAAGTCGGCCGGAATGCTGCACGGAACTCATTTTCTCCATTTTGGAAGAAACCAGGGAGTCCTCAAGTGGAGTGGCAGCCACTTTCTTTTGTTTTGTTTCCTTTGCCGAAGTCGTGGGCGTCCCGGTTTTGGGTTCCGGAGGCTTTTCATCCGGAGGATCCGGTGAAAGTGAAACGGCAGACCCGGCTTGGGCATCCGGCATTGGAACAGCAGGAACAAACCCTTCATCGGAAGGGGCCGAACTTTTGTCGGGAATGTCCAGTGCGAACGGAACCGGCACGGATGCTATGATTCGCCTGAGTTCCTCGCTTTGCCGCTGTTTCTTTTCACGGCGTTCGGCCAGGATCTTTTCATCAATGGGAGTTTCCTCGAATGCTGCAGGTGCCGGCGGTGGCGGATCCGGTTGTACGGAAACGGGTGCCGGCGGTGGCGGATCCGGCTGTACGGCAACGGGTGCCGGCGGTGGCTCTGTGATGATGGAAGGAATCTCCGGGACTGGCTCGGAAGCGGGTTTGGCCCGGGCTTTCAAGTCCCGTGTGGTACGCTTGGGAGGAATGTCGTGTTCCGGTACCACGGCAATTTCGCCGCTGACGATGCAAATCTCCCCGCTGACCTCCGGCAATTCGGAGGATTGCCTGGCATGCTGGGGAAGGGTATTTCTGCGTTTTTTGGGTTGTTCGGTTTCCTCCGGAAGCCCAGGTCCGAGATCCTCGATGAAATCTTCGTCCCCCAAGGGCTCCGTATCCCCGGCTCCCTCTTCGGGGTCCTGTCTGTCGGGCACTCCCGGGGCAGGGGTGGGGCCGTCCGGATCCGGGTCCGTGCCATGAAACGCATAGCGCTCCGGTTCTTCCACCTCTGCGCCTTCGTTTACCACAATGCTCCCTTTGGAGGACTTGCTTTCAACAGGCCCGTCGGCTTCAAAACGGATGGAGAGTGCGGCGTCGTTGTCAATGCGGATTTCTCCGCTGGTCAAGCCGACAATGGAGCCGGTCACCATGCCGTGTTCCGGGCTGGCGGTGCCCAGATCCTCCACTTCGCTGCGGGTTTGGCTACGGTAGCGGTCGGGCGTTTTCGGGCCGGTGGCGGGGGACGCGATGTCAATGTACAGCGGGCTTTGTTCAGCCGAAATGGCGGAAGTCACGACATCATGGGATCCGGTCGAGCGCTTCTGTTTGTTCTTACGTTTTTTCTTAACCAAAAGCTCCCTCCTGATCAAGTCGCGGGACAATATACCTCATGATTGAAAAACCACAAAGTAGAAGTTTCCGGAAAGGCAGGAGATTCTTCCAGGAAACCGGAAACCTTCAGTTCGGTCTGGCATACAGAAGCCACATCACGGAGGCAGCCCAGCCGGCAGCCAGCAACAGGAACCAGGGATCCTGCAGCATGCGGTCAGTGGGAGACGCCCATTTCCCGGGTTCGGAACTGATCCGGTGAAACCGGTACAGGGCCAAGGTGATCCATGGAACGGTAAAGACAAGGTGATGGTGCCGGGCGGATACCGGATCCAGCGTATAGGCCAGAAAGGTCATGGGGATCAAAACCTGCAGGATACCCAGCAAGGCATTCAGTGTGCGGGGATGATAGTGCCCGAGGGCCGGTCTGGCCAGACTCCCGAAGCGATCGGCACCGGACGGGTTTTCGACAGGAGAAATCCGGTTGGCCTGCCGCAGGACCGTCAGTTCATGAAAACGCTTGCCGAATCCCAGAAACAAGGCAAGCAAAAATGTGTTCAACTGGATCCAGAAGGATACCGGCACACGGGCGGCGGCCGCACCGGCGAACACCCTGAGCAAAAACCCGGTGGCGATGCACAGGACGTCCAGGTAGGCCACCCGCTTGAGGCGCAAGGAATACATTCCGTTCAGGCACAGGTAGGACGACGCGATGCCAAGGCCAATCCAGCCGCCGGATACCGTGGCCAGTCCCAGCCCGGCCAGACCACACAGGGCCGCCAGGATCCATGCAGTGCGAACCGCAAGGCGGCCGCTGGCCACGGGACGCAGGCGTTTGACAGGGTGAAGGCGGTCCAGATCGCGATCATGAATGTCGTTGAAGAAATACACCGCACTGCCGGACAGGCAAAAGGCGATGGCCATGACGAATACGTCTTTCAGTCGCAGGGAGAACAGGTTGTGGGAAAAGACCAGGGGGGCAAATACAAAGAGATTCTTGGTCCATTGACGGACCCGCATGGAGGAAACAACGGCACAAAGAGGGGTTACCGGAATCATGAAAAATGGGAGGTGGCGCGCCCAAGAGGATTTGAACCTCTAACCTCCGGTTCCGTAGACCGATGCTCTATCCAATTGAGCTATGGGCGCAAAATGTGAAAGATCAGCGGAGAGCGAGGGATTCGAACCCTCGGAGCCTTGTGAGCTCACACGCTTAGCAGGCGTGCACCTTCGGCCACTCGGTCAGCTCTCCAGGTGGCTGCCACCTTGCCGAAAGACAAGTTCTGCCGGCGGAGGAGGAGGGATTCGAACCCCCGGTGCTTTCGCACAACGGTTTTCAAGACCGCCGCCTTCGACCGCTCGGCCACTCCTCCCGAGCCGCACCAGCGGAAACCCCAAAATGGCGTCCTGGGGTGGCTCTCCGCGAGCTGCCCCTTTTCTACAGAGGCCGGATTCGGTTGTCAAGCGGAATTTCCAGAAAAACGTCATTAAATAATGTGTTTTCGAAAACCGCAAAACATGTCATCCTTCACGGGTAGCGGTTCACAAGGGACCCCATCCGGAGGTTCCGGCCGGTGCAAAGGTGGTTTGATGTCTCGCGAGTATCCTTCCGTGGTGATTTATGCAACCGGTGACCTGGCCCAAAGCATTTTCGAGATTTTTTCCCTGAGGGAAATACCGGTGGCAGGTTTTCTGGATCCGGATCCTGCACTGCGGAACCAAAAATTCCTTTCCAGACCGGTTTTTGGCACCGAGTTGATCCTGGAAACCGGAGAATATCCCTTCCAGGCGGCAGCCATTGCCGTGGCGGACGGGGAATCCCGGGCCCGGCTTGCGACCCTGTTCCGGGATGCCGGCGTGAGGCTGCTTTCTGCGGTACATCCGACTGCCGTCATTTCCCCGTCGGCCCGCCTGGGGTCCGGCTGTCTGGTGTGTGCCGGGGCCATTGTCGGTCCTGGGGCGGTCATCGGGGATTGCAGCATCCTGCATACCCGGGCGGTGGTGGATCAGGATGCCAAAGTGGGCGATTTCTGTCATGTGGCCACTGGTGCAGTTCTGTGTCCGGGAGTGGAAATCGGGGAAAAGACATGGGTTGGCGCCAGCGTCACCGTCATTGAAAACCGGCGGATAGGCAAACACTGCATGGTGGGAGCCGGCGCAGTGGTTGTGACGGATCTGCCAGACCATGTGTTGGCTCTTGGATTGCCTGCAATGGTGGTGGATT
This sequence comes from uncultured Kofleriaceae bacterium, assembly GCA_964618145.1. Lineage (GTDB taxonomy): Bacteria > Myxococcota_A > Polyangia > HGW-17 > HGW-17 > HGW-17. The sequence goes on from CAZTZR010000093.1 coordinate 12,506, forward strand.
CCTGGCCCGAAAGGGGAAAATTGTGATTTTTCCCCTGTCCGGCCTGTTCCTTTCTGCCGGTTCTGCTACATTGTTTTGGGTTGTCCGTTTTTGTTCCTCTTTTCCCCTTGATGGAGTTCGACATGTTTCCTCGCCCCGTTCTCATGATGCTTTTCGTGCTGCCAATCCTTTCCCTGACAGGCTGCGACGATCGAACCTCCGGCAAAAAGAACACCGGAGAGTTGGGGTATGCCTGTTTTTCCGACAACACCTGCAATGAACCCTGGACCTGTGTGGCCGGCATCTGTCGGAATGTCGTGATAAACAATGTAAATAATAACAACAATAACAACAATAACAATAACAATAACAACAACAATAACAATAACAATAATAATAACCAGCAGCCCGAATGCGGGAACGGGATCCTTGAAGAGGGCGAGGTCTGTGACAGCCCGGACTTTGACGGGGCCACATGCCTGGATTTCGGTTTTGACGGTGGTTTTCTGATTTGTTCTTTGGACTGCGATGAAATCCTCACGACCTCCTGTTATCACGCAGGGGAAACATCCACACCAACCCCTCCCGCCGAAGTGCTGCGCACCGGACAGAGCGGTCTTCTGCTTCGGGGGACGGTGTTGACCCCCACCGGGGTGCTTTCCCCCGGGGAGGTTCTGGTGGTACAGAATTTCATCACCTGCGTGGCGGAGGTCTGCAACCAGGAGGCCGGGGCCGAGGATCCCACCATCATCCAGACCAACGGCATCATTTCTGCCGGGCTCGTTGATGCCCACAACCACATGAGTTACAACTTCCTGCCCGAGTGGGTGCCCGATCCCCCGCGCCTGTTCGACAACCGGTACCAGTGGGCCGATGACCCACAATATGAGGCGCACATTCTTCCCTATTCGAAAAACCGTTCTGCCAACACCCACTTTTGTCCGGGGTCCAAATGGGCGGAACTGCGGTGCATGGCCCATGGCACCACCACCATGCAGGGGCAGCCGTCCGCAGCGGGGAACTGCATCAACTGGGGGGTGCGAAACGCGAACCTGTACCACGGACTGGGATATGATCACATGCACGGCATCATCGCTTCCCCGAGGGATGTCACCGATGCACAGGCAGCGACCTACATGGAGTATTTCACCCGGGAGGTGAATCCCATCACCCGTTTTCATGTTCACATGGCCGAAGGCGTCACCGGCAACTTCATCACGGAAGAATTCGGCAGTTGGGCAGGGCGGGATCCCCGGCCGAACCGGCACAACGGACTTTCTCTTTTGTACAACGGCACCTCGGTGCTGATTCACAGCATGACCCTGACCGAAGAGGAATTGCAGGAGGTGCTGGACACCAATTCCAAGGTTGTCTGGTCCCCTTCAAGCAACATCGCACTCTACGGACAGACGGCCCCCATCCAGCGCATCCTGCAGTTGGGAATCACCGTGTCGCTGGCTCCGGACTGGACGGTTTCCGGCGAGGACGATATGCTGGCCGAGATGCGGTATGCACGGGCTTTTGGCACCAGTCAGGGAATTCCCGAACTGACCTCGCAAAAGATATGGGAGATGTCCACATGGCTGGCCGCCGAGGTGGTGGGACTGCAGGAGCACATCGGTCGCCTGGAGGCGGGGTACCGGGCGGACATTGCCGTTTTCGGACGTACGGGTGCCAATCCCTACGATGCCCTCATGGACAGCCAGGCCCGGGATGTCCGGTTGGTGCTCATTGACGGAGTCGGCTTTTACGGAGACATGAACCTGCATGACGTGACAGCCCGGAACCAGTATTGTGACACCATTGACGGCTGCGGGATCGACAAGTACCTGTGTGTACAGGATAGCCCCTCTGCCACCAACCGGCGCAACGAAACCTATCTGGACATCCGCACACAGTTGTACAACATCCTGGAAGGCATCGGATATCCGGCGGATGAACAGTATGGCCGGGGTGATGAACTGCTTGAACTTTTCTACTGTAATTAGTTCCCGTGCCGCCGGGGAAGGCCTTGCGCCTTCCCCGGGAATCTGCCAAGGACCCAGCCATGACTAAACAACTGCCTGCACTGTTCCTCCTGTTGTTCTGCCTGCAAGCCTGCGGGCGGTCTTCCAGCCCCGGCAATTCACATGATACGCCATCTCCTTCGCCAAAGGCCGACCCGAAGTTCCGGGTGGACCCCGAGTTGGCGGAGCATCTGGAGCAACTGGTGGAAGTTTGCCAGGTCCAGCCCTGGGGGGCCCGGGTTACCTGCCCCAACCGGCAGGACGAAAAGGTGCGGGAATGGTTCCTGCGCACGGGCAAAGGCATCGCCGATGTACTGGACACCTTCTCCGCATTTCTGGCCACCCGGGACGAACCGTACCAGACGGTGGCTGTGGATGCGCTCCGCCGACTGGTGAACAATCTGAACCCCAGGGAAGTTCCCCGGCTGGACGGGCAATTGGTGCTGCGGTTTCTGGAGGCAGCCGAATCCATCCCGAATCCAAGATTGTACATGGCGCTAGACAGTTCCATTGCGGCCCTGACCTCCATGGCACACAGGGAGGACTGGTTTTTTGAGAGACTGGGATCCCGCCCTGAAGTATTGGTACGCGCAGT
>CAZTZR010000094.1:0-14820 GCA_964618145.1 uncultured Kofleriaceae bacterium
CACACATGATTGGCAACCAGGTACTCATGGGAACCGTCCATCCTGCGGTGGGAAAGATAACCTTGTTGTAATGCTTGCAATTGGGACGATGCCCGCCACAGAAGCATTTGAGTCGGGTGTTTTCCCCGGGAAACCAGGGAATATCTTCGATCAACAACAGATGAAGTTCCCCCAGATTCCCACGATAGACCAAATCCCGGAGGAGTTCCGTGTCTCCAGTCGTTTCCAATTGTCCCAGTTTCAAGGTCCACTGATGGAAATCCGCATTGTTTCCATAGAGTCGATCATGTGCCCTATGCAGGGGAATTCCCGGCAGCAGGATTCCCCTTTGGTTTTCCGCGTTGTCCAGACCACAATCTTCATACCACCATTCGTGCCATGAATCTTCACAGATACGACGGGTCGGATACAGCCCGTGCTTGCCGTCGGAAATCCATACCCGCGGGTGAATCATCCCGGAATCCACCCGGGAATTCGAGGAGCCCGCCATGTGGTCGTAAAACAGTTCGTCAAATCGGGAACTGCAATAGAATGAAATCCTCCTTTTCATCAAACTCAATCCACGGAGCAAAGGCCCAGACCAATTCGGCTTCGGCCTGGTCCCAGAAACCATCCCGGTCCTGATCCCAGGTCAGGTGCATGGAACAGCCGATATTGGCGTTTTGATGCGGGACGTTGAAATGCGGAATCGTGGCGTCAACCGCCATGGCATACGTCCAGAACAGCAAAAAAGCACAACAAGAAATCATGAACCGGGGGGGCGCAAGTTAAAATAGTTTGTCATGGGATCCTCCAGAAACAGCCTGATTGTATGTAGCCGAAAATGAGCAATTGTCAAGCAGTGGCAGTGGAGGCCAGATATGAACGATGTCAGTCCAATGCGTTTGACTACAAAGGTTTTCGAACTACTGCCAATGGTCTTGTTTGTTCTGGAGGATGCGGAATTGCCCCAAACATCCGGTTGTTCTCCTCCAGAGGCAACCGTTCATATAATACTTTAAGAAATCGTGCCATCGTCTAAAAAAACTCAATTCCCGGGTTCTCCAAATACTGATCATTGACTTCAGTTGGACCCTTGGGATAGGGTGATGATATGCACTGGCGTCTGATTCTGTATTTCTTGATCCCATCCATAACCGGGTCGTGCCTGGAGGACGAACCGCCCCACCCGATCAACCAGCGACCCCCCCGGCGCTCCCCGATGGACGCCCCTTCGGCTCAACCCATCGATGACGGATTCATCATGACTCCCGGCGGGAGAAAAATTGTTCCCGGTCAGTTGATGGTGCTACTCCGCAAGGATGCTGACATCGAATCGGTCAAAACCATGTTGCAGGCCAGCGGCGTGCGCATCCTGTTCGTCATGGAAGAGATACGGATCATAACCCTGGAAATCAAATCAAAGAAGTTCCATTATCTATTACTGGCTAAAAAGAGAATTGATGCCATCCCCGGAGTGGAAGGATCCACTTTCAATTTTTACATGGGAAAACTCACGTTTCCGACCAGGAAGATGGACTACCACTGACTGGATTCAGGACCCATCGGAATTGACCGGTGCGTTGAGTTTTCGGGTCAACTGCTCCACAAAATCCGCGAGTCCCACTCCGTGGCTGGCCTTGACCACCACCCAGTCCCCGGGCTGCAATGCTGGAAAAATCCGTTCCACCGCAGAAACGGGGTCACTGGCTACCCAAAGATCCCCGTCGCCAAAGCCGGAGGCGAAATCGCGAGCATGCGCTCCCACATATACCACCGAAGCGCAGGACAGGCTGCGAGCCAGTTGCCCCGCTTCCCGGTGCAATAAGGCGGCGTGCTCCCCTAATTCCAGCATGTCTCCGCACACCAGATGGAGCCGGCCGGTGTGCACCGAAGCGGCCCAATTCCAGACGGCTGCCAGGGAAGCCGGACTGGCATTGTAACTGTCATCGAACACCTGTACCCCACCGGCATTGATCAACCGGGACCGGGAACCCGGAAGGCGGGTGTCTTCGAGTCCGAAAATGGCCGGCTCCATGGGCTGACCCAGGGCATGTACCGCCGCCAGGGCCGCCAGAACATTTTTCGACTGGTGTTCTCCGGGCACCGGAATGCGCACGGAAAATTCCCCCGCGGGAGAGGCAAAGCGCAACATGGAATGATCCGCAGCCACCTGAAGGTCCACCACCCGGAAATCCGCCTGCGGGGTGTCCCCGAACCGCAGGACCCGCAGACCCCTCTGTTCGCCCTGCGTTGCCAGTTCCTCCTCGGTGTCCGGAACCACCAGCACCTTCCGGATATGGGGAATCATCTCTCCTTTGGCTTTGCGTACCCCGTCCAGGCTGCCCACTCCCTCCAGGTGCACCGGAAAGATGGAGGTGATGATCCCCACCTCCGGACCCACGGCCGAAGACAGCCGGTCAATCTCCCCGAAGGCATTCATGCCCATTTCCAGCACGCCAAATTGTTCATCCCCGTCAAACCGGGAGAAGGACAGGGGCAACCCCAGGTCATTGTTGGCATTGCCCAGGGTGGCGGTGGTCTTCCCCAGAAAACCCAGGGCCGATGCACAGAACTCCTTGGTGGACGTCTTTCCGCAGGATCCGGTGATCCCCACCAGCCGGGTCCGCCGGAGGGATTCCCTCACCAGAAGACCGGCCTCCCAGAGGGCGGCCCGGGTGTCGGGCACCACCAGAGTCGGCCCAGAAAGGCGGTCTCCGGATTCCCTTTGAACCACACAGGCCACGGCCCCCTTTTCAAAGGCGGCCTGTACGAACCGGTGGCCGTCCGTGTGTTCCCCGGACAGGGCAAAAAACAGATCCCCGGGTTGTACCTGCCGGGAATCAATCACCAGACGGGTGAATTCGCCTTGAAGACCGTCCGGATACAGATGGGGGTCCGGACCATCTTCCAGGGGTTCGGGAAACACCCAGTTGGCGTGGAGCCTGTGTGCCAGATCCATCAGTCGATGTGGCATGGATCTATCCCCTTTTCCGGGACAACAGGGCATCCCGGGCGTGTTCGGAATCATCGAAATGGAACTTCTGTGTCCCGACAATCTGGTAATCCTCGTGGCCCTTGCCGGCAATCAGCACGGCATCTTCCGGACGGGCCGCCGCAATCACGGTGGCAATGGCCCGGGCCCGGTCCGGTTCGACGAACACACCCCTGGGGGCCGACGCCAGGTCCGTCTCCTGCAGGTCCGCCGGACCGGTGCCTTCAAGGATCTCCCCGATGATGGCCACAGGATCCTCCGTACGGGGATTGTCCGAAGTCACCACCGCCAGATCCGAATGGGTGCGCACGGAATGCCCCATTTTGGGTCTCTTGTTGCGATCCCGATCCCCGCCGCAGCCGAAAACCGTGATCAACCGACCCCGGGTCAGGGGCCGCAAGGCCATCTGGGACCGATCCAGGGCATCGGGGGTATGGGCATAATCCACAAACACCGGAACATCCCCGGCAAACACCCGGGCCAGTCTCCCGGACACCGTGACTTTTTCCAGCACCGGTGCCCATTGTTCCGGATTCAGCCCCAGCAGGTGTGCGATGGCACAGGCCGCCAGCAAGTTCTGTACGTTGTGTTCCCCGATCAGGGGGGAATGGATCCGGACGGAACCCGAAGGGGTATGGGCTTCAAAACGAAGACCTTCAATGGAAAGCTCCAGATCCGTGGCATGCACCGTAACGCCGGCCGCGGCGGCCAGGTCGTAACCCACCACCGGAGTATCCGGGGGAATGATCCGCCCCATGTCGGGATTGCCGGTCCACGCCACCACGGACGATTCCGGCGCCATGTATTCGGAAAAGAGCAGGCTCTTGGCCCTGGCGTATTCTTCCATGGTTCCGTGAAAATCCAGATGGTCCTGGGTGAAGTTGGTCAGGACCCCGATCCGGAACCGGATGCCGCGCATCCGCTGGAGGGCCAGGCCATGGGAGGAAACCTCCATGACCACCGTGTCCACGCCGGCCCCACGCATGCGGGCTAAAAGGGGAAACAGGATTTCCGGCACCGGGGACGTAAAGATCGAAGGCTCCACCACTTCCCCGTAATGATAGGCAACCGTCCCGATGAGTCCGGGGACAAACCCGCATGCCTGCAGCATCCGGTACACCAGGGTGGTGATGGTGGTCTTTCCGTTGGTGCCTGTGACACCGATGAATGTCATGTCCCTTTCGGGGTTTCCGGCCGCAGCGGCACACAGGGAGGCCAGGATTTCCTCCGTGTCGGGAACCACCAGTTGGGGAATCCCGACATCGGGCACAATTTTCTCCACAACGGCCAATGCAGCACCACTGCGTTGTGCATCGGCCACATAGCCGTGTCCATCGATGTGCTGCCCCCTGAGAGCCACAAAACAGGTGCCGGCGGTCACTTTCCGGGAATCGGCAGTCACCCCGGAAACCTCAGTATTTTCAAGTATTTTCACCTGTTCTCCGGTAAGTCCGTCCAGGGGAATCCGGACTTTTTCCATCAATTCGGCAATGGATTCGGGCGGTTTTTTCATGGGTTGGGGCTTTCCAGGGTATCCTGGCCATCCGGCAGGGGGCCGGGGTGCAGGATCAGTTTGCAGGGATGCAGGGGACCTCCAGGCTCGGGGGACTGTGCCACCACCGTGCCGTGTCCCACCACCTGGCATTTCAACCGGTTCTCTCCCATCAGTTCCAGCGAAGCCGCCAGGCTCTTGCCGCGAAAGTCCGGCATGGCCACCTTTTCCGGCACCGGAAGCGGCGGAAGATACGGGCCCTGGGATCGGGCCGCGACCGGTGTCGAACGGCGTCCCGCCACCTGGGCGGAGGTGGCCAGATCCGGGGGAACCCCGAGACGGTACATGGCCACCCGCGCCACCTGGGCAAACAACGGAGCCGCCACATATCCCGCATCCTTGCGCATGATTTCATCCACGTTCTTGTCCGAAACGCTGTCGGGACATCCATCCGGGTCATCCAGCATCACCGCGATCACCACCCGGGGATTCTCGGCGGGAACCAGTCCCACGAAGGTCACGCGGTTGTGGTGTTCGCTGTATCCCTTCTTGTTGTCGGCAGCCAGTTTTTCCGCCGTCCCCGTCTTGCCCGCCACGGTGTAACCGAACCGGGAGATGTCCGCCTTGGTGCCCGTACCCGCCGTCACCGTCTTGCGCATCATGGCCAGAACGTCACGGGTCACCTGCGGATTGCGCACCACCCGGCGCTTTGCCACGGGTTTGTTGCAGGCCGCGGGACTGTAGCAGGCCACCTGGTTTCCGCGATCATCCACCACAAACCGCACGATGTGCGGTCGCACCATGTGCCCGTCATTGGCAAAAATCGTATACGACTGTGCCAGTTGCAGCAGGGTCGCCGAAAAACCGTGTCCGTAACTGTGGGTGGCCAGATACACCTTGTTGGTCCAGAAGCGCAACGCCGGCAGCACGCCCCCCGCCTCCGAGGGCAACTCCACCCCGGTGGGCTGGCCGAACCCCAGTTTCACGAACAGGTCATACAAGGCCCGTTCCCCCATCAATTCGGCTACTTTGGCAATCCCGCGGTTGGAACTGCGTGCAACGATGTCCGCGGGCTTGATGGTTGCCATGGACAGGGAGATGTGGTCCTTGGGAGTCCAGGGCGCCTTGTCCCGGAAGATCACCTTGAAATCCAGGGGTACATCACTGTTGGCATGCACCCGTCCCTGGTCCATCCCCCCCACCATGGTCAGGGGCTTGATGACGGATCCGAGTTCGTAGGCGTCCACCACCACCCGGTTGCGGAAGAATTCCGGAGGCAATGCATGACGCACCGTCAGGTCCGCCAGCGGAGCATTGGCCATGGCCAGGATTTCCCCGTTGAGGGCATCCATCACGATGGCCGTACCGTAAATGGCCCCGTAATGCTTCACTCCCTTTTCCAGGATGTCCTCCACGTCCCTTTGCATCTGGCTGTCGATGGTCAGAACCACATGATTGGCGCCTCCCATCTCGATGTCCGGAAGTCCGTGGATCAGCAGCGTATGGTTGCGGGCATCCTTTTGCACCCGCATCAGGGAGGAAGAACCGGCCAGATCAATGTCGAACTTCTTCTCGATGCCCTCGGCACCATGGCCGTCAATCCCCGTGAAACCCAGAATCTGGGCGGCCAGGCTGCGACCCGGGTAATGCCGGGCATCCTCCAGGGTGGTCCACATCACGGATGACGGCATGGAAAGCGTCTTGAGAGCCTCGAGTTCCTCTTCGGTGATATGTCTTTTCAGGTACATGAAACGGGCCTTGCGAAGCACGGCCTCGAAGATTTTCTCCCGCATCACGTAGGGATTTTCATGCAGCACCAAGGAGACTTCATTGGCAAAGTCAATCAGGCTCGCATGCAACTGTTCCCGGGTCCGGGGATTCTCCAGTCCGTAGTCCAGGTTGGTGATGTTCGGATCCACCCGCCGCAAAAATCCCATGGCCAGTTGCACGGGGTCGATGATGGCCGACGGCAGTTCCGTGGGAACCGCCAGGGGATTGTGCCCACGGTCGATGATGAAGCCCCGGGTGACCGGCAGCCGGCGCTGGGAAAAACTGAAACTTTCCACGGTCTTTTTGTGTTTTTCACTTCCCATTACCTGAATGCGGAAAGCCGAAAAAAACAGGATGCCCAGACCCAATGCCGGAATGGCCGCCACCACCCAGAATCTTCCGGCGTGCCACAGGGCGGTTTCCACGGGGACATGTCCCTTGGGTTCCAGAGGTTTCACTGCTGCCATGACATGTCTCGTTTCCGGGGAAGATCCCTGCGGTTCATGGGAATGTACGTCAGGTCATGGGGGGTGATCTTGCGCCATCCCTCCTGTACCTGGTTGTGTACCAGGGGATGGTTTTCCTTCTGGTAGGCATATTCGAGTTCATAAATCGCCCGGTGCTTGCTCATGCGCCGGAACAGGCGGGTCTGATAGGACAACTCGTAACTGACCGCCTTCCTTTTGGTCTTCATCACCAGGGTGAAAAGCGAGATGCCCACCGTGGCGGCAATCACCGTGAACACCATTCCCAGAAGAAGTTTCTTGCACCACAGCTCCCCCAGACCCCGTTTCAGGGGACCGGCCAGTTGAAACACATCCACCGCCGGGATTTTCCGTTTTTTCCGGGGGATGGATGTTGTTTCGCCGGATTCTTCCGCAGCAGGGGATTCCGCTTCCAGGGGGCCGGAAAACACATCCAGCCCGAACAGTTCCTCCGTCTGATGGACTCTCATGATTCCTCCACCACCCGCAACACACGCAGTTTGGCGCTGCGCGCGCGGGGATTTTCCTGTGTTTCGGAGGGTTCCGGAAGGATGGGACCCTCCATGCGAAACGGGCTTTTGGGCAACTGATCCCGCATCAGGGGCAACCCTTCGGGCACCTGCCGTTCCGGATGGCAAAGACCGGTGAAGACCTGCTTGACCAGCCGGTCCTCCAGGGAGTGAAAGGTGATGACCGCCATGACCCCTGCGGGGGCCAGCATCCCGGGAACCTGCCGGAGAAGTTGCCGGATTTCGTCCAGTTCCCGGTTGACCCAGATGCGAAGGGCCTGGAAGGTTTTCGTGGCCGGATGATGGTTTCTCGTGAACGCCGGCACCACCGACGAAACCACCTGCGCCAGATCCCGGGTGGTCTTGAGCCGCTGTTCCCCGTGGGCCCGCACAATGGCACGGGCGATCCGGCCGGCGGCCGGTTCCTCGCCGAATTCCTTCAGGATTTTCGCCAGTTCTTCCCAGGTCACCTCATGGAGCATTTCCTCCAGGGTGTCTCCCTTGTCCGGGTTCATGCGCATGTCCAGGGGGCCTTGAGCCTGAAAGGAAAACCCCCGGTCGGCCTCATCCAACTGGAAGGAACTGACACCGAAATCAGCCAGGAGGAAATCCAGCCGGTCGTGTCCCAGGCGGCCAAGCACCTCCGGGATTGCAGAAAAATCGGCCTGCTCCAGATGAATCCGGCAGGGCAGATCCTGCAACCGTTGCCTGGCCCGGACAAGGGCCTCCGGATCCCGATCCACTCCCACAAAAAGCGCCCCCGGCGGCAGACGCCGCGCGATCTCGAAGGCATGACCCGCCCCGCCCAGGGTGGCATCCACCACCACGGGATCGGGCGCGGAAAAACCGGCCAGGGCCAGAACGGCATCGAGAAGGACGGGTACGTGGGGCAAGAAAACACTCTCCGGGCAAAAAAACGACTCCGTTTCATGGAGCTGCACCGTCCAGAAAGGTAAGCCATCCTTCGGAAAACGGCAAATTTCCCACCCCTTTGGACAACCCTCCGGAGATTGTCCGGAAAACGTGCCCTGGCACACAATCCGGACCCCAAATTCCCACTTCCCGGAAAAAGAATGAAACCTTCCCGGAAAAAACAGGGTATGCTGAATCCCGGAGACGCTGCCATGCCCATTCTTTTCTCCCTGTTGTTCCTGTTTTCTTCCCCGGTTTCGACCCATCCCGGCTTTTTTGTCCGCATTCCCCTCGTGGTGCAACTGGAAGCCGAACTGGCCGCCGGGCGACTGCCCCTTGAAGAGGCTCTCCGGGTCCGGGAGTTGGCCGTGAAAAACCCTGAAAAACTGCCTGAACCCTGGCGGGCCCGGGTGGCCGCCGACCCTGTGCCCGGCTGGGCCGCCACCGGATTGCTGGTGGAGAACTTCCAGATCCGCAAAAGGCAGGGACTTCGCAATGATTATGGTTTTCCGGAACCTTTGGCCATGCATTTCGATTCCACCCTCTTTCCCATCCGGGTGGAATTTCCGGGCATCATGCACCAACAACTGGCCCAGGCCGTGCTGACCGCGGCGGAAACCTCCTGGCAGAAGGAAATCGTGGACTGGGGATTTTATCCCCCCCCCATCGTATCCTCCTTCGGCCGATACCGCATCCTGGTACAGAGCACCGGCATGGCTGCCGCCGGATACCTCGCACCGGTGGACTGGTACGAGGATACTCCCTGGGATGACTGCACTTCATACATCGTCATCGACCAGGGCAATGATCAGCAGTGGGTACGTACTACCGTGGCCCATGAACTGTCCCACGCCACCCAGGCCGCCATGGATTGTCTGGAACACATTGCCTTTTGGGAAAACACCTCCACCTTTATCGAGGCCCAGGTGGATCCGGGGGTGGGGATCTGGTTCCAGAACTGGGTTCTGGAGTCCTTCCAGAGAGAACCCCACCGTTCCGTGAGCGCGGGCGAATACATGGATCTGTACTGGTACGGGGGGTTTCTCTGGCCCCACTTTCTGGCCACCCGGTACAACCAGTCGGAACACCCGGCCATCCTCGTGCGACGCATGTGGGAAGGTGCCATGCAGGAAAGCGGCGGAACCGGAAACGACATCCATTACATGAAATCCATTGAAAACCTGCTGGCCGAACAGGACATCCCCTTGAACGAAGCCCACGAGGAGTTCGCCCTCCAGCGCTATCTGGTGGACAGCCATGCCACCTCCCCCCTGTCCACCATGACCTGGGCCGACCGGTACACCTCCATCCCTCCCCTGGCAGGAAACCTCATTGTTTCCCGGAGCAATACCGCTTCCCCTTCCATGGGCATGCGTCCCCAGCCGTATGGCACCAATTACTGGGAACTGTCCTGGCCCACCACCTTTACCCGGGAGGTATCCGTTACGCTGACCACGGATGAACCAGGGCCCTGGACGCTTCTTTCCTTCAACCTCCTTGATGAAACCGTTCACAAAAGCCGTTTCGACGGGGAAAAAGTGCAGTTCACTTTCCTGCCGGATGCCTCCGGAAAACGCTATCTGGCCGTGGTGCGGGGGGGCACCCCCATGTTTTATCCGGAATCCCTCTACGTGGGGGCCGATTATGTGCTGGAAGCAGGACCGGCCGTTCCGGATCCGGTCATTCTGGAAGTGACTCCTTTTGAACACCATCAGGGTGATACCGGAACGATCACGGTGAGCGGAATGCACTTCCAGCCGGGAGCCGTGGTATCCCTGCTGCCAGGGGAGGTGGAGGTCCTTTCGGTGGAGATCACCGGTCCCGAAGAGGTTCTGGTGGAAATTGCCGTGCCGCAGGATGCCCCCCTCGGTGCGTTCCAGTTGCGCATCACAAATCCGGATGGCGGTTCTGCCATCCTGGAACGGGCCATTTATGTGTTGCCGCCCGCCATCGCCCCGTCCACCGACAAGGGCTGTTCCTGCCGGGCCGGAAACCGCAAACAGTTGAACATTGGATGGATGTTCCTGCTAGTGGCGGGTCTGGTTTTCTTCCGCCGGTTCCGCTTCGGATGGGGGAACTGAAAAACCTTCTTGCCACAGCTTGTTTTTTTACTACAATATGGTGAGTTCTGGATGACATGGGTCGACCATTGACCATTCCCTCCAGCCGGGAGACTGCCATGAAAAAATTGATTGCTGCCTGTTTTGTCGTGTTTTTTGCTTCTGCCTGCGTGGTCACCACGGACAGTTGCGAATGTTTCTATGAGGATCCACCGACCTGCCTGAACTCCGTCGATTTGGGTGTCAGTTGCTACAACGACTGCGATTGGGATGTGGTGGACTGCGATGCCGACTGCTATTACGATGGATATGATGGCGGGTATTGCCAGACCGGCGTCGTTGAAGATTACTGCGTTTGTGTTTACTAGAACCCCCCCGGTCCTGAACCGAAAAACCCCAAAAGGGAACCCTGCATGAAATTCCTGTTTGTATTCCTGTCTGTGCTGTTCTTCCTGTTTTCCTGTTCCAACACGGTTGAAAAATCCCTGTCGGGCGGAGAAGACGCCGGAACCGACGTGGATGGGGACAACGAACCGGAACCCTCCATTCCCCCGGAATGGTATGAGCCCGATGAACTCGGCCGCACCACCCTGGACAACCGGATGGGACAACAGTCCGAGATGGTGATCCTGTCCGATGGAGAACTGGCCCCCGTCTGGAGACACTACGCCGGATTGCGCCAACTGGAGGGAATCGCCACCGAAGTGGTGGTCATCGAAGACATTGTCGCCGAATTCCCCGGAGCCGATGATGCGGAAAAAGTGCAGAACTTCCTGAAGGAGCGCCACTCCGAAGGTTCCCTCAGGTGGGTACTTCTCGGGGGCGACACCGGACGGGTACCCTTTCGGCGGGTGGACAATGCCATTTACGTCCCCTTCGAGGAATACACCTCCAATGCACCCTCTGAAATGTATTTTGCCAACATCCTGGCCACCTGGGATGCCAACGGAAACGGAAAATACGGCGAAATGAACATGGATTTTTCCCTGGCCACCGCACGGGAATCCCAGTTGGCCGTGGGCCGGGTCCCTGCGGATACGGAAGAGGAAGTCCTGAACTATCTGAACAAGGTGGTTTTCTACCGCACCCACATTCCCGGATTTGCCCAGCGATCGGCACTCATGACGGATGTGGCTTCCACCCTGCCCCTGATCGGGGACATTGATGCAGCCGAAGGTGTGGAAAGCACCTTTGACGCCTTTTTTCCCCAGGGATTCCACCAGCAGGTACAGAAACTGTACACTACTTCCACGGCCATTTCCACCTATGGTGCCCAGAAGGCCACCGTGGATTCCGTCCGGGCGGCCCTGGAAAGCAACGTCTCCCTGGTGTTCCACAACGGACATGGTTCCCATCGCTGGATGACGGATCTGATCAACCGGGATTTCGTCAATGATCTGACCAACGAACTGCCTAATGTTTTTGCCTCCTGCTCTTGTCTGTCCGGCAATTTCGCCGATGTGGCCAACACCGGCAACGCCCCCTGGCAACCCCAGGAACCGGACCAGGACAGCGCCGGCGAACGCTATGTCCTGGGACCCCACGGGGGGGTGGCATACATCGGCAACACCGCCGTGGGCCTGGGTCCCATCGGTGGTTCCCAGTTCCTGCATGCCTTCTTCAAGGGCATGTTCGTGGAAGAAATCCCTTCCATCGGCGAAATCTTCAATTACGGGCGCCTTTATATGCGCTCCATCCCGTATTCCCTCAGTGTGCTTCAGACCACCATGACGGATGATTCGGAATGGTGGACCCACCACGTGTTGATCCTCCTGGGGGATCCTTCCCTTTCCCCCTGGACACAGGATCCGCTCCAACTCACCATACAGACACCGGAAACCTACGGCCCGGGCTATCAGACCCTCACCGTGGGAGTGGAAGTCGCCTCGGGGGGATCCCGGCAGGGAATCGCCGTTTCCTTCCACAAGGAAGACGATTTCTGGGTCACCCTGTACACGGATGCCAACGGACAGGTTTCCTTTTCCTTCATCCCCCGGGGTCCCGGAGTCATCCATGTGGGAGCCACCGGTCCCAACCTCTCCTTTGCCCACAAGCGCATCTTTCCGGATTTGCCCCCCGGATTGTGGACACCCCCCTTCTGAAACTCACCGGCCGGGAACTGCAGCTTGACAGTTCCGCCCAATCATGAAAATCTTTTCCCCATGACTGACAAGCCTTTTCTGGTAGCCAACTGTCCAACCTGCGGAGCCACCCTGGAAGGTGCCGCCGACCAGGGTGCCCTGAATTGCAAATACTGTGGAAACCTGCTTCTCCGGAAACCGGAAAAACCGGCAGGAAAAAAAACCGGAAAGCCGCCACCTTTGCCGAAAAGCCCGACTCCTGCCCAAAATATACAGGGAATGCCGGCACCCGGCACACCTCCTGTCCACCCGGCTCATGTCACCGGCAAAGGGGCTCTGATCTCCGTCATTTCGGTCATGGTGGTTTCCGGTTCCATTCTTGGCTTTGGCTTGTATGTCAGCCAGAAGCAAAACAGGGAGCGAAAAGCAGAAAGCCAAAAGGCCGCTCACCAATGGCAAACCGAACAGGAACAGACCAAAAAGGAACAGGAAAGAAAACAGAAGGAACTCGAAGAAGCCCGATTCAGGGAACAGTATCTGGAATACCTGGATTCCTACCGGATCCCCACGCCGGAAAACCTCGATGCCTTCGTTTCTCAATCCCTTCCCGAAAACTGGCCCGTGCTGCAGGTCGGCCCGGACAACGCCCGGCTGACCCTCGTCTGGTATGCCACATACATCAGTCCCAACGACAAGGATTTTTTGACACTTTCCCGCACCATGCTGCGCAAGTTCCCGGAACTGAACCTGAAGGTGATTCCCCTGCCGGCAGAAGGTGGAAAACACACCCGCGCCATGGAAACTTTCCTGGAATTTCTGGAACAGAAAGGCATGGATATTCTGCCGCAACTGCATGAAAACCTGGCCCTGGACGGTTACCGTGCCTATCATTACGACCGGAATTACAACAGTCTTTGCGGGGCCCTGGATTGCAACCAGAAGGCATTGACCCAGGCCATCAAAAACCACAGGCACCTGTCCCGCATCCGGGAAACCATCCCCATCTCCCGTCGTTTGAACATCCAGGGAGCCACCCTGTTCAGCATCCGGGGAATCCTGTTCCGCGCCCCCGTATCCGACAATGTGCTCGAAACCCTGATTGCAGGAAAACTTGAACTTGATTCCGGCGGGGAAACAAAAGGTTCAGAAGCGCAACCACCGGCGCCGGCCGAGGAATAAAAGTCCCATCAACAACATCAATCCACCGGAAAACCGTCCGCCTCCGGTGTGCCCCACCGTACAGGAACATCCGTCATCCGCCGTGGTCTTGTGGACATCCCCGTCGGTGTCACCATCCGTTCCCGAATCCGGCACTCCTCCATCATCCGGCAATTCCCCGCAGCCTTCATCCACCTGTCCGTTGCAGTTGTTGTCGAGGTTGTCGCCACACACTTCCGCCGTGGGCAGGATCTCTCCTTCGCAGATGCCCGTGAAGAATCCTTCGGAACAGTGTTCGGTACCGTCCCGGCAGACTCCCACGTTCCGGGTGTTCTGCGGACCCGTATAGCAGCCACGGGTGTCTCCGATCTGGCATTCCGGAATCACCCCTTCACAATCGGCAGGCGCCCGATCGGAGATGTAGTCCCCGGAACAACCCGAACCCATCTGGAAAGAACCTGCGGAGGGATAGGTGTACCGCTCCTGGTTGTGGCCGGTCACCAGGAACCAGTATGTGTGGCAGCCCGAACCCGGGCTCAAGGTAACACTCCAGGCTCCGGTCACATGATCCCCGTATTCCCGGGTCATGGTGTGGCAAGTGCCGTTGATGACGACGGACGCCGCCAATGGTGGCCCGGAGGCTCCCGGAAAATACAGGAGTGCTCCTGCCACGGTGCCCCCGTCGGACCAGTGGCTCCCGGAAACGATGCCCGTGGGCGGGGTACCCCCGGCGAAATTCTGTACCCAGTAACTGCTGTAGCAGTTGGAACCGGCGTGATGGCCCGTTCCCAGGGAACCGTGGGAACCATTGCACATGTTGGTGCGATGACCCGGGGAATTGAGCCACTGGCAGATGGTGGCGGCCGGGGTGGAATTGCCTGCGGCGATGTTCTCGCCGGTGTAGGAGGCTCCGAAAAGGCTCAGGCGCTCTGCGACACTGGTTCCCCCGCAGTTGTTGTCATTGCAACTGCCCATGCCGCCGGAACACTGGTATCCGCGGCTGTCGCACTGGATCGTGCCCCCCGCATTTTCGAGAAAACAGCAGGTCTGGTGCTGGAAACACCGGGCATCGTGCAGGTGCTTTGCGAACCAATGGGCGGCGGCACCGGCCTGGGCATAATACGACAGGGGACGCACCGGAGCGCTGCCACACACCAAAGAGGCGTTTCCGCAATGCATACCCGCACGGATGCGGTTGGTCATGTGCAAAAGCGTCCGTTCGTTGTAGGTGGGAAGCCCGTTTACCGGAATCCCCAGACTGCGGGGAACCCTCTCATCCTGCAATATGGGGGAATCGTCATTGGGCACCACGGCCGGGTCATGACCATCGGCCGGATCCATACCCCCGGGTTCCGCGTGGCAACCGGAAACAAGCAGGG
>CAZTZR010000095.1:0-14603 GCA_964618145.1 uncultured Kofleriaceae bacterium
CACGATCACCGCCCCTCAGGCCGCGCGCGCCGGCGCCGGCGATTCGAGGAAATTGCGCAGCAGGGCGTGGCCGTGCTCCGTCAGGATGGATTCGGGATGGAACTGCACACCCTCGACGGCGAGCGCGCGATGCCTGAGGCCCATGATCTCCTCGCGCGAGCCGTCGGCCTCGAGCGTCCAGGCGGTCGTTTCGAGGCAGGCCGGCAGGGTGTCCGGATCGACCACCAGCGAATGGTAGCGGGTCGCCGTGAAGGGGTTCGGCAAAGGCCCGGGCGACCCGGGCGATGGTGATGTGCCCGGCGTTTTCATTGGCAAGCCCGTATTCGCCATTGGCATGAAAAAGGAGGCCTTCTTCGGTCAGGCGGGTGCAAATCCTCTCCACGGTGGAGGCATTTTCCCCCAGAGCCAGGCTGATGTCCTGGGCATCATGCAGTTCACGCTGTTCAAACATGAAGTCCAGGATGGACCAGGCCCGCCAGGCCACGGGTTCGCCCGGGAAAACGGCCCAGCGGCTCTCGGTGATCCGTCGCTGCTCCAGATAGGAGAACCGCTGGACGACATAGGAAATGGAGGAGCCCAGAAGCACAATGAGCCAGATGTAATAAATCCACAGCAGCATGAGGAAAAGCACACCGATTTCCCCGTAGATGCCGAAATATTTGCTGGTGAAATAGCGGGACACCAGTTCCCGGGCCACGTGGAAAAGGATAAAGGAGCACAGCGCGCCCACCAGGGAAGGCCAGGCCTTGACGAACGGGGTGGGAACCAGTTTGTTGACCAGAAAGAAGAAGAAGACCAGAAGGCCGTGTCCCAGCCAGGGGCTGGAAAGCACCGGATAGTCGGTCCGGCGCAGGAACACCAGGATCATCATGAGGGGAATCAGGCTGGCCAGGGTCCAGTACGTGGAAAACTGGTGAAAAAAGGGCCGTTTCCTGCGGGAATCCCAGATGGAATTGAGCGCCCCCTCCACGGACACGAACACCCAGACACTGATGACCAGGGTGATGATGGCCCCCACCGTACCCAGGTATTCGCCGCGGATGCGCCCGGCCATGGCGCGGATCATCTGGATGGCTTCGATCCCGAAGGAGGGGAACAATTGCCGCCCGATGTAGTGTGCCAGCGCGGATACATGCTGGGACTGCCCCAAAGCGTCGATGAACCAGAGGCCCAACGCCGCCAGGGGAACGAGGCTGAACAGGCTCTCGAAGGCCAGGGAACTGGCCATGCGGAAACAACCCCGCGACCGCCACAGGTTCAGCACGTGACCACCGAAGCGGTACACGGCCACCATCCAGCGGATGACCGGATGGAACTGGGACAGCGGACGCCCGAGCCGGCGTCTGAGTCGCGAAAGTTGAATCATTCGGATCCGTTCTCCCCGGGCGGGTTCCCCGAGTCCTCCTCGGAAGCCATCGCCAATCGGTACAGATTATAAAACCCGGAAGCCACACCCAGTATCAGGCCCGCCAGCATCAGCCATGGGCTGGTGTCCAGTTTGCGGTCCAGGTACATACCGCCAAATACACCGAGTCCCACGCCGACACCGAGTTCCAGTCCGGCCAGGGAGAGTCTGGACAGAAGTGCATTCGACTTCAAATGGCACCATCCTGAAAAAACCTGCGCAAGTCAATGACTTTCCGCGATCCCAATCAATAGCACTCCCCCGCGCCATACGCAAGGGTCAAGTTTTCCTGTGGGCGATATGGATAATGGTTCAGGGGCGGAAAATGCGTGCGGGAAGTTCCAGTTGTTCCGGGTGGGAACGGCCACACTGCCCCGACAGGTTGGATCCCCAGCAGGAGATGGCTCCGGAAATCTCCAGGGCACAGGTGAAACTGTCTCCGGTGGAAAGCCGGGACGAGGACAACGCCGTCCCTGCGTCTTCCAGAACCCGGGTGATCTGGGCGGGGACATTCCCTGAACTGTACCCATACCAGGCGCAGGGGGTATCCGGCTCGCAGCGTTCGCCCTGTTCGGGCTGGAGGATTCCATCACCGCAAAAGGAGGTGCAATCTCCGGTCAGAACGGCGGAACAGTTGTCAGTGCATGCGAAAAAACCTTCATGGCAGAGCATTTCGCCGAAATCATCGCCGTCGCAGGCTTCGTCTCCCGTGCGGATTCCGTTGCCGCATGCGCTGGTGCAGATGGAGGGAGTTTCGGTCTGGCAGGTAGCCCCCCGGAATTGCCCAGATCGCATTGCTCGCCGAAGAGATAGTTGACTTCGCCGTCCCCGCAGTACGGACCGCACAGGGAAACGTCCAGTTTGCAGTTGTCCATGCAGGAAAGCACACCTTCCTGATGATAACCCAGGTCCCTGCAGTCCGTGGCGGACCAGACCGTCAGGTCGCATTCCTCCCCGTGATCCAGGAACGCATCCCCGCAGGAGGAAACCGGTTTGGTTTTGACCTCGCAGGCAGAAAGAAGCAGAAAACACAGAATCGGCAGAATGGATTTCTTCATGAAACGGAATCCTTCAATCCGGTCGACAGCGGCCCGCGGACGATTGCAGACCCATAAAATAAAGCACCGGCAGCCGTATAAGTCAAGTCACCTGCCGGTCCGCACCAGGGCCCAAAAGTCTGATCTTGTTGTTTCTGCGGTGTCCCACCGATTTCCGGTGCCGGTGACGGGCGCCGGTTGCCGGCACCGATTAGAAGTAAAACGATGAAAAACCCGACTACACTGCCTGTTGATTACTCCCAGGTCGCATTCGCGACCTGGGAAAAGGGGGGGAACTCCGGTTTCCCAGGGTCGTCGCCCTGCCGGGCTTTGGACCCTGGGCTATACTCTGTGACCCACCAGTCGGTGGGTCAGTACCCCATGCTACGGATTAACAAACAACTGATGCTCTACAACAAAACTTCTTGTCAGAAAACTTCTTGCGACTGCCCCCTTGTATCCCCGGACGTTTGAACTCCCGACATGATGAAGGAAACCCCTTGACATTATCCTACTACGGAAGTATGAATTTCCCGGGAAAGGATGCCGTGTCATGAAGTTTTCCACTCGAATGCGCTATGGTTTGCGGGCTTTGCTGGAACTGGCAGGGACCGATGGAGAAAAAGCCGTTTCCCTGGGCACCCTGGCCGGTTCCCAAAACCTGTCCGTGAAGTATCTCGAAAACCTGTTCAACGCCCTCAAGAATGCAGGGTTGGTGCACAGCATCCGGGGCGCCCGGGGCGGTTACAGACTGGCACGTCCCGCCGAAGACATCTCCGTGCTGGAAGTGGTCCATGCCCTGGAAGGAAACGTGCAGTTGGTGGAATGCGTGGGAAACAGCCGGTTTTGTGACCAGACCAGGCACTGCCTGACGCGGCCCTTGTGGGAGGATTTGTCCGGAGTTCTGGAACAACGCATGAGGGAAATTTCCCTGGCCGAACTCAACCGCAGAGGTGCAGCCCGCATGGAGGCGATTCATGAGTGAAACCGAAACCTGCAAACGCATTCTGGATCAACGGGAGTTCTCCCGGGAAAACCTGGCATTCTTGCTGGACCTGCAGGATCCCGAAGCCCAGGAACACCTGCGCCGGACGGCGTATGAAATCAAACAGTCCAATGTGGGAACCTCCGTCTATTTCCGCGGCCTGATCGAATTCTCCAATTTCTGTGCGAAAAACTGCCTGTACTGCGGCATCCGTGCGGAAAACGCGGAGGTGGACCGTTACACGCTGACGGACGAAGAGGTGCTGGACGCCGCCCGGTTCGCCCTGGAGATGGACTACGGCTCCGTGGTCCTGCAGTCCGGGGAAACGGGTTCGCCGGCATTCGTGGAGCAGGTGGAAAGACTGGTCCGGGGCATCAAGGAACTTTCCGGGGGCAAACTGGGAATCACCCTCTCCACCGGGGAACAGTCCGAAGAAACCTACCGGCGCTGGTTCGAAGCGGGAGCCCACCGCTACCTGCTGCGGATTGAAACCAGTTCCCGGGAACTGTATGCGAAACTGCATCCTCCCGATCATGACTATGACCAGCGGGTGGCCTGCCTGAAATCCCTTTCCCGGGTGGGGTATCAACTCGGCACGGGGGTCATGATCGGCCTTCCCGGACAGACATCCATGGATCTGGCCGCAGATGTCCATTTTTTCCAGGAACTGGAAGTGGACATGATCGGCATGGGGCCGTACATCCCCCACCACCAGACCCCCCTGGCGTCGGCGCAGGTGGATACCGAGGCGGCTTTTGCCCGGGCCCTGCGCATGATTTCGGTTGTCCGCTGCGTGCTGCCGGATGTGAACATCGCTTCCACCACCGCCCTGCAGGCCCTGGACCACACCGGTCGCGAGAAGGGTCTTCTGGCGGGGGCGAACATCATCATGCCCAATCTTACCCCCACCCGGTACCGCACCGGCTATCAACTATATGACAACAAGCCCTGCATGGATGAAAACGCCACCATGTGCCGGTACTGCCTCGAGGGCCGCATCCAGTCCATCGGCGAAACCGTCGGCTACGGCCAGTGGGGGGACAGTCCCCGGGCCCTGCGCCACGGAAAAACCCCCCACAAAAGTTGACCGCACCGGAAAAAAGATTGAAAAACAAGGGACAATCGGGTAATTCAAGCACAGGAGTTGAAAATGATGGCCCGATATCTTGTCATGTTTCTTGGACTCGCCGTCTTCATGGCCACCGGCTGTGACAAGACCCCGAAAACCGATTCCCCCGCCCGGGAGGCCCAGCGGGCGATGGTTGAACCTGCATGCAAATGCTTCCGGGAACAGACCTGCGCCAAGGGATTCTGCCAGGGCATCGGATCCGTTTCCGTGGATGAACTGAAAACCGCCCTGCCCAACAAGGATTTTTTACTCATCAATGTGCGTGTTCCCGTGGTGGGAAGCATCCCGGGCACGGACGCCGTCATCCCGAACGAAAACCTGGACCAACTGTCCGAATACATCGGCAAGGATCCCCGTCGCAAGGTGGTTCTTTACTGCCGCACGGTGCCACGGGCCCGTTCCGCCGCCCAGGCACTGGCCGAACGTGGCTTCAGGAACGTGAGCGTTCTGGAAGGCGGCATCCTCGCCTGGCAGGCGTCCGAAGGCGCCGGTCAAGCCTCCCCTTAACTCCCCGTGACTCCCCGTAACTGCCCCCTATAGTTCCTTTGCGGATCAGCGAACCTGGAAATCCGCGTCCAGAGCCATGGTGCGGGTGAGGATCCGGACGAACTGTCCGATGTAGGTGGACCCACCGCCGCTGTCGGCGATGTCCGTCACGTAAAGATAACCGTCGGGTCCCGCCCCAATCCAGGAGGGGAAGCGCACGGCAATGTCTTTGCCGAAACGGCCGAATCCGGCGAAAATCTGGAACTGCATGCGGTACCGTACCGGGATCCGCTGTTGCTCGTCCAGGGAGATACGCAAACCGAAAAACGGCGTATCCACGGGCCCCGCCACCGGGGGCACCCGGTAATCATACCGCCCGGCGACTTCCCGGCAGGTACCGTCCTGGGCCAACTCCAGCGGAGCCCGGTAGGGTGTGGCGGATCCCGAAAGCAGAAATGCATTTTCCAACCGGATCTCATACTTCTGGAATCCGGCGACACACCAGAAGGAAGACGACTCGGGCCATGGAGCCCCGGCACACACGCCTTCGGTGGCCCCGGCATCCCGCAGGCAGGCGCCCCCATGGAGCCAGCCGTACTCACGGCACATGAGATCACTGTCGCAGGGGATGGGACTGTCTGTCTCCGGATCCACATACACATGGGGCTCGAGCCACAGGACATCCTGCGTGACATCCGCGACCCGGTATTCACGGTCCGAAGCCAGCAGACGGGAGCATGCGTTGACAAAATCCTGGGCGAACTCACGCCGGAAACACATGCCCGGCAGGTCCTGCCTCTGCATGGGCGTGCGACGGCACACGTACCCGTCCATGCAGTCATCCGAATTGTCACAGCCGACAAAGCGCAGCAAATCCCCGGCCCGGACCCCGGATGTGCAGAAGTTCGCTCCCACGTCATAGAACAGCATTTCCTGTCCGATGGATGCGTCCCGATCCGCAACGCCGCTGACGCGGGCCGTACCCGGAAGCACCGCCGCCCAGATGAGATTCCACGTTTCGGAGCGCATGAAATAGCCATCCATGTTCCGGATGTACTGGCCGTTTTCAAACGGAACGACCTGGGGCATGCCCCCGGTAGCCACGGTGGGCACATCCGCGACGAAATAACTCACGGGCGGTTCCACCCGGGGCCGTCCGGTACTCTGATATCCCTCGGACAATTCCACGGCGTTCCGGATCCGGTGGGCCTGCACCTCCTCGGGCCACACCTGGCCGTGGGAGTCCGGTCCCAGCCGGAACGCGAACAGGCTGTCGTCGAACGCTTCGTCCAGATTCACGATGTACATCAGCCCGTCCCAGGTCACCACGGCGGCGAATGACCCCACAAAGGTGGTCTTCTTGTTCTGGTCCTGGTTGTCCGTGAGTTCCGGACGCGTGAAGAAGGCTACATCCTCGATGAGGCGGTGATCCCCGATGTGAATGCCGGGGGTGGACGCCACATACGATCGGGGGACACTGCCCACGGGCAGGCACCCGCGTTCCGGCGAATCCAGGGTCATCTGCGGCACTTCACGTCCGTCGGCCTGGGTCTCGCACTCCACGCCGTCCGGCAGCCGTACCACGCGAACATCGCCAAACCGCGTAACCGCATACAAAAAGCGGCCCCAGCGGGTTTCCGGCGTCACCCTCAGATGGCGGAATCCGTAAGTGCCGGGCTCCAGACCCATGGGCGCCGCAGAGGTGGGCACGCCGGCCGCGTCCAGTTCCACCGCCAGCAGCATGTCCGGAAGATCCCCTGCCGAATTGACCCCGAGGAACATGCGGTCCCCGTCAAAAGTCATCGCCATGGGCAAAAGTTCCGTCGGTGGAGCGCCCGGATTTTCGGGAGCGTCCAGTGTCTGGCGCGGACAATTCATGGGTTCTTCGGTCAGATACGGCTCCTGGGCGTGCACCCGCCAGGATCCCAGCATCTGGCCGGACAGGTCAAACGCCGCCATAGCCTGGCAGCCGGGGAACGTGACATATACCGATTCGGACGCCTCGTGGACGACCAGCCGGTGCGGCGGTGCATGGACGGTGTCGGTTCCGTCAGTCATGGGCAGGATACTGCCTTCATCCCCGGGGATCTCCCCGCGGGCCAGGGCCAGCAGCGTATCGACATGCACCCGTACCATGCGTCCGGGAGAGGCGGCCAGCACCAGGATGTCGCCCGTGGATTCCGAAAATGACGCATCCACCACGGTGCGGCCCACCGGATAGAAGTTGTATCCCGGATTGAGGGGATCCAGATCCAGCAGTTTCTTGTCCTTCAGATCCACCACCGCCAGTTCCCCCCGGGAGGACAGTGCGATCCACGCGAAAAAGCGGGTGTCGGTGGAATCCTGGAGACAGGAATCCATGGCTTCCCATTTCCAGTGGCGCGACGCATCCCGGCGGGCACAGAAAAATCCCGCCGTCAGGGGGCGCTCCAGTTGCCGCTCTGGCATTGCCTTCTGGTCATCACCGCAGGCGGCAAACCACAGGGACAACACCAGCGCCGGCAGACAGGGACGCCGGATCAGGCGACTCCAAAACAGTTTCCAGTCCATTTGGTTCATGTTCTAGTCCTTCCCGATCTGTCTGGGTGTCCCAAACCGTCCGACGCGGCGCCAGGAATCCCCTTCATGGGACACCAGCGACAGTGTGCCGTCCGCGAAGTTCACGGCGTAAAAGCCCGGGAACACCGATGGCGGCAGGAAAAGAATTTCATGGGTTCCGGTACCCACGGGGATCCGCTGCACCCAGGTGCCCAGATCCGGGTCAATCACCAGAACCTCCCCCTCGGGGAAACTGGTGACGAACACGAGTTCGCGGCCCATTGCATCGGAGTTGACCTGCACCAGGGCCGGCTGGGCAAACGTCTCAATGGTCTCCACGGGGTTCAGCAAGCGGCGTCCGGAAACATCTTCGGTGACGTCAAACACCAGCAGCATCGGAGCGTAGCGCACGGCCGCAAACAGGCGGGTACCGTCCGACGAAAACGCCATGCCCCGCAATTCGGCGCCGCTCTCCAGCGGTCCGATGGGACTTTGCAGGTACATGTTCCCCGCCTGCACGAGGGTTTCCATGTCGTTGTCGGGGGAATACTGCCACCGGTACCAGGCGATCTCCGGCGTGTAGGAATTGGTCACATACACCGTGGGGAAATCATCGGGACCCATCACGGCTTCGTAGGAACCGGAAAATCCGTTGGGATTGCGCAGCAGGCGGGAGTTGAAGACCTCCACAATGGCAGGGGGTTCCATCAGCGTGTCCACCACGGTCAGCATGGGGCTGGTCAGGTGGGTAACCACCGCGTATCCGGTATCCGGATCCACCATGATGCGGAAGGGATCCGTGGGCAGTCCCTGGGAAATTCCGATTTTGTGGGATTTCTTGCAGTCCCGGGGCCATTTGGCGTCACAACCGGCGCCGCAGTCCAGGCAGGTGACGCGACCGTTTTCGTCCTCGTAGACATCCACCAGCGTCAGGGAGGGATCGGAGCGCACCGAAACCATCAGGCGGTAGGAGATGTCCGAGCCCGGTGGCGTTGGCAGGATGGCCATGTTCCCGGCATAGCTTCCCAGGCGCACGGCCAGCCGGACCAGATCCGAATCCAGTTGGCAAAGGAACTGGTCGTTCTCCTGGGCGTCCTTTGCGCAGTTGGCGTAGGACAGGGGACTGCGGGCCATGCGGTGCATGCGCTCGGCATCCAGGGCCAGGAGAGTGGAGCCGTTGTATCGCAGATCGCTGTTGCCGTTGGTGACGAACAGGGTCTTTCCCGATGGACTCAACCGGAGCCCGGAGGGAAAGAAGAACACGTTCTGCGGGGGGTCAATGCCCGGGATGTCCTTGGCACAACCAGAAGTTGCCACCAGCCACCCGGCGCACAAAAGGAAAGGAAGAAAGTAATAGCGCTGCATGAACACACGGTTCCTCAACAGGGTTTATAAATAATCACCATCACCGGGATCGCGGTAGTTCCGCTCGTTGTCGGAAAACCGCAGGGCCTGGTTCCGGATGTGCCGGCCCACCAGGAAAATGACAAATCCGCCCAGCACCATCAGGAACCACCGCGAATTGGGAGTCAACCCGGACAGGTAGTCCTGGGGCACACGCCACCAGAACGCCCGGTCCATCACGGCGAAGGAAAGCGTCCGGGCCTTGTGCAACTGCCAGGCAGAATACCCGGCATAGCCCATGAGCGCAAGTCCCGCCAGGACAATGCCCAGCCCGATGTATTCCAGAAAATCCCTCATGCCAGTGCCGCCAGGATCCTGAAGTCCGCGACCTTGCGGAACAACTGGTCCAGTTGATACAGGAGCGCAAGCCGGTTGTCCCGGATGTCCGCCTCGTCGGCCATCACGCGCACGCCGCGGGTGTCGTCGAAGAAGTCGTCGACTTCCTTCCACAGGGACACCATCTTGCGCAGGGCGCCTTCAACGTCACCGGAGTCGAATGCCGCGCCGCATTCCTGCGAAACACGTTCGATGGCTTCGTGCAGGGCCTGTTCCGCAGGATGGGAGAGAAGCTCCGGTCGCACCTGTTCGGGAATCCGCTCCGCCTTCTTGAGTATGTTCATGCGACGGAACAGTTTCACCAGTTGCGCGAATTCATCGGTGCCGGCAATGCCGAGCACGGCGCGAAGCCGCACCTGGATCTCCACGGGACGGTCGCTGCCGACGGCCAGCACGGCTTCCACGGATTCCCTCGGGGCGTCATCGGCGAACAGGCTGCGGAGGCGATCCACCACGAATTCGCGCACGGCGGACGCGTCACAGGGGAGGGGCAGCCGGGAAGCTTCTTCGGTGAACATCTCCGTCAGGGAGAGATCCAGTCCGGTTTCCAGGAGAATGCGCAAGAGCCCGAGGGCGGCCCGGCGCAGGGCGAAGGGGTCCGCGCTTCCGGTGGGCTTGAGGCCGGCTGCGATGCCGCCGCACAGGGTGTCCACGCGGTCGGCCAGGGCCACCACCCGCCCGAGGTCGGTGGCGGGGAGTCTG
The DNA here is from genome assembly GCA_964618145.1 of uncultured Kofleriaceae bacterium. Lineage (GTDB taxonomy): Bacteria > Myxococcota_A > Polyangia > HGW-17 > HGW-17 > HGW-17. The sequence continues at coordinate 10,023 of CAZTZR010000095.1, forward strand.
TCTTTGGAGTACCGGGGCAGGTAATGCTCGAAGATGGCGTCACAGACGGCCGGGGATTCCCCCTGGGACCGGGCATAGGCGGCGCCCATTTCACCCTGGAGATCCGGAAACTCGTAGACCATCTGGGTTTCGAGATCCATCTTGCAGAGTTCGGCGGCCCGCCGGGCGGCAGCCGGATCCACACCAAGGCGTTCGGCGAACCAGCCGGCCATGTGCATCACGCGCCCGATCTTGTCCCACATGGTGCCGAGTTTCTGGTGGTACACCATCTTTTCCATACGGGGCCGGCGGTCCTCCAGGCGGGTCTTGCGGTCTTCGTCCCAGAAGAAGCGGGCGTCAGCAAGGCGGGCGGAAAGCACCCGCTGGTTGCCGGCAAGGGCGTCTTCGGGACGGGCCAGGCGGGTGCCCAGCACCGTGGCGAAGCGGGGAGCGAGTTTGCCGTTCTGTGTGAAGGCAAAGTAGCGCTGGTGCTTGCGCATGGCGCTGAGGATGACCGCCGCGGGTACCGCAAGAAAGTCGGGGTTGAAGCGGCCGATGACCACGGTGGGCTGTTCCACCAGGCAAACCACTTCGTCAAGAAGTTGTTCGTCCTCGATGAGGTCCAGCCCTTCGGTTTGCGCCATGGATTGAAGATCAGCGTGGATCCGTTCGCGCCGGTCTGATGGATCCACAAGTACCTGGCGCTTCTCCAGGAAGGCCTCGTAGTTGGATGCGTCGTCCAGTTCCGCAGGGGTCGGGTCCAGGAAACGGTGACCGGCGCACAGGCGGTTCGCCGTCAGGCCGTGGCTGTCAAACGCCACCACTTCGGAGCCGAACAGCGCCAGAATCGAGCGCAGCGGTCGTGAGAAAGTCCAAGGGTGGGTCGCCCAGCGCATGGATTTTGCAAACGGCAGTTTCGCGATCCAGGCGGGCAGGATCCGGCGCAGCACCTCCATGGACGGTCCGCCGGTTTCCCGGCGCCAGGCGGCGATGCATTCACGGCCGCTTTTCTCGGCGCGGTGGGTTTCGGCCAGTGTCACGCCGGCCTTGGCCAGAAAGCTTTCGCCGGCGCGGGTCAGTTGGCCTTCGGCGGTGAGCGCGACAGCAACGGGCGGACCCACCAGTTCGGACTCGAGATCCTCCTGCAGTTCGTCGACGCCCTCCCCCACCAGGGTCAGGCGGCGGGGGGTGGTCAGGGAGGTGATCCGCTCGAATCCCACGCGTTCCTGCATGAGCAGGTCGGCAAACAGGCCGGGTGCCTCCTCGGCGAACCGGATCTGTTCTCCCATGGGGATTTCCTCGCAAAACAGTTCCACCAGCAGTCTGCGGGTCATTTCGACACCTCCTGCATCAGTGGGTAGCCCAGTTCTTCGCGCTGTTTCAGGTATTCGGCTGCGGCGCGGCGGGCCATGGTGCGCACCCGGAGGATGAACCGCTGGCGCTCGGTCACGGAGAGTGCGCCGCGGGCGTCGAGCACGTTGAACAGGTGCGAGCAGCGAAGGGCCGCCTCGTAGCCGGGCAGCACGCATCCGGCGTCGAGGGCGGAGAAAGCTTCGGTTTCGTAGCGGTCAAACAGGTCGTGATGCATGGCCGTGTCCGCCACTTCGAAGTTGTAGCGGCTCAGGTCCACCTCGTCCTGGCGGTGCACCTGGCCGTAGGTGACCCCGGGGGCCCATTGCAGGTCGAACACGTTGTCGACGTTCTGGAGGAACATGGCGATGCGTTCGAGACCGTAGGTCAGTTCCACTGCCACGGGGTCACAGTCGAAGCCGCCCACCTGCTGGAAGTAGGTGAACTGGGTGATTTCCATGCCGTCGGCCCAAACTTCCCAGCCGAGGCCCCAGGCGCCCAGGGTGGGGCTTTCCCAGTCGTCCTCGACGAAGCGGATGTCGTGGGCCAGGGGGTCGATGCCCAGGCGTGCGAGGCTCTGGAGGTACAACTCCTGGCTGTCCTTGGGGCTGGGCTTGAGGATGACCTGGAACTGGTAGTAGCGGCCCAGACGGTTGGGGTTTTCGCCATAGCGGCCGTCGCCGGGACGCCGGGAAGGCTCCACGTAGGCGACTTTCCATGGCTCGGGACCCAGGGCCCGCAGGAAGGTGGCGGGGTTGAACGTTCCCGCACCGGTTTCGATGTCATAGGGCTGCCAGAGCACGCAGCCGTACTCCGCCCAGAATCGTGTCAACTCGAGAATCACGTCTTGAAACAGCACTGGTCCTCCCGTGGGGTCCGCATTTTGCAGACCGTGGCACCGGTTCCGCATTTTGCGGACCGTGGCAGGGGCGATTTTTCCCATATAATCGTATTAAACACAAGCTGAGAATCGACCCACGGGTAGCCGGGGCATTCCGTTTTTCTTCTGTACAGGGTTGACGGCCGGTGGGTCCCTTCCGGGAAATTACGGAAGCACCTGCACCGGAGAAAGAGTACTTTCGGTGTTCCCTGTGCCGAGTTGCCCGAATTCATTCAATCCCCAGCACCAGATGTTTCCCACTGCATTGAGAGCGCAAGTAAAATATGCCCCTGCAGTAATGCGCACCAGCCCATTGGAGCCGGGCACCAGCACCGGAGACCGCTGATCCTGATAATGCCCGAGCCCCAGTTGGCCCATGCCGTTGTTTCCCCAGCACCAGGCGGTGCCGGTGTTCAGCACGGCACAAGTGGAAAAGCCCCCTGCGGTGACGTGCACCGGGTATTCCCCGGCGGGGACGCTGAAAGTCACCGACACCGGAGTTGAGGAATTGATGCTGGTGCCGTTGCCCAATTGCCCGTCGCTGTTTTCACCCCAGCAGCGTATCCGCGCGGGGTTGTTCGACAATGCACATGTGTGGTAATCACCGCAGGCAACCGACTGGGCGCCGGAAAAACTGCCGGCGCGGACCGGAAATGCATGATCCTGGGTATTTCCGGTGCCCAGTTGACCCGAGGAGTTGGATCCCCAGCAGAACACGGATCCTTCCTCCAGAACCGCACACGTGTGTGACCACCCTGCGGCAATCGCAACCACCTCGTCCAGGTTGACGACCTGAACCGGCGATGTCTGGCGCTGGGTGGCTTCACCGATGCCCAGTTGCCCGAAACCGTTGACCCCCCAACAATACGCCTTGCCGGCACTTACCGCGCAGGTGTAGTCTGCCCCGGCTGCAATGCGCGTGACACCGCCGAACTCCGGCACCGGGGACGGGTGCTGGCGGAAATCGGTCGTTCCGTCACCCAGTTGGCCGTAGCCGTTGTGCCCCCAGCACCACACGGTACCATCTGTCCTCAGGGCACAGGTGTGCTCCATGCCGGTGGCGACGGCGGTGGCTCCCATCACACCGGTGACCGCCACGGGAGACAACTGCCGGGTGGTGGTGCCATCTCCCAGTTGACCGCTGCCATTGCCGCCCCAGCAGCGGATGCTACCGTCAGTGAGTGTCGCACAGGCGTGAAACACCCCCGCCTGAACGTCCGTTGCGGCCAGGCAGACCGTTTCATCCAGTTCGCATGCGGCGGAACACGCCGGTTCCCCCGTGAAATACCCGAAACCCCGACAGGTGTATTCCGCCGGCACGGTGCCATCGCATTCTTCGCCGAAGCCTTCCTGCAGGATCCCGTCGCCGCAGGTGCCGCCACAACCGGAAACGTCAAATCCGCTGCAGTCTGAGCGGCAGGCCAGTTCTCCGGGGTACATCTCCATGGATTCACACGTCTGTCCGCCGAGATTCTCGCCGTCGCAGACTTCCCCTTCGCCGTCATCCACCACGCCGTCGCCGCAGGTATCCGGTATGGAACAACCCTGGGTGTCAAAGCCGTCGCAATCGGAATTGCACGCCAGTTGCCCCACTCCAAGCCCCATGCTTTCACAGGTGGCCTCCCCCAGATCCGCTCCATCGCAGAGTTCGCCTTCCTGCCGGGTCCCGTCGCCACATCGCCCCTCCCCCGGCGCACCGGGAACCTCCATGACGAGATGGCACGCCACCAGGGGAAACATCCCGAACACAATCAATACCCTTTTCACCCAGTCATGATACACGGCTCCGACCTCCACCAATTCCAAAAAACATACCACCAAAACCTGCCCGTTTCAACGACAGGGAAAATTCTCCCGTTTTCTGCCCGGGTTTGTCAGAACAGCACACCTTCCACGTCAACCTTTCTGAAAGCCGGGCTCTACTGCCCCCCGAAAGTGAGGTCCCCATGACATACTGGAGCAACATCGCCAAATCCTGGACCCAACGACTGCACATCCACACTAATTCACCCATTGCCGACGACGACTTTTCCGAAATCAAGCCCGGGGTCGAAATCGACGATAACCATTGTTCCGAGTGCGGCGAATCCCACACTTCCAGACTCAGGGAAACCACCTGCTGCGGACAAGTCCTCTGCAATCACTGCACCCGCCAATTGCTCGATGAACAAAACTGGAACACCGGTTTTTTTGTCTGCCCCTTTTGCGGAACCAAAACATCAAAACACCCCCGGCAACAACTCGACGATGCCCTCGAAGTCCTCCGCACCTGGAACTACTACCACCTCCTCGACCATTAACACCCCCCCCCCCCCCCCCCCCCCCCCCCCCCCCACCCCCCCCCCCCCCCCCCCCCCCCCCCCCCCCCCCCC
>CAZTZR010000096.1:0-14438 GCA_964618145.1 uncultured Kofleriaceae bacterium
GTCCGCCCCTTGAGTTCACGCTGGAGGAGTTCATTCTGTCCACCGGCTTTACCCTTGAAAACTAAACCTCCTACTATGACTGAAATTGCCTGAAGGAAGACCCCTTCCCGCCAACCTCCAACTCCAAGCCGACGTGGATCCCCAGGACATGATGTAAGCATGGCCCAACCCTGGGCCATGCGCTGGAGGGCGACGGACGTCGCCCGGGAAAACAAAAGCGGTACTTGCGTCCCGCACTCCAGAGCGGCACGTAAACGTGCCGCGGGGAGGTGGCAAAGCGGCACGTAAACGTGCCGCGAAGAGCTGGCGTTGGATACAGGGTTGGTACCTGGGGCAGGAAGAGGGGGCCCAATCCTGGGCCCCCGGGCGCGCGTAAGCGCAAAACTGAGGGCGACGAACGTCGCCCGGAACAAGCCCAATCCTGGGCCCCCGGGCGCGCGTAAGCGCAAAACTGAGGGCGACGAAAGTCGCCCGGAACAAGCCCGCCGCGGAAGAAAAAGCGGTACTTGCGTCCCGCACTCCAGAGCGGCATGGGAACGTGCCAATCTCAATAGATTGATTCATTCGTCGTCGGGGGTGGATTCATCGACAGGGGTGGGGTCGTCACCGGCAGGGTTCAGGACAATGCCGTACTTGCCGATGAGTTCATTGTAGCAGTCATACTCTTCGCAGAACATCATGGGTTTTTCGGATTTCTTCGCGTAGGAGCAAAATTCCCGGTTGACGCAGTTGTCGCACAGTCCTTTGGACACTTTTGGGCTGCGTGGGTCTGGTGGTTCCTTGCTCATTCAGGCTCCTGTTCGGAATCCGGCCGTTTCAGTTTATCCCGAAGCGTCTTCCTGTCAATCCCCAGAAGTTCTGCGGCTCTGGTTTTGTTTCCATCCACCCGGGAAAGGACCGTCTTGATGTGTTCGAGTTCCACTTCGGCCAGGGACTTCTGGGCCCGGCTTTCCCGTTCAATGTCGAAACGCATGTGCCCCGGAAGATCGCTGGTCTCAATCACGGAGGTGCCTGTTTGGTGGGCCACCTGCCGGATCACCTGTTCCAGTTCCCGGATGTTTCCCGGCCAGGAGTATTCCATCAGGCACTGCACGGCTTTTTCGTCCAGTTCCTGGGGGGTGCTTCTTCCGGTTTCCCGGGCCACATCGGCCAAAATCGCATGGCTGATGAGGATGACGTCCTTGCCACGCTCCCGCAGGGGGGGAAGCACGATGTTGGTCACGTTGAGTTTGAAAAAGAGGTCCTCGCGGAAGAGGCCCTTCTTGATCAGGTGGATCAGGTCCCTGGAGGTGGAGGCCATGATCCGTGCGTTCACGGGAATGACTTCGTTGTCCCCCACATGGGTGATTTCCCCGGACAGCGCCTGCAGCAGTTTGACCTGGATGGAGAGGTTGGTGGCACTGATTTCGTCCAGGAACACCGTCCCTTCGCCGGCCAGTTCCAGAAACCCGGGGATGTGTTCGTCGCCATTGTCCGAAGAGCGCTTGCAGCCGTTGATTTCACTGTCCAGGATGGTTTCCGGTATCGCACGGCAGTTGACACCGAAAAAGGGGTGTCCCGAAAAGGAACTTTCGTAGTGGATGATGCGGGCCACCAGTTCCTTGCCGGTGCCGGATTCGCCGGTGATGAGCACCGGAAGACGGTTTGTGGAGGCCTTGCGGATGGAATCCGTGACCCGTTTCATGGCATCGGATTCCCCGATGAGTCCGTATTGCCGGGAAATGCTTTTGTTGGGGAGTTCGGTTTTCAGGGAACGCAGGCTCAACTTCGCCATGGCCCGGGAAATGGCCTGTTCGAGTTCCTCGTCGGTGAAGGGTTTGGACAGGTATTCCTCCGCGCCGGCCTTGATGGCTTCCACGGCGCCTTCCACCGAGGCATATCCGGTGATCATCATGACTTCCGTGTTCTTGTGGTTCTCCCGGACATGCCGGATGACGTCAATGCCACCGACAAAGGGCATGTGGTAATCCGTGATGACCAGGTCAAAGGACTCGTGCTTGAGGATTTCGATGGCTTCATTCGCGCTTTCGCAGGAAACCACGGAATAGCCCATGTATTCCAGGCTTCTGTGAATCATCTCCAGGGTATCCGGAGAGTCGTCGATGATCATGATTTTCGCTTTTTTGGATCGGGATTTAGCCATGGCCTTTTCCTCCTGGGTTTCCGTTCGTGACCGGGAATTTCACCGTGAAGACGGTTCCCTTTCCCGGTTCACTTTCCACACTGACAGTGCCTCCGTGGGACTGGACGATTCCCAGGACCACCGGAAGTCCAAGTCCCGTTCCCTCGTGGATGCCCTTGGTCGTGTAGAAGGGAATGAAAATTTTGTCCATCTGTTCTTTCGTCATGCCGATTCCGGTGTCCCGGACGGTCAGGCTGATGTGTTTGAGTTGGTTCTCCGTCCGGATGGTGAGGGTGCCTCCAGCGGGCATGGCCTGGATGGCATTGACCACGAGATTCACCAGGACCTGGTGGAACTGGGATGCGTCGATCCGGATCAGGGGCAAGTCGTCCGAGAGTTCCTTCTTCAGGACGATGCTGCTTTTCCGGATGCGGTTTTCCAACAGGTACAGACCATCGTCGATTCGTTCGTTGATGTTGAAAAGAACCTTGTCCGGGGGTGTCTGCCGGGAGAACAGCATCAACTTGCGGATGATTTCCCGGGCATGCAGGGCCGCCTTGATGATCTTGTCGATGTCCTTTTCCACGTTTTCGCTGATTTGGCCGAACTTCTTGACGAGTTGCGCAAATCCGAGAATGCTTCCCAGGGGTTCGTTGAGTTCGTGGGCCACCCCGGCGGTAAGTTGCCCCACCGTGACCAGCCGGTCTGCGTGCAACAGTTGGTGCTGGAGCCGTTCTTTTTCGTCCTCGAAATGCTTTCTCTCCGCGATGAGTCCGAGTTCCCGGGCGATGGCGTGGAGCATGGGCCGCTCTTCCAGCAAAAACGGACCCTTGTCCATGTTGCTTTTTTCCCGGGTGTACCCCACCTCGACAAAGCCCAGTTTTTCCCCGTTCACCAGAATGTCCTCCACCAGCGTGTTTTTAGGGGTGACATAATTGGAACTGGTGAAGGTCTTGTTCATGTACACGATCCGGCAGCAGGCGTGTTGCGGGTCCAGAAATCCGGGAGGAATGATCTGCACGGCCCCTTCCATGATGTCATCCAGGGAATTGCCGTGTTCCACACCCAGCCGGTTGATCTGGTAGATGGTGGTCAGTTCCTTGATGCGTTCCCCCAGATGGAATTTGGCCTGCCGGTGGGAGCGTGCGAATCCGAGAATGTCGTACGCGAACTGGTACAGGGATAGTTCCACCGGGGTCAGGGCGGTCTTTTTCTCCCATTTCAGCGACAGGACGCCGATGTATTCGGAATGGACCCGGATGGGAAGCACCATCACGGAAGAAAAGGGGGATTCCAGAAGGAGGGTGGCGGCTTTCTTCCGTTTTCCGGATCGGGTGGTGATCGGGAAGGGCACGGAAGTGTCCGGGATGTACATTCCTCCGGATTCGGTCATTCGTTCCGAAGACTGGATGTGTTTGAAGAAGACAGCCCTTTCCAGATGCTCCAGGGAGGTGGTTTCCCGTTCTTCCTTCATGAAATCCGGAAGTTCCCTGAAGGCCGGCGCCGGGACGACTTCCCATTCGCCGTCGGAATCGGAAATGAAGCGGTAATGGTTCCGGATGTCATTGACGATGAAATTCAGCTGCCGGGCACCGGAGAACGCCAGGAGGATGGCGGACACATCCTTCAGGTAATCGCCGATGAGGGTGCCCTTTTCGGCCAGATCCATGAACCGGAACGAAAGTTTATGGAATTGCGCCAAAGATGTTTCCGGTTTTCGGTTTTTACTCATGGCTGCTTTTTCCCGCCGGTTTCCGGATGAGGTTCAGTCCCTTTTTCCCGTCCATGAGCACCTCCACCGGCCGGTCGAAACGGAGATGCACCACATGTTCGGTTCGCTGCAACGGCTCATGGGATTTCAGTTCATCCCAGTCGACGAAGGCTTTGTCCGACTGGAAATTCACCGTGAAATACCCGATGTTCATGGAGGTGATGTTGTGGAAGAAGTGGCTGCCCAGGGAAGCGTCGATCTGGAAGTCCTTGAATCCGGCTTCCACAATGATTCGGGACTGGGAGATGTCGGCGAAGTTCACGGGAATGCCCAGATACGGATCCCGGGTACCCCAACGGCCGAATCCGATGAGGATGTAGCGGCGGTTTTCCCGCTTCATCTGGCCATTGAGATCGCTGATCTGCCGGGCAATGGAATGGGTCAATGTCTTGTCAAAGGTGTCCGGGTCGACGAAGAGGATGTCGTGGATGTCATCGATCTTGCCGTGCCCCATGCCCTTGTCGGTGAACAGCAGCAACTCGTCCCTGCCGATGTCTTCGACATGGATTTCCACGTTGTCTGTCATGTGGATCATGGGTTTGAGTTGAAGCACGTACAGGGTGCCGGTCTGTTCCTTTTCATTCATGAGAAAGGCGAATTCGATTTCCACCGGGGTGCCCAGGGATTTGTGTCCCATATCCAGAAAGGTATGGATGGCTTCATGCAGGGGGATAAAACCGTGCTGCAGGATGTTGGCAAAGTTCACGATGTCCAGCCCCCTGCGGCCGACACCGGGGTAGATCCGGTCATCATCCGGATCGTAATAACTGAGGATATTGTTCAGGCTGCCGTGTTTCTTGGCTTCAGAGACGGGAATTTCCGTATAACAGACAGATTCGCCGCTGAAGATGTCCGGGTTTTCGTTTTCCAGGTCGATGGCCAGCAGATGACGCTGGGTGTTGTTGAGTTGGTAGCGGTCGCTGACCAGGTTCAGTTTCGGGTATCTGGCGCAAAAGCGGAAGGCGTTGTCACCGTTGACCACGTAGGCACCCAGGCCGGCGGCAATGACCGCGATGCCGTCCTCGGGTTTGAGATAGGCCACCGGGTAATGGTTCCGGGATTGGGCAGTGCCACTGATATGGGGATAAAAATACCGGCCAAAGGGCTTCCCCACGACTTTCTGGATCAGGATCGCCATTTTTTCCTCTTCGATGGCATAATTCAGGGCATTGAAGTACGAAGTGGCCTTGGGCGAATAGATGGATGCGTAAATCAACTTGATGGCCCTGGCCAGTTGATCGAAGCGGACCTGGGGATCTTGGGAAGTATTGGGGAGGAAATAGGTTTCGTAGATGCCCGCAAAGGGTTGCATCAGCATGTCTTCGAACAGGCCGGAACTTCGCACGGCGATGGGACCTTCCACGGTGGCGAGGAATTGCCTGAGTTTTCTTTCCAGTTCCACGGACAGGCTGCAGGAGATGAATTTGTCACGGATTTCGGGGTACGGCTTTCCGGAATGGATGAATGATTTCAATCCGTTCCATTCGATGAATTCATCAAAGGCATCGGTCCCGATCACCCCGGTGACGGGAATCTGGATGTTCACTTTATCCACACCGAAATTGACCCTCTCGATGAGGTTGTTGATGAAGGCGACTCCCCGTCCCTTGCCCCCCAGGGAACCTCCGGCCAGCCGGACCACGCAGGGGGCGCCCGGATTGTGGTCCTCTTCCAGGTTGATCACCATACCCCGGGTTTTGAGTTGCTTGATCATGTCGAAAATGTCGATGAGGAATGGTCGCAGCATGGCCGGTTCGTCGAAATTGGAAATGTTGATGGCACGAAGCATGGTGGCAAACTGGACTTCACCACGGGCCATCAGCCAGGTGGAAAAGTGGTGGTTTTCCGCATGGTAGAAAACACTTTCGATGGGAACGATCCGGATCAGTTTTTCAAATTCCTTCATGTTCCCGGCAACGCCGATCACATGCTGTCCGGTTCCGTCCTTGAATACGAAACTGCCGAACCCCAGATGGGTCAGGATGAACTGACGCAGGTCGGCGGCCAGGCTTTCGGACTTCTTGTCCATGAAATAGGCATCGAACTGGTCGGCATACTCGCGGTTTTCGATGTCCCCGCTTTGCAAGAGCAGTGGAATGGACTTGTTCCTCTTGCGGACATGTTTGAGAAAGCGGATTCCGGCGGTTCCGTCTCCCTGGCCGTTGCGGATGAAATGAGCGTCACTGATAACGCAGAGTAAATAATCCCTGTACTTGTCGAAAAGCCGGACCGCCTCTTCGTAGGTGCGCGTGATGATGACCTTGGGTCTGGCCCGCATCCGAAGCAGTTTCCGGGAATCGCTGTGCTCGGCCTCGATGAGGCGGCTGGTCTGTCTCATGATTTCGCTGTAGAGCACGGGAATGTAGCGGCTGTAATACCGGATGCTGTCCTCCACCAGCAGGATCACCCGGACCATACCCAGACTGGTGTCGTTGTCGGCGTTGGCCTTGTCCTCCACCTGTTTGATCATGGCAAGGAACACCGTGGGATCCCCGTTCCAGACGAACACCTGGTCGGCAAAGGCAAAGGGGTCGTTCTTCTCGCAGAAGGCGGCATACACGGTATTGTTGTTGAACAACAACGTGGTGGGGATCCCCAGGTCAAGATTCCTGATGTGCATGGCCAACTGTTTTGATTCGGCAAAATCCACTCCCACCATGATGATGATCATGTCGAACTTCTTGGAAATGAGCCGATCCAGTGCATCCTGGTGGGAAAAGGCGGTGGTGATGCGGGGGGCGGAACTCAGGTTCAGTTGGTGATATTCTCCGTACAGGACATCTCCCAGATCCCCCTCCTGTTCCATGATGAACGAGTCATACAGGGTGGCCACCAGGAGAATCTCCTCCACCTTGAACCGCATCAGGTCATGGAATACATCCCGCTTTTCCCGGTAGTGGTCGATTTTGTCTATCAGTTGCTGGAAATACATGGTCACATCCCGTGTTCCCAGGTGTCCCTGGTGATCAGCGATATCGATTTTCTGCCATCCATGATGACCGTCAGCGGTTTTTCGAACCGGACATGCCTGAGGTAAGTGGTTTCCTTCAGGGCGGGAAGCGATGCGAGATACCCGAAGTCAATGAAGGAATCGGAACTTCCGGCCGGCACCGTGAAATAGCCGATGTTCATGGAGGTGATGTTGTGGAAGAAATGACTTCCCAGGGAGGCGTCCACCTGGAAATCCTTCTGGCCTGCCTCCACGATCACCCTGGCCTGGCTGATGCCGGACCAGTCCACGGGAATCCCCAGAAACGGGTCGCTGGAGCCCCATCTTCCCGGGCCCATGAGGATGTAATGGGTTCCTTCGAGTTTCATGTCGTGGTTGATGGCGGCCACTTCCTTCTGGATGAGTCGGGTCTTCATCTTGTCGAACCGTTCGGGAACGACATACACCAGATCCCGGATTCCTTCGATGAAGCCGTTGCCCATACCCCTGGTGGTGTACAAAAGGATGTGTTTCCTGTCCACCCCTTCCGTATCGACCACCCGGCTGTCCATGCTCCGGATCAGGGGTTTGACCTGCAACAGGTGGAAGGCACATTTGCCATCGGCATTCTTCGTGAGATCCACGGAAAACTCGATTTCCACGGGGGTTCCCAGGGCCGTCTGCATGATTCCCAGAACGGTGGAGATGGTCTGTGCCAAAGGGACCGTGTCATAATGCAGGATGTACCGGAAATCGATGATCCGGGGTCCGGGAGAATGCAATCCGGGCTTCATGGTCTGGGACTGGTTGTCATACACGGAAGCGCACATCTGGAGCGTTCCGTGGCTTTCCGCATCGGCGATGGAAATGCTCTTGAGAGTGGCGTATTCGCCGTTGATCAGGTCGATGTCCTTGTTCTGTATGTCCAAAGCGTACAGGGTCCGCTGGGAATTCTGGAGCAAATCCCGGATGGTCATGACATTCATTTTGGGATATTTCGGGCAGAACCGGAATGTCTGGCCCCCATCCACCACGCTCTTTCCCAGTCCGGCCGCCAGAAGCCCGAGGCCGTCCTCAGGTTTCATGTGGGAGAAGGGATAGTAGTTGTAGGACTGGGCCACTCCGCTGATGTGGGGATAAAAGGTGTCGCCGTGGGCGGTCCCCACCAACTCCTGGATGATGACCGCCATCTTTTCCTCTTCCACGGAGTGGTTCACGGAGTCGAAATAACTCTTGGACAGGGGTGTGAAGACCGAGGCGAACACGAGTTTGATGGCATCGAGCAATTGCCCGAGACGGACCTCGATGTCGGGATGATTGTTGGGCAGGAAATAGGTTTCGTAAATGCCCGCAAAGGGTTGGGAAAAACTGTCTTCGAACAGGCCTGAACTCCTCACGGCCAAAGGCGTCCGGACATGGACCAGCATTTTTCTCAGCCGCTGGGAAAGCATGGAGGAGAGATCGGCCTGCAGGAATTTCTCGCGGATTTCGCGGTGATCCTGCTCGGATCCCAGCAGTTCGTCGAAGTCGAACTGTTCGATGAAACTGTCAAACTCATCCGTTCCCACGATGACGGTCCGGGGCATGGTCAATTGGATTCCGGGGACCAGTTCGTGGATTTGGGGTTTTTGCAGCAGCGATTCCGTGAAGGCGATTCCCCGGCCCTTGCCTCCCACGGAACCATTGGATACCCGCATCAGGTAACTGGATTCGTGGAACAGGGCTTCGGAGAAGTTGGAGATGGAATCCCGTTTTTTCTCGACCCACCGGTCGGCAAGGATGTGCTTGATGAAGGATCGTATTTCCCCGGGGGAATCAAAATCGGAGGATTTGACCGCCTTGAGTTTCAGGGCACTCTTGATTTCTCCCTTGGCCATGAACCATGTGGAAAAGTCGTTCCGGTCGCTGTGGTACAAAATGGATTCGTTGGGCACCGAATCAATGATAAGTTCAAATTCCTTGATGTAGCGGGCTTCTCCCACCACTTCACCGGAGGGCTTTCGGAACACGAAATTTCCGAATCCCAGATTCAGTTTGAAAAATTCCATCAGTTCCCGGGAGATGTTCCTGGAGTTCTTGTCGATGTAACTCAGATGGTTCTTCTTCGCGAACAGGGCGTTTTCCGGCTCCGAGGACTGCATCAGGACGGGGATGGTGCTGTTCTGCGTGACATGCATTGCCAGTTTGCGGCCGGCAAAAGGATCGATGACGCCGTTTTCCGGATACCGGACATCGGTGATGACACAAAGCAGATACTCCCGGTAGTCCTCGAAAAGGGTCATGGCGTCTTCATATGTGGAAGCCAGAAGGACCTTTGGCCTGGCACGCATGCGGAGGATCTTGTAGCGGGCATCAATGTCTTCACCGCCAATGAGACGCTGGACTTCCTTCATGATGACGCTGTAAAGGGTGGGCAGATACCGTGAGAAATACCGGATGGAGTCTTCCACGAACAGGATCAGCCGGGTGTCCCCGGTGGCGGTGTCGCTGCGGGCGTTGATCTTGTCCTCGATGTACTTGATCATGGCCAGGAAAATGTGGCTGTCCCCGTTCCAGACGAACATCCTGTCGATGTGGACCAACTCGTCCTTCATGTTTTCGTAGACATGGATCTGGTTGTTGTTGTTGATGAGAAGCAGGATGGGAAGTTCCGGTTCGATTGCACGGATTTTCGTGCTCAGGGCAGCGGGCATGGTTTTTTCCATGCCGGTCATGATGATCACCAGGTCGAACTTTTTTTCCCCAATCAGTTTCACCGCTTCGGAAATGGAATACACGGAAGTCACCCGGGGGGCGCTGGACAGGTTCAGTTGGTAGTATTCCCCGTAGATCTGCTCGAAGAGTTGTCCTTCCCTTTCCAGGATGTAGGCGTCATACACGGTGGCGACCACCAGGATCTCACTGACCCGATAGGGCATCAGGTCGTGGAAGATCGCCAGGTTGGATTTCTGTTGCAAAAAAAGACCTTGGTAACTGTGGGAATCCATATATGACACCTCAGGGCAAACCCGGATTTAGTGGCTAATGGGGCGAAGGTGGCCAAAAAACGGCCCAATTTTTCCCGGCCCGGCGCAAGTGAGTATGGACGCTGCAGGCGCCGCCTGTCAAGGCGAAGTCGGATGTGGGAGAGTGTTTTCCGGGCACCGAATTCACTCCGGAGATCTTTTTTTGAAATGAAAAGGTTTTTTTTTTCGCGAAAAAAAGAACAATTCGCTCTTCCCCTCTGTTTTTGTTATGAAATTTTCAATGGTCACTTGCTTTTTTCCCTTGCCGGGTCCAGCTTGACAAGGACAGTTCCGGGATGTCTACTGACCCCGTCGATCGGCATGGTGCCGGTTCGGCGGTTTCACCCTTTTGTGGAGGAGATGATGAACAGTTACATCAGTGCCGTGTTGAACGATCTCAAAACCCGTTATGCATGGGAAAAGGAATTCCTGCAGGCCGCCGAGGAAGTGCTGGACTCGCTGACCCCCATCATCGAGCGGGAGCCCAAGTACAAGGCCCACAGCATTCTGGAGCGTATTGTGGAACCCGAGCGTATCGTGATGTTCCGCGTGCCCTGGATGGATGACAAGGGTGATTACCACGTCAATCGCGGCATTCGAGTGCAATACAACAGCGCCATCGGCCCCTACAAGGGTGGTATCCGGTTCCATCCCAACGTATCCCTGTCGACCCTGAAATTCCTGGGATTCGAGCAGATTTTCAAGAATTCCCTGACCGGTCTGCCCATGGGCGGCGGCAAGGGCGGCTCCGACTTCAATCCCAACGGCAAGTCGGAAAACGAAGTCATGCGCTTCTGCCAATCCTTCATGACGGAACTGTTCCGCCATATCGGACCCGATACCGATGTCCCCGCCGGCGACATCGGCGTGGGCGGCCGCGAGGTGGGATACATGTTCGGTCAGTACAAGCGTCTGGCCAACGAGTTCACCGGAGTGTTCACGGGCAAGGGTCTGAACTTCGGCGGTTCGCTGATCCGTCCGGAAGCCACCGGCTTTGGCGTGGTGTACTTCGCCGAGGAAATGCTCAAGAAAGTGGGCGACAGCCTGCAGGGCAAGCGCGTGGCCATTTCCGGTTTCGGCAATGTTTCCTGGGGTGCCGCACTCAAGGCCAATGATCTGGGCGCCAAGGTGGTGACCATTTCCGGGCCGGACGGCTATGTGTATGACAAGGACGGTGTTTCCGGTGAGAAGATCGATTTCATGCTGGCCATGCGTGCCTCCGGCCGCGACCGCGTGCAGGATTATGCCGACAAGTTCAAGGGTGTGGAATTCCATGCCGGCAAGCGTCCGTGGGAAGTGCCCGTGGATGTGGCGCTGCCCTGCGCCATCCAGAACGAAATGAACGAGGAAAACGCCAAGGCGCTCATTTCCAATGGATGCAAGGTAGTGGCCGAAGGCTCCAACATGTCCTCCACGCTGGAAGCCGTGCACCTGTTCACCGAAACCAAGAGTTTGTTGTACGCTCCCGGCAAGGCTGCCAACGCCGGTGGAGTGGCCACCAGCGGCCTGGAAATGACCCAGAACAGCATGCGTCTGGCCTGGAACCGCGAAGAAGTTGATACCAAACTGCGCCAGATCATGGTCAACATCCACAATGCCTGTGTGAATGCCGCCGAGGAATTCGGCCACCCGGGCAATTACGTGGTGGGTGCCAACATCGCCGGCTTCAAGAAGGTCGCCGACACCATGGTTGCCCAGGGTCTCGTGTAGTTTCCCCTCCTTTCACAGCAAAACCATCCCGTAAAATAAAAAGGGCGGCCACCGAAGTGACCGCCCAATCTTCATAATCAATTCAGGATTTCAGCCCGGAGGCTGACTAGAGGACGCCGTAGGCCAGCATGGCCTTGGCCACTTTGAGGAATCCGGCAATGTTGGCGCCGGCCACATAGTTTTCCTTGTCAAAGCCGTAGGCGATGGCGGCTTCTCGGGAGGCCGTGTGGATGCTGTTCATGATGCGCTTGAGGTAGTTGTCCACTTCCTCGCGGCTCCAGGCCAGGCGCTGGCTGTTCTGGCTCATCTCGAGTCCGGACACCGCCACACCACCGGCGTTGGCAGCCTTGCCGGGTCCGTACAGGATTTTGTTTTCCAGATACAGGTCAACGGCTTTGGGCGTGGAGGGCATGTTGGCGCCTTCGGAAACCACGTAGCAGCCGTTCTTGATCATGGCAGCCGCATGGGTGTCGTCGATTTCGTTCTGGGTGGCGGAGGGCAGCGCCACTTCCACCTTGATGTTCTCGTCCCGCAGGACGTCCCAGATGCTCTTGGCTTCGAAGTATTTGGAGTTTGGATATTTGTCGAAGTATTCCGTGAGACGGCCACGGCGGTTGTTTTTGAGATCCATGACGAAGGCGAGTTTTTCGCGGGTGATTCCTTCCATGTCGAGGATGGTGCCCGTGCTGTCGCAGAAGGAAATCGGCTTGCCACCCAGGTCCAGCACTTTTTCGGCTGCATACTGGGCCACGTTTCCGGCGCCGGAAATGGCCACGATCTTGTTTTCCAGGGTCTGGTTGCGGGTGCCGAGCATTTCGGCCGCAAAATACACGGAGCCGTAGCCCGTGGCTTCGGGGCGGATCAGGCTGCCGCCGTATTCGATGCCCTTGCCGGTGAGCACGCCGGTGTGGTCATTCACGATTTTCTTGTAATAGCCGTACATGTAGCCGATTTCACGGCCGCCCACGCCGATGTCGCCGGCGGGGACATCCGTGTCGTGACCGATGTGACGGAACAGTTCCCGCATGAAGGATTGGCAGAAGCGCATGACTTCCATGTCACTTTTTCCCTTGGGGTCAAAGTCGGAGCCGCCCTTGCCGCCGCCCATGGGAAGGGTCGTCAGGGAGTTCTTGAAGATCTGTTCGAAGCCGAGGAACTTGATGATGCCCAGATTGACGGACGGATGGAACCGCAGCCCGCCTTTGTAGGGACCGATAGCATTGTTGAATTGGATGCGGAATCCGCGGTTGACCTGGACCTTGCCGGAATCATCCACCCAGGGAACCCGGAACATCAGTTGGCGATCGGGCTCCACGATTCTTTCGTAGATGCCGGCGGCCACGAATTCGGGATGCTTTTCCACCGTGGATTCCAGGGACAGGAGGACTTCCTCTACCGCCTGGATGAATTCGGGCTGTGACGGGTTTTTGGCTTCCGTTTTGGCAATGACTTCTTTCAAATAACTCATGAACTCCTCCGTTTGTCGGTTGTGAATGAACACCAGACAGTTCGCCTGGCGTTGACTGGGAATAAAATGGCCAAAAAATGGAGAGAAATTCTCCGCATGGCGTGATACTTGGTGAAAAACAGGTGTCTGTCAAGGACATTTTTTCCGGAAATACAGAAAAAAACCGGAACGGATACACTGGAACATTTTTATTTTTTTGTAATGTTTTCAATGATTTTCAGAAATAGCATATGGCATTCTTGACTTTCCAAGCGTTACTGGAAGTCAGGAATTCGTGGTTTTGGGGAGATCCCCCCCGGAGTCGGAATGCCGTGGATGCCGTGGATGGGTTCGGAACCAGCACCAGGTTCCCAGGGTGACAAGCAGCAGGGAAAACGGCCATCCGGCCGCAGCCCCGGTGACAGCCCCCATCCACGGAGAAGGAAAATCCAGGAACAATGATCCCAAAACGGCCGGAATCAGTGAAGCGAACATGCCCAGAAGCGGAACCAGTGACCAGTCTTCGTCGGAAGGAACGAAAGACTCCATTGTCCGCCGGTACTTTTCGGCTTCACTGGTTCCTGCCAGCACTCGGGCGGCATGAATTTGCTTGTCCAGGATATGCCAGTCCGATGTGCCGTCCCTGAACCCCATTCTGGAAAACAAGACCACTGTTTTTCCATTCTCCGGATAGGCACATTCCAGACGCAGGTCTTTCAGGCTCCGACGCATCCATTCCCACTGCAAAAAATTTGGCAGTTGCCCCGCCATCTGGTTCACGCGCAGTTCGAAGGTGTGGTCAAAGACCCGGTCTTCTGTGGGAACCAGTGTCCAGTTTTTTCCGGGAATATCCGGAAAAGTGATTCGCTCTTCCACATGGGTTTGCAGACGCCTTCCAAGGAACCAGGGTGGTTCAGTGACTTTGTCAAAAATGATTCGTGCCACTGGTCTGTAGCCCCGATCACTGTATTTGTCGTCCAGTTCGATTCGGGAAGAATCGCACACAAAGGAAAGCCCTTCCAGGTTGCCCTGGATCACGAAATACCCATCGGGGTCCGTATCGTCCCGTATGTCCCATCCCCTGTTCCTGCACGCATTTTTCGCAGCCCTGTAATAGCGCCGCAAAGAATGCCTGTCCAGCCGGATGAAGGCCGCAAAAGAACCCAAGTATATCAGTACCAGAACAGGAATCAGGGCATATGGCAGAATCGACATCATCACCCGGTGTTGGCAAGGGTTCTCCCATGTATTATGGAGAAACCATCCCCCGTTTACAAGGCGAAAAATTTCCGTCACCCCCTCGGAACCCAATACGTCGCCCCTATTTCCCAACACCACCACTACCTGGGCACGGGCCGTCAGGTACTGGTCCTGGAACCACCGGTACTGGTTGATCCATTTCTTCATTTCCGTTTTCGTACCCGCCATTTTCGGACGCACACCGAATCCTTCCC
>CAZTZR010000097.1:0-13820 GCA_964618145.1 uncultured Kofleriaceae bacterium
CGGGCGGTTCATTCACATCGTGATGGGGGGGGGGCGCTGCACGAATAAAGCGCCAGGGAGATCACCAGCAGAAACGTCCTCTTCATTGCGCACTTCCTTTCGGCTCACAGTGAAACAGTGCATCAGTACACTGTTTTCAGGTTCCACTGATCTTTCCGGCGACGTTGTCGCCTCCAGCGGGATACCCTTTTGCTGGCGTCCCTTGGGCGAAATGGGGAAAAGACACCGTCTGTCCCATGCCGCAATTCTTTGTATACCCGCTTTTTTTGACAATGCAACCAGAAAAAATGAAGTATAAAAAAACTGGGTTTCTTCGAGATGACAACCGGAAATCCTGGGTGCATACAGAGCCGTATACGACAACTGGTGATCGGTTCCAATTGAAACCGCAGTGAAATCCGGGCTTGCATCCGTCCATGTACGATGGCAGAAGGCCAGGGGAGCGACAAAGACGAAGGCAGGCCATGGAAGAGGCCATTGAGAGATTGAACCAGCCTTGTCACCAACCGCATGACCCGACCCGCCATTACGTGTTGGCCGAGCCCCAATCTCGCAATCAACTCCAACCACCAATGTGGCCTTGATTCCCGGGGACAAGCCTGGTGCTGGGGCAGTTTCATATTCGGCGAATACGACAGCGTCATCACCCGTCCCACCTCCATTCGTTAGTGATTCACAACTCCGTCTTTTTTGCTGACCGAATTCCGGAAAAAACGCACACGCACCCGGATTGCATTTGTTCCTGACCGGCCGTTCAGTCATAACAGACCCCAGGGAGGTGACCATGACACCCAAACGGGTCGACAAGGATGAAAAGAAGCGCCATATCGCCCTCGTGGCGCTGGAACTCTTCGCAGAACACGGTTTCAGTCAGGTCTCCATGAGTCAGGTGGCGGCCGCCGCCGGGATCAGCAAGGGGGCCATCTACCTGTACTTTGAATCCAGGGCTGACCTCTCCACTGCGGCGGCCGCTGCATGGGTCGCACAGATGGGGAACGGGTGGATTTCCGTGCCCGGGGATCGAAGGAACCCCATCGAACGCCTTCGCTCCCTGTTCCGGACCACCACCCGGGCCTTTCTGGAAAATCCCCGGATGGTACGGCTGTTTCTGGGAATCATGGAAGCCGCCGCCCGGGATCCCGACAAGTTTGCCCACCTGAATCTGGTACGGCGGACTTCGGATCCCGTACGCAAAGCGGTGTGCACCATCCTCATTGATGGCGTCGAAGCAGGCAGTCTACGTCCCGAAGCCGCCAGGGACGCTGAAAGAATCGCCATCAACCTGGTGGCCTTCGTGGACGGGTTGGGACTTCAGTCCATGGGAGACCCGGGGTTCTATGATCTGGAACAACAGATTGATTTCCATCTCGACCAAATCCTCCAACCGCTGCAACTCCATGGGAAAGGAAAACCGAATCATGGGTGATTGGTGTGGTTCCGGAAAGGTAGCCACATATCCCCCGGCTGGCCGTGGCGCAGTTGGTACATGGCGTTTGCACTGAACATCAATCGGGGGTGATCCAGAAGTATTTGCCGAAGGGAGTTTCTTCTTTTGGGTCTTTGTCGGTCGGCACGGGAGCTATCCAGATGAGGGGGCCATCAACGCGGCCGCTGACCTGGACTGCAGATAACCGGGCTTCTCCCAGCATGTGCCCATGGCGGGAGATGGCAAATATCCGCCGGGGTACCCGCCCGGTCACCTGGCCCGTTTGCAGGTCGATGGCGTAGCCGAACCAGGAGCCTTGCCGTCCGAACGCGACATGCCGACCGGAGACAAACCGTTCCATGTATTCCGGCATGTCCCGGTACGTGGCCACCCGGCGGCCCGTGGCCAGATCCAGAACCCTCAATACCCCGCTTTCCTGGAAAAGGGCCATGTTTCCGTGACGGGCCAACAGGTTTCCGTATTCGGCATGGGCTTTCGCTGAAAGACTGTCCAGATCCACAAACAATGTCTCGCCTTTCACCTGAACGGGCACCATGCGAAGCGCCGAAATGGTCCGGCTGTCGATATCGGGAACCTCCACGGAAAACGGCAACTTCTTGTGCCCGGACAAGGTGACCCGACGGGCATTGGGCCCCTTGTTTCCACAGGCCACCAGCAGGGCCAGCGGGTTGTCCGCCGCACCCAGCAGGCGGCCCTTGCAGGAAGCCGGCACCAGGGTTCGTGAGACTTCGCCCGTTTTCAGCACCAGGGCCCCCTTGGGATCCCGGACCAGCAAATGTTCTCCGGACACCATCAACACTTGTCTGGCATCCATGGGAGGTTTTGAACCATCCGCAGGGGCCAGCCACGGATCCGTGCAGGGATACCCGTGGCGGGTCAGGATGTGAAGTTCTTCGTTACGGTAGGGGCACCACAGACGGGCACCGGTGGGTCGTCCGGAACTGGAATGAAGGCACATGCTTTCCGGTTTCAGGGCGGAGTACTGGATGACCCAGTGTCCCCCGTAGTGCAGGGTGGCCAAAAGCAGTCTTCTGGGGGGAGACGGAATCCGTGTTTCTTCGCCCGTTTCGAGATTCCGCACCACGGCGACACGGTTTTCTGCCTTTCCGTGCAGGTACAGAAGTTTTTTTCCTTCGGCATCAAAAGATGCCCCCGCGTGGCCCAGATAGGGGTATCCGCCCGGCCCGGTGGTGGCGCCCAGTTTCGTGAGGTCCGTGGACGTCCTGTTCCGGGTGTCCAGTAGGAGCAGTTTTTTATCTTTGACCACCAGGAGATAGCGGCCGGTGGCATCCCGCACGATATATGCGTCCAGGGGTTCCCCGGGGCCGGAACCCTGAATGAAATACGGAACCGGTTGATCCCCGATCAGGGCGCCACGTTCGGAGCGGAAACTGACCTCCCCATCCCCGTTGGTATCCTTCCGGGCCTGGCAGATGACGACCCAGTCTCCTTCGGGGGAGGCGGTCTGGACTTCCAGGGGATGATCCGTTCCCAGAAGTCCCAGCGGCGGGGGATTCATCGGCGGCGGCGGCGGTTCCGCTTCGGGACAGGCGGGGCAGGGCAGGCGGGTGGCAACCACGGTTTTTGTGGATGAAGCCTTCACGCACCCCCATGTTCCCCAGATGAAAACAAGCATGAAAAACATCATCCGGGTCAGGGACCGGCGAAAAGTACAACTGGATGCAGGCATGGGACCTCCGGTTCGGTTCCATTGAACGAAAACATGCCCCGGATCTTTCCGGTTTTTCCGGAAGGCAATGTTGACACGGACCCAGAATCACCCAACCCAAAAGGTGAGCGGTGAATTGTCCCCGGTTCAGGATCCCGGGGGGGAGGGGTAAAAGGGTGTCTAGAGGGTAAAGGAAACCAGAAAGGCCCGGACGGCGTCCCAGCCTTTCACTTTGGTGCCGTTGTGCACGGTGACAGTCCGCTTGGATCCTTCGATCTCCACTTCGATTTCTTCCCGGTAGCCATCGGACACGGGGCCTCTGGGAGGCGGTTCCACCGTCATGAATCCACCGTCCAGAATCAGGTTCATCAATCGTCTGCGCCGGTCTTCGGAAAGGCGGGTCTTGGGTTCCTCCGGCCAGGGCGCGGAAAACAGTTCCCCCTCGGGGCAGTCCCTGTCACTTATCATGGCATACACGGCGCCGTCCGGATCGATCCGGACCCGGGTATTGCTCCGGCATGTGGGAAAATACGTGATCCTCCGGTATTCCACGCGGAAAGGAACCAGTTCCCGTACCGGTGCTTCAGGTGGTGCCTGCTGCATACTGGCAGGCTTTTCCACCGTTTCGGAATTGGCGGGTTTTTGGGAGCCGCATCCCGTGGACATGGCAACCAAGGGAAAACACATCAGGAAAAACAGATTTTTCATGGGTTGAAGCATACACGCCCCGCTGGACTGAATCAAGTCCGCGTTCGATCACCCATTTTCCGGAACGCATCGTTGACACGGACCGGGAGCCTGTGGGATAGTTTTCCGGGAGTGAAACACTTGCATGGAATCCCGGGCCCGTATCAAGCATGGGCCTGGAGGTTTCATCAGAACCAACAGATTCAAGGAGTGAGCGATGAATTGTCCCTTTCACGATCCGCCGGTGGAACTGGTCAAGGAAATCTATGAAGCCGATGTGGAAATCGACAAATGTCCCAAATGCCGTGGAATCTGGCTGGATCCAGGGGAACTGGAAACCATTCAGCAGACCCAGGAGATCGACTATTCCAATCTTCTGGACCGGGGAGAAAACAAGGAAGCCATCGAATACAACCGGGAACGCCAACTGTCGGATACCGTCATTTCCTGTCCGGCCTGTACCGCCGCCATGGATATCCTCGAGCATAACCACAACTCCCGGATTGTGATCGACTACTGCTCCTCGTGCCATGGCATCTGGCTGGACGAGGGGGAATTGCAGGCGCTGGAAATCTACTACGAGCGGGAACTGAAGAAGCATCCGAAAATGACCCGCCTGCAGTTGCTACTGGCCGGCTTCAAGCGGATATTCGGGTTGAACTGAACGGGTGAACTCTCAAAAGGTGTGGTGCAACATGAAAATCAACCAGGTTCATTACAGTCTGTTTATGTTTTTTGTGTGCTCCTCACTGTTCCTGCTGGCAGGATGCACGAAAGTGAAAAGTGTCAACTCCTGCGGAGACGGCTTTCTGGATCCCGGGGAAGAATGCGACACCGATATTGGCGACAATACGTGCGCCAGCCTGGGTCACTACAAGGTTACGGGGACGTTGACCTGCAAAAGTGACTGTACATTCGACCGGTCCGACTGTGGCGGGTGGTGCGGGGATTCCACGGTTCAACCGGAATCCGCAGAAGTGTGTGACGGCCACAACCTCAACATGCAAACATGTATCAGTCGCGGTTTTCATGGTGGGGAACTGGCCTGTTCCGCCGACTGCAAATCATTTGACGAATCCTCCTGCAGGGAGGTGGGCTGGTGCGGCGACAGTCTGGTGCAGGCGGGATTCCAGGAAGTTTGCGACAGGGAAGAACTGAACGGTCAGACCTGCGGGGGGCTCGGGTATTACGGGGGAGAACTGGCCTGTGCTGAAAACTGCAGAGCCTTTGACCAGGAAGACTGCATGGCTTTTGGTCGTTGTGGGGACGGAGTGGTTCAGGATGGCTACGGAGAAGTGTGCGACCAGAACGACCTCAATGGCGAGACCTGTGTCCTGCTGGGGTATCATGGCGGGCAACTGGCCTGTGCGGCCGATTGTCTCGCCTTCAACGAAGACGCCTGCATTGCGGCCGGACGCTGCGGGGATGCCACGATTCAGGGAGTATACGGAGAGGTTTGTGACGGGCACAACCTGGACGGGCAGACCTGTATCACCCGGGGGTATTATGGCGGTGATCTGGCGTGTTCTTCCGACTGCACCGGTTTTGACGAATCCGATTGCATGCTTTCAGGCTGGTGCGGCGATGATGTCATCCAGGGATCCGAGCAGTGTGACGGTTCCAGCCTCGACGGGGAAACCTGTCAGTCCCGGGGGTTTTATCCGGGAACGCTGACGTGCCAGGAATCCTGCCAGTTTGATGTTTCCGGATGCGGGGGACATTGCGGGGATGGTATCGCACAGGCGCCATTTGAATCCTGTGACGGAACGGACCTGGGAGGCCACACCTGCCGGACGCGGAACTTTTTCACCGGAGTACTGGGCTGCAGTGCCGGATGTCAGCATGACGTGTCCGGCTGTCAGAATGTTCTCCAGGTTGCTGCAGGGTATGCCCATACATGCGCCTTGCTGGCGGATTCGACACTTCGGTGCTGGGGGGAAAACTCATCAGGACAACTGGGAGACGGCACCACCGTCAACCGGAGTTCTCCGGTGAAGGTGACCGGTTTGTCGGGGGTTTCCAAAGTGGTTGGCGGAGGGTCACATACCTGTGCAGTGATGAGTGACATGACCATGCGTTGCTGGGGTCGCAACAATACAGGTCAACTCGGAATCAATTCCACGACGAACCGCAGTGTGCCCGAAACGGTGCTGATCAACTCGGTGACGGAGGCCGATGCCGGGAACCATCATACCTGTGCACGGAAGAATGATGGAACCATCTGGTGCTGGGGAAGCAATGTGTACGGTCAACTGGGAGACAACACCACCAGCAACAAGAGTGTGCCGGCACAGGTGTCCGGAATCACTACCGGTTTTCGCCTGGGTCTGGGGGGATCCCACAGTTGTGCCATTCTCGCGAATGACAAAGCCCATTGCTGGGGTCGGAACAATGCAGGCCAACTGGGAGACAACACCACCACCACCCGGCTTGTGCCGGTGGCAGTGACTACTACGCTGTCTTTCGAGTTCATCAAGGGTGGCATCCTTCATACCTGCGCAAAGACAAAGACGACGGCGGGGAACACGTCCCATGTTCATTGCTGGGGCGGCAACGAATACGGGCAACTGGGGGATGGCACCACCACCCAGAGGCTGACCCCCGTGTCCGTGAATTATTCTTTTGGTATCAACAACAACGCCAGGGCATTGTCCGTGGGAAACTACCATGGTTGCATGCTGGTCACCAGTGCACTGGGTCTGTACTGCTGGGGCCGGAACCAGAATGGACAGGTGGGGGCTTCTTATCCCACCAACCAGGTATCTCCCTTGCTCATAACGACAAGCACTTCGGCTTATCGCCTGGACAGTCTTGGATTGAACGGGGACCATTCCTGCGCGGTTCAGAGTTCTTCGAGTCACAACAACAAGGAACGGGTGATCTGCTGGGGGGATAACCAATACGGGCAGGTGGGGGATGGAACGCAGACAATGGCGCAGACCCCCGTGATCGTATTGCCATAGGAGTTTCAGGAAAAAACAGGTCACAGGGGGCCAAAGAATGCTGGCCAAGTGTCCACTGCGAGGCTAAAGTGCTCCTGACATGATTTGTGGTGATGTCCTGCATCCAGGAGATTCTGGCCCGGGACCGTTGGTCCCTGACGAAATGGAGAAGGAACATGCGGTTGTGCAGAGTGTTTTTCATGTTGTTCTTGTGGACCATGGCCTTTCCGGTTACGGCAGCGCCGCTGGTTGCCAGAGAACCCCTGCGGCCGAAGGTGGTTCCCGCTCCCGCGCGTGGTGTCCCCCTGGCCCATGAACTGGCCCGGGCGCTTTCTCCGCGGCCACCGGAGATTGTGGAAGATGGCGCGGTGGATCTTCTGCACACGGAACTGGATGTGCGGATCATGCCCAACGGACGCACCGTGGAGGCATCCGTCATCTACACCATCCGCACCAACCGCCAAGTGGGGAATGCATTCCTGTTGTGGCTGGATCAGGGCCTGGAGTTCCAGACGGCCTCCTGCGACGGGGAGTACAACATCATTGTACAGACCACTCCCTACCCGCCGTTCATGTATGCCACCATCCGGTTTTCTCCCATGACCGAAGAGAACGAGGTGCTGCGGGTGCATCTGACCTACTCGGGCACACTGCAGTGTGCGCCCTATGGCGCCCGGGGAGCCGCGTACTGTGGCAGTGGCGAGGGACTCTCGTATTACCAGGTGGGCGGTCCGTTCCCCATTTTCATGGATGCCATGAACTATTACGGTCACGTCCTGTACGATCTGGACCTGACACTGCGTACCCCCGAGAATCTCGACCTGCTGGTGGCGGCCGATCCCGTGGATGGCACGGTGGAGGAGGGTGTCCGGATCACCCGCTGGGAGGGTTCCCCCTACACATCCGGCATGAACCTGATCCTGCTGACGGGGAGTTTTGATTCCGTACCGGTGGAGGATACGGATCCCCCCTCCTCGGTGTGGCACCTGGCAGACAGCCCCGAGTGGGTGAGCGAGATGGCCGCATGGTCCTCCACGATTTTCCATTACCTCGATGAACAGTCCGGCCGGAAACTGCCGTTCGGCGAGGTTGCCGTCTTCAAGTTGCCCTGGATGGCGGGATTTCCCGGCACCGCCACCTGGGGGACGGTGTATCTGGCGGAAACCTACGCCCAAGGGGGCGAGGAATGGTTCGAGGAAATCCTGGCCCACGAAATTTCCCATCTCTGGTGGGGGCCTCTTGCGTACCAGGTGGATTTGCAGCGCAACAACCTGATGACCGAAGGCATGGCCATGACGAGCCAGTATGACTATATCTGGCGGAAGTATTACCCCGACGTGGATCCTGACGTGTATTTCCTGGGAAAACTGCGGCAGAACCAGTTGTACCTGTGGTATCTGACCGACCCGGAAACCCTCCCGGACATCCAGATGGGCATCGGAGAAGAATGGCCCGACACCATCAACGAACAGGTGGTCTGGGCGTATTACAAAACCTCCGCATTCCTGGATCTTTTGCGGATGACCATCGGGGAAGAAGCCTTTTTCGGGGCTCTCAAGGATTACCTGGATGTGTGTGTGAATTCCCAGTGTGACATCCGGGATTTCGAACAGGTGTTTACCGAAAGGGCCGGCAGCATCGTTACTTCCCTGTTTGAAACTTTCGTGTACAAGACGACCTACGCGGAACTGACCCTCGGCATCCAACTTTGTCCGGCAGCAGCGGGCACTTGTGACACCACCGTGTCCTTGTCCCACGACACCGACATCGACCTGCCCGTACAGGTGTTCCTGTATTTCGCGGACGGCACGTTCGAGAAGAAATCCGTGGAACTGACCGACCCCTCCCAGGATTTTGTCTTCACCACGGATGACCCGGTGGTTTCCGTGCAGGTCAATCCCCGGTCCCAGGTGTTTTACCGCGTTTCCCCGGCATCGCCGGGGGACGTGAACGGGGACGGGGAGACCGACGGATTCGATCTGATTGCAACGGTATTCCATTTTGGTCGCAGGGCGGTGGCGGACGTGGCCAGCCCCGGACTGTATGATGTCGACATGCTTTTTGACGCCCGGTACGACGTGAACCGGGACGGCGTGATTGACAGTCAGGATGTGGCCATCATTGGCGAAGGATTCGGAATTCCCGGTGGAGGTGATAAATGAAGCGTTTTTTCTTTCTGGCAATCCTGTTGCTGTTTTCCTGCAAGAGTGAAACGAAGCCGAAAAACCAACTTGTCCTGGACCTGCAGTCCCTGGAGGGCTCGGGTCTGTACTTTTCCGCAGGGGAGATTGACGGAGACCGTCTGGAGTTGACCGTTTCCGGTCGGGGTCTGGAGCGCGTCACCGGGTTTGCCATCCGCCTGGCGTTTGATCCCCAGGTGCTTCGTTTCGTGGAGTTCACCGCATCGTCTGCCTGGAGCCAGCCGCAATTGGCGGCCGCGGTACGGGAAAACCAGGTCATCACCGGCATCGCGCAGGTCCCGGAAACCGGCGGCTTGGCGTTTACCGGCCAGGCCGTCGGCACCTACGTTTTCGAAATCCTTTCGAAAACCCCCACCTCCCTGCAGTTCGTCCCCGACAAAACCGCAGCCGTGGACGTGGACGGCGCCCGCATGGACAACTTCTCCTTCGCCGGCGCCGACCTGCGCTGATGCCTTTTGAGCTGCGCGTAGAAAATGAGGACATCATGGAAATTCGGATCCGTCCCGAAAACAAGAACGATTACGACGCAGTAGAGAAACTTGCCCGCGAAACTTTCTGGAATCTGTACTATCCCGGATGTGATGAACACTACTTGTGCCATATTCTGCGGAATCATAAGGATTTTTTGCCTGAACTGGACT
The DNA here is from genome assembly GCA_964618145.1 of uncultured Kofleriaceae bacterium. Taxonomy (GTDB): domain Bacteria; phylum Myxococcota_A; class Polyangia; order HGW-17; family HGW-17; genus HGW-17. Next base: position 9,588 of record CAZTZR010000097.1, read on the forward strand.
ACGTCGCAGAACTCGATGGCCAGGGACCTGGTGAGGCGTCCTCTTGATTTTTCCGCCGTCTTCGGCGATAACCATGGGTGTTCGAACAACCGGAACCCCTGAGGTGAATCCATGACGCGCACTATCCCCTTCTTGTTTGCGATCCTATTCGCCGTAGTCGCCTGTGACAAAAAGCCGGCGAAGACCACCCCCGGGGCCAAACCTGCCAACTTGCCCGGTGCCGGTGCCGAAACCCTCTCCCCGGCCATGCCCGCCGAAAAGGCCATCGCCGCCTTTCACTCCCTGTCCGAAGAACTCAATGGTACCTCGGAAAACAACCCGGTGGACCTCGGCGCACTTTTGCGGACCCAGGGCATGAGTCCCTCCGGTGCCTGCGCCGGCAAGGGACAATTTCGGTCCCTTGAACCCCTGGACGTGGATGAATCCGGCGAAAAACTCGAGGACGCGGCCAAGGCCTCTTTGGGGTTGATCGCGGTGGACACCATCAGCGATGAGATGCCCTGCCTGAAATCCAGCCTGGCCTGCGCGATCACCCTTGTCCCCGGAGCCGGTGGCCAATTCCACCTGCGTGCCGCCCCCATCGAACTGGGCAAGGGCGAGGGTCCTTATACCCCCCAGGACCGCAAGCTTCTGGCCCCCGACACATGGGTGCTGTTTTTACGCAACCTGGGAGGCGAGATTTGCGCGGCCCAATCCAATGAACCCGAGCGCGACCCCTATGAGCATGGCGAAGAGGCAATCGAACAGGACATGAAAGCCGAGGCGTCCCATCATGTGGACCTGATTCTGTTTCACCGTGGCAGGATGACCCGGGTCTTCACGGCCCCCTTCACCATGGCCCAGCAAACGCCCCACTCCCGCCACGAGATGACCATGGACATCGAAGTGCACGTCGTGCCCGCCGGTGTTCTCCCCGGTGCCGGTCCCCACTATCTGCTGACCATCCACGAGAACGTCGATATGACCTCGGCGGACCCGATGACCAGGGAAACCACCACCGAAATCACCACCACCTGGAGTTGCCACCGTTTTTCCACCGACGGCCAACTCCACGACCTGGCCGAATCCGAGGTCACTGCGTTGAAAAACCATGAAGACACCCGGCGTTTCCGCTGCGGCGAAACCGAGGTCACCGGATCCGGTGAAGAGGACCATCCATGAACCCGACTGAACGTCCTTCCACGGTACCTGAAAATGCCATTTGGTGCGAATCCGACAACGAGTGGGTGCTGGCCCCTGCTGATGAAGAAGGCGAATACCATGGAGTAGTCGCATTCTGGCGTCCTGATGGCACGTTGGTGAACCACTGCAGTTTCGAACACGGAATACCCCACGGCTGGTACAAGCGCTATCATGAGTCAGGAGAGGTGTCCCGCGAGGGTCATTTCGTGAACGGCCAACTGCATGGAACGGATGTGTTCTGGCGTTCGGAGCATCCAACCACCGAGAATTTTCCACATGGGTTGAGCCAGCGTGTATGGCGTGCCGAAATGGACATGGTCGATGGTAGTGTTGTTGCCGGCAGGCTGTTCGACAAAACGGGCAATCCCCTCACCGAAACCGGTGAACCCTTGCCTGAGCGACCATCGAATGTTCCCGAAAGCGCCAGTTTTGCGTCAAACACCCAACGCTGGCTGACCGGTGAAACGGACGATTCATTCAGGCGCCATGGCCTGTGGATGTTTTTTGAAAAAAACGGGGATCTGTGCCAGGAATCCGAATACAAAAACGGGGAGGTACTGTGGACCCGCACCTATGATTCCCCCAGGGAAGCCGAACTCGAACATGACCTGGGAGAGGGACGGCAAGAAGAGGCGCGGCGGAAAGTTGTCGACGGGCTTGCGTCCATTCAGGTGGACAGCATGACCGTGGAGGGTGCGTGGGAGGTCCTCGGTACCCATGGACAACGGCTCCGGGAATTGGCATCTCCCATTTGCCAGGATCCCGACAGCGAAGATGTTGATATTGTGGACGAACACGATCAGCCTTGGGCTCTGATCGACTCCCTGGGTGACCGGCTTTCGCCCGAATTGCGCATCTGGGTGGAGGACCGATTGCCCGGACACATGCGCTCCGGATGGCGGGGCAGTTTTGTCGAAGCAGCCGAATCGTCCATCGGTGCAGCCGTTGCCGTCGAGGATGGAACCCGGGTGGCTCGCCTGCAGTCCGTTTTCCTTCCCGCAAGCCTCGTGTTCATCGAGGACGAGGAATACTGGATCGCCGAATGGGTAGCCGGTGCAAAGGGCACGAGCACCATCTGGCATCAGCACCAGGATGACCCGACTTTTTATCCCCATTCGGCCTCATTGGCGGCGTTTGTGGGCGGTCTGATCTGCCAGGAAGACGCCTACGATGATTTGGAACTGTCCCTGGCACAACGGGAACGCTGGGCTGTCGCCGCCAGTTTGCTCGGCCGGGAGGTCGCAGACGAAAACACCCCACCGCCTCATCTGCACATTCCGGCACTCGAGCCACGCACGGTCTGGATCGTCCATCATCTGCTCGGACTGGAGCCGAAAGAGGGTCTGGACCAGGCCCCCGGACAGGAAGTCTGGGAGAAAGAACGGGTTCTGGCGCCCCAATGGCCACATCTGCAGGCCTACTGGATGCTGCATCACGCTGTTTTCGACAATCGCGAAGCTCTGGCAGAAATCCTCTCCTCCTGTGATTGCCGCTATCCCGCAGTGGAAGAGTTCGCCGCCGTTGCCCGTCAGTTGCTCACGGACGAGCGACCGGAGGCATACTTCTGGAATCCCGCGTCCGTATGGGATCTGCGGGCACTGGCGATGGAAACCAGGCCGGATCTTTTGTGCGACGAAGCTTTGTCCCGCTTGAATAAACGCCTGGCACCCCAGATAAAGGCACGGCAAAAAATGGAAGGGTTTCGCCGTCAACTGGCTGCCAGTCCGGAAGACGCAACAAAAAGGGCACTTGCCATTTGGGAAATCCTGGAAAGTGGCGCAGGCCGACTGGATGCCATGGAGAAATCCCTGGCAAACCAGTTGGAGGAGGATGAGGATCGCCGGTTGAATGTATTGATGGAACTTCGCAAGGGCCATGTGTCCATGCTGGACCATCCGTTCAGGATTCTCGGCGCTTCCGTGGCGGCCAGTGACGGGCGCAGCGGTGTATGGCGATCCTTTTTCGAGGCAGCTTTCGATCTATCGGCCGCATTCGGCGAAGAACATGCGTCTGCGGTCCCTGGAGCCATCTACGGGCTGGGTATCGCGCTGGATGATTTTGATTCCCTGCAAACGAAAGTTCGACAAACTTTTCCTGATGAGGCATTCGGCAGAAGAAGACGGTTCGAGATGGTCCTGGTGGCGGACGAACTCTGGGAACATGGTGAAACTCCCCGTGCGTTCATTCGGGACGAAGCCAGGCGGTTCGCTGCCCGGTTCTCCGAATGGAAGACCGACACTTTTTCGAAGGCCTTGTTCATTCTGCTTCATCGGCACGATCCCCAGGGCATCGAACTGTTTGTCCAATGCTTCAAGTTGGCGCAATTCTCGGGTGCAAACTGGGTCCTGTCCATGGAACTGGTCGAATTGTGCCGAAACCTCCGGTTGCAGGGAACCGAACCAGGGCTATGGGCTGCCATCGAGAAGAACCTCGGTCGGCATGACGATGCAGACCGCGCCAGGGTGGTTCGGGCATTCGCCGTATGCTCCGCGGATCCGGATCAGGCACGGCAACAACTTGTTCAACGCCTGGGACGTCACGATGAAACACGGAAACCATGCGAAGACGCCGCCTTGATTGCCGGTCTGATGGAAATCGATCCGGAAACCTGGGCACCCGAAGCATCCAGGATTCTGCGCCTCATGCTTGATTCCAGAGTTGGTTCCATGGAGTTCGGTGCCGCCGTGTCCCTGCTTGATGTCGCCACCGAACAAGGGTGTACGGGTTTTCAGGAATTGGCGAGGGATTTTTACGAACGTTCCCTTCAGAAGTGTTCCATCGAAGACACCGTCCAGGAGCGGCTGGCGCAAATCGCAATGGCCCCTGAACCATAAAAGCGTTGTCCCAAAGGAGTCATGAGTCGTTCGTCCCCACCTGAATCCGGCACCCCGCCCCACCTTTTTTTCCGCGGCACATCGTGCCGCCTTTTGGACTGCGGGGCGCAAGCACCGCTTTTCGTGCGCGGCACCCCCGTGCCCGGCAAGGAGACCAATGCGAGTATTCATTGTTTTCGAGACTCTCTACGGGACCAACCGGCTGATCGCCAACGCC
>CAZTZR010000098.1:0-13710 GCA_964618145.1 uncultured Kofleriaceae bacterium
CCCCATGATTCGCGTTTTCTCTGGTGAATTGGCGGGAGAAGGGGAGGCCGAAACATAACTGTTGTAGTAGTTCAAGAGATTACCCAAACTCTGTATAGCGGGATTGTAATACAAATTGCCTCCCCAATCGGAAAATATCCCGTCCAGAATTGCCGCCAGTCTCTGGGAAAACATGGCCAACTCCGATGCATCCGCACGGCACAACCGTTGAAACAGTGGATACATGGATTCACAATCCGTTTTCTGGATCGCCCACAAAAACCGGACCCAAGTCTGGCACTGGGGATGGAAATAATTCTGGTACATACACGGAAAGGTGGAACTTCCCAGCAGGGAAAACGGGCCCGTCTGGGATGGTTCCGGGTTCAGGAACGAACCCCCAAATCTTCCGGAAGGCCATGGCTCCATACCATGGATCCCAGAGGTTTCGGGAACGGAACACAGCTCGATGCATTCCGACAGAAGTTGGGAATTCGGGTACCACCCAGGATCTGCTGTACATCCACCCAATCCGGGGACGCAATGCACCCGTTGGCACTCCGCCTCGCAATCGGACTGGTGATTGTCTACGGGATGCCAATCCACCCGGTAGCCCGGGCCGTATTCCCCCACCGGCAAGTTTTCATGAATCACATATGGGCGGACACTTCTTTCCACAAACCCGTTGTCATTCAGATCCGTACTGACAAAACGGTTACGTGGGAAACGATCCAAATCGTTGGGGATCCCGTCGCCATCCACGTCATCGTCGCATGCGTCACCCCGTCCGTCCTCGTCCAGATCCGGCTGCATGAATACCAGTTGCCCGGCCCTGTTTCTTCCCCACTGCCGCGGGTTCCAAACCCCAGGACAATTGTCGGCGAAATCCGGCACCCCGTCATCATCCATATCTTGATTGGCCGGGTAATACGAGCTGAAATCGAACTCAATGGCACTCACTCCCCGGATGAACGCTAGATTGTTGTCGCCATACACCGGAGGCGGGTCTGCAAACACAGGAAGAAAATGCAAGTCCAGGTCATGATTGTCCAGCACTATGAAAAGGGTGGTCACCATGTCCCGAAGTTCATCGTAGGTATACGGCACTCCCGGCGATATCTCCGGAAGGGGATGATCTGGCAATATTGTAAGATCCGTGGCCCAATTATTACCATCCATTCCGACACATGATTTATCCAGCATGCACAGTCGACGGGAGGCGATCATTGCATCCCAGGCAGCATCGAATCGCGGGTCCGTACGGTCCAGCCACCCAATGATGTTGACCGCATGACCACTTCCATCGCCGGTTCCCGGCCTGAAGTACTGCCAAAGATAATCCACCTGACCGCCGGTAAACCGACGGGTGGAACGCCAGAACACCTTAGCCGTCAACGGCCCCGCCGACACATCGCCCTGGCCGCACTTCAGTGCCCTTTTCACATCCCGGATTTTGGAATCCGTATCCACTCCTCCTATGAAATGCTGTTTCCAATCGGGATCTCCCCAGAATTTCCACCAGGGTCTTGCATCTATCCAATAGTCCTCCGTTATCTCCCGAGTGCCGGATACCCGAACTCCGGGAATCGTTCCGGCCTGCAGCCTTGCCCGGATTCCTTCATCCATCTGAATCAAGTATCTCCGGGTGGACTGCAACCCTGCATTGTCAAGATGATACAAGCCAATCGGATAGGGACTTTCACTTTCGGATACAATGCGGATATTCTTCCTTTTCAATGCCTGGGCTATGCTGACAGAACCGCCCCCGGATGAGTCACCGCAAAACCGGTTTCCCTTCAAATACAATTTATCTACAGGAATATCATAGTAGTCCGAAAAGTAAAAACTACGTAAGCTTTCCTCGGAAAAATTCACAGGATACTGATTATCCGGCAATGCTCCTGTTTCCCGATACCACCAGATCCGGTACTTGATTTCCGCCTCCTGTGTCAGGGCGAACGTATGACAGACCCCGCAATCCCCCTGGCGCTGACCACTGCGGGGATGCACAAAGTCCAGTGGGGCTGGTGGTGCCGGAAAGGCGCCACCCGGATCCTCCTGCCATTCATGCCAACTGAAATATCCCCCCTCAATGTCGCATTGGGGGCCTGCCGTATCCGCATGGGAAGTCAAGGGGATCCACCCGAACAAAAAACAGATCAGACACCCGATATTCCGGAAAAGGTGCCTGACATGCCGATTAGTTCTTTGTTCTTTGTTCTTTGTTCTTTGTTCTTTGTTCTTTGTTCTTTTTGATGCATGATGGTGGGCGCTCCTTTCTGTTCGACAGGCTTATTAGAGCACAGTCTCACCTGGAGTCAAATGGAAAATTTCAGTGAATTATTTCTCATAAGGATACAGCCATTCCCCACTCCCCATTCCCCATTCCCCACTACGGTTCCGGAAGCAGGCGGTTGGTGAGGGGGTCGATGACCCCGGCGACGTGTTCTCTCCCAAACTTTTCTGGCCCACTAGAATGACCGGTAACCACGGCCTGGAATCCCCCTCGAACTGGGTCAACGTGTGCAGTTCCCGGAACACGTCCATGCGCAGCAGTGATGCTTCGTCCACCACCAGCAGAAGTTGCTGATACAGTTTTGTGACCACGTTCACGACCTGTCCCGGATGATTCGGGTCATGAACGCCCGTGAGTTCGATACCGTCGGCACTGGCTCACAATTATCACTCAGCGCTCATAATGCGTTTGCCCTGTTCTTTCCCGTGTTCCTGGGGCTGTGCTGCGGGCGGAGGGTGAATGTCACTTCTTCGAGGTGATTTTCACGCGGTGGGGCTGATGTTCGCTGGACTTGGGAAGGTGCAGGGTCAGTACCCCGTTGCCGTATTCAGCCTGGAATTTGCCCACTTCCAGCCCATTGGGGAGTTTGAACGAACGTTCGAAATCCGTGGGGGTGTATTCGCGCATGGTACGGCGCCAGTTGTCCGGAACGGGATCCACCTTGCCGCTGATGCGCAGGGACTGCTTTTCGAAGTGGACTTCCACGTTCTTTTCTGCAACCCCCGGAAGATCCACCACCATCAGGATTTCCTTCTCGTTTTCGAAAATATCCACCGCGGGACTCACGGTGCGGCGGTTTTCCATTTTTTCCATTTCCGCATTTTCGGAATGATTGGGTTTTTGTATTTCGGTACGCATGATAACCTCCATGAATCTGTCCTTTCTGAACGGGTTTCGCCGGTTCAAATGACTCACTTCTTCGCTATACGGATGTTGCGGGGCTGTTCCTCCGGATGCCTCGGAAGCATGACCGTGAGCACCCCGTCAGACAACTGGGCTTCCACCTTGGTGGAATCCACCCGGTACGGCAGCGAAAAAGAACGCGAGAACTTCACCGACTGGGGGCGTTCCCGGCGATGCACCACCTGGTCCTTGACCTCCTGGACCTTGCGTTCTCCGGAGAGGGTCACCACGTCCTGGACCACCGACAATTGCAGTTCATCATCCGCAAATCCGGGCACCTCGGCGGTCATGATCACGCTCTCTCCGTTCTCGTAGAGATTGCAGGCCGGCCAGGCGGACAGGGAGTGGGATTGTTCCTCAAAGTAACTGTTCATCTGACGGGCGAGTTGATGTGCAAAATATTGATTCCAGTCAAGCCAATTCGAAAACATGATGTCACCTCCTGCGGGATTTTTAATAATACTGAATGTTTTCAATCACATTCAGTTCGTCTGGATTGGAAAGTAAGCACACGTTTTTCGATGTCAAGGGGGGGGAAAAGAGGTCTGGAAAAATTTTATTCGCCGGGTTCGCCGTTCTCCCGGCCGGACAGTTCGTCCGCCAGGCGGTACCAACGCTGGACACCGTTTTCCAAACGGAAATAATGCACCACTTAATTATTGCATAAAACAACCGTGTTCCAAAAAACCCTAGCCGTGTTTCAGGATTTGGCGATTCTGCAATGATTTCATGTACTTAGAGCCACGTCGCCTTGTGATTATTCCTTGAATTGGTTGAAGTGAAATGGACGTAAAAACACTTTAACGTGTGAAGGAAAGATAACCTTCACGGAACCGCCGATGGAGATCGGCACAAGGAGATCACGCGATGAAACTTTTCAACAGAACTCAGATCGTCAACGGGAAAAAGTATCGGACGGAAACGGCATCGGTGGTTGCCGATGACGTCTACTGGGATGGACACAACTTCGAGCGGTCCGACCGGAACACTTGGCTGTTGAAAACCCCCCAGGGGGCCTTCTTCCTTCAACATCAAACGTGTTGGCAGGGCGAGCGGGATTCCATCGAACCGGTCACCTTGGAACAGGCCAAGGAATGGTACGAGCGGCTTTAAGAACACTCCATGGAATACGCAGAGGCCTTCGGGGCTGAATGTGAGGAAGCATGATCCCCTTCCACGTTCGATACGTGGGCCCTGGGGCCTTCCGGGCAAGTGTCCGGTACGGTTCCTTCCCGGAGGCAATCCACGCTTGCCTGAAGGCACGTCGACGCGGCTGGAAAGCCAGGGTGATGATGTCCCGGCATGCCCTGGGAAACTGGCCCAATTGGGCCATTTAATCCCCCCTGCCGTTGAAACCTCGCCAATTGGCGAGACCACGGTTTCAAGTGCCCAATTGGGCAGTTGATTCCCCATGTGTGTTCCGAATGGTGATCCCGGCGCGATCCCGCCCCATTGATTTCATTCACTTTTTGTAGTGACATAATGCGAACATGTCATTACGATTCCGGGAAACCCGCTTGCGTCAAGGCTCGCTTGCCGATTTCCTATTCCGGTAGTAGGGAATTTCTAAGTGGTTGATTTCATTTCATTTTTTCGCTTGCTTTTGAAATGGGAGTGGCTACAATGAAAAGAGCCGGGCAGGTTGACGAGACCGTACCCGGCAAGAGGACACTGATGAACAGTTTAGTTGTTTCCCCTCGAAAATCAAGACTGCTCAAGGCATTTCGTGCGTTTTTGAAGAAGAAAAATCGGAAAGACGCAAGGGCCATGGAGGAAACCAACATCCCGGAACTGACCGAACTTTTCTCTCCCGGCCGAATCGTCATCATGACTGACGCCATGATTTCCATGCACGCCCAAAACGAGGCCATGGTAGCACGTCACAGGGAAGAGTTCAGTTCCGCTTCGGAGGAAGAACGGACCGCAATTGCACGGCGCATGGAACAAGAGCGGCGCGCCCTGGCCAGACAGTACCAGCGCGAATCCCGCAAGGCGGCGCGTCCTGCCCGTCCTGCCCTCCGGCCGGCGCGGGTGGACATCCACATGCCCCGGACCCGCCAAAGGGCACACAGAGCACAGGCGGCCCGTCCTGCTGCATCCGTAGGCACGTCACCGCCTGGAGGGGATGACTCCGGCGAACCAGAGCCGCCTTCCCGGCGGCCGAACCACGTTGAAATCACACTGAAAAATGAAAACCCGGCAACGGCCGGAGGGGGGAACGCATGAACGGCGACAGCTACACTTTCGAGACTGTTGTCTCCGGGATGATTTCCAATGGACTGAAGGACAAGGCGATCTTCACTGCTCTGTCTGGAACACCTGGGTGTCCTCCAAGCCACATTTTGCAAGACATCATTGATGGCATCCGGCGCGAATCCAAGCCGGAGAAAAAGCCGTCGAAAGAGGAACTTCAACGCAACTGGGCAAAGGCGATTGCGGATGCCCACGTTGAAACCCTGGCTTGCACGCTGGTTCCTGTGGACCGTCGGGACCGTGCAATCATAGAAATTCGTGATCCCGAAACACGGTATCTCCGCCCTGCATCCGGGGAAGAACTCCATCAGATTTTCCAAGACGTTGTTGGTCATCCTCTTTCCCCTGCGGATGCTGAAGGAATCATCTGGTATCTGTCGACGGCATATCTGAAGCATCGTGGTGCAGGAAAGCAAATCGAACGGGGAATCTGTTTCGACAATTTCCTTGTGGATGGATCCACGGGGGAAATTGTCACTGATCAAGATGCCGTGGCCCGAATCCGCGTCAGGCGTCCTTTGCTTATGCCGGAAGAACTTCCGAAATTGAGTGATAATCCAATCATCCAATCGTGGGAAAAATCATATCCGTGCGGTGCACTGCCAATCATGGAATTTTTGGCGCGAACTATTGATCCGCATTGTTGCGAACGTTCGACAGAATTTCTAGGTGGTGGTGGCGACGGAAAAACCCAGATTGCAGAATTCGCCATGGGAGCCGTTGGAGAAGAGAACGCCCTACGCATCCGGTTTCAGGACTTGGCTACAGACCGCCTTCCACGCGTGATCCATGACATGAAAGGCAAACTGATTGTCTATGCAGGCGACTCCGCCCCGGATGCCAGAAAGGGCTGTATGCACGTTGTGAAGGAGTTGTGCACCGCATCCTTTGCCAGTGGGACGCCAGTTTACAAATGCAGCGAAACCTTCCCATTCACGGCGAACCTAGCATCTACCGGGAATGAGAAACTGAGACTCTATGACCATAGCAATGGTGCATACGACCGGGAGTTGACCTTGATCTTCAACTCCTGTTTCCGGGGAACTGACAGGGAAGTGAAAGAGATATACCGGGAATGGCTGGCCAACGAACAAGCCACGAATGAAATTGTTTCTGCTGCTTTTTGGATGGCTGTTCGACGGCGCAAAGCGGGCAGGGACTGGTTTGTCTGGCCAGACCGGCAGAAGACCAAAGCGCGATACCGCATCCTTGCGAACGTAGAGTCAAAATTCCTGATGCAATGTTTTGCACCTGGGGGTGAGCACGACTTTGTGACCTCGGATGAAATCCATGAACTGTACCGTGGATGGTGGAAGGACTCTGACCATAGACCGGCTTTCAGCATGGAGAATTTCTTGAACGCGGGAAGATTATGCTTCGGCGTCAATCAGGTGGACTATGCACAAAAGCAAACCGATGGAGTTCGACGCCGTGGAGTTTTCGGAATTGTGATCCAACTCCGGGAATCCGAACAGGCTTTTGATGATGATGGCGACGAAAGCGAAAACCCTAGCATTGACGAGGCTTTTTCAGATTTAGAGAATAAGGACAATGTTGGAAGTGCACACAAAATGCCACGTCAGAAAGTTAACCTTTTCATAGAAGAAAAAGAAAAAAACATGGAGAGTATAGAAAAGGTACAGGAAAAAAATGTGGGCTTTTCCGTGCACTCTACACATAGCCCAGGGTTGCGGGTTGTCGGAAACCCTGGCCTGGACGAACTTTTCTAAGGAAGGTGACGCCATGACAAACACGCTCACAGAACGGAATAAAATGGTACATAATGGAACAATTTCAGGCGATTTGCCGGAAAAAACCCGTGCCCGGTACGAACAAATCGCGAATCTGATGCTACTGGGCAGTGACATTGGGGGCATTTGCAGATACGGCCGGATCAGCAGGAGTGCGCTGTACCGGCTGTTTCGCAGAGACGATTTCAAACAGGTACTCCGTGAGGTACGGCAGGCCGTTTCAGTGACGGCAAGACAGGCCATCGCTGGCCTTCTTGAGGAAGCAATTGAACTGGTTGGCCAAACCATCAGGGATGAGTCCGCACCACTCACACTGCGCCTTCGAGCGGCCCAAATTGTGATTCAGTCTGTTACCGAAGATCCGTCGGCCGGTTCCCCACGGATGCCGGTTCCGACTGACAACCGGCATGTCCATGTCCATATTCAAAAGGAGAACTTCGATGCCTAAAAAAGCCAAGGAAATCAAGTATGAACCATCCATTCAACCGGCCGTCGACGCCGTCGCAGATTTCGAGGCAATGGTCAACAACATGGCAGAGCATTCCGATGCCATGCAGGCGTCCCATGATGCCTTCATCCAGGCCATGCAGAACGCGGGTGCAAGCGCGGACGCCCTGGCGGAACTGCGGAACGAGTTCCAGCGAGAGTACCACCTTCATCTTGAGCGGCAGGCCCGTTACCTCAGTGATTTGTGCAAGTTGAAGTACGGCCTTGCGGATGCCAACCGCAAGGCACGAAAGGAACGCCTTTCGGAAGCCAGGCGAGCGAAAAAAACCACAACCGCCCCCATGGGGGCAGAAAGCGATGAATAGAACCATGCTGACATTTTCTCAAAACGAACTCGAAAAGATCTTGTATTCCGCACTGGAACAACGTGAAGCGGATGGCCTGGACGATCCCCAAACCGTTCGGCTGATCCTGCGGAAGTTGTCCCTGAAGGCATCCGCATCGAAGGTTGAACACTTCGTTTCCAAGCCCACGAAAACGGTTCAGATGAACTCGAAACCCATCACCACTAAACCCACTGTGGCAATCGACTGCCCCACCACGCTCACCAAAGGAGTCTAGTATCATGTACAATCAAATGACGATCAACACCGTAACCGAAAAAATCAGAACACTGAAACACGCCATCGAACCCGCAGTCATTGCCCTGGAAACCGGCGACGGATGGAACACCGCACCCGGCGATCTGTTGACTGCCGTCAATGAATTGAACCTGTACGGTACGGCCTTCTGCGAGCGATTTCCCGCGCCGGAACTCAAGGAGGCACTCGAAGCCTTCAAACCGCTTGCGGATGCCTTGGGAGCCGCCATTGCCATCCCTGCGAAGGTCGCCGTTGCCCGGGAGATCCAGAGCATGATTCCCGCACTGGAAGCGGCTGCCGAATCGTTCACCCCCAAACCCAGCCCGATTCATGATCGGTCTGCAAAAATCTACCGATAGAAAGGACATCACATCATGGTTACCACCACCATCGAAACCACCGAAAACATGAATGATTTCAATGACTTCCCGGAGATCTTGAACGCAACTCAAGCGGCCAAACTGCTCGGGATCAAAAAAGACGCTTTACACCGCTTGTGCAGGCTCCGAAGGCTTCCCGCAAAAAGATGTGGCGCGGGTTACCGATTTTCGAAAACCGCCTTGTTGCAGTGGTTGTCCACCATCGGGTGAACCGTTTTCCTCCATGGGGATCAGGAATGGTCCTGATGTCCAGCGTTCCCGCATGGCACTAGGCTTTTTGTTCTCCTGGTGCCATTGCGGAAGCGTTCCCCTTGTGATATGGTGTTTCCGGATCGCCAGTCCCGAAGCACCTATTGAGGTGCCCTCATGCCCGTCAAACGAAACCATCATGAAGTTCAAGACGCCTTCGATCCCGTTGCCTATGAAGCCAGGGGATGCAGGAGGTGGAAGATCGACATCAGTTTTACCCACAACGGTTTGCCCGTCCGAATCCAAAAACGTGCCTTTCTGACTCGCTCTGAGGCCATGGCCTTTGTTGAGCAGGAACTCTATCTGATCCGCAGTGGTCAGAAGGATCCTCATGCACCGAAGCCTTCCCGGCAAGCGGCCGGTCCCGGCATCACAACCGAAGAGGCGTTGGAACTGATTCTGGCCTACTGGATGGACTCCGGACGCAAGAAGGCCAGCACACTGTCTATACAACGCATTGTGTTGTTCAAGCACGTTGTCCCGTACATTGGAACCATCCCCTGGCAGAACGTCACACAGAGCGATATAGACGCCCTGGTGAAGGCGGCGCGTGGAATGAAGAGTCCCGCGCATCTTGCGGTTCTGAGATCCTGCATCCGGGACAGTCGGAAAGCGGGCATCGAACCTCCCAGCGTGGAACTGGATCCCCCTCGGATCACTTCCACGGCAAGAACGGACTGGATCAACGCGGCCGATCTCGAACGGATATGTTCCGCGTCATCCCCCCTCCATGGGGCCGTCTGGCGTTTCCTGTGGAACACTGGACTGAGGATCGGGGAATTTTGTGCCTTGGAATATGGCGACTTGGATCTTGGACTGGGTAGGGAGTCCATGACGGTTTCCAGAACGGTATATGCCCTTCCAGCCGGGTTCTCTGTCACCTCACCCAAGAACGGAAAGAGCAGGACGATCCCCCTGAACCATGCGGCTGTTCATGCCTTGCAGGACATTGCGAGCATCACACGTCCGGGAAAAGGCATGGAAGCACCCGGCCTTGTGTTCCCCAGCACACAGGGAGGGTACTGCCGGACTTCTTCACTTTCCGGCGCTCTGATTCGTGCGTGCAAAGCGTCCGGGTTCCGGCGCATCACCTGTCATGTGTTGAGGCATTCGTTCGGTTCCAATCTTGTCCAGGGTGGTGTAGACTTGCACACAGTTTCCGTTCTCATGGGACATAGTTCGGTGGCCATGACACAACGGTATGCCCACTTGTCACCCGATGGCCTTCGGAGCGCCTCCAGAAAACTTGATACCCTGTCCCGCAAGGCCCGAAAATAATACGCTTGACGTGAACGTTAAGGGAAGGTATCTTTCACAGTGGGAATAGTCCCTTGTGTGACGTGGGTTTTTCCGGTTGCTTTATAATGCACCAGATAGGCGCTGGTGAGTCCCAGAAGCAAAAGGCTCAGGACAAACGAGAACAGAAGTTGCGTCAACACGGCAAAGCCGACGGACAACAGGGCGAACAGGGCGACGGCGAGGGTAACCATCAGGTGGATGAGCCGTTCGTGCTGCATCCGGACGATCATCCGGTCATGAATGCGCAGGACCCCCGCGATTTCCCCGGGGGTCAAGGATCCCGCCAGTTGCTCCCGGATCCATGCCTCGTGTTCGCGCATGTATTTCCACATGGGTCACCCGCCTGCGAGTTCCTCGAAGTGTTTCAGGCTCAGGGTGATCTTGTCCACCCTGGCCTGGTTTTCCTCCAGGCGCCTGCGGTTTTCCTCCACCACTTCGACCGGGGCGTTGGCGGTGAATTTCGGATTTTCCAGTTTCGCCCGCACCGACGCCAGATCCTTCTGTGCACCGGCCAGGGTCTTTTTCAGCCGGGTGATCTCTTCGTCAAAGTTCACCAACCCCGAAAGGGGCACGAAGATCTCGCCCACGGCCACCGGGTGGGCGGCACACATCCGGGGGCGCTCGGTGACCAGTTCCAGGGACTTCACCCGGGTCAGGTGGCTGACGATGTATTCCCTGAGCGTTTCCAGCCGTTCCGCCTGCGCCGGGTCGGACAACTGGATTTTCAGTTCCAGTTCCACCGACGGGGAAAGGTTGTTCTCCCCCCGGATGGTCCGGATGGCAGAGATGATTTCCTGCAATACGGCCATTTCCCGCTCGGCCTGTTCATCCACCGGGAAGTCACCGGCCATTGGGTAACGGGCAACCATGCAGGCAACCGGATCCCCCGCCCGCCGGGGCAGATGTCCCCAGATTTTCTCGGTGACAAAGGGCATGAACGGATGCAACAGGCGAAGGGATGCTTCCACCACGGTCAGAAGCACCCGGGTGGTCTCCTGCCGTCGTTTTTCCCCGCGGTTGCCGTACAGCGACGACTTGGAAAACTCCAGGTACCAGTCGCACAACTCATGCCAGAAGAACTGGTACAGTGCCGAAGCGGCATCGTTGAGCCGGAATTCCTCCAGGGAGCGGTTGACCGTTTCGGCAGCCACCGCCAGCCTGGAAAGGATCCACCTTTCCGGCAGGCCAGCAGGCGCGGTTTCCGGTTCCGGATCCTCCGGCAGGTGTGGAATCACCACGCCGGAAACCGCCTGCCAGATCTTGTTGGCGAACGCCCGGTAACCGGAGATGCGGGAAATGTCGAGTTTGATGTCACGCCCCTGGGCCGCCAGCACCGCCAGCGTAAAACGAAGGGCATCCGTGCCGTGGGCCTCGATACCGGAAGGATATTTTTTGCGGATGCCGTCCAGGATGCGCTTCTTTTTTGCTTCCTTTTCCGACTCGGGGGGCAAACCGGCTTCCACTTTGGCCAGCAGTTCCTCCAGGGAAATTCCCTCGATGACATCCAGCGGATCTATGGTATTGCCCAGGGACTTGCTCATCTTCTGACCATCGGCGTCCCGCACCAGGGCATGCAGGAACACTTTCTCGAACGGCGTTTCCCCCAGAAGGTGGGTTCCCATCATGAGCATGCGGGCCACCCAGAAGAACAGGATGTCAAAGCCGGTTTCCATCACGGAATTGGGGTAGAACGTCTTCAGTTGCGGTGTGTCGTCCGGCCACCCCAGGGTGGAAAACGGCCACAGGGCCGACGAGAACCAGGTGTCCAGCACATCGGGATCCCTCTGCAGTTCCGGACTGCCGCAGGTGGCGCATTTACCGGGGATGGTGCGGGCTACGGTCACATGCCCTTCGGGGCAGAACCAGGCGGGAATCTGGTGTCCCCACCACAACTGCCTGGAAATGCACCAGTCCTCCAGGTTTTCCATCCAGTGGAAGTAGACCTTCTCCCACATGGGGGGAATGATCCCGGTCTTCTTGCTCCGGACCGCTTCCATGGCGCTTTCGGCCAACGGTTTCACCCGCACGAACCACTGGGTGGACAAAAACGGCTCCACCACGGTGTTGCAGCGGGAACAGTGCCCCACATCCAGGAAATGGGGTTCCTCCTTTTCCAGATATCCCCCCCTGGCCAGTTCTTCCACCACCGCGGCACGCGCCTGCTGAACGGTTTGTCCCGCAAACACGCCGGCATGTTCGTTCAGCGTGCCGTCAGGATTCAGGATGTTGAGGGTTTCCAGCCCTTGACGGCGTCCCACCTCGAAGTCGTTGAAGTCGTGTCCGGGCGTGATCTTTACGGCGCCCGTGCCAAAGGACGGGTCTGCATGGGTGTCCCCCACCACGGGAATCGTGCGTCCGGTCAGCGGCAAAAGGACCCGTTGTCCGACAAGTTTCGCCAGATGCCGGAGCCGATCCAGTCCGGGACCGTCCAGGATGGCCTGTAACCTGGCCGCCTCTTCATCTTTTTCCTGGATTTCCTGCGGGGTTCGGGCCACGGTGTGCCGCACACGTTCCAGGCGGGTTCGCAACTCGGTCTCCGGATCCGGATGCACTGCCACCGCGGTGTCTCCCAGCATGGTTTCCGGACGCGTGGTGGCCACGACAATGGCATCTCCGGTCAGTTGGCCTTCGGCGTCCACCACGGGATAGCGCAGATGCCAGAACCGCCCCTCGTGGCTTTCATGCTCCACCTCGAGATTGGATAGCGCGGTGCGGCAGGATGTACACCAGTTGATCAGGCGAAGATCCCGGTAAATCAGACCTTCTTCATGCAACCGGACGAACGTTTCCAGCACCGCGCGGGTGAGCCCCTCATCCATGGTGAAGCGTTCGCGTTCCCAGTCCAGGGAACTGCCCAGCCTCCGCAGCTGCAGGGTGATGCGATTGCCGTATTTTTCCTTCCATTGCCAGACGCGTTCCAGGAACTTCTCACGGCCCAGTTCATGCCGGTTGGTGCCTTCCCGGCGCAATTCACGTTCCACCACCGCCTGGGTGGCGATGCCGGCGTGGTCCGTACCCGGAAGCCAGAGGGCATTGAATCCCTGCATCCGCCGCCACCGGATCAGGATGTCCTGGATGGTGTTGGTCAGCGCGTGCCCCATGTGCAGGGCCCCGGTGACGTTGGGTGGCGGAATGACGATGCAATAGGGGGGCTTTTCGGAAGTGTCCTCGGCCCTGAAAAAACCGGAGTTTTCCCACCAGGAATAAATTTCCTGTTCGAAATCAAGGGGTTGAAAGGTTTTCTGCATGATGTTTGACATCCTTCAGTGTTGGAAATAACCAGTCCGGATATTCCTGATCAGTGTTCCGGAGTGGAGACCACCAGAATCCGCTCCTGTTCGTCGAATGACAGGAAATGTTCATCCGGAAGCGGCAGATATGTTTCCTGACCCCGGGGATCACACAGGATCAGTACGGGATAGGGAGCCGGCGTTTCGAGAAAGCCCACCACCCGGCCGCGTTCCGTGCCGTCCGGCCACACCACCCGTGCATCCAGCAGATCCTCCAGCCAT
>CAZTZR010000099.1:0-13709 GCA_964618145.1 uncultured Kofleriaceae bacterium
AACTGAACCGGCGCTGGGTGGAACTGAACATGCAAAAGGGCGAGAAGGAACGCCGCCTGCAGATGCTCTTCAAACAGGTCACCTTCAAACGGGAATAATCAATGAACGGGCCGCCCGCAAAGGGCGGCCCGTTATAGTGACCGGATTAATCTATTAATGTGAAGATTCCTGCCGGTAGAATCCCCACTTGCCGAAGAACCAATCATTCCAAAGCAGGGGAATGATCCACCAGAAATTCCATACGAGGGATTCCCCGTGGATGAAGCGGGAGGGCATGTCCGTCATGTGGGAATTGCCAAGGGCCCAGCGGCCGAAATTCAGGTAATAGAAAACCACATAGTTCAGGAGGCCGAACAGCAGCACGCCGGCGGTGCGGAACCAGAAGGCCTTCCAGGAATCCACATCCGCAAAGGGCACCATGTCATCGAAATAGTGGTGCCATACCAGGAACGGAATCAGCATGAAACCGGCGATTTCCGCGGCATGGAACCACAAAAAGCGCAGGTATTCGGCATCACCGGGGGCGGCGGCCTTGAGTTGGGCGATGGTGTCGGCACCAATCCACAGGGGGATGATTTTCACGCAGAGCAGGGCCATGGCATAGCCGATGGCGAAGATGCAAGCCATGGACACCAGACCCTTGATGGGCTGGGGCAGGGAGATGAGGGTCCAGGGTTTTCCCCGCCACACGTTGGGGGTCATGAACAGGGCGATGATGCTCCATTCCCACCAGCCGAACACCCAGTGCAAATGACCGGTGCCGTTGATGCCTCCCCACCAGGGGGTGTTGAACCCGAAACTGGTACCGAAGGTCTTCGAGTACACTTCGCCCCAGAATGGGACGATGAGGATCACAAAGAAGAAGAGTGTCACCAGGGAGGTCCATCCCAGTTCGGCGAATCCGGCCTGGGGTTGTTCCAGGTTGCTGGGGCGGATGGGCCATTTCGCATACAGAAGGGTGATGACCGGGTAGGTGAAGAAGCCGATGAGTACAAATGACACGATGGCACTTTGGGCCAGGTGCATGGACTTCATGGATTCCAGGGTGATGGCCTGGCCCGCGGGGGTGATGGCCTCACCGCAACGTGCCAGTTCGTTCAGGTTGAACTGGGACAGGAAGTTGAAGCCCAGTCCCAGCACCCGATAGAAAACCACGTGAATCACGAACAGGGTGACCACCAGGTTCACTACCGTCATCACAATGCCCTTGACGGGCTGTTTGAGTTTTGCAAAAGGCCAGTCTCCCAGCAGCATGTGCTGCCAGAGACCCACCAGGATCATGATCGCCAGATACATGACGAACGGATAGGGGAACATCTTGCCGGGGCCACGGGGATCGCTGAAGAGGAACCAGGTTCCAAGCCCCAGGGCCAGAAAGACGACGAAAGCGATGATGCCGGTGAGTGGTTGTCCGAATCGGGGTTTTGCGTTGGCTGCCAAGAGTCACGTACTCCTTTCCAGAGTTGGGGGAGAAAACTACATGGTCAGGCGTTGGGCATCAAGCTGAATTCACATGTTTTTTCGGCTCGTGCGCTTTTTTTCGGCCGGGCCGGCCCGGGTGGGTCGGGTTTGCAGTTTCAGCTTGAATTACCGGTAACTATCGGGTTAGAGGCAGACAGACCTGAAAGGAGGGTCGGCATGATTTACCAGACGTTGACCAATCCCGGAAGCATTGTGGTGGTGGGGGCGTCCAACGATGTCACCAAGCCGGGGGGAAAAGTGCTCCGCAACATTCTTGACGGCGAATTCCAGGGGACCTTGTACGGGATCAACCCGAAGGAAGCCCTTGTGCAGGGGATCCCCTGTTTTTCCTCGGCATCGGGCCTTCCCGGGCCGTTGGATCTGGCCATCATCAGCATCCCCGCCCGTCTGGTGGCAGGGGCCATGGAGGAATTGATCCTGCAGGCGGGCTGCCGGTCGTTCATTGTTTTGTCCGCCGGTTTCAGGGAAGTCGGAGGCGATGGGGAACGGCTGCAGGTGGAATTGGTGGAACTGGCCGACCGCCACGGGGTTTGTCTGATCGGGCCCAACTGCATGGGTATCCTGACGACCACCTACCAGGGGACCTTTGCAGGCCCCATTCCCACGCTGCAGAAGGACGGTGTGGATTTTGCAAGCGGATCCGGGGCAACGGCGGCATTCATCATGGAGGCCGGCATGGAGATGGGGCTGGCGTTTGCATCCATGTTTTCCGTGGGCAACAGTGCCCAGAACGGGGTGGAAGACATTCTGGCATGGTGGGATGAAACCTTTGACGAGGCCACAAGTCCCCGGGTCAAATTGATTTACATGGAAAAAATCGATCAGCCGGAACGTTTCCTCAAACACGCCTCTTCCCTGATCCGCAAGGGATGCCGGATCGCCGGCATCAAGGCAGGGGCATCCGAGGCAGGAAACCGGGCGGCCAGTTCCCACACCGGGGCCATGGCCAGTTCCGACGCCGCGGTGGAGGCGCTTTTCCGCAAGGCCGGCGTTGTCCGTTGTCGGGGCAGGGAAGATCTCATGCTTACGGCGGCCATTTTCCAGCACAAACGGCTGGAAGGAAAACGCATGGCCATTGTTACCCATGCGGGGGGGCCCGGGGTGTTGCTTTCCGATACACTGTCCAAGGGCGGATATCAAATTCCGCAGTTGAGCGGGCCTGGTGCAGAGGTGATGCTCTCGGGTTTGTACCCCGGTTCCTCGGTACAGAACCCCATTGATTTTCTGGCCACGGGAAATGCGGACCAGTTGAGGCACATCATCGACACCCTTGAAACGCATTTCGCCGATCAGGTGGATGGCATCGCCGTGATCTTCGGCACACCGGGACTTTCCGATGTCACACCCGTCTACAAGGTCATACATGAAAAACAGAAAACATGTTCGAAGCCGGTTTATGCGGTGCTGCCCTCGGTGATGAGCGCCCACGGGGCCATTCTGAATTACCAGTCCTGGGGAGGTGTGAATTTCACCGACGAAGTATTGTTCGGCTATGCACTGGTCCGGGCTCACCGCAATACCCTGTACGCACAGGATGGCACAATGCCCCCGCCGTGCGACGAAATGGCGGTCCGGTCATTGGTCGAAACCGTTCCGGATGGGTATCTGCCGCCGGAACAGGTGGCCCGCCTCCTGGATGCGGCAGGGATTCCCCGGGCAAAGGAATGGACGGTGTCTGACCCTGGGAAGGTGGATGAAGTCTGTGCTGCCTGCGGGTTTCCCCTGGTCATGAAAGTAATCGGCCCCGTGCACAAGAGTGACGTGGGGGGAGTGGTGCTGGATGTCCGCACGATGGAGGCGGCCCGGGAACAGTTTGATCGCCTCATGGCCATCGACGGGGCGACGGGGGTGTTGTTCCAGCCGCAATTGTCCGGCACCGAACTGTTTGCCGGTGCCCGGCGGGAGGAACCTTTCGGCCACCTGTTGCTGTGCGGACTGGGGGGGATTTACATTGAAGTGTTCCGTGATGTTTCCGAAGGGCTGGTTCCCCTGGGAATGCGGGAATCCGGGGACATGATCGACCGGCTTCGCTGCCGGCCTCTGTTCGCCGGAGTGCGCGGCAAGGCCGGCATCTCCCGGGAGGCGTTTGTGGAAGTGATTGTACGGTTGTCCAGACTCTGCGAACTGGTTCCGGAGATCGCCGAAATGGACCTGAATCCCCTTTTGGGGGATGAAAATGGGGTTGTGGCGGTGGACGCCCGTATCCGGATTGAACGGAAACATTGAAAATACCACCTGTTATGGACACAATTCAACTTGACCGGGGATCCATGTATACTATAATGTCTTGCAGCTCTGTGCTCCTTCCATGGATGCCGTTCGCGGCGGAAGGGCAATGGCCCCTTACTCAGGAGAGTTCATCATGAAATACATCGGTATGTCACTATTCTGTCTTGCACTTCTCTTCCCCACCTTTGCCCGCGCGAACAACTGCTCCGTTCCCAAGGTTCTCATTGTCCTGGACAAGTCCAGTTCGATGGTCCGCAACCAGGTCAACGGAGAGACCCTGTGGCATTGGGCGGAACAGGCGCTGACCAATCTGGTGACCACCTATGACGGCCGGATCGACTTCGGACTGATGCTCTTCCCCGGGCCCGGAGCCCTGTGCAACGCCGGCGTGGTCAACGTGGACGTGGGGCCTGGCACCGCTTCCAGCATTATTGATGCCCTGGGAGCTCCGCCGACCTATAACGGGTTTTACACACCCATGTACCAGTCCATGGATCAAGTTGCGTCCTACATGCCCTTGCAGGATCCTTCCTCCCAGAATTTCGTCATCTTCATTTCCGATGGATGGCAGTGGTGCGATCCCCCCGACCACAGCACCCGGTTCTTCGCCGTGAACAGCGTAACGAATCTGGCTGCCCTGGATGTCCGCACTGCGGTAATCGGATTTTACAGTTCGGTGGACTACCTGGCCCTCAACCGCATGGCGGTGCAGGGCATGATGCCCCTGCGTCCTGGTTGCAATCCCAATGCTTCCTTTGATGAACTGCGGGACAATCCGTCCCTGCGTTGCTATCAGCAGGCCGACAATTTTGCCGAACTGAGTGCTGCGCTGGACTCCCTGGGGGTCAGCATCACGGCGGAAATCTGTGACGGCATCGACAACAACTGCAATGGCCAGATCGATGAAGGTTTGTTCCGTGCCTGTTCCACCATCTGTGGTACCGGTATCGAGCAGTGCGTGATGGGTGAATGGGTGGGGTGCACCGCCCGCCAGCCCGAAGAGGAAATCTGCGACGATATCGACAACAACTGCAACGGTGTGGTGGACGAAGGCTGCGCCTGCCAGATCGGCGACCGCCGTCCCTGCGGCATTGAAGTCGGTGCCTGCCAGACGGGCGAGCAGGTCTGTGAGCGCGGTGTATGGTCCGAGTGCCGCAATGCCGTATGGCCGACCCAGGAGGTTTGTGACGGGGTGGACAATGACTGCAATGGCTTTGTGGATGACAACCTGTTCGATCCCTGCCAGACCGCCTGTGGGTATGGTGTGCGCACCTGTGTGAACGGTTCCTGGTCCGCCTGTTCGGCTCCCCAGCCCACCGCCGAAGTCTGCAACGCCATCGACGATGACTGCAATGGTCTTGTCGATGACGGCGACGATCTGTGCGACGATGGCATGATTTGCGTGGAAGGCGTGTGTGTGCCGGACCCGGAAAATGGCGATCCCAACGGCAACGGCGGCAAGGCCACCGCCCCCGACGGCTGTTCCTGCCATGCCGGTTCCGCACCGGGCCGGCGGCAACTTCCCCTGTTGCTTCTGGCCGGATTCATCGCATTCGGAATATTCCGCCGCCGCCTGCAGTAGTGCAGGTCCGGGAAAAGATCGTGTCTTTTCCTTGCCTTCTTCACTTTGTGTTCAGCAGAACGGGTACGGGGTGAGCCATGACAGTTGACAAGAAATTAGACCTTGAACTGGATCGCCGACAGTTTCTGGTGGCGTCCGGGACCGTCACCACTGCGGTGGTCCTCGGAAGTTGCGACAACAGTTCGGGAAAGAAAAGCAATAACCTGAACAATATCAACAACCTGAACAACCTGAACAACCTGAACAACCACAATAATCAGGATGGGGGTGTGGACGGGGACGCGGACGTGGTGGATCCCCCTGTTCCCCGGCCTGCCACCACCGTCAATGAACGCATCACGGGGGTACTGGAACCCGTGCCCCATTTCGAGGATCTGCGCAGCCTCTTTGGACTGACGAAAAAAATTCCCGGGGAACCGCGCATCCACCGGGATGATTTCGGGGCCGCAGCCCTCGCCAGCGGCGCTACCCAGGTGTTGTCCTCCCTGGCGTATTTTGTTCACATTTCCGATGTTCACATCATTGACGAGGAAAGTCCCGCCCGATCCATCCACAGTCCCCTGGCGGAAGGTTCCGCCTGGCGTCCCCAGGAGCAGTGGAGTTGCCACATGCTCAATGCAGCCATCCGGACCATCAACCAGTTTGCCGAAGTGCGGCCCCATGACTTCGTGGTGTTTTCCGGAGATTTCACGGACAACATCCACTGGATTGAACTGGACTGGTTCATCCGGATTCTGGAGGGGCAACTGGTGGATCCGGACACCGGGGCCGACGATGACCCCCGGGAGCCGGGGTTGCCCGATCCCCATGATCCCTTCCAGGCCGCCGGGCTGGATCCGGCCGTGGACTGGTATTGCGTGCTGGGCAACCACGACCTGCTGGTGCTGGGCAACTTCGACACCCTGGACTTCTGGGTGGCCAACCCCACCGGGGACAAGGCCACCATCTGGATTTCCGGGGCGGTGATTCCCACCTGCTTTGACGAGCCCCCGTGCATCAACAATTACTGCTATGACGATACCCTGGATCGTTGTCACGTTCCCCACACCAACAGTCATTACAGTTCCCGGGATCTGGTTCCCGATCCCCGCCGGCGCTTTGCCAACCGGATGGAGTACATGTCCACCATCATGGGGGCTTCGCGCAACGGTCCTTCCGGACACGGTTTTACCCAGGACAACCTGGTGCACAACCACAGCTACTGGGTAAAAGAAGAAGCCGTTCCGGGTTTCCCCATTGCCATGGTGGGTCTGGATACTTCTTCCTCCGGAGGGGTGACCGCCTCTTCCAAGGGATACATGAGCAATGAGCAACTGCTCTGGCTGCAAAACACCCTGGCCGATTTGACCGACAGGAACAAACTGATTGTTGTTGTCAGTCATCATTGTTCCCGTGATCTCACCACCAATTCCACTGAGTTGGTGGCAGCGCTCAACGCATGTCCCAACGTGATCCTGCATTGCGTCGGGCATCATCATGAACACCAGATCATGCCCCGCCCGGCACCTGATGGTATGGATCCCTGGCATGGTTATTACGAGGTCCAGACCACCGGTCTGCTGGACTGGCCCCAGCAGATGCGGTTCTGGGAAATCGTGGATTGCGGCGATGGCACGGGCATCCTGTATTCCACCGTGGTGGATCTGGATATTCCCCCGGGGGATACTGCAGAAGGAGGCCGCTTTTATGCTTTGCTGGACATCCAGGAGGGCAGGGCTGACTATACCAATCCAGGAACTCCCGAGCATCGCAATGTGGCTTTGCGCATTGTCTGGCCGCCCGACATGGTGCCCGTGCTGGCCGAAGTGCCCCGTCGGGATGTGGAAACACTGCATTTTGACAATGCGTAAGGATTGCCGTGGCTGAATCAGATTCCCCCGTAACCGTTCTCCTGGTGGAGGATGAACCCGAAATCCGCAGGCAACAGGAGCGTCTGCTGCGGCATGCCGGCGGCATCGAATTGCTGGGGACGGCTTCCAACGGCATGGATGCCGTGGAGCTCGCCTGCAAACTCATGCCGAAGGTGGTGTTGCTGGATCTGGGTCTGCCTGACATCGACGGGATCGAGGTGACCACCCGCATCAAGGAACGCCAGCCCCAGGTGGAGATCCTGATTTTCACGATCTTTGACGAAGAGGAGCGGGTCATGGCTGCCATCGCGGCAGGGGCCTCCGGTTACATTCTCAAGGGGATTTCCGCCGCCCGCATGGTGGAAGCGGTCACGGAAGTGGCCGCCGGGGGCAGCGTCATCCAGCCGCATCTGGCCAGGCACCTGTTGCGGCATTTCCGGGCGCAGCCAGTCCAGGAGAAATCCAGGGAACCCCGGGAGCCCTCTTTGCCGCGGACCGAAGAGACGCCCCACAACCTCACTCCCCGGGAACAGGAAATCCTTCTGACCATCTCCAAAGGTTTCTCCAACCGGGAGGTGGCGGAACTGTTGCATGTCAGCATGGCCACGGTGCGCACGCACCTGGAGCACATCTACGCCAAACTGGATGTCACCAATCGTACCGAAGCGGTCACCGAAGGCTACAAAAAGGGGATCATTCCCCTGGAGTGATTTTCCGGATTATCTGCCATTTTCATGAATTTTAGGGGTTGTGTCGCGTCCGGGAGCTGGTATTCTTGTTAGTGTTGTCAAACGAAAACATGGAGTTTTCGTGTAAACGCTTTGTTATTGGCACAAGGAAGTTAAAAGGAGAATGAAAATGAACAAAGGATTGGGCAGATCAATATTTTTCTTTACATTTCTGTTTTTTATTGGAGGGTTCATGGTCGCACCTGCGTTCGCCCAAGTGCCCTCGGATGAGGAAATCCGGGTGAACACCGAAAAGTATATCGTCGCGCTTACCGAAAAAGGGCAGCGGGTTCACGTGAACAATGCCAACCGGATCCTGAAGTTCCTCAAGACCGAACCCCAGGCCGCCCGGGGAATGTACATGGCCTACAAAATGGAATGGGACAAGATTCTCGGATGGGAGGAAACCAAGTCCTCCAAGCACCTGAAGCATCTCAACTCACAACTGGACTCTGCAGAACGGCTGTCTTCCCCCACCGACACGAAGAGCTTCGGTCCGTACGAACTGGAGTGGCGTCGCCTGGAGGGGGAAGCCACGTTCCATCTGAACACCTATTGCAAGGACACCACCGACAACACCTGCGAACCCGCAAAGAAAATCCGCGACGAGGCCCTCAAAAAAGTGGTTGCCGCCTGGAATCTGGCCCTGACCACGGAAGCCATCGAATTCGATGCCATTCAGGATCTGGTGATTCAGGGGGAACGTGAAGAGTTGTATGCCCCCCACGTGAAACTGGATACCTGGGTACCGCAGTTGGCGAAAGAAAAAGAACTGTATTGGCGGAACTTCCTGCAAAAGGAAGGTGGTCTGCTGGAATACGCGAAAAAACAGAACGAAGCGAAATGTGTTCCGGTAACGAAGAAGGTCGGTGCCAAGATGGATTTGGGCCTCATCAAATACCTGTATGGCCCCAAGGACAAAGTTCTTCTTCGCTGTGAATTTTTAACGGCACCCAGCAAATGGCAGAAATTCGAGCAGGGACCCTATTGGCAGGTTTCCATCTGGTGGGCGGGTCGCTGGGAACTCATGCGGACGTACCCGGTTCGGAAGCCGGAGACCAACACCCTGGGACACTGGGAATGGAATGCCGCCGACCTGCATGAAGAGATCAAGAAGAAAATTGCCGCCAACAATTTTGTCTATCCCGGCAACTGGGCCCGGGTCCAGATTGATTACATTCATCCCTACATTCTGGAGTGGGTCTGGAAGGACGGAAAGAAAGTTCCCGTCTGGCGTTATCCCGCCAAGGCTTCCACCTCCGTGTTCCTCAAGTGGCGCTGATTCCACCTGCTGACAGCGCCGGTCAAGTCCGTTGATCCCTTCACACTGAATGTATTCCAAAGACCGGCAACCAGGGATGCCCGCAAGAGGGCGGCCCGTTGGAGGCGACAACGTCGCCGGATGGATTCTGGCCATACCAGGGGAAGGCATCAGTGGACCTGATCCGCGCTGTTTGGTGGAAATCACTTGAGTTTGCACAAAAAGCCGGTCACATTACAGGGGATGTTTCCGGAAACCGAAAGGTCCGGTTTCCCCGAAGAGCTTACTGGTATGCGAGATCGGCGTTCATTGTCATTCAAAACTTCCGGAACCCTGCCGAACCGGTGGTTGCGATGGTGTGCGTGGTCAATTTTTTTCCTGTTGCTGTTCGATACAAAACCCGCGCAAGGAGCGGATCCCCGTCTGCAATGGCGGACGTTTTCCACGGAAAACTTCGTCATCACCTATCCGGTGGGCTATGAGAACTGGGCCGGCCGTACGGCCAGACTCGCCGAAAAAGCCCATGACCTTCTGGTCCCCTTTCTGGGATGGAAGCCCTCCGGTCCCACCCACATCGTCATCACCGATTATACCGACATGGCCAATGGATGGGCCATGGCCTATTTCCGCCGCACCATCACGGTTTTTGCGGTCTCCCCCGATGATGTGTCCGAACTGTCGGACTTTGACGACTGGCTTTGGGGACTGATTCTCCATGAGTACACACACATCCTGCACATGGATGTGCAGGCGGGGTTGCCAAAACTTGTCAACCGGATTTTCGGTCAGGTGTGGGTACCCAACAGCCTGCAGCCCACCTGGGTGCTGGAAGGTCTTGCCATTTACACGGAAACCCGTTTCACCACGGCGGGCAGGAACCGCAGTTCCTATTATGACATGATATTGCGCATGTCCGCACTGAATGGCCGACTTCAGCGTCTGGACGAGATTTCCTCCCGACCCGTTCCGTATCCCCATGGCGCGATTCCCTATTTGTACGGTTCACGGTTCCTCTGGTATCTGGCCAACAGGGAAGGTCCCGACAATCTCCGGTTCATGTCCGCCGACTATGGCTCCCGCCTGATTCCCTTCGGGTTGCAGCAGAGTTTCCGCAGTTCCTTCGGCCGTGGCCTGGATGAGCTTTACCGGGGGTTCGTGCGGCATCAGGAACGACTGGCTCGGGAGGATCTGGCCCGGGTCGAAGCCCGTGGCCGCAGGGAGGGCCGCCCTCTGGTGGCCATGGCGGAGAACACGTTCTATCCGGTGTTTCACCCCACCGATCCCAATCGGCTGGTCTACATCGGGCATGACGGGCACCGCCCCAACGCCCTGCGGCATCTGGTTCTCGATGGTCAGGGGCGGGTGCGATCCGACGACAGTTGGGAGCAGCCGGTGCTGGAGGCGGGCCCCCCCACCTGGATGGGGGATCGGGTGCTCTACCACCAGGTGGATTACGCCGAGCGGGTACATACCCGTGTGGATCTTTTCCGGTCTGGTCCGAAGGGCGCCGTACGGATGACCGAAGGGGCCCGTCTGGCCTTTCCTGTCCTGCAGCAAAAGACCGGGGTCGCTGTCCGCCTGACCCGGGGAGGGCATGAACTGGTGCGCATCAATGACCGGGGCCGTGTTCTCGGTGTGTTGGTTCCCGCCCATCCCCGCCGCCGGATATATGGTCCCAACCTGTCTCCCGATGGACGGACGGTGGCCTTTTCCATGATGTTCGAGGGGCGCCGGGATATCTGGACCATCCCCACAGTCGGCGGAACACCGGCCCGGGTGACGGATGATTCATCCATGGATGTGAATCCGGCGTGGACGCCTGATGGCCGGTTCCTGCTGTTTTCCAGCGACCGGGACGGCATTTACAATCTTTATGCATATGAGCCGGAAACCGGCCGGTTTTACCAGGTCACCAATGTGATTTCCGGGGCATTTGCCCCCACCGTGAGTGCGGACGGAAGACGGCTGGTATATGCCGGGTACACGGAAAAGGGATTCAACCTTTTCATCATGCCCTTTGAGCCGGAACGCTTTTTGCCAGCCCCCGAGGCATTCCCCCTTCGTCCGGCCGCTGCGGAGCAGGAGCGGCCCCAGCCGGTGGTGTTTCCCGACCGGTCTTATCTTCCCTTTTTGCATTTGGCGCCATTGGTGTGGTTCATGGATTACAGTTTTTCCATGGCGGATCATTTTTCCATGGCGATGATGGGTTTTGACCCGGTGGAGTTGCACCAATGGTCTGCTTCGGCCAACTGGAACCCGTCCAACCACGATTACGACGGCCAACTGGTGTACCGGTATGGTGGATGGTGGTGGCCTGTGGACCTGGCACTGAACTTCGGCCGGGTGGAACGCTCCGATGCCCGCATCAACCGGGAGTGGGTCGACTATCATTATGGCTACACCCGTCTGGAGGCCGCCATCAGTGTGCCTTTGTGGCAGCGCATCAAGCGCTATGCATCCACCTATTGGTATTTTTCCTGGCAGGAGGGGATTGCCCCCGACGACTGGGCCCCCACCCGACCGGACTACCCTCTCCCCAGCATTCCGGTTTCCTTTTCCAGGCTGGCGGCCCGGGCCGGTTTCTGGTATCAGAGGGTGGAGTCTTCCCGCTTCGCGCTGGAATGGGAAAGTGGCGAATACTTCAGTGTTTCCCTGGAACCGGCCTGGCGATCGGATACGGACAACATCCGGTGGATCGCGAGGGCCGATGCCATGGTCCGGCGCAAATTGCCGGTGGGACGGCATACGGTGGTCACGGGCCGCCTGAGGCTGGGGGGTAGCCATGCGGCCACTGCCCCCGTTTTTGCGGTGGGCGGTCCCCAGATGGAGAACCGTCTGGTGTTCCGCCCCTGGATGACGCCCCAGAATCTGGTGCCTGGCTTTCCGGACACCCTGGATGTGGGCTTGAACTACTGGGTGGGATCCTTTTCCGTGACTTTTCCCATTACGTGGATCGGTGCGGGTGTCTCCACCCTGCCGTTCTTTGCCCGGCGGTTGTCCGCCAAGTTGTATGGTGCGGTGGGCGAGGCGTTTGACGATACCACGGACTGGATGGATCCCCTCGTGGGTGCAGGGGCGGAGTTGCGCCTCCATCTGGTGGCGGGGTACATGGGAGACATGGATCTGGTTTTTGGCGTGCGCAAGGGAATCTGGCCGGAAGAGGAATGGCAGCCCTACTTCCAGTTCAGTTCCCCCTTGCCGGAAGGAGCTTTCTGATGACTGGAAAATCATTCATGATGTTGATGGTGCTGGTATTTGGCATTTTTGCCTGTTCCAAGCCACCGAAAGAAAAGACGGAAGAGAAGAAAGCCCCTGCCGAAACCCGGAAGGCTCCTTCGGACCTCATGATGGAACTTCATTACAGGCTTCCCGCCAGCCAGGAACAACTCAAAAAGGCGCTGGAACCCCTGACCGGACCGGCCATCGGATTCATCTGGCCGCATGTGGAAAGCCTTTCAGGGATGTCCGTGTGGATGCTGGATCTTCCGGAAGCCAAACCCGGACGCCGGGTGGAACCGCGCGTTGCCATCTGTGTCCGGGGCAAGGTCACGGACTGGCTGTACATGGGAACGCTTCAATCACCGTCCGGAAAGAACATCGCGTTCCAGAAGGATGTCGTTCAGGAAGTCAAGGGACCCGAAGGTGCCCATCCCGTGTATTACCTGCTGGACAAGGGGCAGCATGCCTGCCTGGGATCCTCCGGGAAACTTGCCCGGGATGCGTTCACCTGGTCCGCACCGGACATGGGTGCGGATGAATTTGCACGGATCCGCGCCAACGCTTCCCTTTTGACCGATGAACACAAAAAGGCCGGAACATCCATGCTGGAAGAAGTCCTGCGCATGTCCGGTATTCCGGAATCCCAGGCTGCAAATTTCATGAAACTGTTTGATGGTCTGGAACGTGTGGAGATGGGGTTTGACCTGAACAATTCCCTGGACTGGGTTTCCAGATTGTCTTTGAACTGGAAAGAACCCCAGTTTCAGGAAAAATTGCGAAAGTCGCGGTTGCCGTTCAACCAGCGGACCCTGGCGGACCTGCATCTGGAGTTCAACGGTGGCAAGTGGCTGGGCATGGAAATATGGCCACTTCTGGAACTGGATGAATCCTCTGCAAAAAACCGGGAAATCCGCCAATTCCTGGAAAACCTGCAGGCTCTGGACGTGCAACTGATTTCCCTGGACGAAGGGCGCATGGCATTGCGCTGGGTTGTTTCCTCTTCCGGTTCCCTGGACATGCTGATGGAAGAGTTGGTGGATGCCCTGAAGAACATCGAGAAAGATGGGGAATTTGGCACCCGCAGGAAAGAAGTTTCCAAAGAATCCCTGGAATGGGAATTGGTCCCCAATGCCACTCTGGATGCGGTTTCCAGAAGGGTGGTGGATACCCTGTTGGGTGGAGTGGTGAAGCTGAACGTGCAGAAAAAAGGCGGCGCCATGGAGTTCACCATCGGAGACTGGGCGGAAGGGAAGCCTGTGTCGTTGCCGGACGACAACCAGCGGATCGTCTGGGCCATGCTGCCGTTTTTCAACCAGGTGTTGCCCATCATCGAGGAGTCCGAAAACGCTCCTCCCCCC
>CAZTZR010000100.1:0-13495 GCA_964618145.1 uncultured Kofleriaceae bacterium
TTAAAAAAAACTGGCCCCGGATGCATTTTCTGGTGACGAGGTAGGTGGTTCCGGCGAAACGGGGCAGTGCGGTGCTCATACAATTCTCCTTTTGCAGGGGGATTTTGGGCCTGCACCCTTTATTATCGGCGCGGGGGCAAAATGGTTGCGGGAAAAATGCGAAATGGGGGTGTTTTTGTGCGAAAGGGCGGCGATGGCGGGGTGCGAAGACGGGGAGGATGGGGGGATGTGGCGGGGGTTTCTCCGTCACAGCATGGAAGGGGGGAGCATGAACGGAACCAGCGGACGGTCCGGGGGTGGCACGTCCTTGGTGGGTCTTGACTGGGCCTTGCGTGCATGGAGTTGCTCCGTGCGGGACACAAGGTCTGCCGTGGGGACCGCCCCCGGCTGGCACTGGGCGTAGGTGTCCAGGATCAGGTGAAGGCGTTCGTCGCTGTACCCGATCTGGTTGGAGGTGTACTGCCAGGTGAAGGTTTCGTGCTGCCAGATCGCGGGCCAATCCAGGTTGAAATACTCCTTGAACAGAGCCTCCCGGAAGCGGAAATCCCCGGGGTTGCATTCCCGGGTTTCGGCGATGTTCTCCATCACCTGGGCCCTGGAAGCCCCCGGCGTGTTCCACCGGGGATCGTACGGAGCAAAGGAGGCGAAGGCGTCCAGCCAGTCCACCAGAAGGTCCAGAAGCGTCTCCCAGCGTCGAACCATCGCAGCCCAGTATCGTCTTTCGGGCTCCAGTTCCCACGCAATGCGCTCGGTTTCCAGGGTCATGGTCAACGATTCCGGCACGCCGAAGGGGGCCGCCGCCGCAAGACGGTCGTACAGGGCCAGCGTTCGCTCATGAACCAGAATGTCATGGCGGGCCCAGCAGGCCCGGGAAAACGCCAGGGACGATTCCATTCCGTCACGAAAAACGGTCTTGGCCCCCGAGACCACTT
This sequence comes from uncultured Kofleriaceae bacterium, assembly GCA_964618145.1. Taxonomy (GTDB): domain Bacteria; phylum Myxococcota_A; class Polyangia; order HGW-17; family HGW-17; genus HGW-17. The sequence continues at coordinate 933 of CAZTZR010000100.1, forward strand.
CCTGCATGCCCTGTTCCTCGATGACGCGCAAAAACACGGGAAAACTCACCCCCGAGCGACCTAGATCCACAATCTTCCGCACCGCCGGGACCATGCGTTTCATGTCCTCTCCGGCGGCACCGCTTTCGTACCGTTGCAGGGTTTCTTCCCATACCCGCAGGGTCGTTGCCATCAGGGAATCGTCGGAGGGTTTTTCTCCCGCAACGGGTGCCGCCGCCGCGGCCAGTGCACGGGAGTAGGCATCGGAGAACTTCGAAAACAACTGGCGCTGGGTCAACTGCCCGGAGAAGGTGGTGAAGTCCGAAAGTGTCTGGGCCAAAGATTCCATCTCGGCCAGGGTCGCAGCCATGGCATCCACGTCGGGACCCTTCAGGCCGCGGCTGTTGACATCGCGCATCATGTCGCGAAAGGGGTTGAGCATGGGTTCGGTGTACATGGTATCCACAGGCATTTCACACCTCCCCGATGAGGGCCTTGTGACCCAAAATCCGCCGTTCGAAGGCACCATCGTTGATCGGCACCTTGCGGCGGTGGCGCGGTTCCCGGAGCAGATCATGATTCGCCACGTAGGACGGATCGTACTTGCGCATTTCCGGCAGGGTCAGGGTGCGCCAGACCTCGGTGCCACGGGACAACTCCCGGGCGATGGAGGCGCGGCGCTTTTCCTTCCACCGGTCGGGGACCGGGGCGTATTGCATGCACTCGATGTCTTCGAGCACCTTCCAGTCCCCCCAGAATTCCTCGATGAGGTGCTCATCGGACGAGATGTGGATCATCCAGCGGGTCTCCACGTCGGACACCATGCTCATCAGGTCCATGACATCCGTGTAGTCTTTGGCATCCAGATTCTGGAGAATCTCCAGGGAAGCTCCGGCCCGGACCGTCTCCTGCAACTCCGAATAAAAGCGCGCGCGGGCCGTGTACTGGTCCCGGACCCGGGCCACGGCCACCTTCACGTTCAAACCCTGCGACTGGAGGATTTCCCCGAACGCCTCCAGGGACGGAGCCCCTGCAATGGCCTGGTACATTTCCCACTCGGCCCTGGCCGTATGGGGATACGACGGCTCCCGGGCCACCTTCTCGTAACGCACACGATAGTAATCAACGTATTCCTGATGTCTGGATTCCATGCCCTGTCTCCGATGGGTTCGGGTGAAAGTCCCGGGGAAAAAACCTTTTCAACCCCGCGCCGCAGTATCACAGTGTTCACCGCCCATGTCAAGCCTTCCCCTTTCAATGCCAAAATAGTCCCCTTGACAAACGGTTTGCAAAGGAGCATAACCCCTTTATGCGAGTAAATACTCGCTTGCGAGGCAACATGACTGAACGACGCAGCACCGAAGAACGCCAGGAAGAGATCGTCCACGCCGCCATCCACATCATCGCCAACGAAGGCCTGGGAAAGTTGACCACCGCAAACATCGCCCGTCGGGTGGGTATCTCCGAAGGGGCCCTGTTTCGGCATGTCTCCAGCAAGGATGACATTCTCCTGAAAGCGCTGAGTCATATCGAACACGTTCTGTCCACTCCCGAAACCGGTACCGACGCCTGTCCCCTGACCGCCCTGAAGTCGTTCTTTCTGCAGCGGCTTTTGCTGCTTCGAAACCAGCCGGATCTGGTGCGCATCCTGTTTTCCATGCAACTTGAGCAGGCCCTCGGATCCGACAATCATGCGCGCATCAACCGTCTGAAACAGAACGCCATGCAATGCTTCCGGAGCCTGTTGTCCCGGGCCCGGCAAACGAAAGCCATCCGCCAGGATCTTCCCGTGGAATTGTTGCAGATGTTCCTCATGGGCATGCTGCAGTCACTGGTCTTCCATGCCAATTTCGGACTGCCGGAGTTTCCTGGAAACCGGTGTTCCGACGAAGACATCTGGCAAACCATTGAAGCCTTTCTCAAAGGATGAATGCCATGAAAATGCACCGACCCATCCGTTCTGATCACTTGTTAGCAATTACTTGCTTGCTTTTGTGCGGTGCCATGGGATTGGCGGCCTGTGGCAAACCGGTCCCGCCCATGGATCCCCCGATGGCTCCTACCCCTGTGGAAACCGTACCTGTAGCCAAACGAAGCCTGCAACTCCGACTGCACATGGTGGGGACGGTTCATTCCCGCGAAGAGATCCGCATCATCGCACGGATCGCAGGCAAGGTGCTGCACATGCCTGCGGCGGAAGGCTCCCGTGTTCAAAGGGGGGACCTGCTCCTGGAACTGGCCTCGCCCGAATCCCGGGCCCGCCGGGACCGCGTGCATTCCGAACTGACCCGCGTGCGGGTGGAAGCCGCCCACGCCTGCGACCTCGCGCAACAGGAAGACCAACTGCTGCAGGTCGGCGCCACTCCCGCCCTGAGGGCACAGTCTGCCCGGGAAACCTGCCGGGCTGCCCAGGCGGGGGTGCAGGCTTTGGAAGCATCCCTGCGCGAACAGGGAACCATGCTGGGCCATCGCAATGAACATGCGCCCTTTGACGGCACCGTGCTGCGCTGGTTGTTCCGTCCCGGGGAGAACGTCATGCCCGGTCAACCCGTCCTGACCCTGGGAGGTCCGGACCTGGAGGTGCGCATCCCGGTCACCGAAAAGGATGTGCTCTCGGGCATTTCCCCCGGCATTCCCGTGGAAATGGCATTTCCGGACGGCACCACCCGGTCGGGGCAGGTGCGTGAGGTTTCTGCAGACGCCGTCGGCCCTGCCCGGCTGCTTCAGGTGCGTGTGGATTTGCCCGATGTACCCGCAGCAATCCGTCACGGCATGTCCGTGGATGTGAGGTTCATCCTGCAATCCGTGGAAGATGCATGGATTGTCCCCACAGGAAGCATCCGGAAGAACGGTCACGGGCATCACGTCTTTGTGGTGAAACACGACCAACTGGAATCCAGGGAAGTGTTCGTCAAACTTTCCTCGTGGCCCGAATCGGCGGTCAATGGCCTGTTTGAAATCGGCGAAGCGGTTGTCCCTGATGCGAATCCCGCCCTTCGCCATGGACTTCCCGTAATGCCGGTGCCCCTGGAAATGCCTGCCACGCCACATTGAAAGGAGACTCCCCATGACCGCCAGAATCCTCTCCAACCGGCATCTGGTCTGGGCTCTTCTGTTCGGTGCGGCCTTCGCCGGAATCCGGGCATACCGATCCATTCCCATGCAACTGTTCCCGGATACCGCCCCGCCCCTCGTGAACGTCATTACCCCGTATCCGGGCGCCGGTGCCCGGGATGTGGATGAAAACCTGAGCCAGAAACTGGAAGCGGAGTTTGCCAGCCTCGAAGGAGTGGTGAACATCCGCGCCACCTCCCAGGACAACCTGTCCCGGGTTTCCGTCGAATTTGCCTACCACCGTCCCGTGGAACTGGCGGCACTGGATGTGCAGAACGCCATCTCCCGCATCCGGAACCGTTTGCCATCGGGCATTGGTGAACCCCAGGTGCTGCGGTTTTCCACGTCGGACCGTCCGGTAATCACCATCGGAATCCGTTCGGACGACCTCACCGGCACGCGCAGGCTGGCCATGGAGGAACTGGTCCCCGCCTTCGCCCGAATCCCCGGCGTCGCGGCAGTGGATGTTTCCGGCGGCCATGTCCCGGCGATACTGGTTCAACTGGACAGGGAACAACTGGAACGCACGGGACTTACCCTTGCGCAGGTCTCCCGGGAACTGACGGAAAACAACGTGTCCCTGCCGGCCGGCATCCTGCGCACGGAGCGTACCACCTCAACCTTCCGGCTGGAAATGCGCGTCACCAGCCTGGAAGGGTTGCGCCGTTTTCCCCTGACGCTTCCCGGGGGCGGGCATGTCCGCCTCGGAGACATCGCCTCCGTGGACGCCGGTGCACTTCCATCGGACGCACGGTATTCCGTGAACGGAACGGACGCCATCGCCATCCAGATCATGAAAACCACCGAAGGGAACACCGTTTCCGTGGTGCAGGCAGTGGAACGGGAACTGGAGAACCTCCGGCTTTCCTACCCGGATCAGGAATTCATCATCGCGGAAGAAAGCGCCTCCTTTACCAAGACATCCCTGGCAAACCTGTTTTCCAACATCCGGTCGGCGCTCCTGTTCGCCGGGGTATTGATCTTCCTCTTTTTGAGCCGGTGGAAACTGGCCCTGGTGGCCATCATCTCCATGCCCCTGTCGTATGCGTTGACCTTCGCGCTGATGCAGGCGTTTGGCATCGAGTTCAACATGGTGACCTTAACGGCGGTGATCCTCGCGGTGGGCATGGTGGTGGACGCCACCGTGGTCATGCTGGAGAACATCGTACGTATCCGGGACGAACTCGGCCTGGAACCCGCCCGGGCAGCCATCGAGGGTTCCAGGGAAGTGCTGGTCCCGGTACTGGCCGGAACCGCCACCACCCTGATGGTACTGGTTCCCATGCTGTTTCTGGACGGATTCATCGGAAAAACCTTTTCTCCCCTGGCGGCAACCTTGCTGTTCGCGTTCACCTCCTCGGTTCTTGTGGCGCTCGTACTGGTCCCCGTCCTTACCCTGTACACCCACGGTGCTTCCCGCCTGGACAGATTCTCCTTGTGGATTTCGTTTCCCTTCTTGTGGCTGATGGACCAGTTCCGCAAGGGTACCCTCCGGGTCCTGAAACTCGCCTTGCGACAACGGGTGCTGACCATCCTGCTGGTGCTGGCGCTCTTTGTGGTTTCCCTCCGTGGCCTGGCCCGTCAGGGCATGGAGATGATGCCCCGCATGGACAGCGGAGCCCTCTTCATCACCCTGCGCACGCCCTCCGGTTCCTCCCTGGACGAAACCATGCGCCGGGTACGTCAATTCGAGGAAATCCTCCTGCAAGAGCCCCACGTGCGAATGGTATCCTCCCAGGCAGGGTTCGAATCCGGAATGCGGACGTTTGCCGCAGGGGGAATCCAGAACGCCACCGCCGGTTTCATCTCCGTGTCGTTGGTAGACCGCACGGACCGGGACGAGGATCTCTGGTCCTTCATGAACCGCATGCGTCATGCCTTCGCCACCGTTCCCGGGGTGCGGGAATTTTCCGTCCGGGAACAGGGAAACACCTCGAAATCCACCACCTCTGCACCCATCGTGCTGAGGGTCAGCGGGGACAATGCCACCGTACTTTACCAACTGGGTCTGGAAATCCGGGAGCGCATCCGGGACATTCCCGGACTTCTGGAAGTACAATTGTCCTGGCACCCGGACGAGGAGCAGAACCGGCTGCTTCTGGACCGGTTCAGGGCGGGGGAACTGGGCCTGGGTGCCGATTCGGTGGCACGGCAACTGGCCAGCGCCATCAACGGCATGACCATCGGGGAGTTTACCGGCTCCAAGATTCCCGAACCCATTGTCCTGCAACTGCATCCCGGAGAATCCACCCTCTCTTCCACCCTGGATATCCCGCTGGGCTCGAGTTCCACAAGGACGCGGGTTCCAGCCCGGTTCCTGGTTTCACCCGAAACCTTTCCGGACCGGGGATTGTTCACCCGGGAAGGCCAGCGTCCGGTGCTGGAAATCACGGCGGGCCTGCAGGGCCGCCCCCTGAACCAGGCAGTGATGGAAGTGCAAAAGGCGACGGCATCCGTCCGTCTGCCCGCCGGGTACGACCTCCGGCTGACCGGGGAAAATGCGGACATGAAGGAGGCACGCCGGGAAATGCTGGATGCCTTGTTGCTTGCCCTGGCGGGAGTGTACCTCATTCTGGTGGCGCAGTTGCGCTCCTGGCTCTATCCGGTCATCATCATGTTCAGCATTCCCCTGAGCCTCGTGGGGGTGTCCGCCGCTCTCAGGATCGCGGGAAAACCCATATCCATGCCGGTTCTTGTCGGTTTGATCCTGCTGGTGGGCACCGTGGTCAACAACGCCATCCTGCTGCACGAGTTCTACCGCACCAACAAGGAACAAATGGAACGCAGGCAAGCCCTTCTCATGGCAGTATCCGCAAGGTTCAGGCCCATCATGATGACATCGGTTTCCACCGTCGTGGGCATGATACCCCTGGCCGGCGAGTGGGCCCTGGGGGCAGAACGGTTTTCCCCTTTGGCCACCGCCGTGATGGGCGGCCTGACTGCCTCCACCATTCTGACGCTGGTGTTCATTCCCGTACTGACGGATCTGGCGGATTCCGTTTTGCAAAAAACAAAAGCACCGAATACAGACTGCGCCGATCAACCTCAAGGATGATGTTCGCAGGTGATTTCCGGCCAAGTCATCTGGCTGTGACGGTTAACTGTCACCAGCACTGGCCCTGTTATCACTCACCGTGCAATATGCGTTTGCATGGGCATACAGGGCAGTCGAATTCTAATTTTTTTCCTAGTTCAACTGTGATTGAAGGTGTGTCCCACGGTTTTGGGAGACAGTGGTTTTGGCCATGGTCCCATAAGGAACCGTACTTTTCCGGGAGATCATCGACTGCTTATCACTCCAAATGTTCACGGCAGACGGCGACGGCGGACGGTTGCCGGTGGGACATCGCAGAAACAACGGGATCAGACTTTTGGGCCCTTGTCCAGCAAAAAAAAGAACTCGATCGCCCTGCTTGGGCATGATCCTTAACTTGCACAAAACTAAACTTTGAGTTACTGTTTGTGCATGAGTGTCTCCACAAAAAAACCAAACTGGGATCTTCTGTTTGAAACAGCGAGTGCCCAGGCAGGATATTTCACAACCAGGCAAGCGGCCAAAGCGGGTTACTCATCGCAGTTACTGCTCAAGCACATTCGTGCTGGTCGTGCAGAACGAACGCGCAGGGGTATATACCGGCTCGTCCATTTTCCAACAGGCGAACATGAAGAACTGGTCATTTCCTGGCTTTGGTCTGAACAAAATGGCATCATATCTCATCATACTGCGCTGGCTCTCCATGGACTGTCGGATATCCTTCCGGCAAATGTGCATCTGACCCTGCCTCAAAACTGGCGAAGCCGCCGTTTCAGGGTTCCTGACGGAGTGGTACTTCATTATGCCGACGTACCCCCGGATGATTGCACCTGGTTTGACTCCGTGCCGACAACCAATCCTCGTCGCACCATCAATGACTGCGCCCGCGAAGAATTGTCTCCTGATCTCTTGCGTCAGGCTGCAAAGCAGGCTGTATACCGAGGCCTTGTCACCAGGGACGAACTGAAATTCGTGGAAGAAGCTCTTCGGAACTATGGAGGACTCGGCATATGACCAAGTGCACATATTCTTCTCCGGCGGCATTCAAACAAGCACTCGAACAACGTCTTCGATCATCAACGCAAACAGGCGCTCAATTGGCTCGCAAACGACAAATTCTCGTGTTTGATCGTTTTCTTGCACGTATCGGAAACACACTCGGGGAAGCAGCTATCCTCAAAGGGGGACTTGTACTTGAAATTCGGCTGGAGAGAGCCCGAACAACAAAAGACGTCGACCTCAGGCTCATGGGCTCACCACACGATATTCTCCCAATACTACAGGAGTCGGGCAGACGCGACCTCGGTGATTTCATGACCTTTGAAATAATGTCCGACGCTGACCACCCCGAGATACAGAACGATGGAATGCAGTACGATGGCCGTAGATTTCGTGCTGAATGCAAACTTGCCGGGAAAGTGTACGGACAGCCATTCGGAGTCGATGTCGCATTCGGTGACCCGATCATCTGTGAACCCGAGGTTGTGTTGGCAAAAGACGTGCTGGCGTTTGCAGGTATTTCGCCGCCAACACTGCGACTATATCCATTGGAGTCCCATATCGCAGAAAAACTGCATGCTTACACAATGCCACGCAACCTTCCCAACTCCCGAGTAAAAGACCTGCCAGATCTGGCCCTACTCGCCACCGTAAGAGACATCGAAGGCTCAATGCTGCGCAAAGCCATCAATCAAACATTTGAGCACAGGGCGACTCATCCCGTACCGGACTCGTTTCCCGAACCACCATCATCCTGGACAACTGTCTATGAACGGATGGCCTCGTATGACGGTCTTCAATGGTCCACTCTTACTGAAGTCACATCGGCTGTTCGTGCATTCCTGAATCCGGTGCTTGCAGGAACAACTTCAGTTTGGGAAACCAAAACCTGGACCTGGCGCGAAAACTGACAGTAATTCGCATCATCTGGTCTTTTCACAGCGCTGGTCAACTCCGTTGATCCCTGACAGGGCAATCGAGTTCACATTTTTCCCAGTTCAACTGAGATTGACTGCGAAACCAAATCCTCCTGGGAGAGGATAGCACCCGGCAGTTCAAGCGCGAACCATCTGCCGATGCGAAAATGGGGGGTGAGATCTTCGCCTTCGCCAACAGCGGCGGGGGCCGGATCTTCGTAGGCGTCGAGAAGGACGGTTTTATCGCCGGAGATGAAAGTGGACGCAGTCTGGTGCTGGCGTCCTTTGCACCGGATTTGCTGAATTATCGTGGTATCGGCAGCGGTGTCGTTCGCGCCTTGAAAAACTGGCCTTCCCTCTCCTGGGTCAACGATACCGAGGGTGAGGAAGTCGTGGCGACGATTTCCCTCGCCCCGAAGTCATTGGACTAACATTTCTTGCATTTTGTGATTTCAATCTTCTACTTGTTCCACTGTGACCTGGCTGGCCCCACACCCGTCATTGGTACCACTGCACTGAACGCAATCGGGAACTTCGAACTCCCAACCCTCCAGGTTTCCGATCCAACTTGCCAAAACCACTATTTCATATTGGTCCCCGACCTGTCTATGATACACTTGCGGCAATTGTTGTTGGATCTTGGTATCTGACAAAAAACAGCCGGTAAATAACTCTGAATTACCACCCTCACAAAAACTGCATTCCCCGCCACATTCAGAAACAACAATTGAGCCCTGCTGATACACACAACCGCGATCCAGACAGGTCTGTTGATCCTGAATCCGTTCGCATTCGGCTGCCGTCAGTTTTTCTTCCATGTTACAGGACAGAATATACGGAAAAATCATGATAATTAAAAATAACTTTTTCCTGAAATTGTGTGTGTGTGTGTGTTCGATGATTAATTTTTTGATTTTTTTCACAATTCACTTCCATTCTCCGGAAAATCTTCCTGTCCGAACCACCGGACAATGAAGTGTACCGCAGGTTTTTATTTTTTCAACATGAAAGCAAAATATTTTTCACACTCGGACTTTTGGAGATTCAAGATGTTATGAAAATGACTGGAATCCTGGCAACAAATGAAGTGCAGAAAAACTGGACAGTCGTTGCGCATCACTGCCGGTCCTTGGCCTCCCCGTCACAGCATGGAAGGGGGGAGCATGAACGGAACCAGCGGACGGTCGTACGGAGCAAAGGAGGCGAAGGCGTCCAGCCAGTCCACCAGAAGGTCCAGAAGCGTCTCCCAGCGTCGAACCATCGCAACACCACCGGTCGGGGACCGGGGCGTATTGCATGCACTCGATGTCTTCGAGCACCTTCCAGTCCCCCCAGAATTCCTCGATGAGGTGCTCATCGGACGAGATGTGGATCATCCAGCGGGTCTCCACGTCGGACACCATGCTCATCAGGTCCATGACATCCGTGTAGTCTTTGGCATCCAGATTCTGGAGAATCTCCAGGGAAGCTCCGGCCCGGACCGTCTCCTGCAACTCCGAATAAAAGCGCGCGCGGGCCGTGTACTGGTCCCGGACCCGGGCCACGGCCACCTTCACGTTCAAACCCTGCGACTGGAGGATTTCCCCGAACGCCTCCAGGGACGGAGCCCCTGCAATGGCCTGGTACATTTCCCACTCGGCCCTGGCCGTATGGGGATACGACGGCTCCCGGGCCACCTTCTCGTAACGCACACGATAGTAATCAACGTATTCCTGATGTCTGGATTCCATGCCCTGTCTCCGATGGGTTTGGGTGAAAGTCCCGGGGAAAAAAACTTTTTCAACCCCGCGCCGCAGCATTACAGTGTTCACCGCCCATGTCAAGCATTCCCCTTCAATGCCAAAAGTGCTGGCCCTCACTTATCACTCAACGTGCAATATGCGATTGCCCTGGAATTTTTGGGAGCCCGGGTTGATTTTCGTATCCAAACAGCTATAGTGGGTTGCATGTTCTTTGTTCTTGGTGGCCGGTTTTCCACCCGGTTCCACAAACAACATCCAACTTTGTCCCATTGGCCCCCCAGACTTCTCCCACCATAAGGTTTCATCCGGACAAGGCTGAATCCCGTATTCATGAGTTTTGAGGGTATTTGAAGGATTGACCAATGAAATCCACGAATATTGTTGACTGTTTATTTATTATCATTTTTATCCCTGTCGCGTTCATCCTGTTTCCTTTTCCCGCCAGTGCACAGCGGAAATCCGGTGCCAAAAAACCCGAAATGTGGTGCATCCGGGCGTTGAGAAACGAAGGCGTGACTTTCAAACGCGGCCCCAACCGCAGGGGAATGCGAACCCCCGTGACGATTACCGACGGCAGAATCGGAAACCTGATCCTCATGCACGGAAGTCAGCGTGCGAAACCGCTCATGGACTGCAGAATGGCTTTTGTCCTTTTGAGAACGCAAAGTCTTTTCACCGCCAATGGTGGCATCCGGAGTCTGATTGTAGGCAATTTTTACTCCTACAGAACTGTCAAAAACTCAGGCAACCTTTCCCGGCATGCGTATGGTCTTGCCATGGATCTGTATGGGGTAGTCACGGACAAGGGGGTCACCTACATGGTCAGTTCCGACTACGAAAGGGGACTGGGCAGGGGCGCCACCTGTGAAGGGAATGCCAAAAGGCGCGGGGGAAGGATCCTGAGGCAACTGGCCTGCGATCTCGACAAATCGAAATATTTCAAGGCGATCCTCACCCCGGATTCCGACAGGGATCACCGGGATCATTATCATTTTTCGATTTACATGGATGGGGAAAGCAGAAAACGGAGCAACCGGACCACCCTGGTGGAGCCCGGCAACTACCGAAGGCCGTGGGTCCGGAGATTGCCCACCGGGGGGATGCCGGGAAAAGGTCTGGTCAACAGCATTCGCCAGCAACGATACCGGTCCAACCGCAGAATCATCCAGAACAGGAACCGGAGGAAAAAACGCCGTTAGTCTTTGGTTTTTTCCAAGCTGCCCGAAGACTCGGGCCGTTCCGTTTCCGTTTCCAGAGGCGCACCTGGTTCTCCCGGGACCATTTTCGCCATGGCATTCCCGATATCCGTGAGCAGGCGGAAGGAAAATGCAGCCAGCAGGAGCTCCAGGCCAACCACTACGATAAAGTGAACCACAAAAAACGACGCCCCCCCCGAAGGCTGGATTCCCCGGGCGACAATGCGGATCACGGGCACCGAAACCGCCCAGAGGATCCAGAACAGAAACCACCAGTTGACCAAGGCATTCTTTTGCCTTTCGTCCCCGTGACTGACATTCCGGATTTCCACCATCACCGCATAAGGCATGAAGTAATGCGCAATGGGAATCAAAAACCAGCCCACGGCCCACCCCGGCGAGTAACTCATGGTTTTTCCCGAAAGGCGGCGCAGGACCGAAGTACTCATGTACACCCACACCAGAAAGGCAAAAAAAACGAAAAACCCGAGGATGTATTGGAGTTTCCACATCACACCCGTGAAATCGAGTATCCAGTTTGTGGATGCAATGGATAACACCTCAGTGCCTGATAACAGGTTGAAGATGTTGAAACTCCCCAGCATCAAGGTTCCACCCTGCACCAGCATCAGGAGTATCAAAAACCATTTGACGGTTTTCACGACCAGTTCATGGGATCTGGAAATTTTCATCGGATGGTGCCTCCCAGCCGGCGGCGCAGGAACACGAAAAGTCCCGGCAACAAGAACCAGACAAAAAGCGGAAGATGCGGGGAAGAAGACCCACCGGCCCGGCAACTGCAGCCGGAGTCCTTCTTTTTCTTCGGTGGCGAGTATTCCTGCAGGGCCACTTCCAGGTTCACATACAGGGAACTGCCCCAGGAACCGTGATTCGACACCGCCACATACACGGCGGCAACGGGGGGAACGGGGATGGTGCGGGTTTCCCCGTCCGGCACCAGTTCCGCCAGGGCGACGGCTGCTTCCCCGGCCAGGTACAACTGCAGGTTCGCCTCATCAAACAGCCAGGCCGAAGGGGGTTCGGCGGCTTCCCATTCGTCGGTGTGGGAAGCATCCAGGGTGGTGGCGAAAACCGCCTTTTCAGCTTCGGGCCGGTAGGTGTACTCCACCTGCACGGTGGCAAGTTTGAGTTCAGACGCAGGGACGGGTTCCACCCGCACCGTGGGAGGCGGCGGCAGGTTTCCTTCCAGGCGGACGGCGATTTCGTACGGCACATCCGGCACATCCCCGAGAATCATGGGCAGCGTGTCATCCCAGGGGGCTGTCAGGGGACAGGGGGAACCGCCCGGATTGGTGGCGGCGGCATCCTCGCAGACAATCCACTGCACCGAACGTTCATCGGGCCAGAAACCCGCGGGAGAGGATACCCGCAGGTAGAAATTCTGGAAATCCCCCAAATTCATGAGAGCCTCCCCCCGGTGGTCGGTGTGGGTGACCAGCGCGAGGGTGAGTTCGGCCGGGTTGTACCAGTTCTCGGATGCCAGCAGGATTTCGGCGCCGGAAACCGGCCGGTCGTCGGCGTCGGTCACCTTCAGGGTCAGGGGGAACGTGTTCGAGTACCG
>CAZTZR010000101.1:0-13063 GCA_964618145.1 uncultured Kofleriaceae bacterium
GCAGTGTAGTCGGGTTTTTCATCGTTTTACTTCTAATCGGTGCCGGCAGACGGTGACGGGGGACGGTGGTTTCTTCGCAAGGCTTCGAAACGAGGAAGCGGGGGCCAATCCTGGTCCCCCGCGTTTGAGGGAATGAAATGACCGGGGAATTCCCTGCGGGTCGGATGTCTCTGTGGCCGAGTCCCGGGCTGCGGGCAGATCAAATCCATTGGAGTAAACGATAACTCAAACGAACGACCCGCAAAGTTATTCCCCGGCGTCAGGGTTGACGCCTCAGTACACCGTCAACCGGCGCCCGTCACCGTCACCGGAAATCGGTGGGACACCGCAGAAACAACGGGGTCAGACTTTTGGGCCCTTGTCCAGAAAAAATAGAACTCGATCGCCCTGGGCGCATTGGCCGGGGAGCTTGCATTTTGTGAAGGCCTCTGTCACAATTCCGTGCAGATTGAGGAGAGGTTTTCATGATACGTCTGATTGTTTGTCTGTTGACATTCTGTTCGGTTCTTTTTTTGTTTTCATGCACACCGGAAACGGAGTATTGCCGTGCCTATTGCCAACGGGCCGGGGAATGCGAACAGTGCGGGGGGGAAATTGATATCAAGGGTTGCATCCGGGACTGCAAGGATCTTTCCAGGGAACAGCAGGAGAAACTGGTGGATTGCTACAAAGGTGAATGCGAAAACATTTATATCTGTGACCTGATTCTGGGTGTTCCCCGCCCCACTCCCTGCCAATGACTTTTTTTCCAGGAATCCCGACGAGTCCACCCCTGGCCATTGCCCTGCTGTCCCGCATGGACGCACCCGGTGCCGGTCCGGTCTGGTTCGAAGGAAGTCGCCGGTTGGCCGGAAAACTGGTTCTGGCAGGATATACGCTGGCCAAACCCCCGGTGCCCGTCCGTCAGATAGTCTGGATGAACCAGTTGCCCGCCAACGGGGAATCGGCACTGGAAAAACTGCGTGCAGCGCGGACGGTCTTGTCCGGCTGCGGACGTATTTTCGTCATGGAACCTTCGGCTCCCCTGAGTGGACAGTCGGATATCCTGACGCGGTTTGCCATGAAAATGGGTTGGTTCCACCGACCGGACCGGATCAGTCTGTGGTTCCTGCAGGCCGGGTTTGCGCCGGTATCCCAGTTTTGGCCCCAGGGGCTCCGCTCATGGCTGGTGACATCCTGTGTGCAAGACTCACGGATTTCTAATCTGCTGCCAGCAGGATCCTCGCAATCCCCAAACAGAATCAAACAGGATTGGAGGGCGTCTGAATGACACCGAAAAGCATTTTAATCGTTGATGATGAAGAAAACATTCTGGAACTTGTGGAACTGCACCTGCGCAAGGAAGGTTACACGGTATACAAGGCATCGACCGGCGAAGAGGCACTGGGAGTGTTACGGATACACCGGGTGGATTTGATTGTTCTCGATTTGATGCTGCCGGGGATGGATGGGCTGGAGGTGTGTCGCCGTATCAAGAAAAATGATGAACTGATGTCTGTTCCCGTTCTGATGCTCTCGGCACGGAGCGAGGAAACGGACATTGTTGTGGGCCTGGAACTGGGTGCTGACGATTATGTGACAAAGCCGTTTTTGCCCAGGGTTCTCATGGCCAGGGTCCGTGCGTTGCTGCGGCGCTCCCGGCATCAACCTCTGCCAGTCAGTCAGTACAACCTTTCCTACGACGGGATCGAGATGGATCTTCAGAAGCACCAGGTGATGCTGGACGGTGAAGACCTGGAACTGACCGTGACGGAGTTTTCCCTGTTGAAGTTGTTTTTGTCTCATCCAGGCTGGGTTTTCACGCGCAACCAAATCATCCAGAAGGTCAAGGGCGATGACTACCCCGTTACGGATCGTTCCGTGGATGTGCAGGTAGTGGGATTGAGGCGCAAATTAGGGCGTTTTGGTGAGCATATCGAAACGGTCCGGGGTGTGGGGTACCGGATCCGGGAACTTTCATGACGAACAGGCCAGGGATTTTCCAGCATTTCGCATGGGTTGTCCTGGGTCTGTTGGTCCTGGCGTTTTCTGTCGTTTTCCTGAACGTTTTTTTCAGCAAGTCGTTTGAGGAGGCCAGAGTTGCGCTGGCCGGGGGGCATTGGTCCGGAATGCTCTCCCATGCACTATGGCTGTTTTTGCCCTTTGTTATCCTTGCGCTGGCCGTGGTGTGGTGGAAATCCCGCGAGGTGAGTGGAGAGGTCCTGGACCTGAAAGCGGTTTTTGCCGCTTTCAGACAGGGAAACATGGAACAAAGACCTCTGGTTTCCGCCTTCGGGGAGTTTCAGGAGTTGTATTCGGAAATCCATGCTTTTGCCGAGGAACTGGCGGCGTCGCAGGCATCGCTGCACAGGGAACGCAATGAGTTGATGGCAGTTTTCTCCGCGATGACCGAAGGTGTTGTTGTCCTGGACCGTGAACGCAGGATCACCCGGATGAATGAAGCGGCCATGCGCCTGTTCTCGCTGGGGGACGGGACGGTCAGGGAGCGTCCATTGGTGGAGGTCATTCGGCATGCCGGGCTTCAGCAATGGGTTGAATCGGAAGAACCCGAAAGGGTGCAGGCAGATCTGGAATTCGACGTTCCTGCGAGAAGGGTTCTGTCCATGCATCTGAGCAGGATCCGTAACTCGGTGGAACGGGTGACCGGAATTTTGCTCGTGTTTTCGGACGTGACCCAGTTAAGAAGGCTGGAAGTCATGCGCCAGCAGTTTTCCTCCAACGTCAGCCATGAACTGAAGACGCCCATCACTTCCATTCTCGGGTTCATTGAAACCCTCCGGGAGGAAACAGACATGGCCCCGGAGGAACGGGAGAGATATGTGGACATCATTGCCCGACAGGCAAGGCGGCTTGACGCCATTGTGGAGGATTTGCTGCAACTCGGAAGGCTGGAATTTTCCGAACCTTCAACGGCGGGAATGGAGCTTCAGGGAATTCGTCCGGTTGTGGAGAATGCGCTTGATACCTGCCGGACAACTGCGACGGCACAAAGGACGGAATTGTTGCTGGAGATGTCGGGAGAACCTGTCGTCGAGGTGAATGCAGGGTTGCTGGAACAGGCTTTGGTCAATGTAATTGACAATGCGGTCAAGTACAGCCCCGGGGGAAGCCATGTGTGGGTGGAAGTCGAAGGCAACGGAGATGAGGTGAAAATCCACGTGCGGGATCAGGGGCCCGGCATCCCGGAAAAGGATTTGACGAGGATCTTCGAGCGTTTCTACCGAGTTGACAAGGGGCGCAGCCGCCAGTTGGGGGGAACCGGTCTGGGGCTGGCCATTGCAAAGCACATCATGGCATTGCATCATGGGCGGATCGATGTGGAAAGCAGGCTGGGGGAAGGCAGCCGGTTTACGCTGGTGCTGCCGGCAGTCCGCTTGTGAACCGTTTTGCCTTTATCCCTGTTTTGAATCTCACAGTATTTTGACAGATTGACGTCACCCATCATGGAAGTGGACATTATCAGCGGCGTTACGGGTACGTGAGGTTCAGCGCCAGCAGGAAGAACATTGCCGCCAGCATCAGGATTCGCAGGGTCTGCCTGGAATCCATGACCCGCGGAAAACCGAAGATCCAGAAAAAGGTTCCGCCAAGCATGAAGAACATGGGAAAAAAAGTGAAAGCAGGTGGAGCCAGAAGCAGTATCGGGATGGGAACGAGAGCCGGAATGAGCCATAGGCGGGAACCCCGGGGGCCCAGTTGCCACAGGGAGATCATGCCCCATGTTCCCAGGAGGAGAAGAAACGCTGTAATGGCAGGGTGAGACAGGTGGGGACTCATGCATCCTTGCGGGTCAGGTTGTACAGTTTGATCTTCTTGTGCAGATTGGTCCGTTCAACACCAAGGAGTTCAGCCGCCCGGGAGATGTTCCAGTCGGTTTCTTCCAGTTTCATGAGAAGGAAGGCCCGTTCGGTTTCGTTCCTGAATTCCCTGAGGGACAGGTGGGAAAACATCCGGAGGTCGAAATCGGTCGGGACTCTTTTGACATAATCGAAGGGTAGATCCTTGACCCCGATATGGTCACTGCTGAGAATGACCATGCGTTCCACCTGGTTCTTGAGTTCGCGGACATTTCCAGGCCACTGGTGCTCGGCCAGGATCTGGAGGACCTTGCCGTCCACGGTCTTTTCCCTGAGGCCGTACTCCTTGCAGAACTGCTTGATGAATCCCCTGATCAGTATGGGGATGTCATCTACGCGATCCCGCAGCGGCGGGATGGTGACAGGCAGTACACTCAGGCGGAAGAATAGATCTTCGCGGAAGGTGGATTCACGCACCATGTTTTCCAGGTCGCGGTTGGTGGCGGCGATGACACGGACATCGACGGTGATGGTGTTTTCCCCCCCGACCCGCTGGAACTCTCCCGACTGCAGGATGCGCAGGACTTTCGCCTGGGCGGACAGGGACATGTCGCCGATCTCGTCGAGAAAGATGGTGCCGTTGTTGGCCTGCTCAAAGAGCCCGATCTTCCGGTTCAGAGCGCCGGTGAAAGCTCCTTTTTCGTGCCCGAACAATTCGCTTTCGATGAGTTCCGGGGGGATGGCAGCACAGTTCACCTTGACAAAGGGTTTTTCCGAAAGCTGGCTGTGAGCGTGGATGGCGCGGGCAACCAGTTCCTTGCCGGTTCCGGATTCCCCAAGTATCAGGATACGACCACGGGTGGGTGCAATTTTGTCAATCTGGCGGAACAGTTCCAGCATGGGTCGACTCTGGCCGATCATCTGGTATTTTTCAGCGAGTTGGGAGGCCAGTTGGTCGTGTTCACTCAACAACTTGCGGTGTTGAAGTGCATTTTTGATGGTCACCAGGACACGGGCCCGATCCAGGGGCTTTTCGAGAAAATCAAAGGCTCCCGTCTTGACGGTTTCCATGGCTTCGGACGTGGTGGCCTGCCCGGAGATGACAATGACCATGGGGCCTTTGCCGTCCGGATATCGATCCTGAAGTATTCTCAGGCAGTCCATGCCGCCGATGCCCCTCATCTTGAGGTCCAGGAGGATCAGGTGGATGCCCTCATGGCGGTCGAGCAGTTCCAGTGCACTTTCTGCGTCAGGAACATCAAGAACTTCGTAGTTTTCGTCCTCCAGAACAAAGCGAAGGGCAGTACGAATGTTTCGCTCGTCATCGACGATCAGGATTCGATCGGTCATGGGAGGGGGACTTATTCCACGGGGACGATAAACCAGACGCGACGGTTGCGCTTGTGGTGACGGGCACTCCTGCCACGGTCTTCGGGCATGTCGAATCCCATGGGGGCCACGGCTATCCTGTCGGCCGGCAGTCGGTGTTTGACCATCCATTCTTTCATCACTTCACCCTGGCGGGTAGTCAGAGCCTCGGGATCCTTGGCGGTCGCATCGGTGTGCACCATCACGATCACCCGCTTGAGTGCTTCCTTGCGGGTGAGCATGACCAGAACAACCTGTCCGAGGGCACGCTGACCTTCATCGGTGAGTTGATCACCATGGCCATTCTGGGTGAACCATTCATGTTTTGAGGAGGGGAAGGTGATTTTGATCTGGACCTGTTCGTCGCCCATGATTTTGATGGTGGTCAGTTCCCACCAGGGTTTTCCTTCATCGGGGCAGCCGTCGAAGTCCTTGACTCCGTTGATGGTTTCCATCTGACCGGGGCACTTGTCCCAGTCATCCATGACCCCATCACCATCGCTGTCCCACATATGGGGCGGACAACCGTGGGTTTCCTTGGGGCCGACATCATTCGGGCATTTGTCGTCAACATCAAGCACCCCGTCGCCATCGGAGTCCGCCATTTCGGGCGGGCAACCATGGGATTCCGGTG
This sequence comes from uncultured Kofleriaceae bacterium, assembly GCA_964618145.1. Classification (GTDB taxonomy): domain Bacteria; phylum Myxococcota_A; class Polyangia; order HGW-17; family HGW-17; genus HGW-17. The sequence continues at coordinate 5,800 of CAZTZR010000101.1, forward strand.
GACCGGGGTGATGGGGGCACTTGTCCTGGTCATCCGGAATCCCGTCATCGTCGGAGTCCAGCATGTTGGCAGGGCATCCGCGGGTTTCTTTGGGGCCGGCGTGATTTGGACACTGGTCGATTCCCGTGCAGATTTTGGCAAATTTTTCTTCGAGTTTTTGCTTCGATACCCAACTGTCGCAGAGGCCGTCGCCATCAGGATCCGGGTTGGGGCATCCGTGGAATTCGGGGGTGCCGGGCTCATCCGGACAAAGGTCCTTGTCATCAGGAACGCCATCAGCGTCCCTGTCGGGAATGGGACAGCCCTGATAGCGGGGATCGCCGGGTTCGTTCGGGCATCGGTCGTACTCGTCCGGGATGCCATCGCCATCGCTGTCTTTGCTGGCGGGGGCGTAGCGCAGACCGACAATGCCGCGGACCATTGGAGTACCGAGCCCGGCCAGAAGGCCGAAGTTGGCACCTGCCTGAAGATGGAGCCCCTGCACCATGTGGAAATTGACACCGATGCCGGCTTCCATCGGGTGGTCGTGGATGGCACTGGAGAAACCGGAGCGTCCGACGAGTTCGGAAGTGACATGCAGATCCTTCAGGACACGGTAGGCAACACCCAATCCATAGGTAAATTGGGGACCAGGTTTGAAATCGTCATTGAAAAAAGCACTTTCACCGGTCTTGAACCGGACCAGCATACCCAGCATGGCGGTGGCGATCAGGTCCCCGTCATGCCATGTTGTCAGAAACCGCGGTTCCACAGTGGGATAGAGTTCACCTGTGTAGTTTTTGCTGAATTGCCCTGTGGGAGCGTTGATTTTCAATTCACCCCCAAGATGCAGTTTGTCAACAGAATGAAAAAGTCCGCGAAGATACAATGACAAATCACCCCAGGCGAGGACGGGGATGGCATCGCCTTCCAGGCCTTCGTCGGTGATTTTATTTCCCTGGATGTAGCCAACGGGTATGGAAAGGCCAACCATGTACTTGTCGAACAAGCCGATGAAGCCGCCGAGTTCACCGAGGGCGAGAAGGGAAACGGCTTTGGCCCGCTCAGTGTCGAGGGTGTCTCCGGACATGTTATAGATGACAAACGGGTTCATCCCTGCATGGGATACCAGACTGACACCGAACTCCAGGTGAGCAGGCATCAGGAGTTGGGGACTGAATAGAAAAGGTGCCTTGCCGGGGCTGGGCCTCAATGTGATAATGTCCAGTTTTTCCGGATTGGGGGCAATCTGGGCATTGGCGGGAAAGACCACAGACAGCGACAGGATGCAGAACACTAGAAAACCGCAATAAATACGCATATGTACCACCTCGGCCGAACGGCAGGAAAGATGATAGCACAAAAGACGTTTTTTTGAACAGCTTTGTTTTGTGTTTCATGTTGGCTGGGAAGGATCAAATCAGCGGAGGATTTCCAAAAACGGGCTGGCCAGTATTTGTATCGGGTTGGTGCCAGGTTCTCCCTGCGGGATACGCATTCCTGCCTTTTTGTAATAATTTTCCCATATGGCAAATTCTGTCGTTCCGGGTTTTCCGAAACTCATGGGTTGCCGGGGAAATATGGAAGAACCCAGACTCAGGAATGCATCGGATATGAGTTCGGAGCAGTAGTAGGACCCATTTTCCGGTAAAAAGAAGGGATCGTAAGGTTTGCCAATTCGTGCCCGCACTTCGTGAAGGAAAAACGGAATCAGGGCATCGTGGGGTGGCTTGAGCCTTCCCACGATTACCCTGTTTTTTCCAGGAGCAGTTCGCCGGGAAAATTCTTCCAGGGGGATTCGTGCCACCCCGTTATTGTAAGCCTCGATCAGAATCACTTCCTTGCCACGGATTTCTTCCACCACCGCAACATGGGAAACTTCGGGTACACCCTGAACGGCAGTTGCACGGATGATTGCCTCACACAGATCTCCACAATCCAGTTTCTGGAACACCAAATCCCCCGGTCGCAATTTTCCAGGCTCCGGCACCCTGATGCCCCCTCTGGAACATGCAACTTGTTGCAACATCATCAATATTCCCATGGTACTCAAAAGTCGGATCATGCCTCACATCCTGACGGACACTAACTGCTTTCCACGACTAAATCAACCCCTCCCGTCCCCCTCCAAACCCCCTGCCGTCCCCCCCTCCGCAATCACCCAACTACGCCCACTCTCAATATTCGCCCTTTCGCCACTATCGGTTTTTGCACCTTTTTCCCTTTTTTCCCCCGAATCGCGCAACGCTTTCGCATTTCTTCCGATAATAGTACCTGCAGGTGCCACAAATCCCCCTGCAGAAAGAGGTCCCATGACCAAACCGTATCCCAGACACGCCCAAAAAGTCTATCTCCTCACCCGAGGTTGTCAGGACCGCAAATTCTTCCTGCGACCCTCCGAAGAACGCAAGAACGCCATGCTCTATTGCATCGCTCGCGCACAGTTGCTCTTTCCCGTACAAATCCACGGCTTCGTTTTCATGTCAAATCACATCCATTTCGTCATCACCGACCCCTCCGGAGACGAAGGCGCCCAGTTCATGGGCCTCCTCAACTCCCTGGTCGCCCGCTACCTGAACACCGTGGAACACAGAACCGGCTGCGTATGGGACGGCGTTGCGGACCTCAACTGGTGCTACCTGTCGGACCAGTACACCTCCATGGATAAAGTCGTGTACACCCTGGCGAATCCCGTGACCGCCGGACTGGTGCACAAACACAACCACTGGCCAGGGGCCATCTCCACGGTGAACATGATACGCCAGGGTGGCATCATGACGAATATGCCCAAGGATTTTTTCTCGAAAAAGACGCCGAAGCACCTGTGGAATCTTCCCTTGATTCTGAAGCCCCTTCCGGAATCTGAATCGAAAGACGAGTATTGTGCACAACTGGAGCGCCTCTTGCGCCGCAAGGAGCGTGAAGAGCAGAAAAAGATGAAGGAAAAAGGCTGGCAGTTCATGGGGGCGGCGGCAGTGGAGGCGGCTCCCATTGACCGGGTACCGTCGACAGCGCGGGAGGGGTTTTCCATGCACCCGAAGGTGGCGGGCACGGAGGATGCTGTCAACCAGTGGACGAAGGAGTACTGGTGGTTTGTGGCCAGCCACAAGAAGGCGCGGCTGGAGGTGAAGTCCGGGAATCGTGACGCGGTGTTTCCCAAGGGCACCTACTTCATACGGGTGTTCTGGGGCTTTGCGGCCAATGAACTGGGATACAAGGAGTTGGTGGAATCCCAGGCGATGAACTCGAGTTGAGCGGTTCAGTCAGGCATCGTCGCGGCCCTGTTCGCGTTGAAATGAATCATCCATGACATGGAAAAAGCGTGGTTTACACGATGGGGGAAGTGCGTTCGCCGAGGTTTCAATACGCACAGAGCGCCGAAAATGCGTGGGATTTGGGGTCAAGGATTACGATGAACATGGGCGTGAAAGAGGGGAAAAGGGAGGGTGTGTGGAGGAATGGGGGTCGGGTTGTGATATAGGTGCGGGGTGGTGAGTGCCGAGGGGGGGACGGTAGGGAGGGGGCGGGGTGTTTTAGCGGGTGTGGACTTTTACTTCGGGGAGGGCCTTGGCAAGTTTGTCGATTTCCGCCTGGGGGAAGTCCTTGGCAACCGTGACACTGCGAAGTTTGGTCAGTTTGTGAAGGGGGGCCAGATTCCTGACTTTGGAACCGGTGATATTGATGCTCCACAGGTTTTCGGATTTGGCCAGGGGTTTGAGGTCGGTTACATCCGTGTGGGAGATGTCAACGGACGTCAGGGTCGTCATGTCCTTGAGTGCATTGATGTTTTTGATTTTGGATCGGCCGGCGTCCAGGCTGCGCAGGGTGGTCATCCCGGAAACCGGGGTCAGGTCGCTGATTTCGGTCCCGTTGATGTTCAGCGTTGAAATGGTGGTCACATTAGCCAGTGCCTTGAGATCCTTGACTTTGGTTTTGCTGATGTTGAGCGAACGCAGTTTCTTGAGTTCAGCAACCGGAGAGATGTCTTCGATCGGCAGGTCGTTCATTTCCAGGTTTTCCAGTTCGGTCATGTTCTTGACCGGCCCGATGCTGGTCAGGCCGCCGCCCTTGATCCAGGAAAGGTAAAGCGTCTTCATCTTGGTGGCACCGGCAAGCAGTTCCATGTCCGAGAAGGTGGTGAACTGCAGCCAGAGTGTTTCCAGTTCCGTCAGTTTGGAAAGGGGGGAGAAATCCGAGCTCTTGTTCATGTAAAGGTTCAGGTACTTCAGTTTGGTCAGGCCCTCCAGTGGTTTCAGGTTGGGGGCATCGCATGCGTAAAGGTTGAAATCTTCCAGGTCCGCCAGACGCACGGCGAAAGTGATGTCATCCACCTTGCTCATGTAAAAGTTGACATGGGTCAGGGTGACGGAATCCGCCAGGGCCATCGTGTCACTGACACGCGTACCGTAGAAATTGAGTTTCTTCAGTTTTTTCAAACCCTTCAGGGGGTTCAGGCTGATGGTTTTTTCCCGCTCGTCCGATTCCCGCTTGAGGGAAGTGGCGTTCAGTTCTTCCAGGTCGGCCAGTGCATTGACCGGTTCCAGGGAGAAGATCGGCGTATTGTTGATGGTCAGTTTCTTGATCCAGGGCAGATTGGCCACGGTCTTGAAATATTCGTCCGTGGTTTTGTCCGTGAACTGAATCGTCAGGTTCTGGTAATTATCCTGTTTTTCAATTTCTTCCTTTGCTGCCTTGGTGATCACGGTGACCTTGCAGGAACCGAATCCGCATTCCACCTTTTCGTCTTCCGGCTTGACATCGGCAACTTCCACCCAGGCCGGTTTTTCGGGAGTTTCGGCCGGTTTTTCCGCGGAATCTCCGCCTTCCTTCATGTCGGCAGTGGCAGGCTTGCCGGGATCGGTTTTGGCATCCTTGTCTTTCTTGTCACAGGAAAACAGGGAAATAATGGTGATGAAAACGAGAAATTTTTTCATGGGTACCTCCTATGGTGGAAGGATAACTAACACATATTTCCGTTCGGCTCAATATCGTTTTTCCGATCCAAAAATCAACGGGTTCCCCTTGAGGACAGACGATTGGTGATTATATGCAGCCGCCTGAGGAGGAGTGAACCGATGAGTGAAAAAGGACAAATCAGTATCAGCGCACAGAACATCTTTCCCATCATCAAGAAATGGTTGTATTCCGAACGCGAGATTTTTCTGCGGGAACTTGTTTCCAATGGTGTAGACGCCATAACCAAATTAAAAATCCTGGCCACGGATCAGAAAGTGGAAGCAGGAGAGGATCCCCTTCTGGTAAAGGTCTCGTTCTCGGCAGAACAGAAAACCATCACGATTGAAGACAATGGCATCGGCATGACCGGGGAGGAAATCAGGAAATATCTCGGGCAGATAGCCTTTTCCGGCGCCGAAGAGTTCATCAAACAATATCAGGCCGGGCAGGATGGCATCATCGGGCATTTCGGGCTGGGGTTCTATTCGGCTTTCATGGTTTCGCGCAAGGTGGAAGTGGAGTCCTTGTCCTGGCAGCCGGGCAGCGAACCGGTCCGCTGGGTTTGCAGCGGCGATCCCGAATATACGGTCGAGCCGGGAACACTGTCCCATCGTGGCACCCGTGTGATTCTGCATGTGGCGGAGGACTCCGAAGAATATCTGGACTCCTGGAAACTTCGCGAGATTCTTCGCCGCTACTGCAGGTTTCTCCCGGTCACGGTGGACCTGGCCGGTGATGTCATCAATCCGGATCCCCCCCTGTGGACCCGTGTCCAGGGGGAACTTGAAGACAAGGATTACATCGATTTTTACAAAAAGATGTTTCCCGCAGACGAAGAACCCATGTTCTGGGTACATGTGAACGCCGATTTCCCCTTCCATCTCCAGGGAGTGCTCTATTTCCCCCGCCTGAACAAACAGAACGACCTGCGTGCGGATCGCCTGCACCTTTACTGCAACAGGGTCTTCGTTTCCTCGGAAATGAACGTGCTTTTGCCTGAGGCTTTCCAGTACATCCGTGGATTCATTGACAGTCCCGACATTCCCCTGAACGTGTCGCGCAGTTTTTTGCAGCAGGATGCATCCGTCCGCAAGATTGCTTCCCATCTCTCCCGGAAGATCGCTGACCGCATTGTGGAGTTGTCGACGGAAAAACCCGAAGAATATCAAAAGATGTGGAAGGAATTGCATCCCTACGTCAAGTTTGCCTGCATGCGCGATGACAAGTTTGCCGAGCGGGTATCCAAAGCACTCGTTTACGAAAAAAGTGCAGGGGGCTTCACTTCGCTCGAGCAGATCCTGGTGGAACGATTCGGCGAGGATTATGCCGGCAATGATGCGGAAAAACACATTTACTATGCTGTGCCCGGAGAGACCCTGCGTAGCCTGATCGACCTCTACGAAGATGCGGGATTGCCGGTGATTCTTGCCGAACCTCCCATCGACAGCCACTACTTCAATTATTACGAGTCCCGGCATTCGGGAGCCAAGGTGTCCTTCCAGCGGGTGGATGCCAATCTTGGCAAGGAACTGCTTTGGGATGGCGCGGAACTGGTGGATGCGGATGGCAGGACCGGCAAGGAGCGCGTGCTGGATCGTGTTCGTGCCATGATGCCGGAGGTAACTTTCGATGCCCAGCAACTTCGCAAGGAAGAAATTCCCATGGTGTTGCTCATTCCGGAACTGGGACGTCGCTTCATGGAAATGATTCAGCATCAGACGCCCCGCCGGGAAAACGCTTTTGGCCAGCACCAGTGCGTGCTGAACCTGCGTCATCCCCTGATCGCACGGCTGGATCCATCCCATGAAAAACCGCTTTCAGACGATTTGTCCCGCGAAATCCTTGCCCATCTGTACGACCTGGCGCTTTTACCGCATCGCCGGCTGGAACCCGAGGCAGTAGATCGACTGCTGGTTCAGGCTGGGAACATGATGGCACACATGGCTACATGAATTTGCGTGAGGTGTTCAGATTCCCCAATCACAGCGTTGGTCAAGTCCATTGATCCCGGCGCACTGAATGTATAACAAAGACCGTTTACAAGGGACGCGCGCAAAAGGGAGTCCCGTTGGAGGCGACAACGTCGACGGATCCATTCAGGCCATACCGGGGGAAGGTATTCGTGGACATGATCCGCGCGGCCGGACCGCTCACGGGATCTTCACAATTTTGCAGTGTGGGTGGATTTTTTTAGCCACATTGGATGAAAATTTCAGGTAAATATTTCCAAAAACCTGAATAAAAACGAGTGGTTAGGAAAAAATCGAGGGGTATGAACCGCTTCATGGCTTCTCAGATGAAGGAAGCCGAGATCGAGGAAGTCGTCTTC
>CAZTZR010000102.1:0-12846 GCA_964618145.1 uncultured Kofleriaceae bacterium
GGTGTGCTCATCACCTTCTACCGGGATGCCGACGGCGACGGATACGGCGACCCCGGTGTCTCCACCTCCGCCTGCACCGCCCCCGACGGATATGTCGCCAACAACACCGACTGTGACGACACCCGCAATGACGTGTATCCTGGCGCCCCCGAAGTCTGCGATGGCGTGGACAACAACTGCAACGGACTCATCGATGAGGGAGTGCAGACCATGTATTTCCGGGATGCCGACGGCGATGGTTTCGGCGACTCCAGTGACGTGGTATTCGCTTGTACCCAGCCGCTGGGTTATACGGACAACGGTGATGACTGCGATGACACCGATGCCGCACGGTTCCCCGGCAATCCCGAAATCTGCGATGGCAAGGACAACAACTGCAACGGCATCATTGATGATAATCCCGTGTCCGGGGGCACCTGGTACTACGAGGATTTCGACCGGGATGGATACGGCAACCCGCATGTGAAGGTCTACGCCTGCACCCAGCCCCTCTTCTATGTGACGGACAACACCGACTGCAACGACCTGAACCCGTCCGTGTATCCCGGTGCCATCGAACGCTGTGATGGAGTGGACAACAATTGTGACGGAAACATTGATGCGGGCGAATGTCCCTCCGACCGCTACTGCGAGGACCTTGGCGCCACTGTGGACGCTTTTTGTGCCTGTCATCATGGTTCCATCGAGGACCCGGTCACCCTTGAATGCCATGTGGGACGAAACCCGGTGGCCGGGGATCTGCTCATCACCGAGATCATGATCCAGCCTCACAATCCGAGTGGGGAAAACGGCCAGTACATCGAGATCCTCAACCGTTCCGGTTCTCGGATCAACATGACCGCCGTGGAAATCGTGGTGGACGGCATCGGCTTCATGCTCCCTGTCTCCCCTCTGGTGTTCGCGGAACCCGGCCAGACGTTCCTGGTGATGCGTTCGGGGGACCCGGCCATGAACGGTGGACTGACACCGGACATGGTGATCCCGGCAATGCCCCTCCTGGTCACTGCGGCAGGCGACATCGACCTGGAAATTCCGGGGGACATCCCCCAGCTTCTGGATTCCGTGGCCTGGGACGGCACCTGGCGGCATCTGGCCGGCCGGTCCCTGTCCCTTTCTCCGGCAATCATTGCGGGGCCCAACCCCATGTTGGCCAATGACAACGCCTCCGCCTGGTGTGCCTCCACCAGCGTCTACAACACGGTGGAGGGACACCATGACTACGGAACCCCCAAAGGTGCCAATGATGCCTGCATGGCCAATTTCTGCCGGCTTCTCACACCCACCGTGCAGCACATCATTGTTGGTTCCAGCACGGATTACCTGAACGTGGAAATCTTCGCAGAAGGTGTCACTCCGCCGGCTGGACAGGGTGAAGGCATCGCCGTGGATCTGGGTTTCGGACCCCGCAATGTACACCCTGCCCTTTCTTCCTGGACGTGGAAACCTGCAGTGTATTACGGGGATTCCACCATCCACGACCTGTACCGCGAGCGCCTGACCCCTCCGGAGTCCGGACTGTATGACTACACCTTCCGGGTCACCATGGATGGTGGATTTTCCTACCGGTACTGTGACAAGCAGGGCAACGATGTCTATGATGTGTACGAAAGTGGCGGCCTTCTGGTGGACGCTCCCTGTGTGCCGGGAACCACCCAGTGTTCGGACTGCATCGACAACGACAACGACGGCTACATCGACGGCTGGGATCCCGAGTGCCTGCAGCCTTCGGACAACGACGAGGGTCGTTTTGAAACCGGCTATTCCTCCGACAACCAGAACGAAAGCCTCGTGGATTGTTATTACGATGGAGACAGCGGTTCGGGCAACGACAAGTGCCAGACCCACGCCTGCTGCCTGCTGGACGAGGACTGTTTTGCCCTGCAAACCCAGTTCGGACTTGGCAACAACACCCTGACCAAGTTCTGGAGCGGCAACTGGGAAAACAAATGCGATGACCCGCAACCCCAGGCCTGCATCGACAACTGCCTGCCCGCCACGCCGCCGGGGTGTGACTGCTTCGGATGCTGCACCATCTGCATTGAAGGGGAATGCCATGACATTCTCATCAGCACCCCGCGCAACTTCGGCCAGTGTACCCAGGAAACCTGGAACGACACCACGAAATGCCCCCGATGCACGCTGCACCACCAGTGTTCGCGTCCCTGCGATCCTGAAAACTGCGAACTGTGTCCGGGCATGACCCCGCTGGATCTGCCTGCCCATTGTACAGAACAGGTGTGTCCTGATGATTTGCAGGTGTGTTCCTCCACCTCCGATTGCCCGACAAACTACGCCTGTTCCTTCGGCTGTTGCGTGCGGATCTTCGGAACGAACTGAAAAACCCCTGTTATTTCTCCACAAAATCGGGTATATTCCCTCTGCCATGAAGTGGGCTTTTCTTCAAAAATACTCCCTCCCCCACCGAACCTGCCGATTCTGCGGTCAGTTCACCGTGGAAGAAGGAAATTTTTGCATCCACTGCGGCTCCTCCTTTCTGGAGCGAAAGCCGCCGGAACCGGAAACCTCCACGCTGGATGCAGATTCCAGCCTGACCCACGGCGTCCAGTTTCAATGGGAAATTCCGGAAGCCCTGCACAAGGTGTTGCTGCAGAAACGACCCCGTACCACGGCCGTTCAGGCTTTTTCCAGGCGTCTGGCTGCCTTTTGCCTGGGTGCTCCCGCACAGGATCGCATCCAGTTGCTCTGCCTCGGGGAAATACCCATTGAACCGAGGCCCTATCAGGTGGACAGTGCCCTGTCCATTCTTGAAGGAATGCGGGGTTCCGGAATCCTGGCCGACGAGGTGGGTCTGGGAAAGACCATCGAGGCCGGGATCGTGCTCAAGGAAATGATCCTTCGCCGCTTCGCCGAGCGGGTACTGATCCTGGTGCCTGCCTCCCTGGTGTTCCAGTGGAAACAGGAACTCGAAGAGAAGTTCCTCATCCGGGTGGAAGACGGACCCGACCCCGAGGCCCTCACCCACGAACAGGCCGCAGGGGTGCACCTTCTGAGCCTGGCCCGGGCCAAAAGCCAGAAGGTGCAGGAAAACCTCCTGAAAATCGGCTGGGATCTGGTCATCGTGGACGAAGCCCATGCCCTGAAAAACCACCTGACCCTCTCCCACCGGTTCGTGTTCCGGTTGCGCCGCAAGTACACCGTGTTGCTCACCGCCACCCCCGTGCAGAACGACCTGCGGGAACTGTATAATCTCGTCAACATCGTTTCCCCCGGTTTTTTCCGGGGCATCCGGTACTTCCGGCGCAAGTACATGGTGGACCGCTTCACCGTGCGGGAACCCGAACAACTGCGCAGCGCCTGCGCCCGGGTGATGGTCCGGCACCGCCGGGCGGACACCCTGATCCAGTTGCCTCCCCGCCAGGTGTGCAACAAGGTGGTGGAACCTTCCCCCCTGGAATCCGAACTGTTCCACCTGACCATGGAGTTGACCCGCAAAATCATGGCCGGTGTTCGCGCCGAAGGCGAACACATGGCGCTTTTGCTGTCGATCCTGCTCAAGGAGAGCACGTCCTCGCCCCAGGCCCTTTTGTCCACCCTGGAAAGCGCCGTGCTGCCCCGGACCGTGCGGGAAAAAGAAGCCGTGCTGCTGCGGCGGGTCATCCAGATGGGACGCCAGTGTCCGGTCACCGCCAAGATGCTTGAACTGGTGGAAACCGCCCGGGCCGAAGACAGCCCCGTGATTGTCTATACCGAATACATCGAAACCCTGAAGGTGCTGCAGAAGTTGCTGCAGGACGCCGGTCTGAAGGTGTTCGCCTACAGCGGACAGCTGCGGGCACGGGAAAAACAGGAAACCCTGGAAATGTTCCGGGCAAAAGGCGGGGTGCTTTTGTCCACCGAAGTGGGTGGACAGGGTCTGAATCTGCAACATTGCCACCGCATGATCAACTTTGATCTGCCGTGGAATCCCATGCGCCTGGAGCAGCGCATCGGCCGGATCCACCGTTTCGGACAGCAACTGCCCGTGCAGATCACCAACATCACCGCCGCCGGCACCTTCGAGGAAGTACTCATGCGGGTGCTTTTATCTAAAATCAAATTATTTGAACTGGTCATCGGGGAAATCGATTCCATCCTGGCCTATCTGCAGGATCCGGTTCCCCTGGATCAGCGCATTGGAAAACTGATTCTCGAAAGCCCCAATCTCTCCATCCTCGGGGAGCGGCTCGAACGCCTGGCCGATGAGATTCTGGAAGCCAAAAAGGATTTTGACGCCGATCAGAAGAGTTCCTCCCGGGTGCTGGACCTTCCGGCGGGCTCCACCATGGCATGAAGTCGAGGAGTTTTTTGGATCATGAGTGATGCATTGCACAACGAAAAACACTTGTTATCCCTTTTGCAGGAGGCCGGGCACCTCTCCATGCAGGAGGATCAGGTGCACCTGTCCGAAACCCTCTGGCCCCTTTTTCTGGGGGAAAAGACCGTGCCCCTTTCTCCGGCCTCACCACAGTCTTTCTTCTGGCAGAGACTTTGCCGTTGGGTGGCCGATACCGAACCCGTGTTCTTCCGGTTTTCCCTGGCGGCCGATGCGTGGCCCGAAGAACTGCTTGAATTGAAACCTCCAGTCTGGATATTCTGGAACGTAGCCCACTTCGAGACTCCCCGCCTGGTGGAGGAACCCGTGGTACTCGCCCTTGACTCCGACCATCTCCTGCGGGTGTCCCCGGACATCCTGCAAACCTGCATTTCCTCCCTGCAGGCCGGCCGCCGGAGTTTTACCCCGGAAGAAGTCTCTTCCGTGTTTTCCAGGATGCAGTCCGGCGTGGAACCGCTTCTGGAAAGCCGGGTCCGACTGCTTCAGGAGGAAATGGCACAAACGCTGAAAACCGAGTTGGGAAGAATCGACCAGTATTACGAGCAACTATTGAAATCCCGGCGTCCATCCGAGGAAACACGGTTCATGATCCAGGAACGGGATCAACTGGTTCGCGAACATCACCGACGGTTTTCACCGGAAAACCTGCGAATCCGCATCCGGACGGACTTCGGATGCCATGTTGTTCAGGACTGAACCATGAAAAATCTCCTGTTCATTCTACTCCTGTGGCAGATGACGGGTTGCCGGGCCGAGGCCGGAGGGACCCGGGAACCGACTGACAACACAGAGCGCGTGGATGTCTTTTTGCTGCAACCGGGACGACTGCCCCGGGAACGTCTTTTCTCTGCCTCCACCATGCCCATGGAAATGGTCGTTTTGTCCTTCAAAACCTCCGGTCGGCTGCGCGAGATCCATTTCGAGGAGGGCAGCCGGGTGGAAAAAGGGGATTTGCTGGCCCGGCTGGATCCGGTGGATCAGTACATGGCCCGCCGGGTGGCCGATGCCCAGTTGAAAGGACTGCTGCCCGACGTACGCCGCCTGGAAATCCTGTCCGAGAAGGGGGCGGTACCCCAGGCCGAACGGGACCGCATCCTGGGGTACCGGGATGCACTGGCCACCCAGGTATCCCAGGCCGATATCGCCCTGGCGGCGACCCGGCTGTCGGCGCCCTTTTCCGGAATCATCGGAAAACGCATGGCCCACCCCGGGGAAATGATCGAACCGGCCCGACCCCTGGGAGTGTTGCTGAACATGGATCCCATGTTGGTGAATGCAGCTGTACCCCAAACGGATCTTGAACTTTTTGAGATCGGCCGTGAGGTGGAGGTATTGTTTACTGATGGTCACACCCGCACGGGAAAGGTACACCGGGTCGCCACCGTGGCGGATCCGGTCACCCGCCTGTTCCAGGTTTCCGTGCGGGTTAAAAACCCACCGGATGGCCCATCCATGCTCCGGGTGGGACAACTCGCCCGCATCCGCATCGGCAAACCGGATCTCGAAGGGCTGTTCGTGCCCGCAGAACTTCTCGAAACAGGCACAAAAGATCTTGCTCGAATGGTGGTGGTACGGGACAACCGGCTCGGTGCCATCGCGGTAACCATTGAGGAACGCCTGGGACCCTGGGCACGGATCACCGGGGACATTCCGGAAAACACGCAGGTGGTGGTACGGGGGCTGGAACTGCCGGCCGGCAGACCGGTGGAGATTGGTCGGACCTTTACCATGAAAACATGGTCACAACCGGATGTCGTTCAGGGAGGCGGTGAAGATGCGCATCACTGAAACCGCCCTCAAAAAACCTGCCATCGTCTGGCTGTTTGTCCTGGCTTTCACGGCATTGGGAATCAACACATTCTTCACCATCAGCCGCCGGGAGGATCCCAAGATCGAGATTTCCTGGGCAGCCGTACTGACCATCTATCCGGGTGCCTCCGCCGAAGAGGTGGAAAAGAAGGTCTCCCGACCCATGGAGGAAGCCCTGATGACGCTTTCCTCCATCGAGGAGATTCATTCCGATTCCAAGAGCAACGTATCCTTCATCATGCTCAAGGTGGCATACACCTCGGATTTCTCCCAGCAATGGGATCTGGTACGGGCCCGCATCGCCCAGATCCGGGGAGATCTGCCCGACACCATCATTGGCCCCAAGGTCATCGATGACTTCGGAGACGTGGTCAGCATGATGATCAGCATCCATGGAGACGGAACAGACCCGGCCCGGCTGCATGATTCCGCGAAAAAACTCAAAAACCGCCTGTTGCGTCTGGATGCGGTCGGCAAGGTGGAGATTTCCGGCAAATGGGAAGAAGAAATCGCCGTCACCGGAACCCTGGACGACTTTGTCTCCCATGATTTTTCCGGAATCGCGGCCCAGAGACTTTTCATGGCACAGAACATGGGACTTCCAGGGGGCATGCTGCGCACGGGGGATTTCGACTACCGTCTGGCCGTTCCCACGGAATACCGGGATCTGGACGAAATCCGCCAGCAGATTTTCTCGGTCAGTCCCACCACCGGGGAGCCCCTGCGCATCGGGCAGATTTTCTCGGTCACCCGCCAGTATGCACATCCCCAGAACATCATGCTGCGCACCAACCAGGAAAATGCCGTCCTTCTGAGCATCACCATGAAACGGGGTTTCGACGTGACCCGCATGGGCCGTCAGGTGCGGGACATCCTCGCGGACTTCTCCAACAACCTGCCTCCCGGCATCCACGCGACCCTGGTGCATGACCAGCCCCGTCATGTGGACGAAAACCTCGGAGGATTCCTGCACAACCTGTTCCAGAGCCTGCTTCTGGTGGCACTGGCCATGGCCATCCTCCTGGGGCTGGGTTCCTCCATCCTGGTGAGTCTGGGTCTGCCTTTGGCCATTCTGGTAGCCCTTTCCCTCATGCCCCTGGTGGACGTGGACCTGGAACTGGCCTCCGTGGCGGCCTTCATCATCGCCCTGGGAATGCTGGTGGACAACAGCATCATTGTCGTCGATCACATCCACACCCTGGTGGACAAGGGGGTGGATCTGAAAACCGCCTGCGCCCGGGGTGCCACGGATCTGCACATGCCGATCCTGTCCGGAACCGCCGCGTCGGTGCTGGCCTTTTTCCCGCTGGTTCTTTTACCGGACGAAATGGGCGCCTACATCCGTTCTTTGCCCTGGGTTCTGACCCTGAGCCTCGGGGCCTCCTACCTGATCTCCATCACCTTCACACCGCTTCTTTCCTACTGGTTTTTCCTGCTGGGCAACCGGTTGCGCCGGAAAAAGAAGAAAAACCAGGACCAGGAAACTAATCGCTCTTTGGCCGCAAGGGCATACGCCGCCCTGATGTCGGGATGCCTGCGTTTGTGGCCCCTGGTAGTGCTGGCGGCAGCCGGGGCCTTTGCCGGCTCCATCCTTCTTTTCGGCCACATTGGTGTATCCTTTTTTCCCCTGGCCGAACGGGACCAGTTCACCGTGGACATCTGGACACCGGAAGGTTCCTCCATCCTGAACACGGATGAAAAGGCCAGGCAGGTGGAGGCCCTGATTCACGAAAAACCGGAGGTGATCTCCACCCTCACCTCGGTGGGACTGGGCCTGCCCCGGTTCTGGATCGCCATGATGCCCCACAAGAACGCCTTCAACCTGGCACAGATCCTCGTCCACACGAAATCCAACGAAGCCACGAAGAAACTGGTGGCCGAACTGCAGGAACCCCTGTCCCGGATTCCGGGCACCCGGATTGTCGCCAAGGAACTGCTTTTGGGCATCGCCATAGAGAGTCCCATCGCCCTGACCATCTCGGGGGATGACATCGCCGAACTGCAGAGGCTTTCCCAGGAAATCCAGAACATCCTGTCCGAACATCCCGGGGTCACGGGAACCCGGGACAACTTCGGCACCCATGCTCCGGCCTACCGGGTGAAACTCGACGAGGAAAAAGCCCTGCGCCTGGGCATTTCCCGCCTGGATACGGCCGTCTCCTTCATCACCGCCTCCGCGGGCATGCCGGTAGCCGTCTGGCGCGGGGACGAGGACCCCATCCCGGTGGTGCTGAAACTGGATTCCTCTTTGGTGAACAAACCGGAAGACCTGCTGCACATGACCGTGCGCTCCCAGGCTACCGGGGAGGCGGTACCTTTGTCCCATCTGGCCACGCTGGAACCCCGCTGGGAAATCGGCAAAATCGTGCGCCGGCAAAACCGCCGCTCCCTTACCGTTCATGGATATCTGGGGCAGGGGGTGCTTGCCAGTTCCGTGCTGCAGGACGTGCTTCCCAAAGTACAGGAGATCCGTCTGCCCGCAGGATATGAACTGGAAATCGAAGGGGAGGAGAAGGAACGGGCCAAGACCTTCGGGGATCTGACCTACATCTTCATCGTCACCATTTTCGCACTCTTCATCGTGCTGGTGCTTCAATTCGGTACTTTCCTGCAGGCCCTCGTGATTCTGGGGTCCATCCCCCTGGCCCTGGTGGGCGGAACCCTGGGGCTCTTCTTCACGGGCAACACCTTCGGCTTCTCTGCGTTTGTGGGCATGATCGCCCTGGCCGGAATCGTCATCAAGAATGCCGTGGTCTGGGTGGAATTCGTTGAAACCGCCCATGCTTCGGGCATGCCCTACCGGGATGCCGTCATCGAGGCGGGCCTGTCCCGCATGCGCCCCATCCTGCTCACCGCCGGAACCACCATCGGCGGGCTTATGCCCCTGGGTTTGTCCGGGGATGTCATGTGGGCCCCCATGGCCTGGACACTCATCTTCGGATTGGCCGTGTCCACGTTCCTTACACTGCTGGTCATTCCCGTTTTCTACCATCTTCTGATCCGGAAAAAACCGGTTCCCGGACCCCCCGTGGAAGCGAAAGCACAGGAGGCCTGATGTTCTGGATCTGCCTGGTACTTCTTCTCGGAACCCCCCCTGTCGTTGGGCCGGATCCCCGGATTCCGGAACCGGAGGCAAAATCCAAAACCACCGATCACGAATCCGTGGAAAAACCCCACGCCCAACTCACACAGACCCACCGCAAAGCCAGTTCCGGCGCCGTGGAACTGACCCTGGAACAGGCAGTCGCCCGGGCCCTTCGCACCAACACGGATCTCCGCATCCGGAGCCTGCGCATCGCGTCGGCCCAAATGGATGTTTCTTCCCACAAGGCCAAAATGCTTCCCCTTCTGAAGGTCGACAGCACGGCCCTGTTCTGGAACAGTCCCCTGGAAATCAGTTTTTCCCTGCCCCCGGAACTCATGGACATGCTGGCCTTGATCAATCCCAACCTGAATGCCAGCATCCCCCCCATGCGGGTCCGGGACCGTGTCACTTTCCAGACGGCGGTGACCATCATCCAGCCCCTGACTCCCCTTTTGAGCCTGGGATCCATGCTGGACCTGAAAAAGGCCGAAGTGGAAGCCGCCCGCATGGAACAGCGGATGGAGCAAAAGCGGGTCGTTCTGGAAGTGCAGAAACTGTACCTGAACAGTCTCAAGGCCGAAGCTTTCCTGCGGGTGCTGGATCAGGGGGATCTGCTGCTCGAAGCCCAGCGTGTGCGTCTCCGGCTGCTCATCGACGCGAAGGTGGTCATTCCCGCGGAGATGGCCAAGATCGACGCCGCCCAGGCGGATCTGGACGCCCAGCGGGCCCGGGCCCTTTCGGCCGTACTCTTGACCCGCCAGGCACTGGCCTATCTGCTGGGGGAACCCCTGGACCGGTTCTACAGGCTGTCGTTGCCCCAATCCGCACTGGATGTTCCCTCCCTTGGGGACTGCACCTGGCAGGCCCGCCGCAACCGCCCGGAGTTTGATCTCATCCGGGCCCGGCGACGCCAGGTGCACGAGGGAAGATCAGCCCTCTCCCGGGACATGTTCCCCCGCGTTGTCGCCCTTTCCCAGTACAAGTTCTCCGAGGGTTTCGGTGATTTTGAACCCCGGAACCAGTGGTTCATCGGCTTCGCTTTGTCCTGGGAATTGCAATGGACGGAAAAATGGCGGGAAAGGGACAAACTGCAACTGGCGGACCGGGAACTGGATCTGCAGACGGAAAAGGCCGCCCGGGGAATTGAACTGGAAATTTCCCAAAAACACCTGGAGGTGGCCACCACCCGGGCCATCGCCCTGGCCCGGAAGGCCGCCGAACGCGCAGCCCTGGTGGATCACGAAACCCAGACCAAACTGTTTTCGGAAAAACTCGCCACCAACACGGATGTGCTCACCAGCCACACCAACTGGCTCAAGGCCCGGGTGGAACGGGAAAACGCCCAGTGGGATGAACTGGCCGCCCGCCTCGACTACATGCAGTCCTGCTCCCGCTAACTGCCTATCATGGACATGTTTCCCTGGATAAAGAAAACACTGTCCCCCCGGTTCCGCTGCGCGGGTGCGGGAATAATCATCATGCTGCGAATCAATTTTCATCTAGGATTTTCGGTATTTTTCCAGCATCCGGTCGTCCAAGTTTGACTTTTTGAGGTCATGACTCATTTATTGACAGTGGGAGAATTACAAAAAATAACTTGCTGCAACTAATAGGGATGCTATAAACAGAGAAGAATATGCCCCGACTTCATGAACGGTGGCAAACTTTCAGAAAGGAGAAAGAGTAATGCAGAGCAAATGGAAAACTGGGGGGGGCGTAGTATTGTTAATATCTTTTCTTGTTTCCTGTAGGGAACATCCCAAAACCGAGGTTTCCGAATCGGGTGCATTTTACCAATTGGAGACCACGTCCGAGAATATTGTGTATCAAAAAATCTGGGTGGAAAAAGATGAGTCAAATGGGGAACCACCCCTGACAAGAATCGTTTATGAGAAGGAAACCGGTGAACTCACAAATGCAGTGTATCAACGGGCATCTCGACCCTATACCCACGCAGGCCCGAGCGAACCGTTTATCTATCATGCAAATACGTCTGTTCAGCAACTGGATGATCAGACCGTTCTAAAAATGTTTTCCATTGAACGGGTTCCCAACGAGAAACCGGTGGCCATTCGTGAGCCCACTTTCGGAGTGCCAGTTGTGCATTCAAAGGTTTGGCAGGCCGTACAGGAAAGGACTGAAGCCGGAAATGCCGGTTCGGGATCACTGGAACTACTGCTGAAACTCCGGAATTACCCGCCAAATGATATACCCTTGCAGATACCGGAGACCCTTCGGGAATCAGATCGTCAGCAGGCCATTATGGAACGCGAAGAGGCCATTGCATACCGGACCCGGACACTGGAATCCATGTCCGCGGAAATTGTGGATGCCATTCGAACGACCGGTGGAGAAATCATTACCGGTTTTCCTGATACGGGTTGGTTGTTGGTGGCAGTTCCGCCTGAAACGGTTTCGTTCCTCGCAACTCGAACCGATCTTCATACCATTGCGTTGGACACGGAAGCTCACGACAATGGGGGTTGTGACCCGAATTGCACACAGAACACCTATCATGCCAGCCTGCCGAATCACCACCGGGGCTGGATTCTTGGCAACGGCGGAAAACCGGAGTTTGCGAACTGGAACCGGTTTCGCGCTCACCAATTCACGGGGGGTATTGCGAATCCCAATCGCCATTCGGCAGGGAGACTTGTTGCCGGAATCGTGGAGCGACGACAACTGCGGGAGGGTGCTTGCCATCTGAAGGATTGGGGACCCTGCGATACCGGCCTCAGTCGTTTGACGATGACCTACAGTTGTCTTTCCGGTGTACCCTGCCAACTCGGTCCATTTGACCCGACCAATCATAATTGCAGCAACGATTTTCATGGGATTCGGGTCACGTCTATTTTGGCAGGAAGTTATGTGGAATATCAGGGCTATCAAATGGAATTGGCGGATCCCTGCTGGGATCCAAACCTGAGTTGGGATTATCACTGTTGGAACTGGCGATCCAACGCGACGGGCTTGGCCAGTCGGGCATACATCCATTTTTTCGGTAACAACAGCACAACGGCCAGACTTGGCAGCAGTTATTCAATAGCGACAAACAACCAGGTTGATGTGCTGAGTTTAACGAATACCACAGAACACAGACAATGTAATCCGTACACACTGACTTCCGAAGGTGGTGTTTTTGATGCAGACAAAATTGAAAACGCATACGACAATGGTGTATTTGTGGTTGTTGCTGCGGGCAATAGACAAACAGAAGAATGTGATGATCAGCCACCCCCCATTTGTCATCCAGACGGAGTATGGGATCCAAATAATCCGGATTGCAGGGTTGATCACCCAGCAGACACGTTGAAAGCATTTACGGTGAATTCACTGGATGTGGGTGGATGGGATTGCCGGAATGGCGATTATGATAGTTGTCCAGTTTTGCAAAACAGTTCCCGGTATGGGGGTGCTGACGCTAAAAGCGAGAATGTCAGTGATGCAGTGGCCTTGAGTCTGGTGGATCTGGTGGCTCCCACGGGCGTGACGTATGTATCCAGTTGTGAATTGGATGATTCCTTTACGACTCCCATGCAGACCGCACCCGGCGGATCCAGTTTTGCAGCGCCCCATGTGGCCGGGGCGGCATTGATGGTCAAGCACTGGCTGCTTTCAG
>CAZTZR010000103.1:0-12777 GCA_964618145.1 uncultured Kofleriaceae bacterium
TAGTTATTGAAAAAATTGGGATTTTCATGATGGCTTTGGGATTGTTTCATTGCCAGAACGAGCCGGCTCGGCCCTGGCATCGACATCGACGTGGAGCAATAGGAGGTTACCATGAAGAAAACAATTCTTTTACTTACCCTTTTCAACCTGGTTTTCTTTTTCGGTTGCAACAATGACACAGACGACACCCCGACGATGAGCACCTGCATTTTATTTGGGAATGATCCGGTCGCCTGTGAGAAAGCCGGCTGCACGATCATGCCCGGAGTGCGTTCGGTAGTTCGTAATGGGCGTTGCGTTGCCTACGAACCGTTTAACTGTTTTCCCCGAAAGAAAGGCTATTGCAACAACGTTGTATCCGCCTATTGTACCGTTTCTCCGGATGACCATGATTCAGTCGCTTCGTATAATTCGTGTTTTATGAATTTGGGCAGTGAGTGGGAACTTTGTCAGGCAAGCGAAGGATGGGGGCGCGAGGGTTGCTATCCCGATCCGGTTCTGTGTGAATCCCAGACCACAGTTGACTCCTGTCACGGGGAATATTGCACCTGGGTGCAGGACGCTCGCCGGGCGGTCATGAATGAGGTAAACTGTACCGGTTGGGAAGAGACAACGGTCTCGTTTTGCGCCTCCTATGTGCCCAATTACGCGACCCTCCTTTATCGTGAAACACAGGATGGAACGGAGATGTTTTTACCCGGTGTGGTGATACCTCCACCAAATGTCGAGCAGTTTATGGGAGCGAATCCCGACCCATGGTCTTTCTGTTTCGGATCGGCTGGCTCCGACGAGCACATCTGCTCTTCGTGCCCGGATCCAACGAAATAAAAAATTTCCGTCCCCCCTTGGAACCCAATACGTCGCCTATATTTCCCAGCACCACCCATTTTCCCCACCACACCCACGTAGTCCCCATCCAGGGAAGGGGGATGCAAAGGGGGGGACGGGAATTGGAATTTGATTACAACGTGTCTTTGCCTTCGTAGTGAAGAAAATTATTTACGTTTGGAGTGATGGCCGGGTGGGTGAAATCCGGGGGACAGTCATCCCCGTAGACCAGGCGATAGCCACTTTCATCGTCATACCGTGCGCCGGTAAAACGCCCGTTTGTATCGTACAGGTAGGTGCGGTCAAAGGAGGCTCTGCCCTGACGCATGGTGATTAGCCGGTCGTGTTCGTCCCAGGCAAACGCGAAGCTGCCCCAACGGACGAGACGACCGTGATCATCGTATGTCAGGTGTGTCTTGGAACCGGACGATTCAATGGTGACCAGCCGGTTATCGGCATCATGGGGAAAATCCGCCTGCCAGAGTCCCTGATGACGCACCAGATACGAGGGGACCGCGTCCGGGGATGACGATTGGTGCAGATCAAAGTTCCGCGTCTCGGACACAATCCGCAAGAGTTGATCACCCTTCCGTTCATATCTCCTGACCATGGTGTCCAGGGCTTCGGGCCGGTGACTCATCCGGTAAATCTGGTAGCGCGAAAGTCGTCGTTGCCGGTCATCGAGGCGGTAACACAGGCGCATTTCATCCGAAAGGCTACGATCTTCGAATGCGGTGGTGGAGCGGATGCGCCCGAAAACGGGCACCCGGGATACGGGACCATATTCACGCTCGGTTTGGGTGACGACGGTGGTTTCCTGATCATGGTACACCATGGGTTCGCGCCAGGCGGGATGGTGCTTCGGCCTTCCTGCACCATACTGGATGCAGACGGTTTCGCGCACGAGACGATCCTGTTCGTCGTACAGGAACATCATGGTGTTCGATTGCACATCGGAAACAACCATTTCGTGCATCAAAAGGCGGTCAGCGTTGAAAACCCATCGATCCGCCAGGGCAGAGTCGGTCTGGTCGATACTTTCGATGACACAGACCCCCGGCGGCACGATGGGTGGAGCAGGGCAGACCTTGTGTTCCACGGGAGTTTTATCCATGCACCGAGAGGGGATCCCGGCCAGCCATGCGGCGACGGAATCGGTTGCGGTAACGGATTCGGCCGCGGGAGAAGATGGTTGCTGCGTGCGAATGCATCCGCAAACCAAAGGAATCGGGAGAAAGACAAGGACCAGGGCGTGTTGTAGGGAAATCATGATAACTCCCACGGGTTCGGGGACAGCCTACGAATGAAATGCGGATATCTTGAACCAAAGGGAAAATGGGAAACATGAAAAGCAGGTACATGAGGCAACAAGAAACCTTCAACCCCTGGTTTTTTTTGCGACCCGAGGCTACCGACCCGGGCTCATGTTTCTGTTTGGACCGAAGCCGGAGTTTGAAAAAACTGCAGTGACAAATTATTTTTTTCCGGGGAGACAAAGTGGTGACCCATCTGAAACCGGAATACTCCGAGGCATTGGTCCGAAAGGCAGTCTGAAAAGCGGCCTTGACAACTTTTCCGGTCTCGGGGATAGTCTTTCCGGATGCGTTTTTGCGACGCATATCCCCAATTATGGATCCGGTAATCCAGTGAGAAAATGACATCCATGCGTGATCCCGAAAGAACCATCCCTGTTGCCATGTCCGCCAGACATGTCCATCTTTCGCAGGAGCATGTGGAAGCCTTGTTCGGGGCAGGATATCAACTGCAGAAACTGTCCGATCTGAGTCAGCCCGGGCAATACGCCTGCAAGGAAACCGTCGAAGTGGTGGGGCCCAAGCGTTCCATCACCAAGGTGCGGGTTCTGGGACCCGCGCGCAATCTCACCCAGGTGGAACTGTCCGCCACCGACGGCGTGGTGCTGGGAATTTCCCTGCCCATCCGCAACAGCGGCGACGTGACGGGCACCCCCGGCGCCCACCTCATCGGTCCGAAAGGGGCGGTGAAACTGCGCGAAGGCTGCATCGTGGCCGCGCGCCACATTCATACCACACCGCAGGATGCGGAACTTCTGGGCGTTGTGGACAACCAGAAGGTGTGGGTGCAGTTTGTCGGTCCCCGGGGACTGTTGTTTTCGGATGTGCTGGTCCGTGTTTCTCCCTCTTTCCAGACGGAAATGCACCTGGATACCGACGAGGGCAACGCGGCTTCCATCCGGAACGGGGACCGGGTGAGGATCCTCACCAGCCTCTGCGAGGATTTGTGTGATCTTAAAAATTGCGGCATCACCTCCTCGCTTTCCCCCGGAGAGAGCCGCCCCTACTGCCAGTTGACATCCAGCGGCCGGAGTGTTCGCTGACCCATGAACACCCACGAACTGGACACCCTCATCTCCACCATCACGGCGCGGGTTCTTTCCCGGCTCCAGCTGCCGGCCCGTTCGCCGGAGCAGGGCCGGACCCTGACGGTGCTGTGGCCGGTGGCCACCGGGGAACAGGAACACATCCTGGCCGGGGTGGGTGCCTTCCGCGGGGAAAACCGCAAGGTGCAATGGCTGGTGCACGAAGATTTGGTGGAGGGGCTTTTGCCCCGGTTGCCCTCGGAGGAACGGCTGCAGTGCCACCGTCTGGAAAAGGCTCCGGTCCAGGCGATTCTGGCAGACATGTGCAGCACGGACGTGACCCTGCTGGCGGGAGTCCATTTCGATGCCGCCCGCAAGGTGCTGGCCATGGCCGATGACCACGTCTGGGTGCATGTCCTGTTGCAGGCGCACCTGGCGGGGCAGCCCGTATGGATTTGCCGGGATCTGTTGACCGGCCAAGGACAGGCGGCGCGCAATCCGGTGATGGAAGAAGCCCGGGCCATCGTGCGGCAGTTGACCCAGGCGGGATACCAACTGGTGGCGGCGCGGGATCTGGCCCGCAAACTGAATGACATGACCCTGTCATGCAACCTCGGGTTGCTAGAAACCCGGGAATTGCTCACCGAACAGGATGTGGAAAACCTGTTCCGGGCCGGCCACCGGGAACTTCACCTGCAGGCGAAGACCCTGGTGACGCCGTTGGCGGAGAGCAAAGCGTCCGAACTGGGGTTGGAACTGCTGCGCACGCAGGAGTAAAGGAGAACCGATGCTGTTGGCCCGTGTAGTCGGAAATGTCGTGAGTACCCGGAAGAGCGATCGCCTGACCGGGACCAAGTTGCTGATCATCGAACCCGTGGATTTCAAACAGCAGAAATCCGATGGAAAGCCACTGGTGGCCATTGATTCGGTGGGAGCCGGCGTGGGGGAAATCGTGCTGATTGTCCAGGGATCCTCCGCCCGTCTGACCGAAACCACCAAGGACACACCGGTGGATGCCACCATCATGGCGATCGTGGATTACATCGAACTGGAAGGGAAACGGACTTTTTCCAAGTGAAAGTTCCTGCCTGAGAGGGAAGCATCATGGCCATTCAGATTGATGAACAACAGTTGTCGAAATTGGTGGAAGCCGTCCTGGCACAGGTTCAGGCCAGCGGCATCGTACCGGCGACCCCCGCCCAAAGCCCGGCCCCCGCACCGGCGGCTCCCGCCAAAAGTGCCACAGCCGCACCGGTGTCCAAGGCCAATCCCGCCGAGGGCATTTTCCAGACCGTGGATGAAGCCGTGGCTGCCGCGAAACAGGCTTATCATGAATTTTCCTCGGTGAGCCTGGAACGCCGCCGGGTCTTCATCAAGGCAATGCGGGAAGTGGCCGTTGTCTTTGCGGAAGTCTTTGCAAAGGAAGCGGTGGCGGAAACCGGTTTCGGACGCGTGGCCGACAAGATTCAGAAGAACCTGCTGGCCGCCCGCAAGACCCCCGGCACCGAAGATCTGTATCCCCTTTGCTACACCGGGGACGACGGACTGACCCTGGTGGAACCCGCTCCCTTCGGTGTCGTCGGCGCCATCACGCCCTGCACGAATCCGGCGGCCACCATCATCAACAACAGCATCAGCATTGTCGCCGCCGGCAATTCCGTGGTGTTCAACGGACATCCCTCGGCCAAGGGAGTGACCAATCATGCCGTGGCGGTGCTCAACCGCGCCATCGCCGCCGCCGGCGGGCCCCGCACGCTGCTTTGTTCCCTGGCCAGTCCGACCCTGGAAACTTCGTCGGCCCTCATGACCCACAAGGATGTGCGCCTGCTGGTGGTGACCGGCGGCGGAGCCGTCGTCAAGTCCGCCTTGACGTCGGGAAAACGCTGCATTGCGGCCGGACCGGGCAATCCCCCGGTCATCGTGGATGACACCGCCGACATTTCCCTGGCCGGCCGGTGCCTCGTGGACGGCGCCAGTTTCGACAACAATGTACTGTGCACGGCGGAAAAGGAAGTCTTCGCCTTTGCGAACATCGCGGATCACCTCATCGCCGAGATGCAGCGGCACGGTGCCTACCTGATCCGGGGGGAACAGGTGGAACGCATTACGAAAATCCTTGTGGAACAAGGCGAAAAATATGCGTATCCCAACAAGAAATTCGTGGGGCAAAATGCTTCGGTCCTGCTTTCGTCCATCGGTGTGCACGTGCCCGACACGATCCGCCTGGTGATCTGCGAAGTGCCGGACGACAGCCACCTGCTGGTGCAGACCGAAATGCTCATGCCCATATTGCCCATCGTGCGGGTCAGGGATCTGGACGAAGCCCTGGAAAAAGCGAAAAAGGCGGAACACGGATACCGGCATTCGGCCTACATGTACTCGGAAAGCGTCAGCAACATGTCCCGGGTGGCCCGGGAAATCGAAACCACCATCTTCGTCAAGAACGCGCCGTCCTATGCCGGACTCGGTTTTGGCGGAGAGGGCCACACGACCCTGTCCATTGCGGGACCCACGGGGGAGGGCCTGACCTCCGCCCGATCCTTTACGCGGCAAAGAAGGTGCGTGTTGGCCGGTACGTTCCGGATTGTCTAGTCAACCCAACGGAAGAACGTGGATGAAAAAACTATCGCCGCAAGACATTCTCAATCGCATCCGTGAAGCCGGCGTCGTCGGAGCCGGTGGAGCCGGGTTTCCCACCCATGTCAAGTACGCCGCCCCGGTGGAGGTGGTGGTGGCCAACGGCGCCGAATGCGAACCGCTGGTCCGGGCGGACCGTCTGACCATGCAGAACCGGCCCCGGGAAGTGGTGCAGGGGATGCTGTATGCCATGGCCGCGGTGGGTGCCGGGCGGGGCATCATCGGGCTCAAGGCCAAGTACAAGGACGCCATCGCCGCCCTGAACGAACAGATCCGGCTGCAAAAAGTTGCCGACCGGGTGTCGTTGTTTGAACTGGAAGATTTTTATCCCGCCGGGGACGAATTCGTCCTGGTGCGGGAAGTGCTGAAAAAGACCATGCCCGAGTTCGGGCTGCCCAAGCACGTGAATGCCGCCGTCAGCAATGTTTCCACCCTGGTGGATGTCGCGTTGGCGGTGGAGGAGCAAAAGCCCGTGACCACCCGGCTGGTGACGGTGGCCGGAGCCGTGAAGAATCCGGTCACCTTCGAGGTGCCCGTGGGAACGCCGTACGATGCCCTGATCCGGGCGGCCGGCGGGCCGGTACATGAAGGTTCGCGGCTCATTGTGGGCGGTCCCATGATGGGCTCATTGTCCCGGGACTTTTCCGGTCATGTCACCAAGACCACCTCCTGCCTGCTGGTGCTTCCCGGGGATCATCCGGTGGTGATGCGCCGGCTGCGGGACGCCAAACGCCAGTTGCACCTGACCCGTTCGGCGTGTCTCAAGTGCATGCTGTGCAGTGAACTGTGTCCGCGGAACCTGCTGGGCCACGACCTGTATCCGGATCGGCTGATGCGCAGCATCGCCGCGGGTGTCACCGAAGATCTGAAAGCCTACACGGGAGCCTGGCTGTGTTCCGAATGCGGGCTGTGCGCCACCTATGCCTGCGTGATGAATCTGGATCCCTGTGCCATGAATGCAGAATTAAAGACCCTGTTGAGCCAGGCCGGCATTTCGCGGCCATCCGAGCCGCGGACCACCGAAGCCCGGGTGTTCGGGGATCTGCGTCATGTCCCGGTCAAGCGCCTCATGGCCCGGCTGGGTCTGTTGCCGTATGATCTTCCGGCCCGGCAGGAACCCTTTGCAGAGCCGGTTCCTGCGGTTTCCATCGCCCTCAGGCAGCATGTGGGCGCACCGGCCGAAGCCTGCGTGAAGGCAGGCGACAAGGTGAAGGCCGGTCAGTTGATCGGCGAGATTCCCCAGAGAAAACTGGCCGCCCGGATTCACAGCAGTGTGTCCGGCCAGGTGCGGGAAGTGACCGGCACCGCCATCGTGATTGATGTGAAACAAGGAGTGTAGCTTGAAAAGCATGAATTGCCCCGACCCGACGACCGAAGCCACCCCGGTGAGGAGTGTTCCCCCCCAGGCGGTGGGTTGCATTGAAACCAGCAGCATCGCCCGTGGTCTGGAATCCGCCGATGCCATGCTCAAGGCCGCGCAGGTGTCCCTGCTCACCGCCAGTTGCATCTGCCCGGGCAAGTATGTGGTGCTCGTGGGCGGCCATGTGGCCGAAGTCACCGCCGCCGTGGCAGCCGGAGCGGAAGTGGCCTCCGACACCCTGGTGGATTCGCTGGTGATTCCCAACGTCCATCCGCAGGTGCTGCAGGCGTTCACCGCCACCACCAATCCCGAACAGATTGCGGCCCTGGGCATGATTGAAACCTTCTCGGTGGCAGCCGCCATCATCGCCGGGGACGAGGCGGTCAAGGCCGCCCGGGTGGACCTGCTGGAAATCCGCCTGGCCCGGGCTTTGGGGGGCAAGGCGTTCGTGCTGCTCACCGGTGAGGTTTCCGCGGTGCGGGCCGCCATGGATGCGGGCAACCGCGCTGCCCGCTCCCAGGGATTGTTGCTGGGATACACCATCATTCCGTCCCCCCATCCGGACCTGATTCCGGGGTTGGTCTGAACATGAAGATCGCACGTGTCATAGGCTCGGTGGTGAACACCGTCAAACTGGAGAACCTCCAGGGCATGAAGTTGATGTGGGTAGCTCCCGTCAACGAAAAGGGTGAACCCTCGGAGCCTGCGGTCCTGGCGGCCGACGGGGTCCAGGCCGGCATCGGAGACATCGTGCTTCTGTGCCAGGAAGGCAAAAGTGCCCGCATGATCATGGAAAGTACGGATGCCCCGGTGGAAGCGGTGATCGTGGGGGTGGTGGATCACATCGAACTGGGTGGAAAACGCCATTTCCTTTCGGGGAATGCAGGGGAAATGCCATGAACGATCCGCGAAAACTCGTCGAGGAACTGGTGCGCCAGGCCCTGCTGGAACTGCATCCCGGGCTGCAGGATGGCACGCAGGCAGGACCGCTGCCGAAAACTTCTGCGGTCCGGTACGGAGCCCGGGTACCCCTGGTGGCGGCCAACTGGAAGATGAACCTGCTGTCGGCCTCCGCGAAGGCTTTCATGGAAGACCTGCAGACCCGGGATCGCAAAAACGTGCAGACCGTGATTTGTGCGCCCCACATCCTGCTTCCCGTGCTGGCGGCGGCCCGAAGGGACCAAGAACTCCAGTTGGGGGCGCAGAATTTCCATCCCGAAGCCGCCGGTGCCTTTACCGGAGAGCACAGCCTGGACATGCTGGCCGATGCGGGCGTGCAGGCCGTGATCATCGGCCATTCCGAACGGCGCAACCTGTTCGGAGAAACCGATGATTTCCTGTCGAAGAAACTGGTGCGTGCCATTTCCGGAGGGTTTTTGCCCATTTTCTGCATTGGCGAGAATCTCGAAGAGCGCAAAAATGGCGCCACTTTCCGGGTGCTGCACCACCAGTTGATGACCGGCTTTTCCGGGGTGCTTCCTCCGTTCCCGGAGCCCCAAAACATCGTGGTGGCCTACGAGCCCATCTGGGCCATCGGCACGGGCCTGACCGCCACGGCCGAACAGGCCCAGGAAGCCGTGGCCTTCGTGCGCGAACGCCTGGCGGAGAAGTTTTCGTATGCTGTGGCGCAGAAGATCCGCATCCTGTACGGCGGGTCAGTCAACGAGAAGAATGCGGCATCTTTGGCCGCCCAGCCCGACATTGACGGGTTTCTGGTGGGCAATGCCAGCCTGAAGGCCTCCACGTTTGCGTCCATCATCGACCAGACGGCACAGGCCCGACGCAAGGGACAGGATTGAGGCAGGACATGAGTAAGGGACCCCTTCAGAAGATATTCCTGGGAGCCGATCACGGTGGGTTCGAACTGAAGAACCTGCTGAAGGAACACCTCGTCGCCCGGGGTCATGAGGTTTCGGATTTTGGCACCCATTCCAAAGACGCCGTGGATTTTCCCGATGTGGCGTATCTGGTGACCCAAGCGGTGACCGGCAACCGTGCCGCCGGCGGAAACGCCGTGGGTATCCTCGTGGACAGCATTGGCCAGGGTTCGGCCGTGGTGGCCAACAAGGTACCCGGGATCCGGGCGGTGGTGGCCATGGATGCGTTTTCGGTCAAAAGCAGCCGGGAGCACACCGATGCCAACATCCTTTGCATGGGGGGTGCCTGGCTGGGTCCGGGACTGGCCCGGGATCTGGTGGACCTGTGGCTGGCGACGCCGTATGCCGGCGGTCGGCACCAGCGCCGGCTGGACAAGATCACGCAGATCGAAAAACAGACCATGAGGGAGCACTGACATGGATCTGGCCAGAGTCATCGGACAAGTGGTTGCCACTGTAAAGGATCCCACCCTGACAGGCTATCGCCTGTTTGTGGTGCAGGGACTGGATGAGCGTCTGCAGGCAAAGGGAAAACCATTTGTGGCGGTGGACGGCATTGCCTGCGCCGGCCTGGGGGATGTGGTGACGCTGACGTTCAAAAGGGATGCCGCCATTGCGCTGGGGGACAAACCCCCGGTGGATGCGTGCATTGTCGGATATGTGGATGAATCAACGGTCCTGGAAAAAGACGGTACCGTACACACTGTGAAACCATAGGTTTGGAGGGTAACGAAATGAGTGAAAAAGAAGCTTTGGGAATGATCGAAACAAAAGGTCTCGTGGGCGCGGTGGAAGCCGCCGATGCCATGGTGAAGGCTGCCCGGGTGACCCTGATGGGCAAGGAATTCATTGGTGGCGGGTTCGTCACGGTGATGGTCCGCGGGGATGTCGGTGCGGTGAAGGCCGCCGTGGAAGCCGGTTCGGTGGCTGCCAGGAAGGTGGGGGAACTGGTTTCCGTCCACATCATTCCGCGGCCGGACGAACAGGTGGAAGGCATTCTTCCGAAAATCGGCTGACGGTGCCTGAAGGATTTGATGGACTTGCCGGGGCAAACGCCCTATGCTTGTCCCGGTCAGATTTTTACATCGTACGGTTCATGGAACCGTCAAACCAACTCCGGAGGTTGTGAAATGAGCGCGAAGGAAGCTTTGGGAATGATCGAAACAAAAGGTCTCGTGGGCGCGGTGGAAGCCGCTGATGCCATGGTGAAGGCTGCCCGGGTAACCCTGGTGGGCAAGGAATTCATCGGTGGCGGTTTTGTCACGGTGATGGTACGCGGAGATGTCGGTGCGGTGAAGGCCGCTGTGGAAGCCGGTTCGGTGGCTGCCAAGAAGGTGGGGGAACTGGTTTCCGTCCATGTCATTCCGCGGCCGGACGAACAGGTGGAAGGCATTCTTCCGAAAATCGGATAATGGTCCTTGAAACCAAAAGGGGATGAGGGTTTTTCCCGATACCCCTTTTCATTGGGGAAATGAAAATGGATCAGAAAGAACTGATTGCCATAATCACCGCCGAAGTCATGAAGCGACTGCAGCCGGGAATATCAATGCCCAGAAAGACCAGTGTTGCCGCAGCCGTTCCCGGAAGTGCCCGGGGTGTGCTGTTTTTGCTGACCGGCGCTTTGCCCCATGCCGACCAGGTGGTCCACCAGATCGGGAAGATTGCCGAATGCGCTTCGGTGGTCAAGGTGGCCTTTTCCGGTTCGGCACAATGCGGCATCGGCATGCCCGCCGTTCGCCGGGTGGCGCCCAACGCCCAACTGTTGACGGAAGGCGATGTCTGGAAGGTACTTGCAGACATTGATACCATCTGCCTGCCCAACATGTCTTTCAACATGCTGTCCAAACTGGTGCACATGCAATCCGATGGCTGGATTCCGATTCTGGGATTGACGGGTTTGATGACGGGCCTGCGGGTGGTGGGTTGTACCGAGTCGTTGCTGCCGGCACAGATCAAGCAATCCTGCGCACCTGCGGCGATTCAACAGCGTCTGCAAAACATGGTTTCATCCGCCCGGGAAATGGGCATGGAAATCTGTTCCGTGGATGATCTGGTGAACTGCGTCTGCTTTTCCAGTGCCTTGCCGGTTTGTCCTCCGGGGACGTCTCTGGTTCAGTCGACGGGATGCAATGCCAGCACCGGTGAATGCAGTGCCTGCGGGCTTTGCGTGGAACACCGGCCCGGGGACGTGGAAAAACTGGTTTCCACCGGTGCCGGTCGCGTGGCCGCCACCGTGGGAGCGCCGGTGGCGTCCGAACTGGCCCGCTACATCGACCACACCCTGCTCAAGCCGGATGCCACGGAAGACCAGGTGCGCAAACTGTGCGAAGAAGCCCGCCGTCACAGTTTTGCCTCGGTGTGCGTGAATCCTTCCTGGGTGGCCCTGTCCGCTTCCCTGCTGAAAGGATCCCCGGTAAAAGTCTGCACGGTCATCGGTTTCCCCCTGGGAGCCACCACCCCGACCGCCAAGTCCATTGAAACCCGGGACGCCATCGCCAACGGGGCCACCGAGATTGACATGGTCATCAACGTGGGCGCCCTCAAGTCAGGCAATGACGCTTTGGTCAAGGAAGACATCGAAGCCGTGGTGATGGCCGCACGGGGTCGTGCCATCGTGAAGGTGATTCTTGAAACGGCCCTTTTGACCCGGGAAGAAAAAGTCAAGGCCTGCCTGTTGTCCAAGATGGCCGGTGCGGATTTTGTCAAGACTTCCACCGGGTTCGTTCCCGGGGGCGCCACGGTGGAGGACATCGCCCTGATGCGCGAAACCGTGGGTCCGGACATGGGAGTCAAAGCCTCCGGCGGCATCCGGGACACCAAGACCGCCGCGGACATGGTGGCGGCCGGCGCCACCCGCCTGGGTGCCTCGGCCTCCGTGGCCATCATCAGTGGTCAGGCAGCCACCGGCAAGGGCTACTGATTTCCACCTGCTGACTACCATCTACAATCCCGTTCAGGGGTTCACTGTTTCTGATCCAGGATTTCGCGGATCTTGTATGTCAGGGAATTCGTGGTGAAGGGCTTGGACAGGTAGTGGACCTGAGAATCCAGAAATTCATAATCCTGAAGGGTTTCCGCAGGATAACCGGATATGAAAAGTATTTTGATATCCGGGATCCGGCTGCGGATTTGTTGTGAAAGATCCTTTCCGTTGAAGTCCGGCATGATGACGTCGGAAATGAGCAGGTGAATGGTTTTCCCGTATTGTTCACACCAGGCCAGCGCTTCTTTGGGATCGGAAGTGGCCAGAACCTGATACCCCTGGCGTTCGAGGATGTTTTTTCCAACACGCAATATGGCGGGTTCATCATCAACGAACAACAGGGTCTCTGATCCCTTTTGTTGACTGGCCGGTTTGCGGTTGGTGTCAGGAAACAACGATCCGGACAAGGTGGTTGCCGGAACCAGCACATCCACCCGGGTACCTTTTCCCGGAGTACTGTCGATGTGGAGGGTACCCCCGTTCTGGATGGCAATGCCGAAAATGGTGGACAATCCCAGTCCGGTTCCCTTGCCGGAAGCCTTGGTGGTATAAAACGGCTCGCATGCCCTGGAAACAACATCGGGGGTCATTCCGCACCCTGTATCAATGACACTCAGGCGGACATAATCGCCCGGGGCCAGAGTACCTGGTCTTTTATCGGCTTCCCCCAGATGGACATTATCCGTGAGGATGGTGATGGTGGTCTGGTCCTGTGAAAGTTGACACCTGACTTATGGGGAGTAAAGTCCCTGAG
>CAZTZR010000104.1:0-12300 GCA_964618145.1 uncultured Kofleriaceae bacterium
GGGGCAGAGTGGACGCCAGAGTGGTGTCCAGGATTTCTTCCGCAGGGCAGGTGGCCAGCCGGGGGGGCAGCAGGGACAACCGGGGGGCCAGCAGGGGCAGCAGGGGCAGGGCAAGCAGCCCGGTTCGGGTGCCGGCACCGAAGAAGGCGGAAAACTCCTGGGAAAACCGGACCGCATGGACGTACGCACCACCGATCAGGAACTCCAGACCAAAAGGCAGGGAGAGGGCCCGACGCGGCAGGAAGTGATTCTGGGTGTTTCCGACAAGGGCTTTTCCAAGACCCAATACAAGGAAGTCTACGTCAAGTACCAGGAAGCCGCGAAGGAAGTCCTCAAGGATGAAAAAATTCCCCCCGGTTACAAGCACCTGGTCCGGGTGTACTATCGTCTAATCCGCCCCAGGGAGGGTCAATAAATCAATGGAAAATCAAGAAAAATTTGAAAAAGAGGTGGAGTCGTTCGGGAAGGATCTGCAACGACTGAAGGATGAAGTGCACAAATACATGGTGGGACAGGATGAGGTCATTGACGGCGTGCTCTCCTGCCTGATGTGTGATGGTCACGTGTTGCTCGAAGGCGTCCCGGGACTGGGAAAGACCATGTTGGTCAACACGCTGGCCCGGGCGTTGAGCCTGCCGTTTTCCCGGATCCAGTTCACTCCGGATTTGATGCCTGCGGACATTCTCGGTACCAATATCATTGAGGAAAAGTCCGGGCACAAACAGTTTGTGTTCCAGGCTGGACCGGTCTTCACCAACATCCTGCTGGCCGATGAAATCAACCGGGCCACTCCCAAGACCCAGTCGGCCCTGCTCGAAGCCATGCAGGAGAAAATTGTCACCGTGGCAGGCAAGACCCACGAACTTCCGAAGCCCTTCATGGTGCTGGCTACCCAGAACCCGCTGGAGATGGAGGGGACCTATCCCCTCCCCGAAGCCCAGGTGGATCGCTTCCTGTTCAAACTTATTGTCCCGTTTCCGAAAAAGGATGAACTCCACGAAATCATGAAACGCACCACCGGGGAGAAGGCGCCACAGATATCGCCCGTGCTGGACGGCGGGCGAATCCTGAAAATGCGGGAACTGGTCCGGTCCATGCCGGTGGCCCACGAACTGGCGGATTATGCGTTGCGCATCCTGGAAGCCACGCATCCGGAATCTCCCGAAGCCTCTGCGGATGTGAAAAAGTACGTGCGGTTCGGAGGCAGTCCCCGGGCCGCCCAGGCCATCCTGCTGGCCGCCCGGGTGAGGGCCCTGGCCGCCGGCCGGTTTGCCCTGTCCTATGACGACATCCGCCACACGGTGAAACCGGCCTTGCGTCACAGGTTGATCCTGAACTTCGAGGCTGAGGCGGAGGGTGTGCGTACGGATGATTTGCTGGACTCCATCCTGAAGAAACTCAAGGAAAGTTGAACACGGAATCCTCCCGTGGATTGAAGGCGAAAGATGCCCGACCCCAAAGTGTATGTTTCCTCCCGCGCACAACTGGCAAAAGCCGGAATCGAAGAGTGCATGGGAAAGGACTTTTTGTCCGAACTGGAAAGGCTTTTTCTGATTTCCCGCCAGGTTCTGGCTGGAAAACTACGGGCGGAAAGACGGACCAAGAAACGAGGGAGCGGACTCGAATTCGCCGAACACCGGGAATACAACCTCGGGGACGATTTTCGCCATATTGACTGGAGTCTGTACGGTCGTCTGGAGAAACTCTTCGTGCGCTTGTACGAGGAGGAAGAGGACATCCCGGTCTATGTGATGTTCGATGTTTCGGCCTCCATGCTGGAAGGTACCCCCGTCAAGGCTGTCCATGGATTCAAGATCGCCAGCGCCCTGTGTTATGTGGCCCTGGCTCATCTGGATCGTGCCACCATGCTGCCGTT
This sequence comes from uncultured Kofleriaceae bacterium, assembly GCA_964618145.1. Lineage (GTDB taxonomy): Bacteria > Myxococcota_A > Polyangia > HGW-17 > HGW-17 > HGW-17. The sequence continues at coordinate 1,877 of CAZTZR010000104.1, forward strand.
TTCCGCGTCCATGGACCAGTTGCAGCCGCCCGGAAGGGGCAAGGGCCGGATGCTCAAGATTTTCCACAACATCCGGAACACCAGCCTGGGCGGCGTCACCGATCTGGCCCAGGCCACACGCAGTTTCGTCTATCGCCGTCCCCGTCGCGGACAGGTGATCCTGATATCCGACTTTCTGACCGAGAAGGGGTACGAGGAAGCCATCAACATCCTGCGGTACCACCGTTACCGGGTCATTGTGGTCCAGGTGCTTTCTCCCCAGGAACAGAATCCGAAACTCACGGGGGATCTGGAACTCCTGGACGTGGAAACGGGAGCCACCCGGTCCATTACCGTGACTGCCGGCCTGCTGCGGGCGTACGAGGCCGAACTGGCGAAGTATGTGGGGGGACTCAGGACGTTCTGCCAGGATCGTGCCATCCCGTATTTCCTGTCCCCGTCGGACCAGAATCTGGACACGCTGATGCTGGACGTCTTCCGCAAGGGAGGCTTTCTGCGATGACGTTCTTCGGCATCGGTTTCACCGCCATGGCGCAGGTGATGGCCCTTTTCGGCGGGCTGGTATTCCTGCTGTACCTGCTGAAACTGCGGGAACGGCTGGTTCCCGTTTCGGCCCATTTCCTCTGGGACAGGGTGATCAAGGCCGGACAACGCAGCCTGCTGGCGAGGATCCTGCGCCGGGTCTTCTCCTTCCTTTTGCAGATGCTGATCCTGCTGGCTGTGGTCATGACCCTGGGAGATCCACGGCCTGCCGTTTCCGTGGAGGTTCCGGACCGGCTGCTCATCATGCTGGACGATTCCGCCTCCATGCGGTCCATGGATGTTCCGGACAGCGGGGAAAAACGGATCACCCGCTGGGAGAGTGCGGTGAAAAGTGCCCGCCGCATCATTCTGAACAAGCGGGAAAAAGACGAGATCATGATTGCCACCTGGTCTTCGCGGGCCCGGTCCCGGACCTCCTGGGAAACCGATGCCACGCGTCTTCTGGCTGTTCTGGAAAGGCTCCGTCCCACGGACATGCCCGGGGATCTGATCGCCGGGCTTTCCCATGCGCAGGAGGTCTTCTCCCTGGGCCACCCGGGCCGGGTCGTACTCATCACGGATGCTGCGGGTCGTCCGGACAGGGATATCCTCTGGGAGCCGGTGCCCGAGGGCTGTCCACTGGATCCCGGGCTGGATATCGGCCGGATGGATCTGAGCCTTGTTCCCGTTCCCGTCCGGGAAACCGGAACCAATGTGGGCATCACCGCACTGGCTGCCCGTCCCCTTCCCAACGATGCGGACACGGGGGAAGTCCTTTTCAAGGCTGTCAACACGGGAAGCCTCATGACAAAAACCCGTGCGGACTTCTTCATCGATGGCCTTTGGCGGGAAAGCCGCCAACTGGAACTGGAGCCGGGACAGGAAATCGTTCACCTGATCCGGTTGCCCCTGGTGGGGGAGCAACTTGAGGCACGCCTCGAGAACATGGACGGCGTCATCGATCCGTTTCCGGTGGACAATCGGGCATGGGCGGTGCTGCCCCGCAAGCCGCAGCCCCGGATTCTCTATGTAGGCCGCGAAAACCTGTTTCTGGAGGCATCTCTCCTGCTTCTGCCCGGAACCATCCGCAAGGTGTCGGCTGCCGAATACCGTCCGGCACTGCTTGACACCTGCATGGAACCATCGGGGGAACCCTGCAACCTGGTGATTTTCAACGAGTTCGTACCGGACACGGTGCCTTCAACCCCCAACCAGTTGTGGATTCATCCTGCCGGCGAACCAGGGACGAAAGGACCCTTCGGAACCACGACACGTACCCGTGACAACCTGCAGATTCTGTGGACCGGGGGGCATCAGTTGCATCCCGTCATGGAGGGGGTGTCCATGAAGGATGTGAACCTGTGGGGAGAGAGCACGCCCTTCTCCCTGTCCCGGGGGGATCGCCCCCTGATGCAGGTGGATGCCCGCGGTACCGTGCTGGGCCTGCTGCGGACCATGTCCACCGGGCAGAGGCTGGTGGCGCTTGGATTCTCCCTTCATGACTCCGATTTTGTGCTGCAGGTGTCGTTTCCGGTGTTCATGCTCAACTTCGTCAACTGGACCATGGGGTCCACGCCGGGGTTCATGGCCACCTATCCCACCGGCGAGCCGCGGGAGTTCTTCCTGGATTCCGATTCCATCACCACGCCGGATGACGAGGAATTGCCCCTGTCCGGCGCCGGGCTGGTGTTCACACCCCAGCACTCCGGAGTGTACACCTTCCTGAAGAACGGGGAGCCGGTGCATTCCATCGCCGCATCCCTTTTGTCCCCCCAGGAGAGCGACATCACCCCCGGAAAACTGGAGATTTCCTGCCGGGTTCCCGCCGAATGGAAGCCCCGTGCCCTGGTGTGGACTCCCCAAACCCGCATTGACTGGAAAGCCTTCCTGATGGTCCTTCTGGCAGGCTTCGGCTTTCTTGCCATGGGATACCTGCGTGGTGCCTGGGGGGCGGCCATGGCATTTCTGGGGGCGTTCCTGTTCGCCCTGTGTGCGGTGTACCTGCTGCTTCACTGGGGTTATCCCGGGTGGATAGCCCTCATGGGGGCGGCTTTTGTCCTGCTTTGCGTGGAGTGGTGGACCTATCACCGGCGTATCACGGTCTGACCGGATCTCCGGTCGTGTTTGAGGTGCTTGCATGGGTGCATGGGCCCGGATTCGAAAAACTTTCCAAAGGATTTGGCCACGGGCCCTCTGCTTTCTGGTGGTGCAGGCCGTCCTGGCGGTGGTGTTCTGGAAACTGGAGCCCCATCTGGGTCTGGAACTGGTGGTCCCGGTGGTGCGGGAGGAATGGTTCTTTCTCAAGCCCCAGGCGTTTTTCCTGGCCTTCCTTCCTCCACTTCTGATCCTGCTTCCCACCCTGTCGGATCTTTCCGCACCGCAACGGGTGCTGATGTTCCTGACGCGGTTTTCCCTGTTCCTCGTGGTCATGGTGGCCCTGGCCCGGCCGGCCACCCGGGGCGAAAGCAGGAAACTCAGCCTCCTGTTCCTGGTGGACGTCTCCAGTTCCATGGGGGAGGAGCAGATTGCCGAATCGGAGGGACTCGTCCGGGATCTGTTCCTGCACGCACCGGCCGATGCCCACCTGCAACTGATTGCCTTTGACCGGCGTCCCGATTTGCGCCCGTCCTTCAGGGGCGTTCCCATGCCGCCTTTGCGCGGGGAACCGGAGCCTGCGGAGGAAACGGACATGGCTTCGGCCCTTCGTCATGCATTGAGCCTGATTCCTCCCGGCAATGATGCCCGGATGGTTTTGATCGGCGATGGTCTGGAAACTTCCGGAAACGCACTGGAAATGGCGGCGGAACTTCGCCGGGCCAAAGTGCCCCTGTTTCACCATTTTCCCCTGGCCAGAGCCCGGCCGGAGGTGTTCATCGCCGAGTTTTCCATGCCTCCGAGCGTGGTCATCCGGGAACCCTTCGAGCTGACTGCAGTGGTGGTCAGCAACGTGCCGGTGAAGGCCCGCTTCACCCTCTTCCAGGGAACAAGTCCCGAGGAGATGGTCCGCAATGACCTGGAATTTGCCAAAACCGCCGAACTGCTTCCCGGAGAGAACGTGATCAAGTTCCGGGCCCAGGTCAATGATCAGGGGATCCAGGCTTTCCAACTCAACATGGAACTGGACGAACCGGAAAAGGACACCATCGGGAAAAACAACACCAGTTGGGCCGTGCTCATGGCGAAGGACAAACCCCGCATTCTCTATGTGGAGGGGGATCCCGCCCGGGGCCGGTATTTCCACCAGGCACTGCGTGCGGCCAACCTGGAAGTGGAGATGCGCCCGTCGGCAGGATTTCCCGCCTCGGTGACCCAGATGCGTCACTACACCTGCATCGTGCAATCGGACGTGCCCGCCACCTATCTTTCCACCGGAAAGATGATGGCTCTGCAGGAATACGTACAGGGTGGCGGTTGCTATGTCATGGTGGGGGGAGAGAACAGTTTCGGCAACGGTGGCTATTACCAGACCCCCATCGAACGCCTGTTGCCGGTACGGTTCGATTTGGAAAAGAACAAGCGCCAGCCCAGCGTGGCCATGGTGCTGGTCATCGACCGATCCGGGTCCATGGCCGGCATCAAGATGCGTCTGGCCAAGGAAGCAGCCATTGCCACCGCGCACCTTCTGGGGCCCCGGGATTTGCTTGGAGTGGTGGCCTTTGACCACCGGCCCCAGATCGCGGTGGAACTGATGCCTGCCGCGAACCGTTCCCGCATTGAACAGTTGATCTCCCGCATCGAGGCCGACGGCGGAACGGAAATCGTCACCGCGCTGCAAACGGGCAACGACATGCTGTGTGACGCCCGCGCCAAGGTACGGCACATGATTCTCATGTCCGACGGTATTGCCGGAAGGGACCGACTGGAGGAGGTCCTCCAGAATTCGGCGTCCTGCAACATCACGATATCGGTGGTGGGCATCGGATCCGATGTGGATAGGGGCATGATGGAACTGATCCGGGAACGGGCCCAGGGACGATCCTACTACACGGTGGATCCCAACGATCTGCCCCGCATTTTCACCCGGGAGGCTTCCCAGGTGGCCCGGCCGCCCCTGGTGGACGAGCCCGTCCGGCTGAAGATCAACAAGCCGGCCTCCTTCCTGCGGGGAATCGACATCGAAAACGCGCCGTATCTTCTGGGGTATGTCCCCACCAAGGCAAAACCCCAGGCGGACCTGATTCTCACCAGCGATTTGTACGGGGATCCAATCCTGGCCCGCTGGAACGTGGGGGCAGGCAAGGCCATCGCCTTCACCTCGGACATCAAGGCCCGCTGGGCGCGTCCGTGGATCGAGTCCTGGGGGCAGGGATACCAGAAATTCTGGGCGGCGCTGATCCGGGATTCCATGCGTATCCAGCGCACCGAGGAGTACACCATGAAGGCCGAGGCACTGGATCGTTCCGTGCATGTCACCGTGGATGCCGTCGGGGAGAATTCGGGCTGGCGGAACATGCTCGAGGGCGAACTCGAGGTGCAACCGTTCGGAGGACGCACGGTGTTGCGGCCTGTGTTGCGGCAGACCGCCCCGGGACGATACGAGGCCCGATTCCAGTTGCCCGGGCACGGGTCCTATCTTCTGTCATCCAAGCACTTCTGCAATCCCGCCCTGGCGGCCACCGCCGGAATCACCTGTCCCGGTCCTGACTGCCCCTGTGAGAGCCGGAGCCTTCTGGGGGAGAGTTTCGCCTCCGTGTCCTATGCGTACCCCCGGGAACTGAAACTGGTGCAGCCCCCCGGGGAAATGTGCCTGGAAAATCCCCATGTATGTCGTGGTCTCATGTTGCTTCGGCAACTGTCAGAACAGACGGGGGGACGGGAACTCGATCAGGAGGGCAAAGAAAGCCTGTTTTCCCGTGGCACCCGTGTGGAGACAGTGTACCTGGAACGCTGGCCCATGGCCCTGTGGCCGTTTTTCCTCCTGTTCATCCTGGATCTTCTGCTCCGGCGGGTCCGGATCTTCGGTTTTTCCCGCCGGCTCCGTGCGGAGTGAACATGCCCTTTACCCGTTCCCGATATTCCGGGCATCCTTGCCACACCGTGTTCAGTCTGGCGGGAATGATCCTGCTGGTGGCGGCGGCGGTCGCCTGTGACGGACCCGAAGAGCCTTCCGGCGACGTGGTGATCATGCACACTCCGGGGCCGGATTACACCGGAAAGGTCACCCGGGTTCTGGAAGACAATGTGCATTCCACCAAGCAGAACTCCACCATCACTTCCCGCTTCTGGCATTTCCAGTATGACCAGAGTCACGGGTATTCCAAAGCCTTTGCATCCCTGTACCCGGACGGATTTGCCCATCACCGGCTGGTTTCCGGTCGCCTTTCGCCGGAAATGCTCGCCGGATACGACGTCTATTTTCTGAATTTGACGGATCGCTCCCGGCCCGCATTCACCCCGGAAGAAATCGACGCCATTGTGGATTTCGTGGAAAAAGGCGGGGCCATGGTGGTCATCACGGACCACACGAACTGCTACCGGAGTGCCGAGAGGACCGGTCCCCTGGTGGAGCGTTTCGGCTGGAGCCTGCCGTATGTGACCCTCAATGATCGTCCGCCGGACGTGTTCAAGGGCAACCACTGGGTATTCATCTCCCGGTTCGCGGACCATCCCGTCACGGCCGGCCTGCGCCGGATCGGACTTTTCGGGGCCGGAGCGGTGGAAGGCCCCGGCAGTGTGGCCTTTTCCTCGGAAAACGCATGGGGGGACAGGTGGAATCCGGATGCTCCGCCTTCCTACTGGGGAAACTGGATCCAGGATGCCGATGAGCCTTCCGGTGTGCTCAGTGCGGTCAACGTGGCGGAAACCGGGGCCGGTCGGGCGGTAATCGTTTCTGACCAGAACATCTTCGGAAACGCCTATCTGGGTTTTGCGGACAATCTGGAACTCTGGAAGAACATTTTCAGGTGGTGTGCCTTCCGGGAGCAGGAGCCGTCACCGGAACCATTGCGCCGGATGCTGGCCATGGACGGCAGGGTGGATGGTCAGGCTGCGGTGAATTCCTCGTCTTTTGGGTATCTGGCGCTCCATGAGCATCTGGGAAGACAGGATGCATACTGGGTCAGGGCTTTTGTGGATTTGCCGGCATCCACTCCGGACTTGCTGTTCCTCCTGGAGCCGTCACTTGCTGCGTCGCCGGAAGATCCTGCTTCGGCACGATCCGTCCTGGAGGCCGGTGGACAGGTGATCCTTTTCCTGGATCCGCTACGGCCTTCCGCGGGCGCTCTGGACCTGCTCCGTGAAATGGAAATCCACCTTTCCTTCCTGAACGAATCCGGAGAGGAACTGGATCTTCTGGGGGATCCCGCCACCGCTCCGGGGGTTTCCCTCCACGATGGGGGTCAGGTATCAGGAGAGTTCCTGCCCACCCGGGGCGTGAAGTTTGACGGATTTGCCGGATTCCGGGTGGCACCTCCTTTCGGGGCCACGGTCTGGTTTGAAAATTCCCACGGCGTGCGTGGGGATTTTTTCCTTCGGGTGGGGTCCATTCATATCGTGTTGCAGCCACGCTTTTTTCGTAATCAATCCATCTGGAACGGGAAACAGTTGCCGGGAGATGCCCAGGAACCCGGTTTGGCCCTCCTGGAAGGTTTCATGGGGTCCCTGACCGAAATGTGAACCACAAAAAAGAGTCCTTGAAAATTGTTAGATGAAACTTATAATAAGGGTGTGGGGGTGTGTTATGAAAAATATAGTATGTCCTGTTTCCATGGAACGCATTCCGGAAAACAGCGCACGCGTTACCGGAATGTTTGTGGTTTTGACGGTCGCCGGATTCCTTTTGACACAAAGTCCCTGGTTCCTGGTCTTTTTGGTGGTGGATATGTTCGTCCGGGGTTTTCTGCCTCCCCGGTTCAGCCTGTTTTCCACATTGGCCCGTTGGTTTTTGAAGATCCTGGTCCCACCGGGTCCCATGATCGACAGGGCTCCCAAGATGTTTGCGGCACGTATTGGATTTCTTTTCGCACTGGCATCCCTGGTTACGGGGTTCTTCTGGCCGGTGGTCGGGGTGGGACTGGCGGTGGCACTGGCCTTCTTTGCCCTCCTGGAGTGTGTGTTCAATTTCTGCGTGGGTTGTGCAGTGTATTCGTGGGTGGTGCTTCCCCTGGCCCGGAAATAGCACCCAATCCTAACGGCAACTTTCTTCACAGGACTCGCGGCACCCTGCCAGTTGCTGCATGCCCCGGTTCCATTTGCGGGTCTTTTCCCGCCATACGGCGATGTTTTTCCTGTGCCGGAGTTCTCCCTCACGGGTTCCGTACTGGCGCATCAACAGACTGCCAACGTACTCCTCGCAGGTAATTTTGGGGCATTTGACACTGGCCGCGCTTGTCCGGTTGCGTTCGAACTGTCTGGCCAGGTTTCCGGCGGTTTCCTCCGTGGGGGACAAGGCCGGCTGGAAAAAATTCTGATCAAATGCGCTGTCCACCAGCACAAGGGTGGCAATGTCTTCATAAAATCCATCAGGCAGTCGAAACAAAAAGGCCTTCTGGATCTGTCTGCCCAGGTTCACCAGATTCTGATACCCTGCATCCGGCCCTTCCTTGAGGTTTCTGGAAATGTTGTCGATGCAGACCAGAACGCAGCCAGTCAGACAATACTCCGGCTCCCCCGGCGGGACGGTCGACCCGGGTCGGGAAGGCCCTTGCATGGACGGTTCCGGACCCTCGGCAGCCAAATCTGCGGAATCCGGGCGTCGACACGAAGCCGAAAGCCAGAAAAAACCTGCCAGGGACAACAGGATGATACACGGAAATGCCAATCCGGTTTTTCGGGAGCAGCAGGTGGGGGGCATGAAAGGAAGTTCTGTTTGCATGGATTCCGTCCGGTCCGATCAGACGGGGGAGCATACCCCAGTTTTTCTTGCGAATGAAGTGCGGATTGAGAAAAAATTGTTGACAGTTGGCGTGTTTTGTCTGCAACATGGATTTCGCGAAAGAGGTGGATCTGTGAGTACGTCGTTTCCCATCAGCGGCATCCGCATCCGTTTTGCCGGAGAAACCGATATCGGCAAGACCCATGACCACAACGAAGACACTTTGTATCTTCCCGAGAGCATTCCCTTGGGTATTGTGGCCGACGGCATGGGGGGGCATGCGTCCGGCGAGGTGGCCAGCCGCATGACCGTGGAGACCATGGTGAAGTACTTCGCCGAGACGGCGCTGGGAGCCCCCACTGTCTGGCCGCTGCGGCTGGACCCGCTCCAGGCGAACATGCACCGGATGAAAAACAGCATTTCCCTGTCGAACATCAGGCTTCGCGAGCAAGGGGAAAAGGACGCCGCGTGCAAGAACATGGGCACGACGGTGGTGGCCATTTATTTCGAAGACAATTACGCAATCATTGCACATATCGGAGACAGCCGGATTTACCGCCATCGTCCTGGCATGCTGGAACTGCTCATGGAGGACCATTCCTTCGTGAACGACATGGCCAGGCTCAAGCACATCAGTGTCGAGGAAGCCATGGCTTCCGGGACGAAGACAAACGTGGTCAGCCGGGTTCTCGGTCCGAATCCGGATGTTTTCGTGGATGCATCGGTCATCTACCCCCGGGTGGGGGATCTTTTCCTTTTGTGCTCAGACGGCCTCAACGACATGCTTTCTGACCCGAAAATCCTCGAAATCATCGAAAGCGAGCCGGATCTGGATGAACTGGCCGAGAAACTGGTGGCTGCGGCAAACGATGAAGGGGGCGAGGACAACATCACGGTCCTTCTGGCCCGCGTGGAAAAAGACTGAACCTGCCGTTTCCCGCCATGAGTTGACCGGGGGTGCAGCATGACAAATCCTTTACGCGTTGAATGGGAAATCACCTCGGCATGCCCATTGTCCTGTCCGGACTGTAGTTGCCGACAGGAATTGCGGGGTCCGGATCTCTGCTTTGATGATCAGTTGGCCGTGGCGCATCGCATCCGGAATCTGGCAGGTCTGGTGAGCCTTTCCGGTGGTGAACCGCTGATGCATTCCCGATGGGAGGAACTGGTGGCATGCCTGCGACAGGGAAGTACCGCCGTCCAGTTGCTGACATCCGGCAGTTTCTGGGACTCCACAATGGCGGAGCGTATCCTGGAATCAGGCATTTCCCGGATTTGGCTGGGGGTGGATGCCACCGGCAGACAACATGACGCTTTTCGGGGGAAATACGGCTTGTGGAACCAGGTGAACCAGGTGATTGAAGACCTTCGCGTCCGGGATGTGCCCTTCGGGGTAGTGACCACGATTCGACCGGAGAATCAGGGGCAATTGCCGGCCATCGCATCCTGGATCCGGAAAAACCGCATCTCCGACTGGTATGTCTGGCGGGCGGTCACAGGGGCAAGTTCCCCGGAAGTTTCCCCCCGCCCGATTCGTCTGCCCGCAGTGGGGCCGGACACCCGCCTGTGGATCGGAGACACACTGCGTCCGCGAAACGTGCGGTGTGAAGCAGGAGAATCCGTTCTGGGAATCGTATCCGATGGTCGTGTCCGGGGTTGTCTGCTCCAGATTGGAAGACCCTTTGCGGGGCATATCCTCAAAACGGATCCGGAACGACTCATGGCCGCCTCCCGCGCCGGGCGTCCGGCCATGGGATGCCCGGCCTGTCCCGCCGGAACGGCAGGATTCCCGTTGGCAAGGACAGCCATGCTGACTGCGGCTGTATTCAGCCTGGGGTTTTCCTGCGGACGCCCCGCTGGAGAACCGACGATTCCCTCCCCCCAGGCCAGGCGTTCGACGGAAGCCGAATCCGAACCACCAGTGGAACCGGAGTCCGAACCTGTTTCCGGGAAAGGGGATGACGAAGGAGTTTCCGTCAACCCGCCAAACCCGAAAATGCCCGCCTGCTGTTACTCCCGCATGATGATTCCCGATTGTGTTTGTGATTGGGGTAAAGGGCAGGGAAATCAGGAGGGCCAGTGATCCGCG